>NZ_CAJPVH010000029.1 GCF_905397395.1 Cupriavidus campinensis
AGCCCGACCACCCATCAACCCCGCAACCCTTGTCGCTGCTGCGTTTGCAGCGCGGTTTGTGTTGCGAGGGGGCGAATATTAAGGGAGCCAGCGCAGGCTGGCAAGGGGTTTGTCATCAAAACTTCAGATTTTTCTGGAAATGACGATCACGGCACCTCCTCGGCGCGATGTCGGCCCCCTATATATAGAATCATCAGTCCGGGACCGGTTCCCGCCCTCCCATCTCCTGAGGACAATCACCCATGACAATCGAAGCAACCTGGCTGGCCGCCTCGGGCGCGAGCGCCTGCGACCTGCGCAATGAGACCGCCACGTGGCGCGCGGACCTCGATGCCCCCGCAGGCGACCCGTCGCTGCCGAACCCCCACGATCTGCTCGACTCCGCGCTGGCAGCATGCACCACGCTCACGCTCCAGGTCTACGCCAAGCGCAAGGGCTATGACCTGCGCGAGGTACACGTCTCGGTCCGGCACGAGGAGGCACCAGGCACCTACAAGATGATCCGCACCGTCAGAATCGATGGCGAGCTGCCGCCGAACGTGCGCGAAGATCTGCTACGCGTGGCCAACAAGTGCCCGGTGCACAAATCGCTGTCCGCCCAGATTTCGATCGAGACCACGCTCACCGCCTGAAGGCGACGTCGTATTCATTGACCCGGCAAATGATAATGGTTATCATTTGAGTTCTCGGGTTTCTGACACGACCTGAGTCAGCAAATGGGTTACCGGACACGTTTCGTGTCCGGCCTTTTTTGCTGGCGGCTCCAGCGGCCGCTCCCCCCGTCATCATCCTGACCCAACCGTCGCGCAACGTTGTCCTACAGCGCGATCCACATCCCGCGATCCCCTCATACGTAGGGCCATCTGGTCTCATTGGTTCGCTCGCCAACCAAGCCTGTGTTGTAACGCGCTCCGGACGCCACTTGGGCGCTTTCTTAGCCATGTACCGCGGCTTAACATGAAGCCAAAACAAGACATGGCAGCAAGCAGCAGGGAAGCATTGGAGCGGGGACATCTTGGCGAACTACATCGAAGAGTATTGCGCGCGCATCCGGCGTGGCGGCGCGCGAGCCATTGCGGACAAACCCGTGATGGTGGATCAGGACGGGACGTACACCATGGCTTACGTGCCGTTCGAGCATCGGAACGCCGGTGCGCGCCTGGTGCTGGTGAGCACCACGCCGGGCCACACCCACGTGCGGCTCGCCGCGTCGGTCACGGAGGAACTGCTGCTCGCGCATACGCCCGGGCGGAGCATCCAGCGCGAGAACAAACGGCGCGTGGAACTGGGCGGCCGGCTCGTACGGCCCAACCTGATCCGCATGCTCGACCACTTCCGCGTGCCCGAGCTGATCGGGCAACCGCACGCGGCCGCCTTGTGGAACGATGGCTTCGACGCCATCCAGCCGCTTGCGCTCCTGCCCCATGCCACCACGCGGCGCGGGCTCGCGTTCGACGGCCCGCTCGACGAACTGCTCGATGTGCCCATGCTCCGCACCGTCTTCGAGTCGCTCTTCCTCGCGCGGCTCGGGCAGTGCCATCGACGCGCGCTCTATATTGGTCTCGGGCGTACGGCGTGGGCGGGACTGCGGCATGCCGCCGGGCTGGGTCTGATCGATCGGAGCCAGATGCTGGGCATGATGCCGGTGCCCGCGCGCGCCGGCAGCATGGTCCGGTATTTCCTGCGCGAGATTTCCGCCCACGATCTGTCACCTAACGACCCCGTGCGCCACCGCATCGCGTGGCTGGACGCCGCGCACGCGGAGATGGAAGCCGGCGTGCGGCGCGTGCGGGCCGCGACGGGGCCGGCCAATCATCCGGATCGGCTCATCGCCTGACAGAGGAAGGTCGTGTGACGCTGGCCCCACCTAAGTAGGGATTAGCGTCGCCCTGAGGTGCCGATAACACTTCTTGAGGATTCTGACCTCCTCGCATTCCCGATTTGCGGCCCCCCATGTTGGTGGAGGGCCGCTATTTTTTTGGGATAACCCGTAGCCTATGGGTGACAAAAAATGTGACGCGAACATGATCTGGATCTAGTGCGGCCCAATTGGGGAAATTTCACACAGCGATTGCGGAAACTTCCCACAAACGGAGCGGCGCTATCTCCATATACTGCCCAGTCAGTGATGACCCCTGGCCCGCCCGCGTGGCGCGGCCGCAAGGCAGTAACGCATGACAACCATCCTGATCGTTGACGATCACCCCGCGCTGCGGCTTGCCATGTGCGCCCGTCTCTCGCAGCTGCTGGGCGTGAATGTGCTGCTCGAAGCCGACAACGGCCAGAGCGCCATCGAGGCAGTGCGTCGACACAAACCCGACCTCGTTGTGCTGGATCTCGACATCCCCCGCATGAGCGGGCTAGATGCCACGCCGCGCATGCGCGCGCTCCACCCGGGCGTGCGCATCCTGATCCTGACCGCCCAGAACCCCACGCCGTTCGCCGCACGCGCCTACCAGGCCGGCGCGCAGGGCTTCATCAGCAAGACGCAGGACATGGACGCCATCGTCCGCTGCGTGGAAAGCGTGCTCGGCGGCTTTACCGTGTTCCCGAACGGCGCGAGCGCCAATCCCGCCACGGCCATCTCGTTCAGCGACTCCTCGCGCGAGTCCCGCATGGTCAGCGACGACGAAGGCCTGCGCAAGTTGTCGGACAAGGAAGTGGTCATCCTGCGCATGCTCGCGCGCGGTATGAGCAACAAGATCATCGGCAACGCGCTGTTCATCAGCAACAAGACCGTCAGCAGCTACAAGGCGCGCATCATGGCCAAGCTGCGCGCCGAATCCCTGGTCGATCTGGTCGACTTCGCCCGCCGTTGCCACCTGACGCCATGACTCGCGCCATGACCCACGCCGGGGCCCGCCGGGTTCTGCCCCGCGCCGAACGCGAGGCCATGGGCACGGCGGTGGCCAACGCGGCGCGGGACGACCCCGCGCTCTACCGGATGCTGCTCGCGCGGCTGATCGAGACCACCGAGGCAGACATGGCCAACCTGCAGCGGACGGTGGCAACGGGCGACTGGACCGGCGTGCAGCGCGCCGTGCACCGCACCAAGGGCAGCGCCGCGCTGGCCCGCTGCCCGACGCTCGTGGCGGCTGGCAAGTCGCTGGAGTCCGCCGCGCGCCAGGGCAAACGCGCCGTGATCGATGCGCTACTGCCGCGCTATGTCGCCATCGTGACCGAATTCAACGACGCGCTGATCGCCCTGCAAGCGGCCGCACCCGGCGCCCCCGCCCACGCCGGCAGCCCGGATCCGGGCGATGGCACGTCGCCGTCCAGCCACATTCAAGGAACTTGATGACCCTGTCCGCATCATGGCAGTGCACGCCGCCCGTGGCGCTGGCACACTGTGGGTCCATCCGGCCGCCCCCCTTCTTTTCGCGCCGGACCCCTTTTCTGGCGGGAGACATGTCGTGGGTGATTTGCAGGCCTTGCTGGACAGCCACGGGCTGTCCCTGGTGTTCCTGAGCGTGCTGGCCGAGCAGGCCGGCCTGCCGGTGCCGGCCTATCCGATGATGTTCGTGGCGGGTGCGCTGTCGATGCAGGAGTCTGGTCCGTCGATTGGCGCCGTGCTGTTCGCGGTGATCTCCGCCTGCCTGATCGCCGATACGGCGTGGTACTTCGCCGGCAAGCGGCTGGGCCAGCCGATGCTGCGCACGATCTGCCGCGTCTCCCTCTCCCCCGACACCTGCATCCGGCAGACCCAGTCGCTGTACCTGCGCGTGGGGCCCCGCTCGCTGGTCTTCGCCAAGCTGCTGCCCGGCGCCGGGGCGCTCTCCACGGCCATGGCCGGCATGACCTCCACGCCGTTCATGACCTTCCTGTTCTACGACGCCCTCGGCGCGCTGGTCTGGGCCGGCGGGGCCCTGCTGGCGGGCGTGGTGTTCAGTGATTTCGTCGATACGATCCTGGCCGCGTTCAGCACCTACGGCCATATCGCCGTGCTGGTCGCGGGCGGCGCGTTCGCGCTGTTCATTGCCTGGCGCTTCTGGCTGCGCTGGCGCCTGCTGCGCCGCACCGGCCGGATTCCGCGGATGACGGTGATGGAGCTGGAGTCGCGCCGCTCGGCGGGCGCGCCGCCACTGGTGGTGGACGTGCGCGCGCATGGCGTGGCCCCCATCGAGCGGATTCCCGGCGCGCTGGTCATGGAGCTGCACGCGCCGCTGGAAGCCCTGGGCGAACATTCGCCCGAACATGACATCGTGGTCTATTGCGCCTGCCCTCATGAGATGTCCGCCGCCGTACTGGCGGAGCGGCTGCGTGTGGCGGGATACCGCCGCACCTGGGCGCTGGCGGGCGGGTTCGACGAATGGAAGCGCCTGCAGGGCGCCTTGTCGACCCAGTCCGACGAGGCCAGCAACGACCCCACCAAGCAAGCCGCCGCGCACTAATCCACCCGCAGTCCCCCCGGATCAACCGCCGCTTCCTATACTTGGCCCAGGCCATTGTGCAGGGAGGGCGGCATGCCAGGCGAAGACCCGGGTTGGGACGATGAAGCCGCGCGCGTGGCGCACCGCCGGCGCATGCTCGAGATCCCCCGGCACAACGCCGGCCAGACCTACGCGCTCGCCCTCTCCGGCGGCGGCATCCGCAGCGCCACGTTCTGCCTCGGCGTCATGCAGGCGCTGGCCGAAGCGCCGAATCCTGCCCAGACTCCCGCCCGAACACCCCTCGACACCCCGCCCTCCCCCACCGTGGCCGGCACCCAATCGCTGCTGGCCCAGTTCGACTATCTCTCCACCGTCAGCGGCGGCGGCTACCTTGGCGCGTTCTTCGTCAGCCTGTTCGTGCCCGGCCGGCTGCGGCGCGGCACCGGCGCCGTGCAGGCCGCGCAGGACGCCTACCGGACGATGCAATACGAACCGCCGGGCCGCATCCACACCTCGGTCTCCTATGCCGAGACACCGGGCCGGGCCGCCGTGGCGTGGCTGCGCGAGAACGGCCGCTACCTCACCCCCACCGGCGCGGGCGACAACCTCTACGCCGCCGCCGTGGTGGTGCGCAACTGGCTGGCCATGCAATATGTGATTGGCAGCGCACTACTGGTGCTGCTGGCCGCGCTGGCGCTGGGCCTGCACCTGGCCACGGGCGCGTGGCACGGACTGGCCCGCAACGAGATGGACCTGCTCTACGCCGCACGCCAGGCGTTCTACAACGAACGGCTGGCCATCTGGTGGAGTCCCCTGCTGTGGCTGCCGGTGGCGTCGGCGCTGCTGTTCGCCGTGCCGCCCGGTATCGCGTTCTGGCTGGTCTACCCGCGTTCGGACGACCCGCGCCAGCCTGTACGGGTGCTGAACAACGCCGTGCTGCTCGCGGCGCTGATCGGCGCGGCCTTCCTGGCCACCGCATGGTGGTTCCAGCGCCTGCAGCCGTCGCCCCAACTGGCGTACGCCTGCTTCGCCATCGGCATCCTGGCCTGGCTGGGGGTGGCGGCTTGCCTGGTCATGGTGATGCCGGCCCCGCGCTCGGTGACCATGTTCCGCGTGCGCGCCACGCGGGCGCTGCGCACGGCGATGGGGGTCACCGGCGCGCTGGCCGCGCTGGGCCTTGCCGATACCGCCGCGCGCACCTGCTATCTCTATAGCTATCTGGCCGAGCACCCGTGGGGCGCGCTCGGCCCGGCCGGCTCGCTGGGCGTGCTGGTCTGGCTGGTCCGCTATGGCGCCAATCTGCTCGATAACGGCCACAAGGGCGCCGGCGATTCGTCCTGGCGCGCGATGCTGGGCCGCCTGCCCGTCTCGCTGCTGGCCGGGGCGCTGGCGGCGGTGCTGGCGCTGCTCGTCTTCGTGCTCTGGTCGTGGATCGTGCTCTGGGTGCGATGGGACGGCGGCGAGCCGGTCGACTGGCTCGTCTTCGGCAAGGCCTGGACCACGCCCGCACTGGCCGTGCTGACGGGGCTCGCGCTGGTCATGGCAATGGTGGTGGGGCGCTTCGCGGGCTTCCTGAACCTGTCCACGCTCCAGTCGTTCTATGCCTCCCGGCTCACGCGCGCGTACCTGGGCGCCTCCAACGGCAACCGCTTCACCGCCGCGGCGGACAGCCGGGAGACGCGCCAGCGCTTCAGCGTGGCCGAGCCCGCCCCGGACGACGCCCTGAGCCTCAACGACTATTACGATCCCCGCGTGCTGGCGCCGCTGCACCTGATCAACGTCACGCTGAACCTGACCGTCGATCCCGCCGAGCAGCTCGTGCAGCGCGACCGCAAGGGCAAGCCGCTCTGCGTCTCGCCGGGCCCCGCGCTGGCCCAGCCGGGCGCCCCGCAGCACCTGCCCGCCGACACCTACGTGCGATTCAGCGTCGATGGACGGCCTTGCTGCGCGATGTCGCAGGAACGCACCTTCCGCCGCCATCCCGGCGAGATGGCCCACGCGCGCACCGTGGGCGACTGGGTGGCGATCTCGGGCGCCGCCATCTCCACCGGCCTCGGCCGCGCCTCCACGCTGGGCACCTCGCTGCTGATGGGGTTCGCCAACCTGCGGCTCGGCGTCTGGTGGCCATCGCGGCTGGATAGCGGCGGCGCGCACGCCCCGATGCGCCGGCGCGGCACGGCAGGGCGCGCGCGGCCCACGCTCGGCGTGCTGACCGGGCTGTTCCGCACGCAGTACTACCTGGGGTGCGAACTCGCCGCGCGCTTCCACGGCACGCGCCGGGGCTGGCAGTACCTGTCCGATGGCGGCCATTTTGAGAACACCGCCGTCTATGAACTGCTGCGCCCGGAGCGGCGCGTGGCGCTGATCGTGCTGTGCGACTGCGGCTGCGACGCCGACTACCGCTTCAAGGATCTCGCCAACCTGATCCGGCTGGCCCGCATCGACTTCGGGCTCGAGATCGTCGTGGACACCGCCGCCGCGAGCGACCCGGTGCTCAAGACCGTGTTCGGCACCCTGGACGACTTTGCCGCCGATGCCAGCCCGGAAAGCCGGACGAAGGTCGGGCTGCTGCTCAATGCCTATGTGGCCGGCCAGGGTGGCGCGCCGGACGCCCCGCCGGTCACCCGCATCATCCTGCTCAAGCCGCGCCTCACGCCCACCGCGCCGGCCGATGTGCGCCAGTACGGCGCGGTCCATCGCGACTTCCCGCAGCAGGGCACCGCCGACCAGTTCTTCGACGAAGCGCAGTGGGAAAGCTACCGCGCGCTCGGGTTCGACATCGGCCGGCGCATTGCACAGGGGCCCATGGCGCAGCGGCTGTTCACCTAGCCCCCACGGTCAGCAGGGCTACTTGGCCGGCGCCAGCACGATTCGGCGCGCGTGACTACCATAGCCCCGTTTCCCTCTCCACATGGCGCGCCGGTCACCCCGGCCGCGTCCCGCATCCATGATTCCGTATTCCCTGCTCGACCTTTCACCGATCGTGGAAGGCAGCGATGCCGGCCAGGCCATGCGCAACACGCTGGACCTGGCGCAGCACGCCGAACGCCTTGGCTATCGCCGCTTCTGGCTGGCCGAACATCACAACATGCCCGGCATTGCCAGCGCCGCCACGTCCGTGCTGATCGGCTACGTGGCGAATGGCACGTCCACCATCCGCGTCGGCTCGGGCGGCGTGATGCTGCCGAACCACTCGCCGCTGGTGATTGCCGAGCAGTTCGGCACGCTGGCCGCGCTGTATCCGGGCCGCATCGACCTCGGGCTGGGCCGCGCGCCCGGCTCCGACCAGGCCACCGCGCGCGCGCTGCGCCGCCAGTTGAGCCACGACAGCGCCGACACCTTCCCGCAGGATGTAGAAGAACTGCAGGCCTATTTCGATGAGGTGCGCCCGGGCCAGCGCCTGCGCGCGGTGCCCGGCGCGGGCCTGAAGGTGCCGCTGTGGCTGCTCGGCTCGAGCCTGTTCAGCGCGCAGCTGTCCGCCGCGATGGGGCTGCCGTTCGCGTTCGCATCGCACTTTGCGCCCGGCTTCATGCGCCAGGCCGTGGACCTGTACCGGCGCACCTTCCGCCCGTCCGAACAGCTGGACCGCCCGCACGTGATGCTCGGCGTCAACGTATTCGCCGCCGATACCGGCGACGAGGCGCGCCGGCTGTTCTCGTCGCTCCAGCAGCAGTTCCTGGCGCTGGTGCGCGGCACGCCGGGCCAGCTCAAGCCGCCGGTGGACAACATGGACCCGCTCTGGGACGCCAGCGAGGCCGACCACATCCGCCGCTCGCTGGCGGTCTCGGTGGTGGGCGACCCCGCTGCCGTGCGCGAGGGCCTGCAACGTTTCGTGGACGACCTGCGCCCGGACGAACTGATGCTGACCGGCCAGATCTACGACCACGCGGCGCGGCTCAAGTCGTTCGAGATTGCCGCGAAGGCGGTGCGCGCCCTCTCGCTCTCGCCCGCGCAACTGGCCTGAACCGTCAGCGCCAGCGCCAGCGCCAGAAAGCAAAAACCGCGGCCCCGGCCGCGGTTTTTGTTTCAGTACGAGCCGGATCGATCAGGCCGTCGCCAGCCGGAACGCCGACACCGCGCGCATCATCGACTGCGCCTGCTCGGCCAGCGAATGGGCGGCGGCGGCCGCTTCCTCCACCAGTGCCGCGTTCTGCTGCGTCACCGAATCCATCTGCGTCACGGCCTGGCCCACCTGCTCGATGCCGGTGCTCTGCTCGGCGGAGGCCGCGCTGATCTCGCCCATGATGTCAGTCACGCGGCGCACCGCGCCCACCACCTCGTGCATGGTCTCGCCGGCCTTGGCCACCAGTACCGAGCCGTTGTCCACCTGCGCCACCGAGTTGTCGATCAGCGTCTTGATCTCCTTCGCGGCGTTGGCGCTGCGCTGGGCCAGGCTGCGCACCTCACCCGCCACCACGGCAAACCCCCGGCCCTGCTCGCCGGCCCGGGCCGCTTCCACGGCGGCGTTCAGCGCCAGGATATTGGTCTGGAAGGCGATGCCTTCGATCACGCCGATGATGTCGACGATCTGGCGCGAGGCGTTGTTGATCTCGCCCATCGTCGCCACCACCTCGCTGACCACGTCGCCGCCCCGGTTGGCGATATCCGAGGCGTTCACGGCCAGCGCGCTGGCCTGCCGCGCGTTGTCCGCGTTCTGGCGCACGATGCCGGTCAGCTCTTCCATGCTCGACGCGGTCTGCTCAAGTGCCGAAGCCTGCTCTTCGGTGCGCTGGGAGAGGTCGGTATTGCCCGCCGAGATCTGATCCGTGGCCGTGGCGATGGAGCCCGCCGCGCCGCGAATCTCGCCCAGCGTGCCCGCCAGGCGGGTCTGCATGCGCTGCATGGCGGCCAGCACGCTGTGCTCGTCGCCAGCGCGCACGACCACTGGCACGGTCAGGTCGCCGCCGGCGATGCGCGTGACCGCTTCCACCGCGTAGGCCGGCTCGCCGCCGAGGCTGCGTTTGACGGTGCGCATCAGCCAGAGCATCACCGCCGCGATCAGCGCGCCAATCAGCAGCGTGCTGACCAGGGCGTTGATCAGGTTGGCGCGGAACGCGTCTTCCACATCGACCAGGAACACGCCGGTGGCCACGAACCAGTCCCAGTCCGCCACGTGGCGGCCATAGGTAAGCTTGCGCTGCGGGTTCTCGGTGCCGGGCAGACGGCCACGGTAGGTCGAGAAGCCGGCCTCGGGGCCGGTGGTGCGGCGCGCGCCCTCCAGGATGGCGCGGTAGACGTAGACGCCATCCGGGTCCTTGAACTCGCCGACCATGTTGCCCTCGGTCTGCGGCAGGCCCGGGTTCAGGATCACCTGCGGCTTGGAATCGACGATGAACAGGTAGCCGTTCTGGCCGAAGCGCATCGCGCGCAGCGCGTCCTTGGCGGCGGTCTGGGCGTCTTCCTTCGACATCTGGCCCTTGGCGGCGCGCGCCGCGTACATCTTGACGATGCCTTCGCCGGTGGCGACCAGCGACTGCAGGCTCTCGCGCCGCTCGCCCATCATCACGGACCTGGCGTGGAAGGCGTTCCAGGTACCCAGCGCGAGCAGCAGCAGCCACATGACGGCAAGCGCCGCCCAGAGTTTGGTGTTCAGTGTGAGACGGTTCATGGTCGGGAGTCTGTTGGGAATTCCCTGGGATTAACGACGCCACATCCCCATTCCCTTAGCTTCCGTTAGCAACGGGTGGCCAATATGCGCGATGATCGGGAAAATTGCGCAGCACTGTCCACCTGGAGCCCCTGCCATGACCGCTCAGCCGTCCGCCTTCTCCTTCATCGATCCAGACCCGACCGAGGCCGATCCGCTGCAGGGCGAACTGGCGCTGCTGGACCACGCCGCCCTGCGCGGCCCGGTGGCGCAGCTGTGGGAGGCGCCGCTGTCGCTGGTGATTCCGCGCAGCTACCTGCGCCAGCCCGGCATCGAGGCCGCCCGCGCGGACTTTGCCGCCCGGGGCTGCCCGGTCTGGCTGCGCATGTCGGGCGGCGGGCTGGTGCCGCAGGGGCCGGGCATCCTGAACGTGAGCCTGGCCTACGCGGTGCCGAAGGGGGCGGCTACGTGGATGGAGCCCGTCTATATCCACCTGTGCGATGTGCTGGCGGACGGGCTGCGCCAGCTGGGCGTGGAGACGCACTGGCAGGCGGTGGAGGGGTCGTTCTGCGACGGGCGCTACAACCTGGCCTGGGGGCCGGGCGGGGGGATGAGCGTTCTCGCGCGCAAGATCGCCGGCACCGCGCAGTACTGGCGCCGCGCGCCGGCCGCCGCGCAGTCGGCCGATGGCCAGCGCCATCTGGTGCTGGCGCACGCCATCCTGCTGGTGAGCGCGGACCCGGTCGAGATCAATGCCCGCGCCAATGCGTTCGAGGACGCCATCGGAAGCGGCCGGCACTACGACCCGGCCAAGGTGGTCAGCGTGCGCGAGGCCGCCGGCATCGAGGATGATCCGCAGCTGGCCCCGCAACTGACCGTGCGCGTGGCCGAGGCGATCCGCGCCGCCATCGCGCGCACGCCGCCGCCCGGCATCTAGCGCGCGGTAAAGCGGATGTCGCCGTACCAGGCGCGCGCGTTGGCGCCGGTGTTGTCGGTATCGGTCATCAGGCCATAACCCAGCAGCTTGCCCGGCTTCTCGCGGAAGACTTTCTGGAAGTCCGCACTCACATTGCGGCGCAGCTTCTGCCATTTGCCGGCATCGGCCGCCCCGCCCACCACAATCATCTGCACCCGGTTGGTATGCGGATTGGCGATGACCGTGCCGACCGGGGCGCTGTTGGTCCAGATATACATCAGCGTGGCGTAGGGCAGCTTGTCGCCGACCGCGCCCGAGATGGCCATGCCGGCGCGCTCGCCAATCGACAGGTTGCTGCTTTCGCCGTCGAAGAAGAACACCAGCCGCGCGGGGGCGTCTTCGCGCTTGGCGTCGCGGTTGTCGGCATCCGGGATCGGGCCGGCCACCTTCCAGCGCCATTGCACGACCGGCGTGGCGGCGAGGTCGACATCGCCCGCGTGGATCAGGCCGGAGGCCGCGCCGGCGGCGTCGGCCTCGAGCACCGTCGTACCTTGGTCGGCCACCAGCGTGTAGCGCGTGAGGGTTTTGCCGCTGACCACGGGCTTGTTCTGCCAGCCCTCCGGCAGCGCGCCGCCGGGCCGGCTGGCCGAGAAGGCAACGCCGGGGCCGTCGGCACGGGCCGCCGTGGCGAAGGTCATGCCCGTGGACGCCACCATGGCGGCCAGCATCAGCAATATGGGACGAGTAAGACGAAGGACCGGGGCGCGCATCGTGACCGCCTTTTTGTTGTGGTAACGGGGGAAGAACGGGTGAAATTCAGACTATTCGCATGGACAAGCCAGTCCATTGTAGAAAGCGCCGCTGCCACGCACCGTGCGGCGTAAGCCGAAATCGGCTTCGGACGGACACTGACAGGATCGGGCGCACGCCCGCCATAAGTACCGCATTCACCACTTCACATACCTGCTTACAAAGTGGGCCACGGCCGGGCCGCAGGCCGGTGGTATCGTGCTGCCTCGCGCGGTGCGGGTCTGGCCGCGCGCTGTCGTCTCCGCTCCCCTGATTCCCGCATGCGTGCTGCTGTCGTTCGATCCTTGTTGTCCGCCGCCCTGTTCCTGGCCGCGCCCGTGTCCGGGTTTGCCGATTGGGCCTTCCCCGTGGCCGAGGCCCCGGAGCCGCCCGCCAGCGCCACGCCGGTGGCGTTCGCCAAGCCTGCCGCCAGGCTGCCGCCGCTGCGCTTCCTGCTGACGTTCGACGATGGCCCCGACGCCGGCCCGGACGGCAGCACGCCGCTGATCCTGCGCCAGCTGGCCGACAACCCGATCACGCCCGGCATCAAGGCCATCTTCTTCGTCCAGACGGCGCATCCGCGCCGGGGCGGCGGCCCGGCCGGGCGCGCCCAGATGCGCGAGACCTGCGCCGCCGGCCACCTGCTCGCCGTGCACAGCGGCCTGGTGGAGGGCCATGTCTCCCACACCAAGCTGGCGCCAACCGCGCTGGCGGCGTCGCTGCGCGCGGGCGAGGCGGACATCGCCGCCCAGTGCCGCCACGTGGCGCAACTGGTACGGCCGCCCAACTGGGCCTATAACGATGAGACGCGGGGCGTCTACCAGGGACTGGGCCTGGGCATGCTCATGGCCGACGCCAACGCGCGCGACGGCAAGATCTACGGCTGGCACATCAGCCTGCGGCGGCGCTCCCATATGGTGAGCGAGCTGGAGCAGGTGCGCGCGGCCATCGGCGCGCGGCGGCTCCAGCCGGTGAACGGCGTGGTGCCGGTGGTGGTGAGTTTTCATGACACCAACGACTACACGGCGTCGCACATGACCGAGTACCTCCAGATCCTCGTCGATGCCGCGCGCGAGAACGGCCTGCCGCTGGCCGATCCGCCGTTCTATACCGATGCGCGCGCCGCAGAACGCGCCGCTTTGGTGCGTGCCAGGGACGGCGACTACGCGCGGCAAAGCTGGCCCTGACCGGCGCCTGATCCGGCCGGGCCCGGTCGGCCATGCGGCACTGCACGAGGAATTCGTAGAAGTGCTACGCTAACGGCCCGTGGTGCCCTAACCGGAGAATCACCGTGCCCCGCAAGACCCCCATCGAACGCTATCGCAACATCGGCATCAGCGCGCATATCGACGCCGGCAAGACGACGACGACCGAGCGCATCCTGTTCTACACCGGCGTGAACCACAAGCTGGGCGAGGTGCACGACGGGGCCGCCACCATGGATTGGATGGAGCAGGAGCAGGAGCGCGGCATCACCATCACGTCGGCCGCCACCACGGCCTTCTGGAAGGGGATGGCCGGGAATTATCCCGAGCATCGCATCAACATCATCGACACCCCCGGCCACGTGGACTTCACCATCGAGGTGGAACGCTCCATGCGCGTGCTCGACGGCGCCTGCATGGTCTATGACGCCGTGGGCGGCGTGCAGCCGCAGTCGGAAACCGTCTGGCGCCAGGCCAACAAGTACAAGGTGCCGCGCATCGCGTTCGTCAACAAGATGGACCGCGTGGGCGCCGACTTCTTCCGCGTGCAATCCCAGATCGCCGACCGCCTGAAGGGCAACGCCGTGCTGATCCAGATTCCGGTTGGCGCCGAGGATCATTTCCAGGGCGTGGTCGATCTCGTGAAAATGCGAGCCATCGTCTGGGACGATGCGAGCCAGGGCGTGCGCTTCGAGTACACCGAGATCCCGGCCGCGCTGCAGGCCACCGCGCAGACATGGCGCGAGAAGATGGTCGAGGCCGCCGCCGAAGCCAGCGAGGACCTGCTGGAGCGCTACCTGAGCGGCGAGCCGCTGACCGAGGAAGAGATCAAGGCCGGGCTGCGCAAGCGCACCATCGCCGGTGAAATCGTACCGATGCTATGCGGCAGCGCGTTCAAGAACAAGGGCGTGCAGGCGATGCTGGACGCGGTGATCGACTACCTGCCGTCGCCGGCGGACGTGCCCGCCATCCTCGGCCACACCGAGGACGACAAGGAGGCCGAGCGCCACCCGAACGACGAGGAGCCGTTCTCTGCGCTCGCCTTCAAGATCATGACCGACCCGTTCGTCGGCCAGCTGATCTTCTTCCGCGTGTATTCGGGCGTGGTGAATTCGGGCGACACGGTCTACAACCCGGTCAAGTCCAAGCGCGAGCGGCTGGGGCGCATCCTGCAGATGCACGCCAACGTCCGCAACGAGATCAAGGAAGTGCGCGCCGGCGATATCGCCGCGGCCGTGGGCCTCAAGGAGGCCACCACGGGCGACACCCTGTGCGACCCCGACAAGGTCATCATCCTCGAACGCATGACCTTCCCGGAACCGGTGATCTCGCAGGCCGTGGAGCCGAAGACCAAGGCCGACCAGGAGAAGATGGGCATCGCCCTGAACCGGCTGGCCCAGGAAGACCCGTCGTTCCGCGTGGCAACCGACGAGGAGTCCGGCCAGACCATCATCTCGGGCATGGGCGAGCTGCACCTGGAAATCCTGGTGGACCGGATGAAGCGCGAGTTTGGCGTGGAAGCCTCGGTCGGCAAGCCGCAGGTGGCCTACCGCGAGACCATCAAGGGTGCGGCCAAGGACGTGGAAGGCAAGTTCATCAAGCAGTCGGGCGGGCGCGGCCAGTACGGCCACGTGGTGCTCAACCTCGAGCCGATGCCGCAGGGCGGCGGCTATGCCTTCGTCGACGCCATCAAGGGCGGCGTGGTGCCGCGCGAGTTCATCCCGGCGGTGGACAAGGGCATCAAGGAGACGCTGGAGGCTGGCGTGCTGGCCGGCTACCCGGTGGTGGACGTCAAGGCGACGCTGGTGTTCGGCTCGTACCACGATGTGGATTCGAACGAAAACGCGTTCCGCATGGCGGGCTCCATGGCGTTCAAGGAAGGCATGCGCCGCGCCAAGCCGGTGCTGCTGGAGCCGATGATGTCCGTGGAGGTGGAAACGCCCGAGGAATTCACCGGCAACGTGATGGGCGACCTCTCCTCGCGGCGCGGCATGGTGCACGGCATGGAAGACATCGCGGGCGGCGGCGGCAAGATCGTGCGCGCCGAGGTGCCGCTGGCGACGATGTTCGGCTACTCCACCTCGCTGCGCTCCCTCACCCAGGGCCGCGCCACCTTCACGATGGAGTTCAAGCACTACGCCGAAGCCCCGGCCAACGTGGCCGAGGCGGTGATCAGCTCGCGCAAGCACTGAGCACGGGTGTTCTCCCCTTCCCGGAGGGAGCGGGGAGAACACCATGCGCCACCCGTCATCGATTCATGGCATGATGCTCCGGCGGCCACACGCCGCCTCATCCACTGCTACGGGAGCGCACCATGATGGCATTCCTCGGTACTGTGCTGGTTGGACTTGTCGTGGGGCTCATCGCCCGCGCCATCAAACCTGGCGACGACAAGATGGGCTGGATCATGACCATCCTGCTTGGCGTGCTCGGCGCGCTGGCGGCCAGCTACATCGGCCGGTCGATGGGGTACTACCAGCCGGGCGAGGCCGCCGGATGGATTGCCTCGGTCATCGGTGCCATCGTGCTACTGGTGATATACGACCTGGTTCGCCGTAAGAACTGAACCCTCCTCCTTGCCGCAACGCTGCAGCGCAGTGGTGCTGCCCGGGGCGGCCATCGCCGCGACCTGCGGCGCCACCGAGCGCAGCACGCGTACGGCCAGCGCGCTCGTGAACGCGTAGCGCGCCGCGTACGGTTCGCGCACGTGGATCGTCACCGTGCCGAAATAGCGGTCTCCCAGCAGGAACACGAAGGTGGCCGACCGATTGACCGAGCGCGACGAAATCACCCGCCCGCCCGGGCCATAGGTCTGGAAGCGCTGGTCGCCCGTGCCGGTCTTGCCGCCAATCATCAGCGGCGCGCCGGGCTGCCCCGGCCGGCTGACCGGCGTGAAGGCCCCGCGGATCGACTTGGCCGTGCCGCTCTCCACCACATCGAACATCGAGCGCCGCACCAGCGCGGCAATCTCCGGCGCAATCAGCACCTTGCCCTGCCCCGGGCGCAGGGTGTACGTGGTGGCGTAGGGGGTGTCGGCGGCAAAAGCGAACGTACGGATCGTCGATGGCTGGGCATCCACGCCATTGCCGAGGATGATGCCGGCCAGCTCCGACAGCGCCGCCGGGCGGTCACCCGAAGCGCCAATGGCCGTGGCGTACGACGGCGTCAGCGAATCGAACGGATAGCCGAGCCGCTGCCAGCGCTTGGCCACCTTGTCGAACGCCTCTTTCTCCAGCAGCGTGCGGATGCGGGCGTCCTGCCCCAGCTTGCTGCGGGTCTTGAACAGCCACTTGTAGACGAATTGCCGCTCGTCCGCGCTGGCCTTGAGCACCTCGCTCAACGTGGCGTCGGGGTGGTCGCCCAGGTATTCCACCATCCACAGCTCCAGCGGATGGATGCGTGACAGGTAGCCCCTGTCGTTCAGGTCGAACTTGTCCTTGCCGTACTTTTCGTAAAGCTTGCGCAGATCCTCCTCGGATGGCTGCTTCTGCTTGGGCAGCCGCGCACGCACGGCGGCGGCGTAGGAGTCGAAGTCGGTGGCAGGCCGGGCACTCAGCAGCGTCACCGAGAGGCGCACGGCTCCCAGGTGCGGCGTCGGCTGCTTCACGCGGCCTAGCAGGATGTTCAGTCGCTCATCCGAGGTCTTGCCGCGATAGCGCTGCCAGAACGCCGTCATATAGGAACTGCCTTCCTCGTCGGCAAAACGCTCCAGGTACGGGCGGCGGCCCGGGTCGTTGCGGTCCTCCATCAGCGCGGTGGCTTCCGGGTGGGCCTGGTGGACTTCGTACTTCACGATGTCGCGCATCATCCGGATAAAGATGAGATTCACCGAATGCTGGAAGGCCATGCGCACCGTCATCTGGCGCTCGCCCTCCCATTTCTCGAAGTTCGTGAAGCTCTGCATGCCGCCGCCGGTGTAGAACGCCTCGCCGGCATTGCCCGAATACTTGCGCTCCATCGCGGCTTCGAGGATGGCCCCGCGTGACCGCTCGGCCGGCGTCCTGGCCTTGATCAGCGTGTCGATCACCCAGCGGGTCAGCGCGTCCTGGCGTGGCACCTGGATCGCGGCCAGCTCGGTCCGGCCCAGGTTGGCGTGGCGGTCGTAGATCTCGTTGATGACCTCCAGATAGGTGACCAGCGTGCGCAGCTTGGCGGTGGAGCCCAGGTTCAGCCGCGCCCCGGCGTTGATATCGAACGGCTGGTCGACGTTATCGGCCTGCACCCGCACCAGGCTGGCGTTGCCCACGCGCTCGAACAGCGTGAAACTGGCCACCAGCCGCGACGGATCGTCGCCCTCGCGCAGCAGGTTCTTGCCGTACAGGCCCATCTCGCGGGCATCGGCCTTGTTGCGGATGCGCAGCAGCGTGTCCGTGACCATGCGTTGCACTTCACGGTTGATGGTGCTGTCCACGGTCAGGTCGAGGCGATCCAGCGCGTAGCGGTTGTCCACGCCGAGCAGTTGCGACACATCGTTGCGCACCTGGTTGACCGCCTTGCGCGTCACCCAGGGCGCCGGATCGGGCCGCTGCGGCGGGGCTGCCTTGTCCAGCGACTGCGCCAGCGCCGCGTCGCGCAACTCCGGCGTGATGGTGTTGGCCGCCGCCAGCAGCCGCAGGTAGCTGCCGGTCAGTGCGTCCAGGTTGGTATCGTCGCGCCGCAGGTGATACGAGGGCCGGCGCTGCGAGACGATCAGCGCCAACGCGCGCTTGTATGCCTGGGCCTCGCGCGGGGTGGGGCGGCGCGGGTCCATGTTGCGGATCAGCGCGTTGACTTCGCCGAAGTCCTCGCCGTACCAGACGTACAGCCCGTCACCAATGCCGTTGACCTCGCCATGTCCCACGCGCGCGGAGAGCGGCACCGTGTTCAGGTAGTCGAGCACGATGTTTTCGCGGGCGCGCTGGGTATCGGGGCCGTTGACATAGGCGCGCAGCGAGGCCGAGGTCATCTGGCGGAACTTGTCCGGAATTGACTGGGTCCGCCCCTCGGGCGAATGGCGGAATTTCTCGATCTGGGTGGCCAGCGTGCTGCCGCCGGCGGAGTCGTGGTGACGGTCGGCCAGCTTCACGGCCTGGTCGAGCACCGCGCGCGAGAACCGGCGCCAGTCCACGGCCGGATTCATCATCGGATACTCGGGATTGAGCAGGTTCTGGTTCTCGACGTAGAGCAGCGACGCCACCAGCACCTTCGGCACCCCGTCGAAACTATCGTACTGGCGTTGGGGATAGCGTTCGAAGGCCAGCGTCAGCGCGTTGCAGTCGCGCACGATCAGGCCCGCCTGGTTCTTCTCGCGGTAGGGCGGGAAGATGCCCTCGTCCATCAGCCGCACCAGGTCGGGCGACATGCGCACCTGCGCGGTGGTGGCAAACCCGTGCCGCAGCAGGCGCTCGCCGAACTCGGGCAGGCGCTCGTAGCCCAGGCGCTCGTCGTACGGACCGGAATGGGGATAACGGATGCTGTCGCTCGCGCCGGGCTGGAGTTCGTAGGTCAACGACTTGCCCAGCCGGCTCATGTACCGGGCCTGCCATTGCGACGTGCGAACCTCGTGCGTGACGAGGGTCACAACCAAGTAGGCGCCGCCACATACGGCAACCGCCAAGCCAGCGAGAATCCAGCGACGACGTGACACGTTTCGGCATCCGGTTGCGCTTGCGCCCACCCGTTCCGGGGCGCCACCAGCTTATACATTGCAGGCTGCCGCGCCAGCATCTGACGGGCGGCGGCCTGTATTGATATTACTAGCAACCAGCGTGGAGTGGCATGCCGAAGTGGGCTGGCGCACGCTTTCAAACGCGGAATTTCTTGCGGCGCCGTGCCCGGCGCGCAACAACGGCACCGCGAGCCGCCCGCGCGTCACACGCGGGCGGTGCGGGCCTTGTACTTCTTGCGCTGAGCGGCTTATGCGGATGCCACCGGACGGCCGCCGAACGGATAGTTCGGATCGGTATAGCCATGCGTGGAAGCATGGCCGCGCGGCACGAGCCCATCGACCAGTGCCTCTTCCTGCGCCGAGATCGCGACGTTCACCGCGCCGAAGTAGTCCTCGAACTGCGCCAGCGTGCGCGGCCCGGCAATGACGCTGCTGATGATCGGGTTGGCCAGCACCCAGGCCGTGGCGAACTGGCCCGGCGTGAGGCCGCGCCCTTCGGCATGCGCCTTGAGCTGCTGGGCGATGACCAGCGACTCCTCGCGGAACTCGGTCTCCATCATGCGGCGGTCGGCCCGGCCGGCGCGGCTGTCCGCGTCCGGCTTCTGGCCCGGCAGATACTTGCCGGTCAGCACGCCGCGCGCGATCGGGCTGTAGGGCACCACGCCCAGGCCGAAATGCTCACAGGCGGGCAGGATCTCCACTTCCGGCATCCGGTTCAGCAGGTTGTAGTACGGCTGGCAGGCCACCGGGCGCGGCACGCCCAGGCGGTCGCACAGGCTGGCGATCTCGGCAATGCGCCAGCCACGGAAGTTCGACACGGCCCAGTAGCGGATCTTGCCGGCGCGGATCAGGTCGCCCATGGCGCGCACCGGCTCCTCGAGGTTGGCGCCGGTGAAGTCGCGGTGCAGGTAGAGGATGTCCACATAGTCGGTAGCCAGCCGGCGCAGGCTGTCTTCCACCTCGCGCAGGATCCACGTGCGCGAATAGTTCGACTGGTTCGGACCGCTGCCCATCGGGTTGCCGAGCTTGGTGGCGAGCACCCAGTCGTGGCGGTCGGCAATCAGCAGGCGGCCCACCATCTGCTCGGAGCCGCCCTTGCTGTAGACATCGGCGGTGTCGATGAAATTGACGCCGTGGTCACGGGCGCTGGCCACGATGCGGGCGGCCTCGGCCTCGTCGGTCTGGTCCGCGAACATCATGGTGCCCAGGCACAGGGTGGAAACGTTCAGGTTGCTGGCGCCGAGGCGGCGGTACTGCATGGTGAAATCTGGCATGGCGAATTCCCAGGGTAGTCGAGGCCGAAGCAAGGGGTCTGGCGGCGTCTGCGCGACCGCCAGCGCGCATTGTGCGCCGATGTGGCGCGGCTTGCAGGCGACGCGGCGCTTGCGGCGCTTACGGGTGGCTTCGGGCGCTCTCGGGCGGCTTCGCGGTCGAGTCAGGCTTCCACGGGGTGGAATCCGGGCAACGCCGGCACGCGCTCGGCCAGGAAGGCCAGCAGCGCCCGTGTGCGCGCCGGCTGGTGGCGGCGCGACGGATAAACCAGGTAGGCGTCCTGCGCCGGGCCCTGCCAGCCGGGCAGCACCGGGGTCAGCGCGCCGGTGTCGAGCAGGTCCTGCACGAGCCAGGCCGGCGTCAGGCCAAACCCGGCGCCCGCCAGGAAGCTCTCGCGCATGGCCAGCGAATTGTTGGCGCGATAGCGGCACGGCGCGTCCACTTGGGCGACGTTGCCGTGGGCATCGGTCAGCACGATCTCATCGCCGGCGGCGAGCCAGGTGAAACGGAGCAGGTCGAGGTCGGCAAGGTCGGCCGGCTGCCGCACCGGGGCATGGCGCGCGAGGTAGTCCGGGGCGGCCACAAGGCCGCGTGGCGACACCGCGATGCGCCGCGCCACCACATTGGGCGGCAGCGACGCACCGAGCCGCAACGCCACGTCCACGCCCGCCTCCACCAGATCGACAAAACGGTCGTCGAAGATCAGTTCGACATCCACCTCCGGATACCGGGCAAGGAAATCGAGGATCAGCGCATTGAGCCGCAGCACGCCAAAGCTGACCGGCGCGCTGAGGCGCACCTTGCCCACGGGACGATCGGTCCGGCCGCGCGCATCGGCGGCGGCTTCGGCATAGGCATCGAGCACGGTCAGCGCATGGGCGTAGAAGCGACGGCCGGCCTCGGTCGGCTGCAGGTGGGTGGTACTGCGCTCGAGCAGCCGCACGCCAAGGTCCGCCTCCAGCGCCGCCACGGTCTTGCTGATGGTCGGCTGGGTGCTGTCCAGCTCACGCGCCACGGCGGAGAGGCTGCCCAGCTCTACCGCGCGCGTAAAGACGCGCATCGCCTTGAGGGTGTCCATGTCATTCTTTAATGGAATGAGTGATAGGCGATTTTGCCGCGTTCCCGCGTAAAGCGGAATGGGCGACAGTCAGGCCGTTCCAACTTTGACGAGAATTTTCTGATGCCTGCCCACTCGCTGCTTCGCATGATTGCCCTGGCGGGCTGGATCGCCGCCGCCCCCGCCGTGGCCGCCCCGCAATGGGTGCCGACCTGGGTGGCCAGCCAGCAGCCGGTCTGGCGACCCGACGAACTGCCTTTGCCTACCGGCCTGCCAGCCCGGCTCGAAGACCGCACGGTGCGGCAGGTCGCTCGCGTCAGCATCGGCGGAAGTCGGCTGCGCGTGGTGCTGTCCAACCAGTACGGCCGGGTGCCGCTCACAGTGGAGGCCGTCCGGCTCGCCCGCCATGCCGGCGGCGGCAGGATCGACCGCGCCTCCAACCACGCGGTGACCTTCGCCGGGCAACCCGCCGTCAGCATCCCGCCCGGCGCCACGGCGACCAGTGATCCGGTACCGCTGTCGTCACCGTTGCCGGCTCTGGCCGAGGTAGCGGTCAGCCTCCACCTGCCCGGACCGATGCGGATCGACACCTTTCACTGGGATGGCCGGCAGACGGCCTATATCGCCGATGGCCACCACGTTGCGGACACCGCCCTGCCCCGGGCCGAGCCTTTCCAGGCAAGGCTGCTACTGTCCGCCATCGAGGTGGAAGCCCGCCAGCCGGCGCCGGTGGTTGTGGCACTCGGCGATTCGATCACCGAAGGCAATGGCGCCACGCCCGACGCCAACCGGCGCTGGCCCGATGTGCTCGCCGCCCGGCTGGCCGGGGACGGCATCGCGGTGCTCAATGCGGGCATCTCGGGCGGGCAACTGCTGCGCGCCGGCATGGGCGAGGCGGGCCGGGCGCGCTTCGAGCGCGACGTGCTCGATGTGCCCGGCGTGCAGGCGGTGATCGTGGCGCTGGGCATCAACGACATCGGCTGGCCCGGCTCGACCTTCCTGCCGACGACCCGCCTGCCCGCCGCCGCCGACCTGATCGCCGGCTACCAGTCCCTGATCGACCGTGCGCACCGGCGCGGGGTGCGCGTGATCGGCGCGACAATCACGCCGTTCGCGGGCGCGCTGGCCGTGGAGGGATCGCCGATCCACGGCTACGCCAGCCCGCAGAAGGATGCGCTGCGCCAGCAGGTGAACTACTGGGTCCGCACCAGCGGCGCCTTCGATGCCGTGGCGGACTTCGACACCGCCCTGCGCGACCCCGCCCACCCGGACGCCCTGCACCCCGCCTTCGACAGCGGCGACCACCTCCACCCGGGCGACCGCGGCTACGCGGCGATGGCCGGTGCCATCGACCCCGCCACGCTGCTACCCGCGCGCCAGCCATGAAAAAAGCCGGCAAGGTTGCCCTTGCCGGCTCTTCAGGTGATGCCTGCCCGCGCTCAGTCTTCGAGCTTCGGCAGCGCCGCGCTGGTCTTGGTCGACAGCAGGCCGCTCTTCGCGTACGTCTGGAGCTTCTCGCGGGTGTCCACGATGTCCAGCGTGCGCATGGTCAGCTGGCCGATGCGGTCCAGCGGCGTGAACATCGATTCGCCCTTTTCCATCGTCAGCCGTTCCGGCTTGTAGGTCAGGTTCGGCGACGTGGTGTTCAGGATCGAGTAATCGTTGCCACGGCGCAGTTCGATGGTCACCTCGCCGGTCACGGCGCCCGCCACCCAGCGCTGGGCGGTTTCGCGCAGCATGATGGCCTGCGGGTCGAACCAGCGGCCCTGGTACAGCAGGCGGCCCAGGCGGCGGCCGTTGTCGCGGTACTGCTCGATGGTGTCTTCGTTGTGGATGCCGGTGATCAGGCGCTCGTAGGCGATGAACAGCAGCGCGAGGCCCGGGGCTTCGTAGATGCCGCGGCTCTTGGCCTCGATGATCCGGTTCTCGATCTGGTCGCTCATGCCCAGGCCGTGGCGGCCGCCGATGGCATTGGCTTCCATGAACAGGTCCACGCTGTTGGCAAAGGTCTTGCCGTTCAGCGCCACGGGCTGGCCTTCCTCGAAGCGCACGGTCACTTCCTCGCGCTTCACTTCCACTTCATCGCGCCAGAACTGCACGCCCATGATCGGCTGGACGATGCGGATGCCCGAGTCCAGGTGCTCGAGATCCTTGGCCTCGTGCGTGGCGCCAAGCATGTTCGAGTCCGTCGAATACGCCTTTTCGGCCGACATCTTGTAGTCATGGCCGCTCTGGCGCATGAACTCGGACATTTCGGCCCGGCCGCCCAGTTCGTCGATGAACTGCTGGTCCAGCCACGGCTTGTAGATCTGCAGGCCCGGGTTGGTCAGCAGGCCGTAGCGGTAGAAACGCTCGATGTCGTTGCCCTTGAACGTGCTGCCATCGCCCCAGATATTGACGCCATCGTCCTTCATCGCGGCCACCAGCATCGTGCCGGTCACGGCACGGCCGATCGGCGTGGTGTTGAAGTACGTCACGCCGGCCGTGGAAATGTGGAATGCACCGCACTGCAGCGCGGCGATGCCTTCGGACACCAGTTGCGCGCGGCAATCCACCAGACGGGCTTCCTCGGCGCCATACGCCTTGGCGCGGCGGGGAATATCGTCGTAGTCCGGCTCGTCGGGCTGACCCAGGTTGGCCGTGTAGGCGTAGGGAATGGCGCCCTTCTGGCGCATCCAGAGGAGCGCGGCGCTGGTGTCGAGTCCGCCCGAGAAGGCGATTCCGACGCGCTGGCCGGAAGGAATGTGCTGCAGGATGGTAGTCATCGCCAGAAATCTAGGTGAATTTGTCGGCTCTTGGGGCGCTCCCGCGTGAAACCACCACGCGGCAGCCGATGCGGCGCCCGAACTCGTAACCTTGAATTGTGACACGCCCGGGCGGTAGCGCCAAACTGCGGGGCGTGTCGTCTATGCTAGCTCGGCCGGGCCACGAAAACGTGTCCGTCTGTGACGGACACGAAAAGTAACAATGTGGACGTTGTCCATTTTATTTGCTAGTCTCTTGTGGACGGCGTACACAAATCGCCGGCCAACGCCAACCAGGAGATGTCGATGTCCAAGAAAGTCCAGTCCTATCTGTTCTTCGATGGCCGCGCAGAGGAAGCGGCCGAGTTCTACAAGACCGCGCTCGGCGCCAAGGTGGAAATGCTGCTGCGCTTCCGTGACAACCCCGAGCCGCAGGACGCCAGCCCCGGTTGCGGGCCCGGTGCCGGCCATGACGACAAGGTCATGCACATGGCGCTGCAGATCGGGGACACCACGATCATGGCGTCCGATGGCGACTGCAAGGGCCAGGCCGCCTTCCAGGGCTTTGCGCTCTCCATCACCGTGCCGGACGCGGCAACGGTCGACAAGACGATCGCCGCGCTGGGCGCAGGCGGCAACGTGGTCATGCCGGCGATGAAGACCTTCTTCTCCGAGCGCTTCGGCATGGTGGCGGACAAGTTCGGTGTGACCTGGATGGTCCTGGTGGCGGGCGAATAAGCGCCGATGGCAGGGTCCCGGCATGGCCGTGCCGTAAAATGCGCGGCCAACCGGAGACATGCCATGGAATCCCGCCTGACCGACCTCGAGATCAAGGTCGCCTTCCAGGAAGACCTGATCGAGACGCTGAACCTGGCCGTCGCGCGCCAGCAGCAGCAGCTGGACCTGCTCCAGGCCCAGTTCCGGGCGCTGTACCAGCAGGTCCGGACCAGTGCCTCGACCGCCGCCGAGAGCAATCCGCAGCATGAGATTCCGCCGCACTATTGATGCGGCGCCCGTCGTGCGGCGTACTCATCACACAGGAACGATGCCCCCCGGGCCCGGTCTGACCGGCAACGATGCCAACCAAACCGAGCCCATGGCCCGTCCCTTGATCAATCGCGTCTTCCCCACCCGGCGCGCGCTGCTGGCCACCGCCGCAGTCGCCGCGCTGGGCAGCTTCGCCCTCGCCCATGCCGCCTATAACGTCTGGACCGGCGAATACACCTTCACCAAGGCCGAGTTGCAGAGTGCCGTCGAGAAGCGCTTTCCCGCCACGCTGCGCTATGGCGAACTGGTGAGCGTGCAGCTGTCGCACCCGCGCCTGGTGCTGGACGAGGCCACCAACCGCATCACCACGCAGATGGATGCGGCCGTCAGCAACACCATCCTGCCGTCGCCGCCGGTCAACGGCACGCTGGCGCTGAACAGCGGCGTGCGCTACGACGCCACGCAGCGCGCCGTGCTGCTGGACAATCCCACGGTCCAGCAGGTCCAGGTGCAGGGCATGAGCCAGTACAACGAGCAGCTCAATGCCATTGGCGCGGTGGTGGCCCAGCAGTTGCTGAAGGACTATCCGCTCTATACGTTCAAGCCCGAGGAGTTGCGCTTCAACGGCAAGGACGTGCAGCCGGGCGCGATCACCGTGGCGGCGGACGGCATCCGCGTGAAGCTGGATCTGCGCTGATCCGACCTAACCCGCGCCGGGTTCCAGCCCCAGCGCGGCGGCAAGCCCCGCCAGCGTCGGCCCGATCGGGGCGAGCACCTTGAGCGTCAGCAACGGATCGGCACGCGTGGTGCCCAGGTTCAGGGCGGCAATCGGCAAGCCATGCTCGTGCGCCCAGACGCAGAAGCGATACCCCGAGAACACCGTCAGCGACGAGCCGATCACCAGCACGGCGTCCGCTGCATCGAGCGCCAGCCGCCCGGCCGCCACGCGCTCGCGCGGCACCGATTCGCCGAAGAACACCACATCGGGCTTGAGCAGCCCTTCGCAGCGCTCGCACACGGGCACCGCGAAGTTGTCGAACAGCGGCGATTCCAGATGGGCGTCGCCATCGGCCGCCGGCAGCGCCGACACATCGCGGAATTCGGGATTGTGCTGCCACAGCCAGCGCTGGATGTCCGCGCGCGGGTAGCGCGTGGCGCAGGACAGGCAGATGACCTGGCCAATACTGCCGTGCAGTTCGATCACCCCTTGGCTGCCGGCGCGCTGGTGCAGGCCATCCACGTTCTGCGTGACCAACCCGGTCACGCGCCCGGCATCGCCCAGCTCCGCTACCACGCGATGGCTCACATTCGGCTGCGCGCCGGCCGCCACGGGCCAGCCCACCATGCTGCGCGCCCAGTAGCGCTGGCGCGCCGCGTGGCCGCTCAGGAAGGCGGTGATGGTCATCGGCGCGGAGCGCTGCCACCGGCCCTGCTCGTCGCGGTAGCCCGGAATGCCGGAATCCGTGCTGATGCCCGCACCGGTCAACACGAACAGGCGCGGATGGCGCCGCACGAAGTCGAGAAGGTCTTCCACCGGCTGCAGGCTACGAAGTGGACGATGTGGAGGCGGATGGCGCCTCGGCGTGCGCCCCCTGGCGAGACTCCCACGCCCTCAGTTCCTGCCGGTAGCGCTCCATTTCGTCGTTGTAGTAGTCAAAGATGCACGGATCGCAGCCGCTCTGGCAGCACTCGTTGTCGCCAGGGCGCTCGGGCGGGAGCGGACGCGGATCGTCGGAAACTGGGGAAGACACGGCTCAAGACCTGAAGGAAATGTTACGGCGCCAGTATATGCCGCCTGCCAGGTTCGGGCCGGCGGCGGCAGGCGGACAGCCGCCCTCCCGGCGCCGCCCTGATCTGCATCGTTCCAATCCGATATTGAATTGTTTCGAAGGTGTTCCATCGCGCACACGGTTGCGGCGGCAGGCTGCTAGCCTTGTGGCAAGGTTGCCGCCGGCCACCTGTGAGGCGTGGATGATCGGATACGCTGCCATGCGCGTTGCGACGCGACTCCCTTTCCTGTGCAGCCTGCTCGCCGCGATGCTGGCGATGCTGGCGGTCGCGCCGGGCCCGGCCATGGCCGAGGAGCCGCCGCCGCAGGGCGGCACCCTCCGCCTGCCCTCCTACACTCCCAGCAACATCGTCCCGGCGCCGAATCCGCCGTTCCCCGCGCCCGCCCTCCTCGCCCCGGCCACGCCCGGCGGCTCGGTCGAAGGGGCCGCGGCCAAGGCCCACCCGGTGGGCCGCCCCAAGATCTGCCTGGTATTGTCCGGCGGCGGCGCGCGCGGTGCGGCCCATATCGGCGTGCTGAAGGTGCTCGAGGAACTTCGCGTGCCCGTGGACTGCATCGCCGGCACCAGCATGGGCTCGCTGGTCGGCGGTGCGTATGCCAGCGGCATGAGCATCCCGGACATGGAGGAACTGGTCGGCGGGCTGTCCACCAGCGCCATCTTCAAGGAACGGCCGCCGCGCCAGGACCTGGCCATCCGCCGCAAGCTCGATGACCACACCAACCTGTTCACGCCCGAGATTGGTGTGCGCTCGGACGGGCTGCTGCTGCCCAAGGGCGCGGTGTCCGGCGTGCAACTGGAGACGGTGCTGCGCAAGCTGGCCAACACCCCCGGCTATCGGAATTTCGATACCTTGCCGATTCCTTACCGCGCCGTGGCCACCGACCTTGTCGCCGGCACCGCCGTGGTGTTCACCGAGGGCGAGCTGGCGAACGTGATGCGCGCCAGCATGTCCGTGCCCGGCGCCGTGGCGCCCACCGAGTACCAGGGCAAGCTGCTCGTCGATGGCGGCCTGACCGACAACCTGCCCGTGGATGTGGCGCGCGCCATGGGCGCCGACATCGTCATCGCGGTCAACCTCGGCACGCCGCTGATGAAGCGCGAGGACCTGACCTCGCTGATCGGCGTGACCAGCCAGATGCTGAACATCCTGACCGAGCAGAATGTGCGCGCCTCGCTGGCGTCGCTGCGGCCCTCGGACATCCTGATCCTGCCCGAACTCGGCGAGTTCTCGGCCGGCGACTTCGACCACCTGCCCAAGACCATTCCGATTGGCGAGGAAGCCGCCCGGCGCCAGCACGCCCGGCTCGCCGAGCTGTCGATTCCGCCCGACGAATACGCCACCCTGCGCGCTGCGCAGCGCAATCTGTCACCGCCCGACCTGCGACCCGTGGACGAAATCCGCTTCGCGCCGATGGAGCGCGTGAGCCCCGCATTTGCCGCCGCGACGATGGAAACCCACCCCGGCGAGCCGATCTCGCAGGCTACGCTGGACCGCGACATGCGCCGGCTGTTCGGCACCGGCGACTTCGAGCACGTGAACTACCGCTTCCTCGAGGAACCGGGCAAGCGGGTGCTCGGCGTAGAAGCCATCGAGAAATCGTACGGGCCCAACTATCTGCGCTTCGGGCTCGGCCTCAGTTCCGACTTCCGGGGCGACGCCTACTTCAACCTGCTGGCCAGCTACCGCCGCACGTGGATCAACTCGCTCGGCGCCGAATGGCGCACGGACGCCCAGGTGGGCCAGACCTCGAGCCTGACCAGCGAGTTCTACCAGCCGCTGGATACCCGCCAGCGGTTCTTCATCGCCCCGCGCTTCGAACTCGAACGCCGCCCCGTCAACGTCTTCAGCGGCAGCCAGCGGATCGCCCAGTACGACCTGCGCCGCACGGACCTGGCGCTGGACGTGGGCACGCAGATCACCAAATATGGCGAGGGGCGCCTGGGCTTCGTGCTCGGCCACCAGAACGCGTCGCTCTCCACCGGGCCGGCGTTCCTCTCTCCGGGCAATGAAAGCACCGAGCGCCGCGCCTTCACGGCCCGGGTGCTGGTGGATCAGGTCGACAGCATCAACTTCCCGCGCTTCGGCTACGGGGCGACGATGAACGTCTACTCGTCGCAAGGCGCCCTGGGCGCCACCGACACCTATACCAAGGGCGACCTGACGGCCACCTATGCCCACTCCTTCGGCAACAACACCATCAACCTGGGGGTGCGGGCCGGCTCCAACCTGGGCGGGCCGGCACTGCCGCCGTATGCGATGTTCCAGTGGGGCGGCTTCCTGCAGCAATCCGGCTACTCCACCGGGCAGCTGATCGGCGGCAATATCCAGTTCGCGCGGTTGGTCTATTACAACAAGCTCGTGCGGCAGACCTTCCTCGAAGGGGTCTACGCCGGGTTTTCGCTGGAGGTCGGCCGCGTGGGCGCACCGCTGGTGCCGGGCAACCCCACCGGGCTGCTCAAGTCGGGGGCCGCCTTCCTCGGCCTGGACAGCCCGATCGGGCCGTTCTATCTCGCCTATGGCCGCGCGGCAGGCGGCAGCTACGCGTTCTACCTGTTCCTGGGCAAGCCCTAGGACCAATCCGACGAATTCCGGCGCAGCCGATGTGATGCCACTAGCGCAAAGTGCGCTACGGCCAACCCCCACCGAGGTGGCATGTCGGCAGGAAGTGCTGCTGCCTATACTGGCCTCGTCGTTGGGACCCCCGTCCCGGGCGACACCCCTTACCCAGTCGCCGCCCCAATCGGCGACATTTTTTTGGGCGAATCCCGGCAGGCCCCGCCGTGGGACGTTAAGATGCGCGATTATCGAACGCCCCCGCATCGCATTTCCTGCCGATTCCCCTATGGACGCCCCCGCTCCCATCAGTCTCAAGCCCGCACAGGCCGACTCCGTCCGCGCCGCCCGGCCGCCGGCCGACATCCTGTCCAGCTTTGCCGGCGATCCGAATTTCATGCTGTCGCTGGCGCGCGGCCTGACGGTGCTCGAGGCTTTCTCCGAGCGCAAGCGCCCACTCACTATCTCGCAGGTGGCACAGCGCACGCAGCTGTCGCGCGCCTCGGTGCGGCGCTGTCTCTATACGCTGGAGCAACTGGGCTACGTGAGCCAGCAGGACGGCCACTTCGCGCTGCGGCCGCGCGTGCTGCATCTGGGCCACGCCTATTTCTCCTCGACGTCGCTGGTCTCGGCGGCGCAACCCATCCTCGACAACCTCAGCACGCGCATCCACGAGACCTCGGCCCTGGCCATTCTCGACGGCACGGACATCCTTTACCTGGTGCGCTCGGAAGTGCAGCGTGTGCTGACTCATGCACTTGGAATGGGGAGCCGGCTGCCGGCCTATTGCACGTCCACAGGCCGGCTGCTGCTGGCCCACCAGCCCGAGGCGGTGCTCGAAGCCTTCTTCGAACATGCCGAGCTGCGCCCGCGCACCTTGCAGACCAAGATCTCGCGCCCGGAGCTGGAAGCGGCCTTCCGGCGCGCGCGGGAGCTGGAATATGTGCTGATCGACGAGGAACTGGAACCGGGTTTGCGGGCGATTGCCGTGCCGGTGCGGTCGCTCTCGGGCACCGTGGTGGCGGCCATCAGCGTCAGCGTGAAGGCCACCCGGGTGTCCGAGGCGGAGATGGTGGCGCGGCTGTTGACCCCCATGCGGGAGGCCGCCGCTGCCATCGGGAAGTTGATTGGGACCTGAGCGGGACCTGAGCGGTCCCGATCAGGGGGCTCAATCCCGAAAAATCAGCCCCGGTGTGCCAGTTCGAGCTGGAACACCAGCCGCTGGAGGAAGTTCTCCATGCGGCCATCCGGATTCAGGAAGGCGCAGCCGTAGTGGTGCACGGTGTTGTCGTCGAAGCCGACCAGCCAGTGGCCCACCACCTGCATGTCCAGTTCCAGCCGGCCCAGTTCGGCAAAATCCAGCACACACTTCTTGATGACCGTGCCCACCGGCAGCTGGTCAGCGCCCACCGTACGCGAGCGCAGGCCCGCGCCGGACAGCGACAGATCGGCGATATCGAGGTGCAGCGTGCGCTTGTCGGGCGTCTCCGGCAGATGGATCTGGCAGCGGTAACCCTTGGTCAGCAGCGTGCGCGCGCGGAAATGGCGGCGGCGCTGGAAGTGGTAGAGCTTGTCCGGGAAATCGGCGATGAAGGCCGGCCCGCCCTCGAAGCGCGTGGCGCCGGGCACGCCGACCACGAAGTTCACCGGCACGCCGCGCAGCAGCCCCGAGAACGCATTCTTGTCCGAAGCCATCAGCGCCTGGCGCTCCGCATCTGCGCGGCACCAGTCGAAGATAAAGGTGCGGTTGGCCGGATCCACGTGCAGGATCGACGTCACGATCTCGGAGCCCCGCGCCGAACGCACGTTCAGCAGGCACTTCTGCCAGGCCAGGTCGCGCAGCACCGTGCCGATCTGCGAGCTGTGGGTCAGGCGGTAGCGTTCATCCGACTGCGCGCCTTCCTGCTCGTCAGGTTCGCCCTCGATCTGGGACCGGTTTTGGGCCTGCTCGGACCCTCGGGAATCTTGGACACTCATGGGGAATACGCTACGTCGAAAGTGGTCACTCGCCGTCTTGCCTGGGGCGGGCAACGCTTTGTGGATCTGGCTGCGGCCAGCGCCGCATGGTAAGCGCCGCCCGGGGATGGCGCAAGGTCATGCCTTGGCCTTCGGCAAAATACGACGTAACTTTAGCAACCGACTTCCGGGGGGTAGCGGTTGCAGCGCCTTTTCAGCCGGATTCCATCTCCGTGCGTAGCCAGCCGTGCAGCGCCGCCAGCCGGGCATCCTGGGCGAACGGCGCCGGAGCAATCAGATAGTAGGACGACCCGTCCGCCACAAACCCCAGCGGCGCGGCCAGCCGGCCATCGGCCAGTTCATCGGCCGCCATCAGCCGCGACGCCATGGCCCAGCCCAGGCCCGCCGAAGCCGCCTGCAGGCTCAGGTAGAAGTGTTCATACCACTGGTCTGACCGGCCAATCTGGACGGCGGGACCGGCTTTTTCGCCCGCTTCAAACTGTTGCCAGCGCTGCCAGGCATCGGGCCGGGTGCGGGTGTGGAGGCGCGTGACCGCCGCCGGGTCAGCCGTGGCCAAATCCGGCCGGCAGACTGGCCCGACACACTCCTGCGCCAGTTCGCGCGTATGCCAGCGTGTATCGAACGGGAAATCGTTGCGGCGCAGCGCCACATCCACTCCGCTTTTCCGGAAATCTATCGGCCCGCCGGCCGCCATCAGGTGCAACGCGATGTCCGGATAGGCGGCGGCAAAGCGCGACAGCCGTGGAATCAGCCAGCGCATGGCGATGGTCGGCTCGCACGACAGCACCAGCGCGGCACGCGGCGCCGGCGCGCGGATCCGGGCGACCGCCTCGGCCAGCCCCGCCAGAGACTGCGTGGCGGCGGCGTGGAGCGTGCGGCCCGCCTCGGTCAGGAAGACGGCCCGGTTACGGCGCTCGAAGAGCGGCACACCGAGCGCCTCTTCCAGTTGGCGGATCTGACGGCTGATGGCGCCGTGGGTCAGGTGGAGTTCGTCGGCCGCGCGCACAAAGCTGCCAAGCCGTGCGGCGGCCTCGAAGAACCGGATCGCGCCCAGCCAGTGCATCGGCGGCAAATCGCTCATCTGTCAGGTTTCCTCACAGTTTTCGGCGAGTATATATCGGTTGTCTGGCCCTATCCTGTCTGGCGAGAATAGCGGCGCCATCCCACCTCTATCGAACCAGAAAACTCACTGATATGTCGCCCCTTGCCGAAGCGCTGGCCGTCGCCAGCATCACCCTCCTCGCCGTGATCAGCCCCGGGCCCGACTTCGCCATGGTCACGCGCAACAGCTACCTGTTCGGCCGCCGCACCGGGCTGCTGTGCGCGCTGGGCATCGCGCTCGGGGTGCAGGTGCACGTGTGCTACACCATGTTCGGCGTGGCGATGCTGATCGAGCACGCGCACGGCTGGCTGACGGCGGTGAAGCTGCTCGGCGCGGCCTATTTGATCTGGATCGGCATCAAGACGCTGCGCAACCGCACGCCCCTGACGGTGGATACACGCGAGGCGCCGGCGTTATCCAACTGGGCCTCGCTGCGGATGGGATTCCTGACCAATGCGCTCAATCCCAAGACCACGCTGTTCGTGGTCAGCACCTACACGCAGGTGGTGGATGCCCATACGCCGTGGGCGGTGCAACTGGGCTACGGGCTGTTCATGTCCGTGGCGCACTGGGCGTGGTTCAGCCTCGTGGCGTGGGGGTTCGGCGCGGCGCCGCTGCGCGCTGCCATGCTGCGCCGGCAGGGTTTGATCGACAAGACGCTCGGCTCGGCGCTGTGCGGGCTCGGGGTGGCGCTGGGGCTCAGCAACCTCGGGCGCTAGCGGCTACGACTAGCGACTAGCGGATAGCCGGCACGCGGCTCGTGGCGCGCGCCGTCCGGGCTCAGAAAACTCTCAAAGAGGACGAAGCGCTCGGCGGTCCACGCCGGCAGGGTCAGGTCGTGCTGCGCGGCGAGCCAGTCGCGCATCACCGCCTCCGGCAAGCCCGGACGGCAACGCGCCACGGTCAGGTGCGGATGAAAGCGACGGCGCTCGCGCGCGATGCCGATGTCGGCCAACGCAGCCTCGATGGTGTCGAACAGCGCGGTCAGGCGGTCATCGTGGGCCAGGCCGGCCCACAGCACGGCGCCCTGACCGCCCCGGAAGCGTCCGACGCCCTGAACCTGCATCGTCAACAGCGGCGCCCGGATGCCCTCCAGCGCCTTGCCGATGCGCGCGGCGCTGTCTTCGTCCTGATCGCCAAGAAAACGCAGCGTCAGGTGCAACTGCCCGGCTGGCACGGGCCGCACGCCGCGATGCACGGGCAGCGTATGCAGCAGGCCCGCCGCCACGGCGGGCGGCGTGTCGATGGCGATGAACAGCCGGGGCAAAGCGAGAAATCGGCCGACAGGTCAGCCGAACGCCAGCGCCGACTGCAACCCCTGCGCGCGCGGCGCCGGGACGTCGAGATCCACGCCCCGTACCCCCTCCAGCCGCAGCAGCGCCCGCTTGCGGTCCACGCCGCCGGCGTAGCCGGTCAGCGCGCCCGACGCGCCGAGCACGCGATGGCAAGGCACGATGACCGAAAGCGGATTGCGCCCCACGGCGCCCCCCACCGCGCGCGAGTGCGCAGGGGGCAGGCCGAGACCGGCGCCAAGCTGCCCGTAGGTCGAAGTTTCGCCAAATTCGATGTCGCGCAGCGCCTGCCAGATGCGCTGCTGAAAGGCGCTGCCGACAAAGCGGATGGGCACCGCGAAAGTCTGCAGCGTCCCATCGAAATAGGCGACCAGCTCTTGCGCCGCCTGCTCCAGCACGCGCTGGTCGGCCGCCGATGCGAGGCGCGTCGCCGGCGCGCCGGCGGGGTAATACTTCTGCCCGGAGAAGAACATGCCGGTCAGCGCGCCTTCGTCGGCCCGCAATAGCATTTCCCCGAGAGGACTGTCGATGATCTGATAGCTGGTCATGCTGCCTGCTCCTTGCTGTGATCTTCGGATCGATCTGCTGATGGATCCGCCATCGGCTCGCCGGACGCCGGGGGCGTGCCATAGCGATGCCAGAGATGAATGGCCGCGTAGGCGCGCCACGGCGCCCACTGCGCGGTGCGGTCATGCATCGCCCGCACCGTGCTTACGGCGAGCACCTTGCGCAGCGCGTAGTCGGTGGCCGGAAAGGCGTCTGGCCAGCCCAGCGCGCGCATGGCGATGTACTGCGCGGTCCAGTCGCCGATGCCATCGACCTCGCGCAGCCGGGCCACGGTCTCCTCGGGCGGCGCGAGCGGATCGAGCGCGATCTCGCCTGAGACAATTCTTAACGCCAGCGCGCGGATCGTGCGCAGCTTGCCCGGCGTCACGCCGGCCTCGCGGTACACCGCGTCGGGCAGGTCGGCCAGCGCCTGCGCGGTCGGGAACACGTGGGTCAGCGGCGGCTGGCCGGCCATGGGGGGCAGTCCCGCGAGCGCCTTCGGCGGCAGGGGCTCGCCGGCCAGCGAGACCAGCCGCGTGAGAATCCGCCGCGCCTGGATCACGGAAATCACCTGGCCGACGATCGCCCGCACGGCAATCTCGAAACCATCGAACGTGCCCGGCAGGCGCATGCCCGGCACATCGGCGGCGAGGTCGCCCAGATGGCGGTCCACCACGTCCGGCCGGCAGCCCAGGTCGCATAGCCGCCGCACCTTGCCCAGCGATTGCGGAATCGCGTGGGCCAGCGTGCCGGAGAGTGTCACGCGCAGCACGGTGCGCTTCGGCACGTGCTCCAGCCGCACCCAGCCGAGGTGGCGCTGCGCGCCCACGTCCACGGCCAGCGTGCGGAGGTAGACATCGCCTCGTACTTGTTCGATGCCATCCACAACGCGCACGCCGAGGAAGGCGAGCAGCGCGGACCACGCCAGCGGCGGGCGGTAGCCCAACTCGAACACGAGCTGGTCGGCCATGCCTTCGGCGGCGCGGCGGCGCATGGCGAGCGGGGTCAGGCCATAGCGCTGGCGCAGCACGTCGTTGAAGCGTCGCACACTGCCAAAACCCGCCGCCAGCGCCACCTGCGTGACGGGCAGCGTGGTGTCGGTCAGCAGCCGCTTGGCGAGCAGCAGCTTCTGCGTCTGGGCGTATTCGAGCACCGAGACACCGAACTGCGCATCGAACAGGCGCCGCAAGTGACGTTCCGTCACACCGATGCGCTTGGCGAGTTGCGCCACGCCGGCCTCGGCCATGAAGCCTTCGTCGATCAGCGTGGCCGCCGCCTGCGCGAGCCGCCCGGAAATATCGGCCAGCCCGTGCCCGGGCGCCAGTTCCGGCCGGCAGCGCAGGCAGGGGCGGAAGCCATGCTTCTCGGCCGAGGCGGCGGTGTCGTAGAACGTGCAGTTCTCGCGCCGGGGCGTGCGCACCGCGCAGATCGGCCGGCAATAGATGCCCGTGGACGACACGCCTACGAAAAAGCGTCCGTCGAAGCGCCGGTCGTGCGAGGCGACTGCCTTGTAGCAGGTGTCGGGATCGAGGTTCATGGGAAGCATCCTACCGCTTCCTGCGCCGGGAAATGCGCTGGAATCGGACATTCGCCTGAGACAAATGTCCCCGATTCTGAAAGTGCGGCCCCACGCGTTCCGGGACGGTGCGACGGGGCTAGAATCGCATCACTCTTCATCGTCCGAGGACGTCATGCTTCGCCGTCGTGCTGCCTTTGCCGCCTTTGTCGCGGTTGCTGTCTCGCTGGCCGCCGCCCTGCCGGCCCCGCCAGCCCTTGCCGCGCCTGCCCGCAGCGCCGCGCGTGCGCAGTCGCCTGCACCCGCCACCGTGCCGGGTGCCTCCCCCCTGATCCAGGCTACGCGCGTGGCCACCGTGGAGGGCATCACCGAATACCGGCTGCCGAACGGCCTGCGCATCCTGCTGGCGCCGGACGCCGCGCAGCCCACCACCACGGTCAACATGACCTATCTGGTGGGCAGCCGGCACGAGAACTACGGCGAAACCGGCATGGCGCACCTGCTGGAGCACATGCTGTTCAAGGGCACGCCGTCGCTGCCGGGCCGGACCATTCCCACGGAATTCGCGCGGCGCGGCATGCAGTACAACGGCACCACGTCGCAGGACCGTACCAATTACTTCCAGACCTTTGCCGCCAGCGAGGACAACCTCGACTGGGCGCTGAAGATGGAGGCGGACCGCATGGTCAACAGCTTCGTCTCGCGCACGGATCTGGACAGCGAGATGTCCGTGGTGCGCAACGAGATGGAGATCGGCGAGAACAATCCGATGCGGATGCTGCTCCAGCAGATGAACGCGGCGTCCTACCGGTGGCACAACTACAGCAAGGCGCCGATCGGCGCGCGCAGCGACGTGGAGCATGTGGGCATTGAGAACCTGCAGGCGTTCTACCGCCGCTACTACCAGCCGGACAACGCCGTGCTGGTGGTAACGGGGCAGTTTGACCCCACCACCACGCTGGCACGCATCGAACAGGCTTTCGGGCCGATTCCGCGCCCCACGCGCGTGTTGCCCTCCGAGTACACGGTGGAACCGCCGCAGGAGGGCGCGCGCGAACTGACACTGACGCGCCCCGGCGACAGCAGCATCGTCGCCGTGCAGTACCACGTGGCGCCCGGCGCCCACCCGGACACCGCCGCGCTGACCCTGCTGTCCCTGGTCCTCTCCGATACGCCCGGCGGGCGGCTGCATCGCGCGCTGGTGGACACCCACAAGGCCGCGTGGCAATCGAGCCGGTTCGAAGGCATGAAGGACCCCGGGCTGATCGTGTTCGCGGCGGGCACGAGCAAGGACCGCCCGCTCGACGCCGTGCGGGCCGCCCTGCTGGCCGAGGTGGAAGGGCTGGCGACGCGGCCAGTCACCCAGGAGGAACTCGACCGCGCGCGCCTGCGGGTGCGCAACGGCTACGAGCAGGTGCTGAACAATCCGGCGCAGTACGGCGTGCTGCTGTCCGAGGCCATCGCCAAGGGTGACTGGCGGCTGTTCCTGCTCGACCGCGACCGCGTGGAGGCCGCCACGCTGGCGGACGTGCAACGCGTGGCCGATCTTTACCTGCGGCCGACCAATCGCACCGTCGGGCAATTCCTGCCCGGCGACAAGCCGCAGCTTGCCAACGTACCGCAGGCGCCCGACGTGGCCGCGCTGGTGCGCGACTACGCAGGCCGCCCGACCGCCGCGCCGGTGCCGACGTTCGACCCGAGCCCGGCCAATATCGACGCCCACACGGTCCGCCAGACGCTGCCCAACGGCATGCAGTTGGCGCTGCTGTCCAAGCCCACGCGCGGGGAGGCCGTCAATGGCACGCTGATCCTGCGCTTTGGCAACACGCAGGCGCTGCAGGGTCAGACCTCGGTGGGATCGCTCGCGGCGGGCATGCTCGACCGTGGCGCGGGCGCGTTCGACCGCCAGCGCATTGCCGACCGCTTCGAGGCGCTCAAGGCCAGTGTGTCGATCTCGGGCAATGCCGAGCGGCTGACGGTGAGCTTCGTGACGCGCCGCCAGTACCTGCCTGACCTGATGGCGCTGCTCCGCACGGTGCTGCGCATGCCGACCTTCCCGGCCAGCGAGTTCGAGACGCTGCGCGCGAGCAGCGTCGCCGGTATCGAGAGCCAGCAACGCCAGCCCAATGCGCTCGCGCCGAACGCGCTGGGCCGCCATGGCAATCCCTACCCGCCGGACGACCCGCGCTACACCCCCACATTCGACGAAAGCGTGGCCGCGCTGCGCGCCGTCACGCCGGCGCAGATCCGCACGTTCCACGCGCGCTTCTACGGCGCCGAACACGCGCAGTTGGCGCTGGTCGGGGATTTCGACGCGGATGAGGCCGTGCGGCAGGCCACCTACCTGTTCGGCGACTGGCGGGCGCAGGTGCCGTACGAACGCGTGGACCGCCCCTTCTACGCGATTCCTGCCGCCAGCTTCACGCTGGACACGCCGGGGAAGGCCAACGCGGTCTATCTGGCCTCCCTGCCGATCGACCTCGTCAATGATTCCCCCGACTACCCGCTGCTGCTGATTGCCAGCCGGGTGCTGGGCGGCACCGGCATGCGCAGCCGGCTGGCGGACCGCCTGCGCCAGCAGGAAGGCATCAGCTACGGGGCGTCGAGTTCGATCTCGGTGGGTGCGCTGGACCGGGCCGGGCGCTTCGGCCTGTGGGCGGCCTACGCCCCCCAGAACCAGGCCCGGCTGCGCAAGGCCATCGACGAGGAAATGGCACGCTTTGCGCGTGACGGCATTTCCGACGCCGAACTGGCGGAGGCGGTCAGCGGCCTGCTCCAGCAAGGCATGATGAGCCGCACGCGCGACGGCGCGCTGGCCGGTGCGCTGGCCAACCTGCTGTTCCTGGACCGTACCATGGCCCATACCGCCGAAGTGGAGGCTCGCATTCGCGCCGCCACGCCTGCCGCCGTGAACGATGCCATTCGCCGCTACCTGACGCCAGCCGGGCTGACGCAGGCCTTCGCGGGCGACTTTGGCGCCACCACGGCGGCGACGGCGCCGGCCGGCATGCCGCCTCCGGGGGCGGCAATCGAGCCGCCAGACGCATCAAAGCCCTAGGAAGCTGGTATAAGGAAGAACGCCAATTCTGGCGAGACTGGCCCGGGGCCGGGGTTGTGGGCGGAAACGCCCGCGACTACCCCTTCCGCGTCCTTGTGACGGCCGGTCAATCACTGTATATTCGTACAGTATTCGTTGAGACAAGAGGTGTGGATGTCAATCGTGCGAGCTGGCAGCAAGTCGGAAGCGCTTCGGCTTCTGGCCTCCGAGCAGGTGCTGGCGCTTGAGCTGGATTACGAAACCGGATGGCAGGACGCCGTCGAGTTGGGCCGGCTCGGAGAAAAGCGCGGCATCAAAGTGCAATACCGCGGACAGGAAAGCATTGCTGTCCGCTCCCGCGAGGCCCTGATCGAAGGGCTCGCCAAACCTAAAGGCACGTTCCGGCAACGGAATCTCTATTGCCAGTTCGACCTCGGCACGCTTGCCGATCATGAATTGCTGGATCTGGAAGCCAAGGCGACCCGCCTGGGCGACTACATTCTCGCCGGCCATCTGCTGCGCGACGTGGACGGCGTGTGGCCGTGACGGGCAATTGACGGCCAAGCGGCCCATCGCGGCCGCACATGGCAAATGACGGCCTCGCGGGCCGTCATTTGCATTGAATCGACGTGGAAACCTGGCGGGACGCTACTGCCAGACGCGCGTCGCCCCAGCCCAGCGCGCGGCTGCGGAGGCGTGCATCACGGTGTGATCGGCTTCGGCGCCCGATGCCAGCCCCGTCTGCGCCGTGTCGATCGAGGTCCGGCACAGCACCGCCGTGACAAGCGTCTTGATATGGCCGCGCGAGCCACCGGCCAGGGCGGCGAGGTGCGCGTGCCCGTCGAGCACGATCAGGCCGTCTCCGGCCTGCGGACGCAGCTCCAGTGCGTAGAGATGATCACATTCGCATTGCATGCGGCCACCCGATACCGCCACCACGATGGCATTCGGCAGCGCCAGTCCGCTCTCGCGCACGGTATCGCGCAGGCGGTCCAGATGCGCCTGCGCGCGGTAGTCACGTGCCGAGTGCGCGGGCGCGGGACCGTTGCTCAAGGCCATGAGGTCGTCGGGCGACACCATCAGCGTGTACGCCTGCAATGCGGTGCGGTAGGTAGCCACCACGGCGCGCAGCCGGTGCACATCGGCCGATTGGGTGGCCGCCACTGACGCCGCAGCCGTTACGGACACTCCCGGTGCCATCGGCACCGTTGCCTGGAACTTGCTCATCCTGCCTCCCCCTGCTTGTCGTCGCGCGCTTCTGTCGCGGGTTGCATGGCACCCGGCCCGGAGGCCGGGCGCTGGCCATCAGTCGCGCAGCAGTTGCTTGGCGATGATCAGCTGCTGGATCTGCGTGGTGCCTTCGTACAGGCGCAGCAGGCGCACGTCGCGGTAGAAACGTTCGGCCTTGTATTCGGCAATGTAGCCGGCGCCGCCGTGGATCTGCACGGCGCGGTCCGCCACGCGACCCACCATTTCGGTACAGAACATCTTCGTGCACGAAGCCAGCATGCTGACCTCGGGGTCGCTCTTGCCGGCAGGCTTGGCGTCGTAGCGCTGCGCGCAGTCGCGCACCATCGACAGGCCCGCGTACAGCTCGGCCTGGCTGTCGGCCAGCATGCCCTGAATCAGCTGGAAGTCGCCGATGGGCTTGCCGAACTGCTTGCGCTCCTTCGCATAGGCCACGGCGTCGGTAATCAGCCGGTGCGCCATGCCGCAGGCCAGCGCGGAGATATGCAGGCGGCCACGGTCGAGCACCTTCATCGCGGTCTTGAAGCCCACGCCCGGTACGCCGCCGATGATGTTGGCCGCGGGCACGCGCACGTTTTCCAGCACCACGTCGCAGGTCTTGGTGCCGCGCTGACCCATCTTCTTGTCCGGCTTGCCGAGCGAGATCCCCGGCGTATCGGCGGGCACGATGAACGACGAGATGCCCGACGCGCCCGGGCCGCCGGTGCGCGCCATCAGCGTGAAGGCGCCGGCACGCGGCGCGTTGGTGATGAAGCGCTTGGTGCCGTTGATGACGTAGTGGTCGCCATCCAGCTCGGCGCGCGTTTGCAGCGAGGCGGCGTCGGAGCCGGCGTTCGGCTCGGTCAGCGCGAACGAGATGATCAGCTCGCCGCTGGCGATCTTCGGCAGGTATTCCTGCTTCTGCGCCTCGGTGCCGTCCATCAGGATGCCCTGCGAGCCGATGCCAACGTTGGTGCCGAACACCGAGCGGAACGCAAACGCCGTATGGCCGAGGTCATAGACCACATCGCATTCCTGCGACATCGCCAGGCCAATACCACCGTAGTTCTCGGGAATGGAGATGCCGAACAGGCCCATCTCCTTCATGTCGGAGACGATCTCGGCTGGCACTTCGTCCAGTTCTTCCAGCGTGTCTTCCGCCGGCTTCAGCCGTTCGTCGATAAAACGCTGCACCGAGGCGCGCAGCAGGGAAAACGATTCGGCGTCGAGGGCCATGGCAAATCTCCGGGTCAATCCAGTACAGACAGTACCAACACAATGGGCGTCAATGGTACGCCGCCTGACCGATTTGACAATCCACGCGGGCTTGTACAGAAGGGATAAAACAATTTGACAATGAGTGGCCGCCATGCCGGCCATTTGATGCCACGCCTAGTGCGGCATGCAGAACAAACAATCCACCCTGCAGAACAATCGGCCGGAAACCCAATGCCGGCAAGTGGTGACGCATTCACCACGTGACTTATTCGCCGCTATCGACTGGGCAACCTCTGCGCGTTCGGAGTACGCTTGCCGGGCACAACCCACGGGTGGGTCCCGCGCGTCTGGCCCCCGCTTGCCAGCCTGCCGCCCGGCTCCGCCCGCGCCCCGTTCCCAGCGGCGCCCCTCGCCGCCAAGAAAGAGAAGGTCCATGACTCAAATCGCCTCAACCGCCGATACCTCCACGGCACCCTCCCCAGAGGAGACCAGGAAACGCGTCTTCGCGATTGTTGCCGCTTCGTCCGGCAACCTCGTCGAATGGTTCGATTTCTATATCTACGCGTTCTGCGCCATCTATTTCGCGCCGTCGTTCTTCCCGAAAGCCGACCCGACCGCCCAGTTGCTGAACACTGCGGGCGTGTTTGCCGCCGGCTTCCTGATGCGACCGATCGGCGGCTGGCTGTTCGGCCGCATCGCGGACCGCAACGGGCGCAAGAACTCGATGCTGATCTCGGTGGTGATGATGTGCTTCGGCTCGCTGCTGATTGCCTGCCTGCCGACCTACGCCACCATCGGCACCCTCGCCCCGGCGCTGCTGCTGCTGGCGCGACTGCTGCAAGGCCTGTCCGTAGGTGGCGAATACGGCACAACTGCCACCTATATGAGTGAAGTGGCGCTCAAGGGCCGGCGTGGATTCTTCTCGTCTTTCCAATACGTGACGCTGATCGGCGGCCAGTTGCTGGCGGTGCTGGTGGTGGTGGTGCTTCAGCAATTGCTCGACGAGGCCGAACTCCGGGCCTGGGGCTGGCGCATTCCGTTCGTGATTGGCGCGATTACCGCCGTGGTGGCGCTGCTGCTGCGCCGCACGCTGCACGAGACCTCGTCGGCGCAAAGCCGCAACAGCAAGGAAGCCGGCAGCGTGGCGGAACTGTTCCGCAACCACAAGGCGGCGTTCTTCACCGTGCTGGGCTATACCGCCGGCGGTTCGCTGATTTTCTATACGTTCACCACGTATATGCAGAAGTACCTGGTCAACTCGGCCGGCATGTCGATCAAGACCGCCAGCTATGTCATGACGGGCTGCCTGTTCCTGTACATGTGCATGCAGCCGATCTTCGGCGCCTTGTCTGACCGCATCGGCCGCCGCAACAACATGCTGATGTTCGGCGCGCTGGGCGCGCTGGCCACGGTGCCGATCCTGACCGCGCTGCGCACCGTGTCGAGCCCGGAACTCGCTCTTGTACTGATCTCCGTGGCGCTGGCGATCGTCAGTTTCTACACCTCGATCAGCGGCATTGTGAAGGCCGAAATGTTCCCGCCCGAAGTGCGCGCGCTGGGCGTGGGCCTGGCCTACGCCGTGGCCAACGCCATCTTCGGCGGCTCGGCCGAGTATGTGGCGCTGGGCCTGAAGTCGATGGGCCATGAGACCACGTTCTACTGGTACGTCACGGGCATGATGGTGCTGGCGTTCTTCGTCAGCCTGCGCCTGCCGCGCCAGGCCAAGTACCTGCATCACGAGCACTGACCGTTTCCGCCCCTCCGGGGGTGGGCATGGCAAACTAAGGGGCCTCCGGGCCCCTTTTTCATTGGCGGGGCTTCGGGCCTCCTTCTCATCTCCGCCACCCCGCCGCCATGGATCTCAACGCCTTGCGCCTGTTCGTCGACATCGTCGATGCCGGCAACCTCAGCGCCGCCGCGCGCAAGCTCAAGATGACGCGCGCCAACGTCAGCTACCACCTGAAGGCGCTCGAAGAGGAGCTCGGCGTGCAACTGCTGCGGCGCACCACGCGGCACGTGGAACCCACGCCCGTGGGCGCCGGCCTGTACGAGCACGGGCGCAATATCCTGGGCGAGGTGGCCGCCGCCAACGCACTCATCAGCAGCATGGGCAAGAGCCTGCAGGGCCATGTGCGGCTGTCGGTGCCCACTGGCCTGGGCCACAGCCTGCTGTCACCGCTGCTGGTGCAGTTCAAGCAACGTTACCCGGACATCACGCTCGACGTGGTGTTCGACAACCGCATCCACAACCTTGTGTCCGAAGACGTGGAAGTGGCGCTGCGGATCATTTCCACGCCGCCAGACTCCGTGGTGGCCACCGAGATCGGCGAGGTGAACTGGGTGGTGTGCGCCGCGCCGTCCTACCTGGCGGGCCGCGCGGCGCCGGCGACACTGGGCGACCTGACCGCGCACGCCATCGTGTGCGCCTCCCCGATCGGCCAGAAACTCAAGGCCTCCGGCACGCGCGGCGAGGACAGCGCCCGGGAGCAGGTGGTGCTCGCCCCGACACTAAGTTCCGAGAACTTCGCGTTTCTCAAGGACGCCGTGGTCGGCGGGCTCGGTATTGGCATTTTTCCGATGTACGCCATCGGTGACGAACTGTCGCAGGGCACCCTCGTGCCGCTGCTGGACGGGTACCGCATCAGCGTCTTCGGCAGCAAGCTGTACCTGCTGACCATGCCGAACCGCTACCAGACCATGGCCACGCGCTACCTGCTGACCTTCCTGAAGACCGAACTCCAGGCGATCTGGCCCCGCATGCGCGACGCCAGAGCCTATATTGAAAAGACCTAGAACAACCGGCGCGTGCTGGCGCAGGAGGCAGGCAATCATGGCAATCGCAAACACCCTGGCTGGCCGGCTCAGCCGCATGAACAGCCAGTTCGAAATCATCCGTCACCCCTACAGCCTGAGCAGCATGGCCACTGCGCAGGCCGCCCATGTACCCGGCAACCGACTGGCCAAAACCGTCCTGCTCGAGGATCAGGCCGGCTATGTGGCCGCCGTGATTCCTTCGAACCACCATCTCCGCCTTTCGGAAATCTGCGAGCAAACCGGCCGCGACCTGGTACTGGCCCACGAAGACGAGATCCGCGAGGTTTTCAAGGATTGTGACCTCGGCGCCATCCCGCCGGTGGCCATGTCCTACGGCATGCCGACCTATGTGGACGAATGCCTGATGGAAGAACCCGAAATCTGGTTCGAAGCGGGCGACCACGAGGAACTGGTGCACATGCAGCGCGACCAGTTCATGGCGCTGATGTCGGATGCACAACGGGGCAGGTTCTCGCATCGGATGATGTGAGGGGGTTGGGAACCGGCGTAGCCGCAGGGGGTCGCGCCGGGTCCTGTTCCTCCGGCGTCAGGGAACCCGAATTTGCCAGTTGCAGCCGGCCGGAAATCTCCCCCCCCAGATTCACCGGGAATGGCGCGAACACCGCGCGCATCCGCGAGTGGATATAGGACTGGATGACCTCGACAAGCCGGCACCACAATCGCCCTTCTCCGAAAATCTGTATCGAATGTGCTCAGCGCCGCCAGCTTACGGCGCCGGGAGCAATTCGCCCCCCTCACTGTCATCCTTCAACTCCACCCCCGACCGCCCCAGCGCCACCGCCCCACGCATCAAAAACACCAGCCGGTCTGCCGCTGTTTCGTACAGCAGCCCTTCCGGTCTCACGTTGGAGATGCAGTTCCGCTGCGCATCGGTCCGCCCGGGCTTCGGGTCGTAGGTCAGATAAATCCCAAGGCTGTCCGGCGAGCTGAGGCCGGGCCGTTCGCCGATCAGCATCACGATCTGGCGGGCGCCTAGGAGATCTCCGATTTCGTCGCCGAGGGCCACGCGGGACTGGCGGGCCACCACGACCGGGCCGATGTGCCAGTCGGCCAGCCGGGCCAGCACGGCGCGCAGCAGTGGCACGGCGTGGCGTTGGGCGGCCAGCGCGGAGAGGCCGTCGGCGATCACGAACACGGCGTCAGGGGTCTGGGCGGGCCGCGCGCGGGCCAGCGCTTCGTGGCTTTCGGCGTCCAGCCGGCCCCCGAGGTCGGGGCGGCGCAGATACTGGTCGCGGTCCGGCGCGGCGCTGTGCACGTGCCGTGCGGCTAGTCCGGCTTCCTGCAAGGCGATGTCGATGGCCGTGACGTCGAGCGGCAGGTGCACCGCGTCGCGCGCCTGCGCGTGAGCGAGGCCGAAGGCGAGCACGTCCCCTGTCTTCTGCGCATGGCCGGCACGGCCCAGCGCCACGCGCGCCCGCGTGTACTGGCGCAGCTGGGTCCAGGGGTCAATGTCGGCGGGCGGCTTCGGCATGATCGGCTCCAATTTAGGCTACAGCGTGCGCGCCAGATCCAGCAACGGCGCGCGCGCGGCCGGCTCCAGCACGCGGCCGGCATCGTCGAGGATGCCCATCCGTTGCAGCCATGCCTCGAACTCGGGGGCAGGGCGCAGGCCGAGCACCTCGCGCAGGTACAGCGCATCGTGGAACGACGTGCTCTGGTAATTGAGCATGATGTCGTCCGCGCCCGGCACGCCCATGATGAAGTTGATGCCAGCCACGCCAAACAGCGTCAGCAGCGTGTCCATGTCGTCCTGGTCGGCCTCGGCGTGGTTGGTGTAGCAGACGTCGCAACCCATCGGCACGCCCAGCAGTTTTCCGCAAAAATGGTCCTCCAGCCCGGCGCGGATGATCTGCTTGCCGTCGTACAGATACTCGGGGCCGATAAAGCCGACCACGGTGTTCACCAGCAGCGGCTCGAACGCGCGCGCCACGGCGTAGGCGCGCGCCTCCATGGTCTGCTGGTCCACGCCATGGTGTGCGTTGGCGGACAGCGCGCTGCCCTGGCCGGTCTCGAAGTACATCACGTTGTTACCCACGGTGCCGCGCTGCAGCGCCAGCGCCGCCTGGCGGGCTTCGTCGAGCAGGGCCAGCGAGATGCCGAATGCCTCGTTGGCGCGCTGGCTGCCGGCCACCGACTGGAACACGAGGTCCACCGGCGCGCCCAGTTCCATCGCCCGCAGTGTATTGGTCACGTGGGTCAGCACGCAGGACTGGGTCGGCACGTCGTAGCGCGTGCGGGCGTCGTCGATCAGCCGCAGCAGCTTGACGATGGCGGCGAGGTTGTCGCCAGCCGGGTTCACGCCGATGGTGGCGTCGCCGCAGCCGTAGAGCAGGCCATCGATGATGGAGGCGGCGATGCCGCGCGGGTCGTCGGTCGGATGATTGGGCTGCAGGCGCACGGCCAGCCTGCCTGGCAGGCCGATGGTGCTGCGCAGCCGCGTGACCACGCGGCACTTGCGCGCTACGGCGATCAGGTCCTGGTTGCGCATGAGCTTGCTGACCGCCGCCGCCATCTCGGGCGTGATGCCCGGCGCCACGCGGCGCAGCGTGGCCTCGTCGGTCTCGTGGCGCAGCAGCCAGTCCCGGAAGCCGCCCACGGTCAGGGCGCCGATCTCCGCGAAGGCGGCGGCATCGTGGCGATCGACGATCAACCGCGTGACCTCGTCGTCCTCATAAGGAATCAGCGCTTCGGAGAGGAACTGCGCCAGCGGCACGTCCGCCAGCGCCACGCGCGCGGCCATGCGCTCCTCCTCATCCCCGGCGGCGATGCCAGCCAGCGCGTCGCCCGAGCGCGCCGGGCTGGCCCGCGCCAGCAGCGTGCGCAAGTCGGCAAAGACATGCCGGCGCGTGCCGACGGTGTGGGTGAAGGGCATGGCGTCAGATCTCCGGGAGGAAAGCGTGCGCAACGTGACATCAATATACGCGAGCTGGCACGCAAGTTTCACGCCCGATGTGACTTGCTATTGGCGCGCCGCGCGCCGACAATCGATGCGCCCAACCCCTCAACCCAACGCAAACGCGACAGCCGAGACATGCCGCAGGTGGAACAAGACCGCACGCCAGGCCGCCCCCAGACCGGAGACGGCACGCCCAACCCCGATCCGCTCCACCCCGCCCGGCGCCTGACGCCGGCCAGCTGGTTCAGTGTCACGGCGGCGTCATATGCGCTGACCGGCGGCGCGCTGCTGCTGGTGATGCAAGCCAACCTCGTTGCGGCACTGCTGTCCGGGCTGCTGCTGTATTCACTGGTCGAAGTGCTCGCCCCGCGCCTCACGCGCCATTCCCGGCGGGACGCGCTGGCGGTGCTGATCCTCTCCGCCATCATCCTCTTCGCCCTGAGCGGCGGCATCTGGGCGCTCGTGCGCTTTGTCAGCGGCGATGGCAATACGCTCGAACGGCTGATGGATCACGCCGCCGACATCCTCGACCGCTCGCGCAACCAGTTGCCGGGCTGGCTCAGCGACTACCTGCCACGCGGCGTCGATGAACTCGCGTCCACGCTGATTTCCACCTTGCGCGAACATGCGCAGATGGCCCAGCGCCTCGGCGCGGACATCCTGCGCACGCTGCTCCATATCCTGATCGGCTTCGTCATCGGCGCGATGGTGGCGCTGTACCGGGCTATCTCGCGCCCCAATCGCCGTCCGTTGGCCAGCGCACTGATCGCCCGCGCGACCACGCTGCAAGTGGCGTTCTCGCAGTTCATCTTCGCTCAGATCCAGATCTCGCTGATCAACACCATCCTGACGGCGATCTACCTGCTGGTGGTGCTGCCGCTGTTCGGCCAGCACCTGCCGCTCTCGAAGACGCTGGTGGCCATCACCTTCATTGCGGGGCTGCTGCCGGTGCTCGGCAATCTGATCTCGAACACGGCGATCTTCGTGGCGTCGCTGTCGGTGTCGCTGCCGATTGCCGTGGTGTCACTGGTCTACCTGGTGGTGATCCACAAGCTCGAATATTTCCTAAACGCGCGGATCATCGGCGCGCGTATACAGGCGGCCGCTTGGGAGCTGCTGACGGTGATGCTGGTGATGGAGACGCTCTACGGTATACCCGGCGTGATTGCGGGGCCGATTTTCTATGCCTACGTGAAGCGCGAACTGTCCACGGCGGCGCTGGTGTAAGCCGCTTGTTAACTCGTTGAATGCATTGGCATTCAATGCGCAGCAACGGGTACGCTCCCGTTGCTGCGCGATGGCAGCGCGCCTGATCAGCCCTCGTTCGCGGCCTCGCGCGGCAGGAACTGGTTGCCTTCGGCAAGCGGCGCGTAGCGGTACGTGGCCGGCGTGCGGCTCAGCTTGACCGGCGCGCCGAGGCCCTTGTAGCCGCCGGGCATCTCCACCACCATCTCGCGGTGCGCGGTGTGCGGATGCTGGAGGGCATCCGGCACGGACAGCACCGGCGCGCACGGCACCCCGGCCGCCGCCAGGGCATCGGCCAGCGCCTTGCCGTCATGCGTGCCCATGCGGGCTTCCAGTTCCACTTTCAGAGAATTCCGATTGACAGAGCGTGCGCCGGCGGTGGCGTAGCGTTCGTCATCGGCCAGCACGGGCATGCCAAGGTGCTCGCACAGGATGCGGAACTGGCGATCGTTGCCCACGGCCAGGAAGATCGGGGCCGTGGCCGTGGCCACCGTGTCGTACGGGTAGATATTGGGATGGGCGTTGCCGGTGCGTGTGGGCGTCTTGCCGCTCATGAACCAGTTGGCCGCGTGCGGATGCAGCAGCGAGAGCCCCGAGTCGTACAGCGCTGCCTCGACGAACTGGCCGCGCCCGCTGCGCGCGCGCTCCTGCAGCGCCAGCAGCACGCCCAGCGCCGCATTCAGGCCGGTGACCATGTCCACCACCGGCAGGCCGGCGCGCAGCGGGTCGCCATCGGCCTCGCCGTTGATGCTCATGATGCCGGCCATGGCCTGGATGGCGGCGTCGTAGCCGGGCAGGCCGCCCAGCGGGCCATCGGCGCCAAACCCGGACACGCGGCAGTGCACCAGGCGCGGAAAGCGTTGCGACAGCACGTCGTAGCCCAGCCCCCATTTCTCGAGCGTGCCGGTCTTGAAGTTCTCGACCATCACATCGGCCTCGGCCAGCAGCGACAGCAGCACCTCGCGGTCTGCATCGGCGGTGAGGTCCAGCCGCATCACCCGCTTGTTGCGGTTCAGGCCGAAGTAGTACGACGCCACGCCGTCGCGGAACGGCGGGCCCCAGGTGCGCGTGTCGTCGCCCTGCGGGGGCTCGATCTTGAGCACGTCGGCGCCGTGGTCGCCCAGGATCTGGCCGCAGAACGGCCCGCCCAGGATGCGCGACAAGTCAACCACGCGGATGCCGGCCAGCGCGCCGGGAGTGGGGGGCGTCGTCATGATGGTGTCTACCTCGCTATCGTATTTTTTGGATGGCTTGCACGCGTCAGTCGAGCTGCGCACCCGACTTTTGTACCACGGCGCGCCACTTGGTGACTTCCGACTTCACAAACCCGCCAAGCTGCTCGGGCGAGGTGGACGGCGCGAACTCCAGCCCCTGCGCCACCAGCGTCTGGCGGACTTCGGGCTGCTTGAGCGCGTCGGCAAAGGCGACGTTGAGCTTGCGGATCACCTCCGGCGGCGTGCCGGCAGGCGCCACCACGCCGAAGAACACCGATACGTCGAAGCCGGGCACGCCCTGCTCGGCCACGGTCGGCACGTCAGGCAGCGCCTGCGAGCGGCCGCGCGTGGTCACGCCCAGCGCGCGCACCTTGCCGCTCTTGATGAACGGCAGCGCGGTCAGCACGTCCGTGAAAGTCATGCTGACCTGTCCGCCCAGCAGGTCATTGAGCGCCGGGCCGGTGCCCTTGTACGGAATATGCTGGAAGTCCGTGCCGGCGAGGTTGTTGAACAGCACCCCGGCCAGGTGCGACGACGCGCCATTGCCCGAAGACGCATAGGTCAGCTTGCCCGGATGGGCCTTGCCGTATGCAATCAGCTCCTGCACGTTCCTGGCGGGCACGTTCGCGTTCACCACCAGCACGTTCGGCAGATGGCCGATCTGGATCACCGGCGCGAAGCTCTTCACCGGGTCGTAGTTGATCTTCCGATACAGGCTCACATTGATCGCCAGCGGCGCCGAGGTGCCGAACATCAGCGTGTAGCCGTCCGGCTCGGCGCGCGCCACCGCCTCCGCGCCAATATTGCCGCCGGCGCCGGCGCGGTTCTCCACCACCACGGGCTGGCCCAGGCTGCTCTTGAGCGCGGCGGCCAGCGTGCGGGCCATCGCATCGGTGGGGCCGCCCGGCGGGTAGGTCACCACCATCATGATCGGCTTGGTCGGAAAGTCCTTCTGGGCGAAGGCAGGCGCGGCGGCAAGGCCGAGCGTGGCGGCGGCGAGCGCCGTGAAGGCCGCCAGGGCCGCGCGGCGGTGCCAATGAAGCTGGGGGGGCATGGTGTTGTCTCCGGATGAGGCTTTTCTTGTCTATTTGGAACAAATCAGAACACGTCAGAACACGTTGATTTCGTCGAGTTGGCCGGCGGGGCGCATGGCACCGTCCTCGGGTGGCGCGACGGTCTCGGCCAGCCATGCCGGCTCGGCGCCGCCGGCCAGCGGGTCCTGCGGCAGCACGCGGTGCACGAGCACCAGCTGCGCCAGCCGCATGCGGCGGACCGAGCCAATCTGGCCCGCTTCCCACGCCATCGCCACGGCGCTGGTCACGTGGTACAGCGCGGAGGCGGCCTGCCGGGCCAGCACGTCGCCCTCGGCACCGGCCTCGGCGGCGCGGGCGGCCAGCGCGGCGGCGCGGGCGATGGCCTGCTCGAAGGTGGCGCGCGCCGTGGCATGCATCGGCGTATCGGCCAGCAGGCCGGCCAGATGCGCCTGGAGCACGGGCAGCGAGCCCTCGCGGCGGATGGCGCGCAGCACATCCAGCGCGACGATATTGCTCGTGCCCTCCCAGATCGACCCCAGGTGCGCATCGCGCACGAGGCGCGGGTCGCTCCATTCCTCGATATAGCCACAGCCGCCGCGGATCTCCATGGCGTCGCCGGTGACCTTGCGCGCGTCACGGCAGGCGCGGAATTTGATCAGCGGCGTCAGCACGCGCATCAGCGGGTAGGCATCGGCCTCGCCGGCGTCGGCCCGGCGCAGCGCCTCGGCGGTCTGGAACACCATGGTGCGGGCCTGCTCGGTGGGCAGCGTGAGCTTGAGCAGCTGGCGGCGCATCAGCGGCATGTCCACCAGCCGCTTGCCGAACGCGCGCCGTTCCCGGGCGATGAACTGCCCCTCGGTGAGCGCGCGGCGCATCAGCCCGGCCGCCCGCACGCCGTTGGAGAGCCGCGAGTTGTTGATCATGTCCGCCATCTGCACGAAACCCCGGCCCGGCTCGCCCACCAGCCACGCGTGCGCGCCTTCGAGCCGGATCTCGCCGCTGGCCATCGAACGCGTGCCGAGCTTGTCCTTGAGACGGATGATCCGATAGTGGTTGGCGCTGCCATCGGCCAGCGTGCGCGGCAGCAGGAACAGCGAGACACCCTTGATGCCCGGTGTGGCCGTGCCGTCCGGCTCCTCCATGCGGGCCAGCACCATGGCCAGCGCGGCGTCGGGGTTGGAGCAGAACCACTTGTCGCCTACCAGCCGCCAGCCGCCCTCCACGCTGTCGTCCCGAATCGCACGCGTGGCGGTGGCCGCCACGTCGGAGCCGGCGCCCTGCTCGGTCATGAACATCGCACCCTGGTACAGGTCGTCGAAAACCTGCGTGGTCAGGTTGGGCAGGTAGCGTTCCACCAGCGCCGGGTCGCCAAACTTGCGCAGCGTGCGGGTCAGCGAGTCCGTCATCGACAACGGGCAGCACAGTCCGAACTCGGCCTGGACGAAGAGGTAAGTCAGTGCGTACTTCGCCGCAGGCGGCATAGGCTTGTCCCAGCCGAGCACGCCGCCGCGATGAGAGGCCGCCGCGAGGCCGAAGTCCGCGAACGCCACTTTCTCCAGTTCTATATAGGCAGGGTGCTTGTGGATCGCCTGGGCATCGAGGCCGGTGCGGGTACGATGAGAAAGCGTCGGAGGTGCGTGATCCGCCACATTGGCGAGTTCATCGAGCACGCCCCCTGCCAGCGCGCCCATGCGCTCGAGGTGCGGCAGCAGGTGATTGAACAGGTCGGCCGGCAGGTAGAGCGGCAGCAGCGCGCGCAGGTCCGGGTCAGCCGTGAACAGGCTCGTGCCGTGCCGGTCGGGCACCGGATGGGCGATGTCTCGGGACGAATCCTGCGCATCGGTCAAAGAAGCGGACGGAATCCGGGCGGCGCTGGTCGGCATGGCTGTCTCCTTGTTTGGGGTCCATTATTCGAACGCCGACGATTCGTGTCTAATTCTAAAATTGGCTTGATCCATACAAAATTCATATCGCCATGGAATTCCGTCACCTGCGCTATTTCCTCGTGCTGGCCGAGGAACTGCACTTCGGCCGCGCCGCGCGGCGGCTGTCGATCTCCCAGCCGCCGCTTTCGCTCAATATCCAGCAGCTGGAGGCATCGGTGGGGGCGCGGCTGTTCGAGCGCGACAGCCGGGGCGTGCGGCTGACGGCGGCGGGGCGGGCGTTCAGGGAGTCGGCCACGGCGCTGCTGGCGCAGGCGGAGTCGGCACGCCAGCTCGCCCGGGAGATCGAGGCGGGCGCGGTGGGCCGGCTGCGCGTCGGCTTTGTCGGCTCGATGCTGTACCGGGGCCTGCCCCAGCGCCTGCACGAGTTCCAGCACCGCTACCCCGGCATCCAGGTGGCGTTGACGGAACTCAACTCGCAGGAGCAGATCGACGCCCTGCTACACGGCGAACTCGACGCGGGCTTCATCCACACCAGCCGGGTGCCTGATGAACTGGCCACCGAGCTGGCCCATCGCGAGCCCTTTGTCTGCTGCATGCCGGAAGGCCACCCGCTGGCCGCGCGGGCCGAGGTGGCGCTGACCGATCTGCGCGGCGAGCCCTTCGTGCTGTTCTCGCGCAAGGCGTCGCCCGACTACTACAACCGGATCTTCGAGATGTGCGCGGCGCAGGGCTTCTATCCGCAGGTGCGGCACGAGATGCGCCACTGGCTGTCCGTGGTGTCGCTGGTGTCGCAGGGGATGGGCGTGGCTGTGGTGCCGGCGGCACTTGCGCGCTCGGGCATGGCGGGGGCGACCTTCCGGCCGTTGGCCGATGCCACGGTGCCGTCCGAGGTCTATTGCGTGTGGAAGCGGGCGCCTGATCATCCGGCGCGCGACCATTTCGTCGACACCATCCGGCTGGCCGCCGCGCAGGCCGGCGTTTAGAATCCGGTGCGCAATGTGCGCCAAAGAAAAAGCCACCGGTCCAAGGACCAGTGGCTCTGAAGTACGCGTGGAACGGGGTGTTCAGCGTGTCTGGAGCATAGCGCCCCCCTCCCGGCGGACCAATACCACAAATGCGGTATTCGATGGAATGCCGGCGCCCGGGCCCCAGATTAGTGCGAATACTGGCGTAATCCCTAGCCCGCGCGCGGACGTGGAGGAAACGCCCCCGCGTACGAAAACGGACGGCTTCTGCCGCGATCCGGTATGGCTTCGGCGCCGAAGTTGCGCGAATGCTATACAATCGAGAACGATTTTTATTTACCTACGCGGGGCGGTGATCCTGCCTGCGCACTGGAAACCTATGCGGTTGTCTGAACTGCCCCGGCGCACGGCCGCCGTTGTGAAATCGGTGGACGATGCCACCCAGAACGATCCCATCGCGCGCCGCCTGCGCGATCTCGGTTTTGTGCCGGGCGAAGCGGTGCAGATCATCGCATTCGGCCCCTTCGGCAAAGACCCGCTGGTGGCGCAGGTCGGCTTCACGCGCTTTGCGCTGCGCCGCGCCGAAGCGGCCCGCATTACCGTGGATGTGGTAAGCGCCACCGTCTCAAGCATCGCCCCGGCGGCCCAGCCCGACGCCCCCGCCGCCCAGCGTATCGCCTGAGGGCGTTGCCCCAGGCCGATCAGGACCCCCTGCCAACATGTCCGTCGCACAACCTCCTTCCGCCCTGCGCATTGCGCTGGTGGGCAATCCCAATTGCGGCAAGACCGCACTGTTCAACCGCCTGACCGGCAGCCGCCAGAAGGTGGCCAACTACGCCGGCGTGACCGTCGAGCGCAAGGAAGGCCATTTCGTCTCGCCGGCCGGCCGCAGCGTACGCATCCTCGACCTGCCGGGCGCGTACAGCCTGCACGCGGCCAGCCTGGACGAGGCGATCACGCGCGAGGTCTGCATGGGCCAGCGCCCCGGCGAGCCGCGTCCGGACCTGATCGTCTCGGTGGTAGATGCCACCAACCTGCGCCTGCACCTGCGCTTCGTGCTGGAACTGCGCCGGCTGGGCGTGCCGATGGTGGTGGTGCTCAATATGAGCGATGCCGCGGCGAAACGCGGCATCCTGATCGACCGCGACGCGCTGTCGCAGGCGCTTGGCGTGCCGGTGGTGCAGACCGTGGCCGTGAAGCGCGATGGCGCCGCGGCGCTGATCGACCTGCTCGACGGCGTGCTGCCGCCGGCCCCGCCCGTGCCGCCGCAGTCCGTGGAGGCGATGTCCGAGCTGGACACGCACGCCGAGGTCAAGCGCCTGCTGGACACCGCCGTGACCATGCCGACGCGCACCGCCCGGCTCGATGACGCACTCGACCGCGTGATCCTGCATCCGGTGGCCGGCCTCGTCATCCTGGCCGTGCTGCTGTTCTTCATGTTCCAGGCCGTGTTCTCGTGGGCGGAGCCGCTCATGGACGGCATCGAGGCCGGCGTGCACCTGGCCGGCGAAGTCGTGGGCGGCTGGCTGCCCGCAGGCCTGCTGCACAGCCTGATCGTCGATGGCCTGATCGCCGGCCTGGGCAGCGTGATCGTGTTCCTGCCGCAGATCCTGATCCTGTTCCTCTTCATTCTCACGCTGGAGGAGTCGGGCTACCTGCCGCGCGCCGCGTTCCTGCTGGACCGCCTGATGATGGGCGCGGGGCTCTCGGGGCGCTCGTTCATCCCGCTGCTGTCGAGCTTCGCCTGCGCGATTCCGGGGATCATGGCCACGCGGACCATCCAGGACCCGCGCGACCGGCTGACCACCATCCTGGTGGCGCCGCTGATGACCTGCTCGGCGCGGCTACCCGTGTATGCGCTGCTGATCGGCGCATTCATCCCCGAACGCACCGTGGCGGGCCTGTTCAACCTGCAGGGCCTGGTGCTGTTCGCGCTGTACGTGGCGGGCATCGTCAGCGCGCTGGTGGTGGCCTATGTGCTCAAGTTCTTCCGCCGTGACCGCACCGACCATCCGCTGCTGATGGAACTGCCGTCGTACCGGATTCCGAATCCGCGCGACATCGCCATTGGCCTGTGGGAGCGTGCCCGGATCTTCCTGTCGCGCGTGGGCAAGGTGATCCTGACGCTGACCGTGTTGCTGTGGTTCCTGGCCACGTTCCCGTCGCCGCCGGAAGGCGCCACGCTGCCTGCCATTGACTACAGCTTCGCCGGCATGCTGGGGCGCGCGCTGGAGCACGTGTTCGCGCCGATCGGCTTCAACTGGCAGATCTGCATCGCGCTGGTACCGGGTCTGGCCGCACGCGAAGTGGCGGTTGGCGCACTCGCCACGGTCTATGCGCTCTCGGGCAGCGATGACGCGGTAGCCGTGCAGCTGGCGCCGATGATTGCCGCGCAGTGGTCGCTGGCCACGGCGCTGTCCCTGCTGGCGTGGTACGTGTTTGCGCCGCAGTGCATTTCCACGCTGGCGGTGATCCGGCGCGAGACCAATTCCTGGGCGGTGATGGCGGCTTCTGCGGCCTACCTGACCGGGCTGGCCTACCTCGCGTCGTTCGTCACATATCGCGCGGCGCTGGCATTTGGTTGAGACGAGGTTGAAACTGGCGGCACCGACTTGGGTCCAACGGCCATGACGCTCTATCACGCCTTCGAAATCCTGGTGGTCGCGCTGATCGTGACGGCTTGCGCGGTCCACGTGACGGGCCGCTACATGCCGCGCACGCGCGAACGCGTGAAGGCGACCCTGGCCGTGCGCCTGGGCGGCGCCGCCGCAACGGGCTGGCGCGGATGGCTGGCGCGGCGCCTGGCGCCGCAGGCGGCGGCGGGTTGCGCCTCCGGATGCGAGACGAACAGCGGCTGCGGCACGTGCGGGTCGAATACGTCATCTGCGGCCTCGGCCCCGCCGGACAACGAGCAGATCATCCGGTTCGTGCGCAAATCCTGACGGCACGGCGAACATCCCGACAAAGAACGGCGGTCCTGGCGACCGCCGTTTTTGCTTTCCAGGCCCGGATCTCTGCACGCAGAAACGGGTACGCTCGCCCTTCCCAGCCCGCCCGATCCACGCAGAAACGGGTACGCCCACACTCATCCCGCATCGGCAACGGGCAAAGAAAAACCCGCCGCGCGGGAAGCGCGGCGGGTTTCGTCGTCCAGCCGATTTACTGCACCACGCCGGCCAGCGTGATCGACACGGGCATCGCCTCGGGCCCAGCCGTGCAGCGCGCGGTAACCGTGAACGGCCCGTTGGCGAGCGGCGTGATCGATGCCGAGTTCGGCGCGATGACCACCTGGTTCAGGATGATATTGCTGCTGGCGGTGGACCACGCCCAGCTGCCGAAGCACGGCGAGATGCCTTCGTCGATGCCGCGATGGAGCAGATGCACCGCGATCGTGGCCCCGATACCCGGCGGCACCACCAGCGGCTGCGGGCCGTTGTAGACCAGCGCCCAGGTCGGCTGCTCGGTGACGAGCAGGGTGGCGCGCGGCGTGGCGGCCAGCGTCAGGCTGCTGGCGAACTCGGCGAGCACGCTTTGCAGCGGCGACGCACCATTCGGCCGGCTTGTGCTGACCGTGGTCAGGCGCGTGGCGCCATCCGGCAGCACCGCCAGCGACGGCGAGGTCGTGGTGAAGGTCCAGAGCCCGTTGAAGTCCGGCGTGACATCGCTCTCGTCATTGCGCACCACCTTCGACGCATAGACCTGCGGATAGCCGTTCAGCACGTTCAGCGCATTGATCTGGGCGCCGTTCTGCGACAGCACCAACCGGTAGCTGGCCACGCCGGCCTTGGCCACCGACACCAGGAAGGCGCCGGTCAGCACCGAGTTGTCCGGCGCCGTGACCGAGACCGAGACCACCGATTGCGCGACGGTATCGGACGCATTCACTCCGCGCAGCATGCCCACGTTGACCGCGCCGGTGACCTGCACGGCCGCCGTGCTGCTGCTCCAGTTCCAGCCGCTGCCGGCCGTGGAGCGGTCCGCGCCGTCACTGTCGATCAGGGACGCGGTGACGGGCAGCACCTGGCCGTCAGTCATCGACAACACCGGGTACGGCAGCGCCAGGCTGTAGGTACGTGTGCCGGGCGCGACCACCGTGATGATGGCCGAGACCTGCGGCAACGCCGTGGTGGCGTTGCTGGCGCCGGTAACGGTGGCCAGCAGGCTGATGGTGGCGGTGCCGGTACCCACGCCGGTCACCACGCCGCTGCCCGGCACCGTACCGTTGCCCACGGCCGCTACCGAACTGTTCGACGAGGTCCAGACGAAGCTGGTGTTGCCGGTGACGTCGTTGCCGTTGTTGTCTACCACTGACGCGGTCAGCGAAATCGAGCTGCCCACCGAGACCTGGCCGGACGTCTGGCTCATTACCACCGTGTACGACTTGGCAGCCGTCGCGCCATTCCCACCGCTACCGCCGTTGCCGCCGCTACCGCCATTGCCGGTGGTGCCCGTTGGCGTGGTGCCTCCCCCACTGGACCCGCCGCCGCCGCCGCAGGCTGCCATCAGCGCCACCGTGGCCGCGCAGGCGAGCCAGGAAATCCATCGACCTGTCGTCATGGTTTGTCCCCTTCTGTTGTAATGTCCCGTTCCCGTGCTAGGAGACTAGGCGCGATCCGCCAGCCGATGTACTGGCCAGAGGACTGAGCGGCACCCCACATATCGGGATGAGGTCATCCCCGGTCTACGGCAAGCGGTTGACGCCAAGTGCGGAATTCGACTACGCTGACGGCTTACCCTTTTCGCGCACGATGCACGCTACCGCCCTCCTCCTCCGCCACGCCGCCGATGCTCTGCGCATCGATGCCGCCGTGCGCGCGTGCGTGGCGCGGGCTGGCCGGCTGTCGCGCCGCGGCCTGGCCGCATCCCCCTCCTCGCTGCTACTAGACCTACCGACCGGTTGCCGGGCCTAGCGCCCCGTGGCAGTTCGGCAGCCGTCTATCGCCACCGTTTTTCCGTTTTTTCCCCGATTTTTTGATTTTTGCCTGTCGCATCTTCCCGCGAGGAAGGAGAACACCCATGTTGCGCAATCCCGCCGCCAAGTACCGCCCCGCCACCACCGTCAACCTGCCTGACCGCACCTGGCCGTCGCGCCAGATCACGCGCGCCCCGCGCTGGATGAGCACCGACCTGCGCGACGGCAACCAGGCCCTGATCGAGCCGATGAACCCCGCACGCAAGCTGCGCTTCTTCGAGCAACTCGTGAAGGTGGGGCTGAAGGAGATCGAGGTGGCCTTCCCGTCGGCCTCGCAGACCGATTTCGACTTCGTCCGCATGCTGATCGAGGAAGACCGGATTCCGGCCGACGTGAACATCGTGGTGCTGACCCAGTCGCGCGAGGACCTGATCCGGCGCACCGTGGAGTCGGTACGCGGCGCGCGCCAGGCCACCATCCACCTGTACAACCCGATCGCGCCGGCGTGGCGCAGCATCGTCTTCAATGCCTCGCGCGAGGAGATCCGCGAGGTGGCCGTGAGCGGCACGCGCCTGATCCGCGAACTGACCGATGCGATGCCGGAGACCGCCTGGACCTACGAGTATTCGCCCGAGACCTTCAGCCTGGCCGAACTCGATTTCTCGCTCGAGGTTTCCGACGCGGTCTCGGCCGTGTGGGAGCCGTCCGCCGCCCGCCCGATGGTGCTGAACCTGCCGACCACCGTGGAATGCAGCACGCCCAACGTGTTCGCGGACCAGGTGGAATGGATGCATCGCCATCTGGCGCGGCGCGAGCACATCGCGCTGTCCGTGCATCCGCACAATGACCGTGGCACCGCCGTGGCCGCCGCCGAGCTGGCCGTGATGGCCGGCGCGGACCGCGTGGAAGGCTGCCTGTTCGGCAACGGCGAGCGCACCGGCAACGTCGATCTGGTCACGCTGGCGCTGAACCTCTACACCCAGGGCGTGGCGCCGGAACTCGATTTCTCGGATATTGACGAAGTGCGCCAGTGCGTGGAGCACTGCAACCAGCTGCCCGTGCATCCGCGCCATCCGTATGTCGGCGATCTCGTCTTCACGGCGTTTTCCGGCTCGCACCAGGACGCCATCCGCAAGGGCTTCGCCCAGCAGAAGCCGGACGCGATCTGGGAAGTGCCCTACCTGCCGATCGACCCGGCCGACCTCGGCCGCAGCTATGACGCCGTGATCCGCGTGAACAGCCAGTCCGGCAAGGGCGGCATGGCCTACCTCCTCGAGCAGGCGCACGGCATCTTTATGCCGCGCCGGCTGCAGATCGAATTCAGCCGCGCCGTACAGGCGATGACCGATGAAACCGGCCTGGAAGCGAGCGCCGACGACCTCTACGCGCTGTTCCGGCGCGAGTACCTCGACGTGGACGCGCCGCTGCACTATGTCTCGCATCGCATGGTCTCGACGAGCGAGGCCAGCAACGCCAGCGTGGAGATCGAGGTGGAACTGGTACGCGATGGCCAGCCGGTGCGGGCGCGCGGCGCGGGCAACGGCCCGATCGATGCCGTGGTCGACGCCTTCGTACGCGGCCTGGGCCTGCCGGTGCGAGTGATGGACTACCACGAGCACGCCCTGACCGCCGGCGCCGATGCGCGCGCGGCCTGCTATGTGGAAGTGCGCGTCGGCGACTCGCCCACGGGCTTCGGCGCGGGTGTGGATGCGAACATCGTCACGGCGTCCCTGCGCGCGGTAGTGTGCGGCGTGAACCGGCACATCGGGCGCGCCAGCCAGGAAGCGCAGGCCGCCTGAGGCGGAGCGAGGCCAACTGCGCTCCGCCGCCGTGGAGAAAACCGGTGTGCCCCGCCCCCACGGGGCACACCCGGAAAGACGTCCTTGCGGACGCCCACGACATGCGCGATGCATTCACCACGTGCGCACAGCGTACGGGCCGCGCCACGCGGGCGCCACGAATAAATCCGCATGTAAATAGAACGGGAGCGGGCAGACGCCCGGGATCATCGGCTGTCGCGCGGCCGCCACGCGGGGCCGCGCAACTTGCGCTGGGTCAAGATGGGGATGGGAGGCAAAGGCCACACTGGCCGCACAGTTTTTCCTCGCCTGTGCATACCAACATGACCAACTTCTCCCTCACTCGCAAGACACTCTGCACCACCCTGGCCGCGCTGGCGGCCTCCGCCGCGTTCGCGGCCCCAGCCATGGCTGCCGAGGAAGCCCAGGGCAACTGGATGGTCCGCATGCGCGGCACCTTCCTCGACATGTCCAACAAGTCTGATCCAGTGGGCGGCGTGGGCGCGTCGGACCGCATCCACGTCAACAACAAGTGGATTCCGGAAGTCGACATCACGTACTTCATCGTGCCGCACATCGCCGCCGAACTGGTGCTGACGATTCCGCAGAAGCAGGACGTCTCGCTCGATGGCCAGAAGATCGGCACGTTCAAGCACCTGCCGCCCAGCCTGCTGCTCCAGTACCACTTCATCCCGAACGGCACGTTCCGGCCGTACATCGGCGCGGGCGTGAACGCCACGCGCATCTACGGCGCGGACATCGCCGGCAACACGCTGAACCTGGACCGCTGGAGCGTGGGCCCGGCCCTGCAGATCGGCATGGACTACAAGCTCACCAAGAACTGGTTCCTGAACGTGGACGCCAAGAAGGTGTGGATCTCCAGCAACGTGTATGCCGGCGGCGTGAAGGTTTCCACGGTCAAGCTCGATCCGTGGCTGTTCAGCGCCGGCGTGGGTTACCGGTTCTGATGTTGGACGCCCCGCTCCGCCCGGAGCGGGGTGGCAAGCCTCAGCGGAAGGCCGGCTCGTCGAAGCTGCGCAACTTCCGCGAGTGGAGCTCTTCCACGCCGTTCTCCCGCAGGATACGGATCGCCTCGAGGCCGATCGTCATATGCTGGCTCACGCGCTGCCGATAGAACGTATTGGCCATGCCGCGCAGCTTCAACTCCCCATGCAAGGGCTTGTCGGACACGCATAGCAGCGTGCCGTAGGGCACGCGCAGCCGGAAGCCATTGGCGGCGACCGTCGCGCTTTCCATGTCGATGGCGATCGCGCGGGACTGGTTGAAGCGCGCGTAGAGCGACTTCGACTTCAACTCCCAGTTGCGGTCATCGGTCGACACCACCGTCCCGGTCCGCATGCGCGTCTTCATCTCGTTGCCGGACAGGCCAGTGATGCGGGCGACGGCTTCCTGCAGCGCCACCTGGATCTCGGCGATCGGCGGCACGGGCACCCATGGCGGCAGGTCGTGGTCGAGCACGTGGTCATCACGCACATAGGCGTGGGCCAGCACGTAGTCGCCAAGCTGCTGCGAGCGGCGCAGGCCGCCGCAGTGGCCCACCATCAGCCAGCAATGCGGACGCAGCACGGCGAGGTGATCGGTCATCGTCTTCGCGTTCGACGGCCCGACGCCGATATTGACCAGCGTGACGCCGAGCTTGTCCTCGCGCACGAGGTGGTAGGCCGGCATCTGCGGCAGCGCGCGCGGGCGGGTGGCGTCGTCGGGTTCGCTGTCGCCAAGGTTCTGGGTCACGTCGCCCGGTTCGATGAAGCGCACGTAGCCGTCGCCGCCATCGCCGGACATCAGCGAGCGGCCCAGCGCCACGAACTCATCGACATAACGCTGATAGTTCGTGAACAGGACAAAGCGCTGGAAGTGCTGCGGCGCCGTGCCGGTGTAGTGGTAGAGCCGCTGCAGGGCCAGGTCCACGCGCTCCGCGGAGAACAGCGAGAGCGGCCAGGCCTCGCCCGGCGTGGGCTCGTAGGTGCCGTTGGCGATGGAGTCGTCGATGCGGCTCAGCTCGGGCAGCACGAAGGAGGCTTCCAGCTCGCGCGCCTGGGTGTAGCTGATGTCGGTGGTCGAGGCTTCGATCACGAACGGCAACGGGATTGGACGGCGCGACAGGCCAACCACCACCGGCACGCGGTGATAGCGCATCAGGCGCTCGATCTGGTCGCGGTAGTAGTCGCACAGCAGGTCCGGCCGCGTGACCGTGGTGCCGTAGACGCCGGGGTAGGCTACCGTACCCCACGAAGGGCGGCTGTCGGTCACCATGGTTTCGAGGTTGACCGAGATGCCGAGGTACGGGTAGCACGCGTGGGCCGCCGATGGGAGGGGCTTGCCCTGCGCGAAGGCGTCGAAACGCGCGCGCACGGCGGCGACCGAGCCGTCGTAGATCTCGCGAATGCGCGCCAGCGCGCTGTCCGCGTCAGAGAACTCGGCCAACTGATCGGCCGGATGGGCGGAAGAGAAGATCGAGGCGTTCATGGCAACCATCATACCGCGCGGCATCGCGCCGTGGCGGCATTCGATCGCGTTGCGTGGGAATACGAACGCTTGTGCGCATTGCACCGTGCATTGTTTGACGCATCCACATCCGCTTCGCTACACTCTGTCGCCATTCGCGCCGCACATCGCAGCTTCGTGGCGCAAACGCCGCTGCGCTCCCCACTTTGGTTGGGGGTACGGCACGCGACATGGTATCTGGCAGGAGGAGCCGTCGATGGAAATCCGTAACCCGTTGCCCGCAGAGATCGAGGCGGCCAGGCGTCTGTTGGCCGCCAACGGTTGGGAGCAACAGGTCGGCAATGCGGAACGCTTCGCGCAACTGATCGCCAATTCCCAACGCGTGGCCGTGGCCGTGGAGAAAGGCGAGGTGATCGGCTTCGCCCGGGCGCTGTGCGACGACATCGCCAACGGCTACATCTCGATGGTGGCCGTGGCGCCGCAGCACCGCCGGCGCGGCATCGGCCGGGCGCTGGTGCGCCAGGTCATGGGCAATGATCCCGACATCGTCTGGGTGTTGCGCGCGGCACGCTCCTCGGAAGCCGCCTTCTTCGGCCAACTCGGCTTTGCCCCGTCGATGGTCGCCATGGAGTGGCGGCGGCGCTGATTTTCCTCACGCCCTGGCCGTTACTCCACCACTGTCACTCCGCCATCGCGCGCCGGAAAGCGTCCGCCGATCCCATCTGGCGGAACAGCTTGCCACCCGGCGCGAAGCGGTCTGCCGTCGACAGGCCGCCCACCACCACCGGTTCGAACCCTGCCTCGCGCACCAGTTGCGCGGCCACGGCCAGTGCGGCTGCGTCGTCGCCGGCCATCGGCACCGCCATCAGCGCGCCCTGGCGATGGCTCTCGCGGGCGAATTCCCCTGCACCGGTGAAGTTGAACACGCGCACGATCCGCGCGCCGGCCAGGTACTTGGCCGTGGTCGCGCCGATGCCGTTGGCTTTCACCTCCTCCACGATCGCACCGTCACGCGGCGAGACCGCATTGGTGGCATCGAGCACGATCTTGCCCTGCCACTTATTCTGCTGGCCCACCTCGGGCACGGCGCCGTAGGGCACGGCCAGTAGCAGCACATCGGCGAAGGCCACCGCCTGCGCCACCGTGCCGGCCTGCGCCAGCGGGCCGAGCGAATCGGTCAGGCTCTTCAGGGACTCCGGGTGGCGCGAGGAGAACATCACGGGGTGCCCGGCCTTGACGAACAGGCCGCCCACGGTGCCGCCGATGCGCCCCGAGCCAATCACGCCGATCTTCGATTTGGCCGCCTGCTGCTGCGCCATCGCCGGTAGCGCGCCTGCCACGGCCACCAGCCCCATCACCCCCAGCACCCTGCGCCGGCCCCGGTGCATGCCTGTCGATTCGTAGCCCATCGCATCGCTCCAGCGGTTCCGATCTAGCCACTCTAGGCGAAATCCACGCCACCGGCGCTGTCATGGGAGTGTCACAGCCGCTGCCTAGACTGGCGCGCGACTACGTGCCGCCCTCGGCACTTATCGACAACAACAACGAACAGGGGAAATCATGGGAAAGAGGACCAGGCAGGCAGCCTTTGCCGTGCTGATCTCGGCCACGCTGGCGCTGGGCGCCTGCGGCGGCGACGATGACAACGGCAGCGCCGCGAATGGCGGCAATGGTGGCAACGGCGGAAATGGCGGCACCACGCAGCCGGCGTCGGTGCAGCCGCTGTCGGGCGGATCGCTGTATGTCGGCGCGGTCAGCTTTGGTGACACGGTGTCCGTCGAACTCGACAAACCCGCCGCCGGCCAGCTCACCCTGCGCTTCCTCGATTCCCGCTTCGGCCTGGCCGGGGCGCTGGTGGGCCAGTACGTGCTGGAAGACGGCACCTACCGCGTGACCGGCCTCGCCGCCAGCGGCACCGACGTGCCGGCAGCACTGGCTGCCGCCGCCGCCTCCATCACCTTCCGCTTCACGCTCGACGACGGCGTGCTCTCCGGCGCGCTGGGCCAGGTGCCCAACGTCAAGGCCGGCAACGGCGCCCTGCTGCAGGGCTATATCTCGGCCGGCAACCGTGGCGCGCAGCTGGCCGACATCGCCGGCACCTACAGCTACCTGCGCCAGACCGGCGATGCCGCCAGCGCGGGCCAGCTCAATATCGGCGCGGATGGCAGCGTGCGCGTCTGCGCCGGGCTGGGCTATAGCGCCGACTGCGCCGGTGGCCAGTCGGGCAAGCTGGCGGCCGATACCGACCAGTCGCGCTATCCCGGCGCCTTCGCGCTGACGCTGGGCGGCAGCACGGTCGGCCGCCTGTTCGTAGGCCGCCAGCAGGGTCAGGTGGCGCTGTTCGTCGATGAAACCGGCGCCAGCGCCACGGCGCCCACCGGTAGCTGGGTCGTGCGCACGGCCGCGGCCGTCGCCGCCAATGGCATCGATGGCGACTGGGTCTGCGCCGAGCCGGAACTCGACGACAGCAACGCCGCCACGGGCCGTACGCGCCGCAACATCGTCTCGGTGGCCGGTACCACGCTCGCCGCGGACAACATCCCCGTGGACGTGACGCTGGCCTACAACCGCGCCGGCGGGGCCGCCGCCAACGGGCTGGTCTCGGGCACGTGGCAGGCCACCGTGGCCGGCCAGTCCCAATCGCTCGGCCTGACCTGGCTGCCGGTGAGCAAGAACCTCGCGTACCAGCTCCGGCAGGTGCCGGGCAGCACGCGACAGCTTCCCGCCGTGTGCGCGCCGATGGCCACGCCGACGCCGGTCTCGACCTATCTGTCGGCCACTGCAGGGCAGAACATCCTCGTCACGCTGGCCGATCTGCGCCCCACGCAGCCGGCCATCGGCCGCGACCAGATCTACTACAAGCTCGGGCGCTACGCCGCGGACCCGATCAAGAAGTTCGACGACGCCTGCGAGACCAACGGCCAGAGCAAGACCAGCACCTGGGATGCGGCCACGTCCCGCCTCAGCGACCTCGCCTCCTTCACCTGCACCAAGGCGGTCGGCAACAAGCCGGCCGACATGAAGACGCTGGTGGTGGGGCCGTACGGCGAGCCGTACCTGACCGACGGGCACCACTCGTTCACGTCGATCTGGGACGCCGACACGGGCGGCGCGCAGTCGAAGATGTGGATCCGCGTGCAGGACAACCTGTCCACGCTGAACCGCGCCACGTTCTTCCGCACCCTGCGCGAGCGCAAGCTGATCTGGTCGAAGGACGGCGCCAACCAGCCGACCTACCCGGCTGACCTGCCGCGCGCGCTGGGCCTCAAGAACGGCCTCGGCAACGACCCGTATCGCGCGCTGGTCTACTTCACGCGCGACATCGGCTACAGCCAGCCGACCGACGCCACCGAGTTCACCGAGTTCTACTGGGGGGATTGGCTGCGCGGCGTGGTGGGCCTGAAGACAGTCAACCTGGACGACACCGCGAGCTACCTCGACGCCGTGCACCGCGCCTCGGCCGCCATGGTGGCGCTGGCGCAGGACGCCGTGGTCAGCAACGGCAAGACCGCCGCGCAACTGGGCGGCCTGACCACGCTGAACGAGACCGAGTTCACCGCGCTCTCGCAGCCGGTGGGGTCGGCCAAGCCCGGCAAGCTGCCGTACGCGGTGGCGTACCGGCAGGGGCTGGGGCAGGGGCTGGGGCTGAAGCCGTAAGGCAAAAAAAAGACGCCCGCTGCGATGAACTGCACCCCAAAAGTTGGACACCAACTTTTGGGGTGTTTTCATGTATCGGTACTCGGAGCAGTTCAGGCTGACAGTTATCCAGAGCTACCTGGACGGTCAGGCAGGC
>NZ_CAJPVH010000030.1 GCF_905397395.1 Cupriavidus campinensis
CACAGGTGGGGCGGCCACGCGCGGCATCGGCGCGGGCAGCAGCTGTTCGGCGAAGTCGGCGCCAGGCGGCGAGGGCTCGGCGTTGTCGGCCGGCATCGGCAGGCCCGGCTCGGCTGGGGCGTCCGGAGCGGCGAAGTCGGCCTGGTCCGCCAGCACGGGGTCGGCGGCCATCACCACCGCATGCATCGACGTCTCCGCCTGGGCCACTGGCGTGCTGACGCCTGCCCAGGCCTGCAACGGCAGGAAGGCAAGCAGCACGATCATCAGCAGGAGCCGAAGCGGTTGCACAGGGCGGTGTGACGGAGGGGACGACATTGGCGTCGATTCTACCGCAGGGGGCTGGGGTCGGTGGCCCGGCAGCAACCTGACGCCAAATCGCCTACACTGCCTCGGCAACCCTGTATTCGCTACAGGGATTTCCGAACCCGGAGGACCAGACCATGCGTATCGGCGAACTGTCCCGCCACAGCGGCTGCGACGTCGAGACCATCCGCTATTACGAACGCGAGGGGCTGCTCGACGCCCCGCAGCGCGAGGACAACGGCTATCGCCGCTATGGCGACCCGCACCTCGTACAGCTCAACTTCGTGCGCCATTGCCGTTCGCTGGGCATGAGCCTGTCCGATGTGCGGCGGCTGCGTGATTTCCAGCGCAACCCGGCGATGGCGTGTGGCGATATCGACACATTGCTCGACCGCCAGATCGACCAGATCCACGCCCAGCGCGTGGCGCTGGAAGCGCTGGAAGGGCAGTTGCGTGCGCTGCGGCATACCTGCGAGAACCCGAACCCGCATCCGGCCAGCGAGTGCGGGATTCTCCAGAACCTCCAGCAGGCGGCCGAAGGAGCAGCCTGCGAATGTCATCCACGGCATTGATGTGATGCGCTCAATTGTATGAATGCATATCAATGCAACGCATAGGGTACACCCTCGGCGCGCGCCCGCGGACGGCTGTGCTAGCATGGCCGTTCGTAACCCCTGCATCTCAGATCATTCTCACGATGTCTCGTCACCGGCCTCTCGCAGCATTCGCCATGGTCCGCTTCCAGCGGCCGGCGGGTGCGTGCGCGCTGGTGGCGCCCATCGCCATGCGCAGCATCGACCGCCGGATCAACGCCCCGCTTGATCCCGCCCGGTTCCCGGCCTGACCGACCCCCAACAAGCGGGCCCGGCGCCGAACCGGGCCCGAGTCACCGCAGCATCCATCCTGCCGGCGTCGCCACATCGCGCCGGCCATTGAATTCCTGACACCCTGGCCGCCGCGCGCCTGAATCTGCGTCCGGCCGCCGCCTTGCGAGAGAGACCTTTGCCATGGCCAAGTCCACCGGCGTTTCCAGCAACGCCCCCACCCTGTACCTGACCGAGCTGGACGTGACGCGCCTGGAAGGCATCGCCAGCCGCGCCGCCACCGCCGAACTCGACGAAATGCTGGACGCGCTGCTGACGCGCGCGGCTATCGTGCCGCCGGACGCCATTCCCAAGGACGTGGTGACGATGAACTCCCGCGTGGTCTGCGCGCTGGAAGGGGAGCCCGCGCCGCGCGACTGGACGCTGGTCTATCCGGACGATGCCGACCTGGCCGCCGGCCGCCTCTCGGTGCTGTCCCCGGTGGGGCAGGCGCTGCTCGGCGCCCGCGCCGGCCAGACCGTGGACTACCGCCTGCCGGACGGCCGCCAGCAACGCGTGACCGTGCTGGAAGTGGCCTTCCAGCCCGAGGCCAGCGGCCAGTTCACGCTCTGATCCCGCGCTGACTTCGCGCTGAGCCACCGGTCATCCGCCCAGGATTGACCGGTCAACGCGGCTGGCACCCCGCCAGTCGCGCCCCGCGGCCACCGTTCATCGGCAGGTCCGGCGTTTCACGGCGTGCAACGCACCATTCGTCGCAGCGGTATTTCTCGTTGACGGCCGACCCTCTAACCTTCACTCCGTGCTCAGATGGCAACGCAGATTGTTCATCCGGGCAGCAGTTCAGCTGTCTACATAAAAAAGCAGTGAATCAGTTGAAGGAGTCCCAGATGAACGCCAAACATATCCTTGGCGGCGCCCTTGTGTTCGCCGCATTCGCAGCGTCAACCGCGGCCATGGCCGCGCCGGCCGCCACCAGCAAGGCTGGCAAGTTCGACGTCTATGCCGATGCCTTGCGCACCGGCAGGTTCGATGTCTACACGGACGGCGCGAAGACCGGCCCGTACGACACGTTCACGGATGGCGCCCGCCAGGGCCCGTTCAACCCGTACGGCGAAGGCACCCGGCAAGGCAAGTTCGACAGCTTCAGCGAAGGCAGCCGTGCGTTCAGCGGCGAAATCTCCGCCAGCCCGCTCGACAACTCGCGCAATGGCGATTTGTATGGCTACAACTATCGCGTCTGAGCGTAGCCAGTCCTGACGGACAACGCGGCCACTTAGGTGGCCGCGACAGTTTTCTCTCCCACCTGCCGGCCGACCTCCTCCTTCTCTCTCTCCGCCCGGCAGGTGATTTTTCCCTGCACAACTCAGCGCGGCCTTATAACTTCTTCGCCGCAAACGTGTCGCATTTGCGGATATCCCCCGTGGTCAGCCCCTGCCTGAGCCAGCGCACGCGTTGTTCGCTCGTGCCATGGGTGAACGCCTCCGGCACCACGTAGCCCTGCGCCTGCCGTTGCAGGCGGTCGTCGCCAATCGCGGCGGCGGCTTTCAGCCCTTCTTCCACATCGCCCGCCTCCAGCAGTGCCTGATTGGCCTTTTGCGCCGTCGCGGCCCAGACGCCGGCCAGGCAGTCGGCCTGCAATTCCATGCGGACGGACAACTGGTTTGCCTGCGCCTCGCCCATGCGGCGGCGCGCGGCGTCTACCTTGGCGGACACCCCAAGCAGGTTCTGCACATGGTGGCCAATCTCGTGGGCAATCACGTATGCCTGGGCGAAGTCCCCGCTCGCGCCGAAGCGCTTGCGCAGTTCGTCATAAAAGGCCAGGTCGATATAGACCTTCTGGTCGCCCGGGCAGTAGAACGGCCCCATCGCCGACTGCCCGGTGCCGCACGCCGTGGGCGTGGCGCCCGAGAACAGCACCAGCGTGGGCGGCGCGTAGCGGCGGTTCAGGTCGGTCTCGAAGATGTGCTCCCATGTGCGCTCGGTATTGCCGAGCACCTTGCGCGTGAACACGGTGAGCTGGTCGGTGGCCGGCGGGCGGTGCGCCTGGGACTGCGGCGCCTGCTGCGGCTGGCCCTGGATGACCGAGGCGCCCTGGAAAATCAGCGACGGATCGATCCCAAAGAAATACGAGGCCGCCAGCGCGATGACGATGGTGCCGATACCGATGGACTTGCCGCCGATGGGGAAGCCTCCGCCGCCAAATCCGCCGCCACGGCGGTCTTCCACATTCTGGCTTTCGGCTTCGTCGTCGAGACGCATGAGGGCTCCGTCATATCTTGAATGGCGGCGGCCGCGTGGGGCCGCCATATGTCGGAGCAGTATAGCAATGGCGCCCGACGGTAGATGTCAGCCATCCACCGTCAGGCACATCCCTTAGTGGCCCTCAGCGGGCCCTCAGACCGCCGCCGGCTGGCGCAGCGCGCCGCCGATGCCGAGGTCCGCGTCCAGGCTGCCCGCCACCTCGGTGCCGACTTCGGCCACGCGCAGCAGGTTGGTGGTGCCGCCCTGGCCGAACGGCATGCCCGCCGCGATGGTGATCTGGTCGCCCGGCGCCGCGTAGCCTTCCACCAGGGCCGCGCGGGTGGCGGCTTCCACCATCTCGTCCACGCTCTGCACGTCCGGGCTGACCGTCGAATGAATCCCCCAGGCCATGGCCAGCCGCCGTGCAATCTCAAGATTCGGCGTGATGCTGACGATGGGCGCGCACGGCCGCTCGCGCGCGGCGCGCAGTGCTGTGGCGCCAGACGACGTGTACGTCACCGTGGCCCGCGCGCCAATGATCTGCGTGACCTCGCGCAGCGCCGCGCAGATCGCATCCTGGCGCGTGGAAAGCGGCGCCTCGTGCTGCGCATCGATCATATTGCGGTACAGCGGGTCCTGCTCCACCTCGGTGATGATCCGGTCCATCATCGATACCGCCGGTACCGGATGCCGGCCGTTGGCCGATTCGGCGGACAGCATCACCGCGTCGGCGCCGTCGTAGATCGCGCTGGCCACGTCCGAGGCCTCGGCGCGCGTGGGCACCGGCGAGTCGATCATCGATTCCAGCATCTGCGTGGCGATGACGATGGGTTTGCCGAGCTGGCGGCAGATGCGCAGGATGCGCTTCTGCACGCCCGGCACGCGCTCGGGCGGCAGTTCCACGCCGAGGTCGCCGCGCGCCACCATCACCGCGTCGGACACGCGCACGATCTCTTCCAGCTGTTGCAGTGCCGCCGGCTTCTCGATCTTGGACAGCACGCCTGCGCGCGTGCCGATAATCTCGCGCGCCTCGGCGATGTCCGAGGGCCGCTGCACGAAGGACAGCGCGATCCAGTCCGCCCCCAGCTCCAGCGCGAAGGCCAGGTCGCGGCGGTCCTTCTCGGTCAGCGCGGGGATCGGGATCACCGCGTCCGGCACGTTCACGCCCTTGCGGTCGGACAGCGTGCCGTTGTTGGCCACACGCGTGGTGATGCTGCCGCTCGCCACGGACACGATGTTGAGCCGCACCTTGCCGTCATCGATCAGCAGCGACTGCCCGGCGCTGGCCGCGCGGAACAGCTCCGGGTGCGGCAGGTAGACGCGCGTGGCATCGCCGGGCGTGGGGTCGCTGTCGAGCACGAAGCTATCGCCGGCCTTGACCGCCACCTTGCCCACCGCGAAGGTGCCGATGCGCAGCTTCGGGCCCTGCAGGTCGGCCAGGATGGCGATGGGGCGGCCGGTCTCGGCTTCCACCTGGCGCACGGCGTCGTAGCGCGCGCGATGGTCCTCGTGCGTGCCGTGGCTGAAGTTCAGCCGGAACACGTCCGCGCCGGCATCGAACAATTGGCGGATGACCGCGATGTCCGAGCTGGCGGGTCCGAGCGTGGCAACGATCTTGGCTTTGCGCTGGCGTCTCATGATGTCTCCTTCCTGTTTCCGTGGGGCTCTTGTGCGTCTTGTGGGGCGGCGCGATCCGGCATCAGACGATCAGGATCGCGCGGAAATCGTTGACGTTGGTACGGGTGGGGCCGGTCACGACCAGATCGTCGATGCCGGCGAAGAACCCGTAGCCGTCGTTGTTGTCGAGGTGGGCGCGGGCCGACAGGCCACGGGCGCCGGCCCGCGTCAGCGTGTCCGGGCCGAGCAGGGCCCCCGCGTTGTCTTCGGAGCCGTCGATGCCGTCGGTGTCGCCGGCGATGGCGTGCACACCGGGCAGGCCGTCGAGCGCCACGGCCAGTGCCAGCAGGAATTCGGCGTTGCGGCCGCCACGCCCGTCGCCGCGCACGGTGACAGTGGTCTCGCCGCCGGACAGGATCACGCACGGCTTCTGGAACGGCTGGCCGCGCGTGGCCACCTGCCGGGCGATGGCGGCGTGCACTTCGGCCACGTCGCGCGCCTCGCCCTCGATGCAGTCCGAGAGGGTGTGCGCGGTCAGGCCCAGTTCGCGCGCCCGGGCCGCGGCGGCTTCGAGCGACTGCTGGGCGCTGGCCAGCGTGACGCTGCGGTGGCCGGCAAAGCGCGCATCGCCGGGCTTGGGCGTCTCGCCGGCGCCGCTCTCCAGGTGCCGGCGCACGTTGGCGGGCACCTCGATCTGGTATTTGGCGATGACCGCCAGCGCGTCGGCACAGGTGGTGGCGTCCGGCAGCGTGGGGCCGCTGGCGATCAGGGTCGGGTCATCGCCAGGAATATCGGAAATCAGCAGCGTCTCCACGCGCGCCGGCGCGCAGGCCAGCGCCAGCCGGCCGCCCTTGAGCGCCGAGAGATGCTTGCGCACGCAGTTCATCTCGCCGATGCTCGCGCCGCTGCGCAGCAGCGCCTTGTTGACCGCCTGCTTGTCTTCCAGCGTCAGGCCAGGGGCCGGCGCCGCCAGCAGCGCCGAGCCGCCGCCGGAAATCAAGCAGAGTACGAGGTCATCGGCGGTCAGTCCCTGCACGGCCTCGACCATGCGCTGGGCGGCGCGCTGGCCGGCGGCGTCGGGTACCGGGTGGGCGGCTTCCACCACCTCGATGCGCCGGCAGTCGGCGCCATGGCCGTAACGCGTGACCACCAGCCCCGACAGCTCGCCCTGCCAGTGCGCCTCCACGGCCTGCGCCATCGCGGCGGCGGCCTTGCCCGCGCCAATCACCACGGTGCGGCCCTTCGGCGGCGACGGCAGGTGCGGCGGCAGGCAGTGGGCGGCGCTGACGGACGCCACGGCGGTATCGAACAGGTCGCGCAGCAGCGTGCGCGCGTGGCGGGAATCGCGGAGGTCAGGGAGGCTGCCCTGTCGCTGGGGCGACAGCAGGGCGGCGGTGGCGTCGGTGGCAAGCATGTGGGGTCCGGAAGGCAAGGCAAGACCCGGGCGCAGGGCCCGGGCGGGTGAGGCTAGGTCTACGTCGCGCGCTTATTTCACGCTTATTTCACGCTTTTTGCGATCTCATGGTTCGACATGATCTCGATCGCCCGGCACAGCGCCGAGTGGTCGAGCTTGCCGAAGCCATTGGCCGCGCACGCGTTGAACAGCTCCTGCGCGGTAGCCGTGTTCGGCAGCGACACGCCCAGCGTCTTGGCCCCTTGCAGCGCCAGATTCAGATCTTTCTGATGGAGTTCGATGCGGAAGCCGGGGTCGAACGTGCGCTTGACCATCCGCTCGCCGTGCACTTCCAGAATGCGCGACGCCGCGAAGCCGCCCATCAGCGCCTGACGCACCTTGGCCGGGTCGGCGCCAGCCTTGGACGCGAACAGCAGCGCCTCGGACACCGCCTGGATGTTCAGCGCCACGATGATCTGGTTGGCCACCTTGGTGGTCTGGCCGTCCCCATTGCCGCCCACCAGCGTGATGTTCTTGCCCATCAGCTCGAACAACGGCTTGACCTGATCGAACGCCTCGGCCGGGCCGCCCACCATGATGGTCAGCGAGGCCGCCTTGGCGCCCACCTCGCCGCCGGACACCGGCGCGTCGAGGTAGGACGCGCCAAGCTTGTTGATGCGCGCGGCAAAGTCCTTGGTGGCGATCGGCGAGATCGAGCTCATGTCCACCACGATCTTGCTGTAGCTGGCTTCCTTGCCGGCCGTCTTGAGCGCCGCCGCCACGCCCTTGTCGGCGAACAGCACCGCCTCCACGTGCGGGGTGTCCGGCACCATGATGACGATGATGTCCGCGCGCTTGGCCACTTCCTCGGCGCTGGTGCACACGGTCACGCCGGCGTCCACCAGCGCCTGCGGCGCCGGATTAACGTCGTGCACGAACAGCGTGTGCCCGGCGGCGCGCAGGTGGCCCGCCATCGGCGCGCCCATGATGCCGAGGCCGATAAAGCCGACGTTTCGTTGATCTGCCATGGAATGTCTCCTCTCTAAGCTATCGAAAAATTCTTGAATGCCTGCCTGGCCCGTCCGATGGACGGCTTACTGCACGCCCATTGCGGCGCGCCAGCCCAGGCCGGCCTCGGTGGTGGTCTTCGGCTTGTACTCGCAGCCGATCCAGCCGGTGTAGCCAATCTCGTCCAGGTAGCGGAACAGGAACGGGTAGTTCAGCTCGCCCGTGCCCGGCTCGTTGCGGCCCGGGTTGTCCGCCAGCTGCACGTGGCGGATCTTCGGCAGGTTGGCCTTGAGCGTCGCGGCGATCTCGCCCTCCATGCGCTGCATGTGATAGATGTCGTACTGCACATACAGATTCGTCGCATTGACTTGACCGATCAGGTCCACCGCCTGCTGGGTGCGCGAGAGGAAGAAGCCGGGGATATCGAAGGTGTTGATCGGCTCGATCAACAGGTCGATCTGCTCCTTCGCCAGCGCGGCAGCCGCGAAGCGCAGGTTCTCCACCAGCGTCTCGTTGGCCTGCTCGCGTTTCACGTCCTGCGGCAGCTTGCCGACCAGGCAGTTCAGCTGGCGCACGCCGAGTACCTTGGCGTACTTGATCGCCTCGCCCACGCCTTCCTGGAACTCGCCCACGCGGTCCGGATGGCAGGCAATGCCGCGCTCGCCGGCCTCCCAGTTGCCGGCGGGCAGGTTGTGCAGCACGAGGTCCAGCTGGAACCGGCTCAGCCGGTCGGCAATCTGGTCCGCATGGAACGCGTACGGGAACAGGAACTCCACGCCCCGGAATCCGGCGCGGGCGGCGGCCTCGAAGCGGTCCAGGAAGGCCACTTCGTTGAACAGCATGGTCAGGTTGGCGGCAAGCTTTGGCATGTGTCTCTCTCTCCCGGTCAGGCGGTGGCCACTTCTTCGGACAGGATGGCCTCGTCGGCGTCCTCGATGTCCTCGATCGGCTCGAACTCGTTGATGTTGTCGATCTCGGTACCCATCGCGATATTGGTCACGCGCTCCAGGATCACCTCCACCACCACCGGCACCGAGAACTCGGCCATCAGGTCGCGCGCCTCGGCAAAGGCCGGCGCGATGTCCTCGGGCTTGTGCACGCGGATGGCCTTGCAGCCCAGCCCTTCCACCACCTTGACGTGGTCCACGCCATAGCCGTCCAGCTCCGGCGCGTTGACGTTGTCGAACGCCAGCTGCACGCAGTAATCCATCTCGAAGTTGCGCTGCGCCTGGCGGATCAGGCCGAGGTAGGAGTTGTTCACCACGAGGTGGATGTACGGCACCTTGAACTGCGCGGCCACGGCCAGTTCCTCGATCATGAACTGGAAGTCGTAGTCGCCCGAGATGGCCACCACGTCCGACTCCGGCGAGGCGGTCTTCACGCCGATGGCGGCGGGAATGGTCCAGCCGAGCGGGCCAGCCTGGCCGCAGTTGATCCAGTGGCGCGGCTGGTTCACCGACAGGAACTGCGCGGCGGCGATCTGCGACAGGCCGATGGTGCTGACGTAGCGCACGTCGCGCGGGAAGTACTGGTTCATCTCGCGGTACACGCGCTGCGGCTTGATAGGCACGTTGTCGAAGTCGCTCTTGCGCTGCATGGTGCGGCGGCGCTTCTGCACATCGGCCACCCAGGCCTTGCGGCACGGCAGGCGGCCGGCCATCTTCATCTCGCGCGCCACTTCCACGAACAGCTCCAGCGCGGCCTTGGCGTCCGAGACGATGCCGAGATCCGGGCCGAACACGCGGCCGATCTGCGTCGGTTCGATATCGACATGGACGAATTTCCGCCCCTTCGTATAGACATCGACGCTCCCCGTGTGGCGGTTGGCCCAGCGGTTGCCGATGCCCATCACGAAGTCGGACGCCAGCAGCGTGGCATTGCCGTAGCGGTGCGAGGTCTGCAGGCCGACCATGCCGGCCTGAAGCGGATGGTCATCGGCGAGCACGCCCCAGCCCATCAGCGTCGGCACCACCGGCACGTTGACCAGTTCGGCGAACTGCACCATCAGGTCGGCCGCATCGGCGTTGATCACGCCGCCGCCGCAGACGATCAGCGGGCGCTCGGCCGCGTTGAGCATGGCGATGGCCTTTTCGATCTGCGCGCGCGAGGCGGCCGGCTTGTATGGCTGGAGCGGCTGGTAGGTCTCCGGGTCGAATTCGATCTCGGCCACCTGCACGTCGAACGGCAGGTCGATCAGCACCGGACCCGGGCGGCCCGAGCGCATCAGGTGGAACGCCTGCTGGAACACTTGCGGCACCAGCGCCGGCTCGCGCACGGTCACGGCCCACTTGGTCACCGGCTTGGCGATCGATTCGATATCGACGGCCTGGAAATCCTCCTTGTACAGCCGGGCGCGCGGGGCCTGGCCGGTCACGCAGAGGATGGGGATCGAATCCGCCCAGGCCGAGTACAGGCCCGTGATCATGTCCGTGCCGGCGGGGCCCGAGGTGCCCACGCACAGGCCGATATTGCCCGGCTCGGCGCGCGTATAGCCTTCGGCCATGTGCGAGGCGCCTTCCACGTGGCGGGCCAGCAGGTGCTTGATCGAACCAGCCTTGCGCATGGCCGAGTAGAACGGATTGATCGCAGCGCCGGGCACGCCGAACGCGGTGGTGATGCCTTCCTTCTCCAGCACGGCGATGGCCGCGTCAACTGCTCTCATCTTCGGCATGTCTGTCTCCAGGGATCGAATTGAAATGGGTGAAATGTCCGCTGGCGTCGATCCTATGCCCGCAGCGGGGCGCGGATAAACAGAAGGGCGATCAGTTGATTCGATACCTGAGGTATGTAATGGCACCGCCGGCGCCAAATTTATGTGATGAATTCGGTACGTTGCAGTGCGCAATCCCCGTCCCCCCACGGCGTGGGGGTTGGGCTGATTTGGGGTGGTTTCCGTGCAATTCGGGCTTTCGGTAGCAGGCTGCCCCGGCCAAAATAGCGGGCTCTGTTCTCGCCATCGCCTTGCCATGTACACGCGGCTGCCGTCCACCTATGAATTGATCGAAGCGCTCCAGGCCGGACCGGCCGAGCGCGCGCCGGACAGCCGGCTCGCGGCGGTGCTCTGGGCCGGCTTCGTGCTGGCGCTGGTGCCGGCGCTGGTGGCCGGAGGTGGGCTGGTCTGGTGGCACGAGATCCTCGGCCAGGCGCCGCCGGCGTGGCTGCCGCAGGTGTTCCATGGGCTGCTGGCGGTGTGTGGCGTGTTCTATGTGGGCGCGTGGCTGGTGCGGCTGCTGGCGCGGCGCGATGCGCTGCGGCATCCGCTGCGCTGGCTGTCGCGCCGGGTGGATGTGGAGAGCGACGCGGAGGATGCGCTGGTGCGGCAGCTTGGGCGGATTCCTGCGCTCCAGTTGCGCGCGCGCCAGCGGCGCATCGTGCTGCAGGCGCGGCTCTGGGAAGGCGCCGCGCGCACCGTGGCGCTGGTGCTGGCGCTGGGCCCGGCGGCGGCCGTGCTGGCCGATGGGCTGGTCGTGGCGGCGCCCGACAAGGGGCCCGCGCTGGTGGCCGTGTACGGCGCCGTGCTGGTGGCCGGCGCGGCGTTCGCCCTGTTCGCCCAGTTGCAGTGCTGCGCGCCGCTGCGACGCCTGGCCCACGTGCTGGGCGAGGCCGCCGAGATCAACGACGCGCTGTTGCGCAGCCGCCCCAGCTGACCCGCCGGGGCTGCGAATGCCTCACAATGTGCCAGCAGGAGACAACCGGCTTGACTGGCCCATATGGACAAACTCAAACAAATCGAAGCCTTCATCGCCGTGGTGGAACACGGCAGCATGGCCGCCGCCGCGCTCACGCAGAACGTGACGCCGGTGATGATCGGCCGCCGCATCAACGCGCTCGAGGCGCGCATCGGCGTGAAGCTGCTGCACCGCTCCACACGCCGCATCGTCGTGACGGAGCAGGGCGCGGCGTTCATGGAGCAGTGCAAGAAAGCGCTGTCCGACCTGGACCGCGCCGAGATGCTGATTGCCGAAGGCAAGCACAAGGCCACCGGCCACCTGATCGTGTCCGCCCCGGCTGCGTTCGGCCGCAAGCATGTGGCGCCGCACGCGCCGGCGTTCCTGCGTGCCAATCCCGAAGTGCAGATCTCGTTCAACCTGACGGACCGCGTGGTGGATCTCGTGCGCGAGGGCTACGACGTGGGCATCCGCATCGGCGGCGCCATCGACCCGAATTTCGTGGCGATCAAGCTCGCGACGAACAAGCGCGTGGTCTGCGGCACGCCGGCCTACTTCGCCAAGCATGGGGTGCCGCACACGCTCGAGGATCTGGAGCGGCATAACTGCCTGGCCTTCAACCTGCAGGGCGGGCAGCAGCGCGGCTGGTATTTCCAGCAGAACGGCAAGACGGTGACGGTGCGCGCGCGTGGCAACCTCGATTGCAATGACGGGGAATTGCTGCACCGCTGGACTGGCGAGAGCCTGGGACTGGGCTGGCGCTCCACCTGGGAGATCCTGCCGCAGCTGGAGAGCGGCGAGTTGATTACGGTACTAGACGAATACGCGCTGCCGGACTACGACATCCTCGCGGTGTACCCGCAGCAGCGGCCGGTGCCGGCCAAGATCCGCTTCTTCATCGAACACCTGAAGACAGCGTTCGCAAAGCCCGGCTACTGGACCGGGCGCGCCGAAGCGTAAATCGGGGCCGTAAACGAAAAAGCCCGCAGCCGTTGCGGTCTGCGGGCAGCCCTTCTTGCGAAGGGCGGGGAGAGCTCATGAAGTGCGCCCCCGCAACTTCATGGCGAGAGGAATGATGCGCCTCCCGCCACGTTTTGGACTTGATCGCCGTCAAGCGCCTGGCATTCCCTGATGATGCAGCGATCAGGCCAGCAATGCCGTCACCAGATCCTTGCCGCGCGACGCGCCCGGAACTTCCTCAAAGTGCAACGCCGCCTCCACATGGGCGAGGTGATCGACCATCAGCGTGACCGCCCGCTCCGCATCGCCCGCGCGCGCGGCGTCGATGAACTCGCGGTGCTCGTCGGACGAACACGTGGCATCGCGCCGGCTCTGGTACAGCATGGTGATGACCGCGCTGCGCATCGACAACTCGCGCATGATCTCCGTCAGCACGTTGTTGCCAACCACCTCCGCGAGCACGATGTGGAAGTCGCCTAGCAGCCGGGTGCGCACCTGCGCGTCGTTGCCGCCCAGTGACTTGCGCTCGGCGGCCAGATGCTTGTCGATGCGCTTGTAGTCCGCCGCCGTGGCCTTCGCCACGAACTCGCGCGCCAGCGCGGCCTCCAGGATGCGGCGCACCGCGAAGACTTCGCGCGCCTCCTCGGCACTCGGTTTGGCGACGAAGGCGCCCTTGTCCGGCACGATCTGGATGACCTTGTCCTTGGACAACATCAGCAGCGCGGCCCGCACCTTGGTGCGGCTGACGCGATAGACGCTGGCCAGCGCCTCCTCCCGCAGCTTGGTGCCGGGAGGCAGGCGGTGCGAGACGATGGCGGCGACGATGTCGTCAGCAATCGCCTCGGCGGTCATGTCTGGATCGATGTGCTCGGGCATGGTGTCGCGCGTCTCGCCGTTGGGGGGCGACCGGCGCGGTGCGGGATTGGGAATGCGTGATTCTAGCGCCCCGCGACCGTGCCAGGCAGCGGCGCGCCCACGGGGACTTTCCCGGTGTCCGCGCCGATGCTGTCGCCCAGCGCCTCCAGCCCCGCGTCGAGATCACCCGCCGGAATGGTGCCGTTGAGCACCGCGTGGGCACGCTCCCGGTCGATATCCTTCTCCCAGGCCGCCACCACCACCGTCGCCACGCAATTGCCGATCAGGTTGCCCACGGCGCGCGCGATGCCGATGAACCAGTCCACGGACAGCACCAGCACCAGGCCGATGGCGGGAATCGCCGGATGGGCCGACAGCGTGGCCGCCAGGATCACGATGGCCGAGCCCGGAATGCCGTGCGCGCCCTTCGAGGTGACTAGCGCCACGGCCAGGATGCCGAGCAGGTCGCCCAGTGCAAGCGGCGTATTCGTGGCTTGCGCGATGAAGACTGCCGCGAGCGTCAGGTAGATCGAGAACGCATCGAGGTTGAACGAGTAGCCGGTGGGAATCACCAGCCCGACCACCGACTTGCGCACGCCCATGAACTCGAGCTTCTTCATGATCTGCGGCAGCACGCTGTCCGAGGACGCGGTGCCCAGCACCACCAGCAGTTCGGCCTTCAGATAGCGGATCAGCTTGATCACCGAGAACCCGCAGATCCGCATGATGGTGCCCAGCACCACCAGCACGAAGACCGTCACCGCGCCGTAGAACAGGATCACCAGGAAACCCAGCTGCTTGAGCGAGCCGATGCCGTACTTGCCCACCGTGAACGCCACCGCGCCCAGCACGCCCAGCGGGGCCAGCTTGATGATGAATCCCATCATCTTGAACAGCGTGTGGGAAAAGGTGTCGATCAGGCGCACCAGCGGCTTGCCCGGCTCGCCCACCAGCGACAGCGCGCAGCCGAACAGCACGGAGACCAGCAGCACCTGGAGCACGTCACCGCTGGCGAAGGCGCCCATCACCGTGTTCGGGATCAGCTTGAGCAGGAAATCGACCGTGCCGGCGCTCTTCACCTTCTCGGCGTTGTCGATATAGGCCGACATGGCCGAGATATCGAGCGTGCGCGGGTTCACGTTCATGCCCGTGCCGGGCTGGAACACGTAGGCCAGCACGATGCCCAGCGCCAGTGCGATGGTGGTGACGATCTCGAAGTAGATCACCGCCTTGATGCCGACCCGGCCCACCTTCTTCAGCTCGCCGGCGCCGCAGATGCCGGCCACCACCACGCAGAACACGATGGGGCCAATCAGCATCTTGATCAGCTTGATGAAGGCATCGCCAAGTGGCTTGAGCTTGGCGGCGAACTCGGGAAAGCAGAGCCCGAGCAGGGTGCCGAGCACCAGGGCGATCAATACCTGGCCGAATAGCGAGCGAGTAAAGCGGCTAAAACTGCGGGCATGCAGGCGAGGGGGGCGCTGCGCGGGAAGGGATTGCTGCATCGTTGTCTCCGTGCCGGGCGGGTCCGGAAATGGCCTGCCCTGATCTGGGTTTGGGAACGCCACGGCACCCCTTTGCCGGCTGCGACAGGATTGTCGAGAAACGATTGTCCGGGCGGGATTGTCGGTGCGTGCAGGCCAATATAGTGCATATCATTTTTGTATGCAATTTTTGAATTCACTGTGCTAACATGAATCGCAGAGAATAGAGCTTCGGCACCGGGCGCCCGCCCGGACTGGCGCCCCCGCCAGGACCCTCAGCGCCGGGCTACATGTAGATCGCAGGAGACCCGCTATGGCAGTGACCCCGGCAGCAACCCCGACGACCTTGGCCCCGGAGGCCGGCGCCCGCATCATGGCCTGGGCCGACGCCCTGGCCGTCCACACCGAGCAGCCCGGGCTGCTGACCCGCACCTATCTGACCGACGCCCACCACGGCGCCGCCGCGCAACTGGCCGAATGGATGCGCGAAGCCGGCATGACCGTGCGCCGCGACGCCGCCGGCAACGTCATCGGCCGCTACGAAGGCACCTCGCCGGACGCCCCCGCGCTGCTCACCGGCTCCCACTTCGACACCGTGCGCGATGCCGGCCGCTACGACGGCAACCTCGGCGTGATCCTGCCGATTGCCTGCGTGGCCGAGTGGCACCGCCAGGGCAAGCGCTTCCCGTTCGCCATCGAGGTGGTCGGCTTTGCCGAGGAAGAGGGCGTGCGCTTCAAGGCGACGCTGCTGGGCAGCCGCGCGATCGCCGGCACCTTCGACACCAGCGTGCTCGACAACATGGACGACTCCGGCAAGACCATGCGCGAGGTGATGCGCGCGGCCGGTTTCGACGCCGCCCAACTGCCCGCCGCCGCCCATGCCCGCCAGCGCGTGCTGGCTTTCGTCGAGGTGCATATCGAGCAGGGCCCAGTGCTGCTGAACGAGGGCCTGCCCGTGGGCGTGGTGACGGCCATCTCGGGCGCCACGCGCTTTATCGTCGAACTCGAAGGGCTGGCCGGTCACGCCGGCACCGTGCCGATGGACATGCGCCGCGACGCCGCAATGGCCGGCGCCGAGATCGGCCTCTATATAGAGAAGCGCTGCAGCGGCAAGCCGGGCCTGGTCGGCACCGTCGGCCAGTTCAACGTGCCCAATGGCGCGACCAACGTGGTGCCGGGCCGCGCCGTATTCTCCATCGACATCCGCGCCGGGCAGGACGCCGAGCGCGAGGCGGCCGTCAACGACGTGCTGGCCGAAGTCGAACGCATCGGCGCGCGCCGCAACGTGCGCGTGCAGGTGCGCAAGACCCACGAAGCCAAGAGCGTGCCGTGCGCACCGTGGCTGCAGTCGCAATGGGCCGCCGCCGTCGGGCGCCAGGGCGTGCCGGTGCGGCACCTGCCCTCGGGCGCCGGCCACGACGCCATGGCGATTTCCGCGATCGCCGATGTGGCGATGCTGTTCGTGCGCTGCGGCAACGGCGGCATCAGCCATCACCCCACCGAGACCATGACCCCCGAAGACGCGCAGACCGCCGCGCGGGTGTTCGCCGATTTCGTCGAGCACTTCCAGCGGCAGCAGTAAGCCCCGGCGGTACCACGCAGCGCGCCCAAGCCATCTATCGAACAAATCCGAATCCAGAGCCAGAACATGACCGCACGAGACAACATGAACCCCATCGAGACCACGCTCACGCAGACCATCGACGCCCTGCGTCCGCAGCAGGAGGCCTTCCTGGCCGAGCTGGTCAAGGTGCCGTCCGACAACCCGCCCGGCGACTGCGACGCCCACGGCAAGCGCGCCAAGGCGCTGCTCGAAGGGCTGGGCTTCCAGGTGGAAGCGCACAAGGTGCCCGAGGACAAGGTCCGCGCGGCGGGCATGATCAGCGCCACCAACCTGCTGGTGCGCAAGACCTTCGGCAAGGGCGGCCCGACCATCGCCATGAACGCCCACGGCGACGTGGTGCCCCCCGGCCTGGGCTGGACCCAGGACCCGTACGGCGGCGAGATTGCCGACAGCGAACACGGCCCGGTGATGTATGGCCGTGGCGTGGCGGTGTCCAAGTCGGACTTCGCCACCTACGCCTACGCGGTGCTGGCGCTCCAGGAAGCCGAGAAGCAGGGCGCCAAGCTCAACGGCACGGTGGAACTCCAGTTCACGTACGACGAGGAAACCGGCGGCGACATCGGCCCGAAGTTCCTGCTCGACGAAGGGCTGACCAAGCCTGACTATGCGATTTCGGCCGGCTTCTCGTACGGCATCACCTCGGCCCACAACGGCTGCCTGCACGTGGAAGTGACCGTCAAGGGCAAGCAGGGCCACGCGGCGATGCCGCACACCGGCGTGGACGCCATCGAGGCCGCCACCCACATCCTGCAGGCGATCTACGGCCTGCGCGCGGAGCTGGCCACGCGCAAGAGCAAGGTGCCGGGCATCGACACGGCCACGCTGAACGTCGGCCTGATCAAGGGCGGCATCAACACCAACGTGGTGCCGGACCTGGTCACCTTCCGCGTGGACCGCCGCATGATTCCGGAAGAGATCGGCTTTGATGCCGAAGGCGAGCTGCGCGCCGTGGTGGAGCGTGCCGCCAAGGATCGCCCGGGCATCGAGGTCAAGGTGGAACGCATCATCCTGGCCGAGCCGCTGTCCGAGCTGCCCGGCGTGGACAAGCTGATCGGCGCGCTCAAGCGCCGTGCCGAGGCCGTGTTCGGCGTGGAGATCCCGGTGCAGGGCGTGCCGCTCTACACCGACGCCCGCCACTACACCAGCCACGGCATTCCCACGGTGCTGTACGGCGCCGGTCCGCGCACGCTGATGGAAGCGCGCGGCCACAACTCGGACGAGAACCTGCGCCTGAACGACCTGAACCGCGCGACCAAGGTGGTGGCGCTGGCGCTCTCGGACCTGATGGCCTGATCCCATGGGCCTGCTCCCGATGGCCTGAGCGCCTGTAAAGAATCCTTTGTTGTGACTTGCGGCCCGCGCGACCTTCGTCTCGCGGGCTTTTTTCATGGCCCGGCTAGGCGGTCAGGCCCTCCTCGGGCGATGCCAGGCTGACCAGCCAGCGCCGCACCACCTGCTCTTCCTCCGGTGTCAGGCCGGCGCGCAAGTCTTCGTCGACCTTGGTCGCGCGCGCCTTGCAGCCGGCCAGCAGCGTGCGGCCGGCGTCCGTCAGCGCGATGGTCTGGATGCGCCCGTGCACCGGATGCGGCGTGCGGGCGATGGCGCCCACCTTCTCCAGGTTGTTCATGATCACGCTGACGGTCTGCGGCGTCAGCAGCGCCAGCCGCGCCACGTCCGCGCCCGAGATGCCCGGGTAGGCGCCCAGCATCGTCAACACGAAGAACTGCGGCACGGTCACGCCGAGGTCGTCCAGCGCGCGTTCCATGCGCAGCCGGTTGGCGGCGCTGGCCTGCCGGAGCAGGTAGGCCAGGTAGCCGCTCTCGCCGCGCTTGCCTTCGCCGGGCCCGGGAATGCGTGACGCTTCCGCCTCTGATGCCCCTACAGGTGCCGTGGTCTTCGTCATAATGTCAAAGCTCTTATATCATGTTCGAACTCTTACATCTTACCGCAACCCGACCGAGCGGGCCACCTGGACCAAGGAGCACCATATGGCGATGGATTTCCAACAATTTGCGGCGACAGCGCCCGATGTCTACGCGGCAATGGGCGGCGTGGGCCGCGCGGTGGACGCGTCCGGCCTGGACAAGGCGCTGACCGAACTCGTGAAGCTGCGGGTCTCCCAGCTCAACGGCTGCGCCTTCTGCCTGCAATTCCACCTGAACATCGCGCGCAAGCTCGACATCGACCCGCGCAAGTTCGACCTGCTGGCCGGATGGCGCGACACCGGCATCTACACCGAGCGCGAGCAGGCCGCCCTGGCCTGGGCCGAGGCGCTGGTCCGCATGACCGACCACGCCGCGCTGGACGCCGCGCAGGCGCAGGTCAAGGTGGCCTTCACGGAGCCGGAACGCGTGTTCCTGGCCACCGCCATCGCCACCATCAACGCCTGGAACCGCATTGCCGTGGGGCTGCACTTCCCGCCGCCGGCCGCCACATCCGTCACGCCGACCACGTCCACCACCCCCACCGGGAGCCGCACATGAGCACCGTCGTCCGCGAAATCGACCTGATTCAGATTCGTCGTATCGACACCGGCGGCGAAGTGGCGGCCTGCTTCCCGCTGATGCACCAGCTCCGGCCGCATCTGGCCGATGCCGATGAACTCGTGGCGCGCTGGCGGCGCCAGGCCGACGTGGGCTACCGCCTGGTCGGCCTGTGGGACGACGGCCAACTCGTGGCGCTGGCCGGGTATCGGATGCAGGAGAACCTCGTCTACGGCGATTTCCTGTACGTGGACGATCTGGTCACCGATGCCAACATACGCAGCGCCGGGTACGGCCGGATGCTGATGGACTGGCTCAAGGATGAGTCCCGCGCGCTCAAGGCCCGCCTGCTGGTGCTGGATACGCCACTCACCAACGTGCTGGGCCACCGCTTCTATTACCGCAACGGCCTGCTGGCGCAGACGCTGCGCTTCAAGTATCCATTGGACTAAAGACATGACGACATTGCTGCACCTGAACGTCAGCCCCCGGGGCGAGACGTCGCACAGCCGCCGCGCGGCCGACTGGATTCGCCAGAAGCTGGCCGCGCAACATGCGCCGCTGACCGTGCTCGAACGGGACCTTGCCGCCGACCCGCTGCCGCCCATCAGCGCCGCGTTCACGGACGCCAACATGGCCGGCGCGGCCGGGTTGCTGAAGGAAGGGGAGGTGCCGCCGGCGCTGGCGCTGTCCGAGACGCTGATCGCGGAACTCGAAGCCGCCGACATGGTGCTGCTGGCCACGCCGATGCACAACTTCACGGTGCCGGCCACGCTGAAGACCTGGATCGATCTGGTCGTGCGGCCCGAGCGCACCTTCCGCAGCACGCGGCAGGGCAAGGTCGGGCTGCTGCGCGACCGCCCCGTGCTGGCCGTGGTGGCCTGTGGCGGCCCGGTGCGCGAAGGCCCCGGCAGCCAGCAGGACTTCCTGACGCCTTACCTGAAGTACGTGCTTGGCACGATCGGCCTCACCAGCGTGGAAGTGCTGCGCATGGACAACACCGCCCGTGGCCCGGAGTACATCGCGCAGGGCCTTGAACACCTGCAGACCTGGGCCGATGCCACGCTGCCGGGGTTGGTTGTCCCGACCGAAGCCGCAGCCTGATCAGCCCGGCACCGAGGCATTGCCGACGCCCAGCGGGCGCTGCATCAGCACCGTGTCGATCCACTGGCCGTGCTTGAGCCCGACCGATTCGAGCCGGCCCACCGTACGGAAGCCCAGCCGCTCATGCACCGCCACGGACCCGGCGCCCTCGCCGCTGGCCGTAAGGGCCACCACGGCCACCATCTGGCGCCACGGCCCGGTCTCGCAACGGGCGATCAGCTCGGCCAGCAGGGCGCGGCCCAGGCCCTCGCCGGTGTGGCGATGATCGATATAGATCGAATCCTCGATGGCGAAGCGGTAGGCGCTGCGCGCGCGGTAGGACGAGGCGTAGGCGTAGCCCAGCACCTCGCCGTCGCGCTCGGCAACGATGTAGGGCAGGTGCTTCTTGAGTACCTCGGCATAGCGCTGGCGCATGTCGTCCACGGACGGGATGACTTCCTCGAACGAGGCACGCCCGTGGACGACATGATGGGCGTAGATGGCATGGATGGCCGGCACGTCGTCGGGCGTGGCATCGCGGAGGTGGAAGGGCTTGCGGGGGGCGGAGGATTCGGACACGGTGTTTCGGAGGCAGTCAGACCAGTCAGGGAAATCTTGTGCGAAGCACATTCCGTACCTTACCGCGTCGCGTGCGCAGGCGCTTGTATATAGTGCGGTGATATTTATCCGGAGAACGCCACCATGATCACGATCTACCACAACCCCCGTTGCTCGAAGTCGCGCGAGACGCTCGCGCTGGTCGAGTCGGCGGCGCAGCGTCTGGGCGAGCCGGTTGAGGTGGTGGAGTACCTGAAGCAGCCGCCCACGCTGGCCACGCTGCGCCAGCTCCATACGATGCTGGGCGTGCCGGTGCGCGAGATGCTGCGCAGCAACGAGGATGTCTACAAGGAACTCGATCTGGCCGACCCCGGCCTGACCGACGCCGAGCTGCTGGCCGCCGTGGCCGACAACCCGATCCTGCTGCAACGCCCGGTGGTGGTCCGCAACCGCCAGGCCGCCATCGGCCGCCCGCCAGAGGCCGTGTCAGCGCTGCTGGGCTGACCGCCAGCACCGCTCCGGGGCCTGAAATAGAACCGGCCTCCCGCAAGGGGAGGCCGGCCGGTCAGACAGGCGATTCGCGTCAGGCGAGTCGTCGTAATCAAACACCCAGCCAGTGCAGTGCCTCCTGACCGAAAGCGATGGCGGCGAGCACCACCAGTAGCGTCACCAGCGTGACCGTGCTGACATAGACCGTTGCCTTGGCGATTTCCGCATCCTCGCTTGGGGAATGCGTACGGGTGATGGCGGACGTGCGCGTGTGCGTGCGGTGTGGCCAGTGCAGCCTGCCGCTCAGGTCCTTGAGATGGAGATCGGGATGGAATCGCATGGCACACCTCCTCGGGCGTCGGGAGCCGCTTCAACAGCCACTTCTACTATAGGCAAATGCCACGGGAAACGCGCCGTTTACTGCGGCCGCCGGAGCGTACCCAGTTCAGCGGCTGGCGTCGGGAAGTGAGCTGTCGCTATCGGCAGAATCCTTGCTGGTAGCGGAATCTGGCGAAGTGACCGCCACCAACGCCGCCACCAGCGCCGCTTCCCGCGCGCGCAGTTCGGCCAGCATATTGCAGAACAGGGCGCCCTGTTCCAGGGCATCGTCCAGCGCGATGTGGGTGTGCGGCAAGGGGTCGTGCCAGTGGGCCGGGAAAGCCGGCTTGACCGACTTGCGGTACGGCCGGCCGGTCAGGGCGAAACCGAGCGTCTTGATGTCCAGCGCCGCCCAGCCGAAGGGCGAGCGGCCGGCGTACCGCATCATGTACCAGAACACCCAGGTGAAATCGAAACCGGCCGGAAAGGCGATGAACACCGGCTTGCCCGGCAGGCTCTCCACCCATTCCACGTAACGCGGCATCACGTCCTCGGGGCGTTCGAGGTCGCGCCGGCACGCCGCCCAGGCCTCGGGCTGGGTCTTCCACCACTGCATCTGCACCGGATGGCCGGCGGCGCCGGGCAGGGTTTCCAGGTTGGCGGAGAAGGTGCCGAGCACGGTCTTGTCGGCCAGCATCGCCGCCGAGGCGAACGAGAGCATCGAATGCGGGCCCGGGATCGGCCCGTCGGCCTCCACGTCGGTACTGACGTAGATCTCGGGGCGGGTGTCGGGTGCCTGCTTTTTCGCCATCGGGGAGGGGAAACCGGCGGCTCAGGCCGCGTCGATCAGATGATCGGCCACGTAGGGATTGTTGCGGCGTTCCTCGCCGAAGGTGGACACCGGGCCATGGCCGGGCACGAAAGTCACGTCGTCGCCCAGCGGCCACAGCCGGGTGCGGATCGAGCGGATCAGGTCGGCGTGGTTGCCGCGCGGGAAATCGGTGCGGCCGATCGAGCCGGCGAACAGCACATCGCCGACGATCGCCAGCTGGTTGGCGCGCGAGAAGAACACCACGTGGCCCGGCGTGTGGCCGGGGCAGTGGTAGACCTCGAGCGTCTCGCCGCCGAACGTCACGGTATCGCCGTTATCCAGCCAGCGGTCCGGCTCGAAGGCCTCCGCATGGCCGAAGCCGAAGCGGCGCGTCTGGTCGGGCAGTTGCTCGATCCAGAACCGCTCGTCCTGGTGCGGCCCCTCGATGGGAATGCCAAGCTGGCGCGCGAGCGCCGCCGCCCCGGCGCAATGGTCGACATGCCCGTGCGTCAGGAAGATCTTCTCCAGCGTCACGCCTTGCTCCGCCACGGCGGCCAGGATGCGGTCGAGGTCGCCGCCGGGGTCGCACACGGCGGCACGGCCGGTGGTCTCGTCGATCAGCAGCGAGCAGTTTTGCTGGAACGGGGTAACGGGAATCAGGAGGACTTTCATGGGTCGATGCGGGTGCTTTGGCGTGTGCGCCACGGCACGGTCTGGCCGAGGCGGTCATTGTAACGTCGGCCCATGGCACCCCGTCTCAAACGGGTGTCAGACCGGTTGAGAAGATTCTGAAAGTGAAGTTTGCGCCGCCCCAAACCGCCCCGGGCACATTCGGCGCAATCCCTTGTCAGGCTTTGGATTGCGGGGATTCGTGCCGATCTTCAAAGCCACTTGATTAAATTTCGTAACAAAATCAAGGATGTAGCCCACGGAGACCGATGTTAGACTGCGCCGATGTTCAATTTGCCCGTATCTCGTCCGGGGTTTGGTCTCGCACGCGCGACGCAACGCGCGACCCCCGCCAAACCGGACACTAACCGCTTGCTGCGTCACTGCGCGATCCTCGTATCGGCGCTGGTGATGGCCGCTTGCGCGACGCCGCCGGAGAGCGACTCCCAACAGACCGCCGATGCCACCGGTGCGGTGCCGACGCGCGCCGCCAAGGCGAAGCTCGACAAGTCCGGCGCCCGTCCCGACGAGCGTGGCAACTGGGATCTGTTCGGCTGGGGCAAGGATGACAACGCGCCGGCGCAGTCGTCGCTGGACGGCCTGCGTCCGGATCTGGGCACCTTCGAGCAGCGCGGCACGGCGTCCTGGTACGGCAAGGGCTTCCATGGCCGCAAGACCGCCAATGGCGAACGCTTCGACATGCGCGCGATGACTGCCGCGCACCCGTCGCTCCCGCTCGATAGCTGGGTGCTGGTGCGCAACCTGCGCAACGACAAGGTGGCGGTGGTGCGGATCAACGACCGCGGCCCGTACCACGGCGGCCGGGTACTCGACCTGTCCTATGCGGCGGCCAAGCGGCTGAATTTCGTCGAACGTGGTGCTACGCAGGTGGAAATCCGCCGGCTGTCGCGCACGGAAGTGGCGGCGCTGGGCCCGCAGCTCGAGGCGGGCGGCAACGAAGCCGGTGACGGCAGCGGTGCCGATGACCTGCCCGAGACCGCCAACGCGCTGGTCCCGGTCAAGTCCAAGGCCAGGAACAAGGCTGGGACGGTCAAGGCGACCACCAAGCGCAAGCCCCGGTAGGCACCCCGATGCGGCCTGGCGTGATCGACTCCCGCTCCACCGCCAGCCCGCTTCCCCCTCTTCCTTTCAGACTTTTCTCATTCCTCGCTGTCGCCGCCGTCACCCGCGTCACCCGCGTCACTCTCGGCGGCGCGTTGCGCCAGCGCCAGCCGGTACAGCGCATCGGTCTTCGCCCCGGTGATCGCCGCCGCCAGCTTGGCGGCGCGCTTGGCCGGCAGCTCGGCCACCAGCAGCTTCAGCACGCGCTGGGCCTCGGCATCGGGCGCATCGGCATCGGCCCCTTCGGCGCGCCCCGCGCCTTCCACCACCAGCACAAACTCCCCCTTGCCGCGCGACGCCTCGGCGGCCAGCCACGCCGGCGCCTCGGCCACGGTCAGCACCGGGGTTTCCTCGAACAGCTTGGTCAGCTCGCGGCCCACCAGCAGCCGGCGCGTGCCGGGCAGGGCGGCCGCCAGCGCCGCCAGGGTGTCGGCGATGCGGTGCGGCGCCTCGTAGACCACCCAGGCGTGGTCCAGGGCGGCCAGTTGCGCGATGGCGTCGGCGCGGGCCTTGGGTTTGCCGGGCAGGAAACCGATGAAGGTAAAGCGGCCTTCGCCGGCTTCGAGCATGTCGCCGGCCACGGACAGCGCGGTCACGGCCGCGCTCGGCCCCGGCAGCGGTACCACACGCAGGCTGGCCGCGCGCACCGCTTCCACCAGACGGGAGCCGGGGTCGGAGATGCCGGGCGTGCCCGCATCGGACACATAGGCAATGCGCTCGCCGGCAGCCAGCCGGGCGACGATCTTCACCGCGGCCTCGCGCTCGTTGTGCTCGTGCACGGCCACCAGCGGCCGTTGCAGCCCCACGCGGGACAGCAGTTGCCCGGTGTTGCGGGTGTCTTCGCAGGCGATGGCGTCCGCCAGCCCGAGCACATGCAGCGCGCGCAGCGACAGGTCGGCCACGTTGCCGATGGGCGTGGCCACCACGTACAGCGTGCCGGGCGGGTAGGTCTGGCCCGAGGCCAGCGAGGTCCAGTCACTCATGCTTGAGAACTTCCGTTGATTCGCTCATTCAAAACCACCACGACCGCGCGCGGCGCGGAGGCCGAGGATCGCGCGCTGGCCTACCTGCTCAGGCAGGGGCTGGCGCTGGTGGTGCGCAATTATCGCTGCAAAGGCGGCGAGATCGACCTCGTGATGCGCGCCGCCGATGGCACGCTGGCGTTCGTCGAGGTCAGGCAGCGCAGCGGCCGCGCCTTTGGCGGCGCGGCGGCCAGCGTCACGCCGGCCAAGCAGCGCCGCCTGCTGCGGGCGGCCGAACACTACCTCGGCACGCTGGACCACACGCCGCCGTGCCGCTTCGACGTGGTGGCGCTGGAGCCCGGGCGCCTGGCCTGGTTGCCGAACGCATTCGACCAAAATGCCGGGGGTGACGATGGCGCGTCCTGGGCTGCGTCATAATGCGCGGGATTGGGCAGAAGTCAAAGAGCCATGAGTATTGAAAGTATCGAACAGCATTTCCTGGACAGCGCCGACACCAAGCGGCAGGCCGCCACGCTGATGGCGCCGCATATCGACGCGGCGGTGGAGCGCATGGTGGCCGCGCTGACCAGTGGCAACAAGATCCTCGTCTGCGGCAATGGCGGGTCGGCCGCCGACGCCCAGCACTTCGCCGCCGAACTGATCGGCCGCTTCGAGCGCGAGCGGCCCGGGCTGGCGGCGATTGCGCTGACCACGGACAGCTCCATCCTGACCGCCATCGGCAACGACTACGATTTCACGGTGGTGTTCTCCAAGCAGGTGGAGGCGCTGGGCCAGCCCGGCGACATCCTGCTGGCGCTCTCCACCTCCGGCAATTCGGCGAATGTGATCGCGGCCATCCAGGCGGCGCGCCAGCGCGACATGAGCGTGGTGGCGCTGACCGGCAAGGGCGGCGGCAAGATCGCCACGCTGCTGGACGAGTTCGACATCCACCTGTGCGCGCCGAGCGACCGTACCCCGCGCATCCAGGAAGTGCACCTGCTGACGCTGCATTGCCTCTGCGACGGGATCGACGAGGCGCTGCTGGGCGAGGCATAGGGCACGGGGGATAGGGCATAGGGGATAGGAAGCGGGGGGTTATCCCACCTTATCCACAGGATTTGCCCAAGTTGTTCACAGGAATTGCGGCGTCATCCACAGAGTCATCCACAGCAGCGCCGCGCCGGTTTCGTCTTATTTCCGCATCATTCCGTATCCAGCCAAGGACCGCATGACTAACGTAACGACCGCAATGACCCAGAAGACCACTCCGGCGCGCGTGGCGCGCACGGCCATTACCGTGGCCGCACTGCTGGTGTCGGCCACGCAACTCGCCGGCTGCTTCCCGGTGCTGGCCGGCGCGGTCGGCACGGGCGTGGTCATGGCCACGGACCGCCGTCCCACCGGCACCCAGGCCATCGACCGTGGCCTGCAGCTCGAGATCGACAACACGCTAGACGCCAAGTACAGCGGCCAGGCCCGCGTGGACGCCGCCGTGTTCAACCGCAAGGTGCTGCTGGTGGGCGAGGCCAACAACGCCAACACCAAGCAGCAGGTGGAGCAGTACGTGAAGAGCCTGCCGAATGCGCGCGAGGTGATCAACGAACTCGAAGTGGTGTCCACGCCGGGCTTCATGACCCGCAGCAACGACGCCTACCTGACCAGCAAGGTCAAGACCTTCCTGGTGACAGCCGAGGGCGTGCCGGCCAATTCGATCAAGGTGACCACCGACAAGAGCGTGGTCTACCTGATGGGCGTGGTCACGGCGGCCGAGGGCGACCGCGCCACCGACGTGGCCCGCAACGCCAGCGGCGTGCAGAAGGTGGTCAAGGCGTTCGACTACGTGAGCGAGGCCGAGCGCGCCCGCCTGGACGCCGCCGCCAGCTCGCAGAATCCGGATGCGGGCAGCCAGTCCGTGGGCTCGCCGGCGCCGGTGCAGACCGTGCCCGGCACCGCGCCGAACGCGCCGGTGACCTCGGATGCGCCGGCCGGCACCGTCAGTACCGCGCCGGTCACGGCGCCGGTGTCCTCCCCGACGGCGCTGCCGCCGGGCCGCAACCTGCCGTAGTCTTGCGATAGTCCCGCCCAGGAACCGAACCATGCGCGCGCCCCCGCCCCTTCGCCACAAGATGTCCACCGCACGGCTGGCCTTCTGGATTGGCGGATGGGTGGCGCTGGCGGCCATCGCCACGATGGGGGCGGCGCTGGCCCAGACCGGCACGTCCGGCCCGGCCAGCGAGGCGCGCACCACCGTGGAAGCGCAGTCGGCGCGCATGCAGCAGGCTCGCAATCAGGCCGCCTCGTGCGCGGCCTGCCATGGTCCCGACGGCCGCGCGCCGGCCGATAGTCCCGTGCCGGGACTTGCCGGCCGCCCAAGTGCGGAACTCGTCGAACTGATGCTCAACTACAAGAACGGCAAGCGACCCGGCACCGTGATGCCGCAGATCGCCAAGGGGTACAGCGATACGGAGATCCTCGGCATCGCGTCCTGGTTCGCCGACCAACAATAAGAAGGCCTTCATGCGCAGACGCGCCGTATTGGGAACGTTCGGCGGCCTGATGGGCGCCGCCGCGCTGGGCATGCTGACCCCGCGCCAGGCACGCGCCGCCGCGCCGGCCCGGGTGGTGGTCATCGGCGGCGGCTTTGGCGGGGCCACCGCCGCGCGCTACCTGCGCCACTGGAGCCGGGGCGCCGTGGATGTGACGCTGGTCGAACCCGACGCGGCGTTCGTCTCCTGCCCGCTCTCGAATCTCGTGGTGGGCGGCCAGCGCGGCATGGCCGACATCACGCTCCCCTATGACGCGCTGGCGCGCCGACATGGCGTGCGTCATGTGCGCGATACGGCGCTTGCGATCGATCCCACCGCGCGCACCGTGCGGCTGGCGGGCGGCGCCACGCTGCGCTACGACCGCCTCGTGCTGTCGCCGGGCGTGGAGATGCAGTCCAGCGCAATCCCCGGCCTGGCGCAGCCCGGCGGCGACCAGATCCTGCACGCCTGGAAGGCCGGCCCACAGACCGACGCGCTGTTCCGCCAGTTGGCGGCGATGCGCGACGGCGGCACCTTCGCCATCACCATTCCGCTCGCCCCGTACCGCTGCCCGCCCGGGCCATACGAACGCGCCTGCCTTGTGGCGGACTACCTGCGCGCGCACAAGCCGCGTAGCAAAGTGCTGATTTTCGACGCCAATCCGGACATCACCTCCAAGGGCGCGCTGTTCCGCCAGATCTGGGAGACCCGCTACCGGGGCATGATCGACTATCGGCCCCAGCACGAGACCGTGGACGTGGACCCCGCCACGCGCACCCTCAAGTTCGAGGTCCAGGACGACGAGCGCGCCGACGTGGTCAACCTGATCCCGCCGCAGCGCGCCGGCGCCATCGCGGTGTCCAGCGGGCTCGCCACGGCCAATGGCCGCTGGTGCGAGGTCGATTTCCTGACCATGGCCTCGCGCGTGGCGCCCGAAATCCATGTGCTGGGCGATGCCGTGCAGATCGCGCCGCTGATGCCGAAGTCCGGCACCATGGCCAACCAGCACGGCAAGGTGGCTGCCGCCGCCATCCTCCAGCTGCTGGCCGGACAGGGGCCGGACCCGACCCCTCTGTATACGAACACCTGCTACAGCTTCACGTCCGCCGACGAGGCCATCCACATCGCCAGTGTCCATCGCTACGACCCGGTCGAGCGGACGATGGTCACGGTGCCCGGCTCCGGGGGGTTATCCACAGCCCCGAACGCACTCGAAGGGCGCTACGCGTGGGCCTGGGCGCGCAGCATCTGGTCCGACATGCTGGGCGAGGTGCTGGTAGGCTAGCGGGTTCCGGTGTGTTGCGCCTTCGTGACATGCCGCCCCCCGAACCCGACCATGCAAGCCAAAGACCGCCTTCTTGCCCTCGCCATCATCGTGGTGTGGGGCGTCAACTTCGTCGTCATCAAGGTGGGCCTCGCCGGCGTGCCGCCGATGCTGCTGGGCACGCTGCGCTTCGCCCTGGTGGCGTTCCCGGCCGTCTTCTTCATCCCGCGCCCGCGCATTCCGCTGCGCATGCTGCTGGCCTATGGCGGGTTCATCAGCCTCGGCCAGTTCGCCTTCCTGTTCTATGCGATGGCGGTGGGCATGCCGGCCGGGCTGGCCTCGCTGGTGTTGCAGTCGCAGGTGTTCTTTACCGTGGCGATTGCCGGGATGTGGCTGGGCGAGCCGGTGCGCTGGCACAACATCGCCGGCATGGCGATTGCGGCCGGCGGGCTGGCCCTGATCGGCAGCGGGGCGGCGCACGGGCCGGGCGGCATGAGCGTGGCCGGCTTCGCGCTGACGCTGTGCGCGGCGTTCTGCTGGGCCTCGGGCAATATCGTCAGCAAGAAGATCGGGCCGGTGGACCTGCTCGGGCTGGTGGTCTGGGGCGGGCTGGTGCCGATCGTGCCGTTCGCGCTGCTCTCGTACTGGTTCGAAGGGCCGGCGCGGATCACGGCGGCGCTCGGCCAGATTCCGATGATGAGTGTGCTGGCGATCTGCTACCTGTCCTTCGCGGCCACGCTGTTCGGCTACACCATGTGGGGCCGGCTGCTCACGCGCTATCCGGCCAGCAAGGTGGCGCCGCTGACGCTGCTGGTGCCGGTGGTGGGGCTGATCTCGGCCCATGCGCTGCTGGGCGAGGACCTCTCGCTGGCGCAATGGCTCGGCGCGCTGGTGGTCATGGGCGGGCTGCTGCTCAACGTGTTCGGTGGGCGGCTCGGGGCGGGGCGGCGGCTGGTACGGCGCTGACCGTGCGGGTGAGCCGCTGCCTGTGCGAGGGTTAACCCTTGATTCGACAGCGTTTTGCCGTGGTTTTGTGAATACCCTTATCACCGGCGCATCCGTAGGCCGATGGATTATTGAGGCAAAATAGCGGACTGGCCGCACCTGCCCGCAGAGGCATCGCCCCAACGGCGGCCGAGCGCGCCGCGCCGCCCGACCGATGAAGCGCGGCCATTTGCCGTCCCCACGGCTCAATCCGTTTGGAGCAACACGATATGAAGCAGTTTGTCATCGCCGCCGCACTGTTCGCGGCCGCCGCGTCGGCGCACGCCGCCGTGGACGCCGCCCGCGCGCAGGAGATTGCCAACAAGAACGCCTGCATGGGCTGCCATCAGGTAGACAAGAAGCTGGTGGGCCCGTCCTACAAGGAAGTGGCCGCCAAGTACAAGGGTGACAAGGGTGCCCTGGCCAAGTTGTCGGCCAAGGTGAAGAGCGGCGGTTCGGGCGTCTGGGGCCCGGTGCCGATGCCGGCGAATGCCAGTGTCAGCGACGCCGATATCAAGACGGTAGTGGAGTGGATCCTGGCCGGCTCGCCGGCCAAGTAAGCCCCATCTGGTATCGCGGGCCGTCCGGCAGCGCCGGCGGCCCGCGCTGTTTCCGGAAGACCCGGAAGCGGCAGGCAGCACGAATACCGGGGTCGGCAGCAAGCAAGTACGGGACAGACGATGAATCAAAAACGACGAGAAGTATTGCGGGTTTCCGCGGTGCTCTCGCTGATGGCGGCCACCGGCCTGATCAGCGAGGCGCAGGCCGCGGAGTGGAACAAGACGGCTTTCGACGGCAAGAGCGTGGCCGATGTGATCAAGGCGCTGGGCGGCAGCGGCACCGAGAAGAGCGGCGCCATCACGTTCAACGCGCCGGATATCGCCGAGAACGGCGCCGTGGTGCCCGTGGCCGTGACCAGCACGCTGCCGGACACCGAGCAGATCGCCATCCTGGTTGAGAAGAATCCGAATACGCTGGCGGCCGATTTCACCATCCCGGCCGGCACCGAGCCGTTCGTCTCCACGCGCGTGAAGATGGGCCAGACGTCCGTCGTGCATGCGGCGGTCAAGGCTGGCGGCAAGTGGTACGTGGCATCGAAGGAAATCAAGGTCACGCTGGGCGGCTGCGGCGGCTGACGCCCGCGCCCCCCATCGCACCGATTTCCCCGATTTATCCCAAGCCACCCCGAACCACCCCGAGCAGGAGAGCCAGATGGCAGACCCGATGCGCGTCCGCGCCACCGAGAACGGCGGCGTCGTAGACGTAAAGATTCTGATGAAGCACGACATGGAAACCGGCCAGCGCAAGGATGCGGCCGGCAAGACGATTCCGGCCTGGCACATCCAGACCGTGATCGCCACGTACAAGGGGCGCGAGGTGTTCAACGCCCAGTTTGGCCCCGCCGTGTCGAAGGACCCGTTCCTGAACTTCAAGTTCAAGGGCGGCGCCAAGGGTGACAAGGTCACCGTGACCTGGGTCGACAACCGGGGCGACAAGCGCACCGACGAGGCCACCATCGCCTGAACGGGCGAAGCGAGGAAGCAGCATGCGGCGAGCATTCATTCGGGCCACGGCGGCGCTGGCCGCCATCGGCCTTTCGGCCAGGGCGGCGGCACAGCAGGCCCCGGCCCCGGCAGGAACGGGCGCCAAGGCAGGCAAGGGCGGACGGGTCAAGGTGGTGTACCAGTTGTCCGAGGGCATCGACCAGGCCGTGCGCGCCATGGCCAACCTGCGCAACCACCTGAACGCGGCGCCGGACACCAAGATCGTGGTGGTGGCGTTCGGCTACGGCGTGGACTTCCTCGTGGAAGGCGCCAAGGATTCGCGCGGCAACACCTTCGAGGCCGCCGTGGGCGCGCTGGGGTCGTCGGGCGTGGAGTTCCGCGTCTGCCGTAACACGCTGACCGCGCGCCGGATTTCCGAGCAAAGCCTGCTGATGGACGCCAAGATCGTGCAGGCCGGCGTGGTGGAGATCGCCCGCCTGCAGTTCGACGAAGGCTACGCGTACCTGAAGCCCTGATCGCAGTGCCCGGCATCCGGCCAGGAGCCAAGCTGGCCGGATGCCGAAGTCCAGTGCAATAGAACAGTGATGCACCGCCCAGCCTCGATGAGGGGCTGACGCCGGCGGTGCCATCGCGAGGAGAAGCCCCCAATGCGCAATACCCGTCGCCGCCTGCGCGGCACCGTGGCGCTGACCGCCGCGGCCATCGCCGCCGCCTCGCTGGCCGGCCTGGCCTCGCTGGCGCAAGCCCAGGGCAGCACCGCCGAGGAAATCGCCAAGTATCGCCAGATGCTGGCCGAAGGCAATCCCGCCGAACTCTGGGAAGCCGCCGGCGAGGAACTGTGGAAGAAGCCGGCCGGGCCGAAGAACGCCTCGCTCGAACAGTGCGACCTGGGCAAGGGCCCGGGCGTGACCAAGGGCGCCTACGCCGAACTCCCGCGCTACTTCAAGGACGCCAACAAGGTGATGGACCTTGAGCAGCGCCTGGCCTGGTGCCGGGTGACGCTGCAGGGCCTGACCCAGGAAGAGGCGACGAAGCAGCCGTTCTCGGCATCGGGCAAGCCTTCCGACATCGAGCGGCTGGCGTCTTACCTGACCGGCGAGTCGCGCGGCGTGAAGATGAACGTGCAACTCACGCACCCCGAGGAAAAGCGCGTCTACGCGCTCGGCCAGAAGATGTTCTTCTACCGGGGCGGCGCCTATGACTTCGCCTGCGCCACCTGCCACGCCGTGGACGGCCAGCGCATCCGCCTCCAGGACCTGCCGAACCTGCTGGAGCCCAAGGGCGCCCAGGCCGCATACACCACGTGGCCGGCGTACCGCGTCTCGCAGGGCGAGGTCCGCACCATGCAGCATCGGATCTACGACTGCCTGCGCCAGCAGCGCTTCCCCGAGCCCGCCTATGGCTCCGACGTGATCACCGCCCTGTCGATGTTCCTGGCGAAAAACGCCAACGGCGGCACGTACGACGGTCCCAACATGAAGCGCTGAGGCACGGAGAGCACACGATGACGCGATACCAATCGATGGCGCTGACCGCCGTCGCTACCCTGGCCCTGGCCGCGATGGCCACGTTCAGCCTGTCGGCCCTCGCCCAGGACACTGCCAAGCCCGCCCGCGCCGCCAAATCGGGTAGCACGGCCACCACGGCCTCCACCGCCAAGGTCACCGACGCCGACGTGCGCCAGATGATCGAGGCCTCCTTCACCTCGAAGGGCCCGGCTACCGTGGAAGGCGTAATCAACCAGGACGGCGCCCAGAAGGCGTGCAGCCAGTACCCGGACCGCACGCGCGTGCCGGCCGCCGTGGCCAAGAAGGTGGAAGCGGCCGAGCTGAAGCAGGTGAAGTATCCGGCCGACAGCAACTGGATCGGCGACTGGAAGGAAGGCGAGAAAATCGCCCAGAACGGCCGTGGCATGCAGTTCACCGACCCGGTGGGCGGCGTGAACGGCGGCAACTGCTATGCCTGCCACCAGATGACCAAGGCCGAGATCTCCTTCGGCAATATCGGCCCGTCGCTATATCAGTACGGCAAGCTGCGCGGCAATTCGCCGGAGGTGGTCAAGTACACCTGGGGCAAGATCTGGGACTCCAACGCCTACAGCGCCTGCTCCAACATGCCGCGCTTTGGCCACAAGGGCATCCTGACCGAGCAACAGATCCGCGATGTGATGGCGCTGCTGCTGGACCCGGCATCGCCGGTCAACCAGTAAGGCCGGCGCGGCTCCGGGCATGAATCGACGCGAATTCCTGCAGGTGCTGGCCGTGGCCGGCGCGGGCGGCATGGCCTTGCCCGCCGGCGAGGCCCAGGCCGCGCGCGCCGCCCAGCAGTTCTACGATGTGCCGCGCCACGGTAACGTCCACCTGCTGCATTTCACCGATTGCCACGCCCAGCTGCGGCCCGTGCACTTCCGCGAGCCGAGCGTGAATCTGGGCGTGGGGCCCTGGGCGGGCAAGCCGCCGCACCTGGTGGGCGAGGCGTTCCTGCGCCAGTACGGCATCCGCCCGGGCACGCCCGCCGCGTACGCGTTCACTTCGCTCGACTTCACCGAGGCGGCGCGCCGCTACGGCAAGGTCGGCGGGTTTGCCCACCTCGCCACGCTGGTCAAGCGCCTGCGCGCCAGCCGGCCCGGCGCGCTGCTGCTGGACGGCGGCGACACCTGGCAGGGCTCGGCCACCGCGCTGTGGACCCAGGGCCAGGACATGGTCGATGCCGCGCTGCAACTCGGCGTGGATGTCATGACGCCGCACTGGGAGATGACGCTCGGCGCGGACCGCGTGAAGGAAATCGTCGGCAAGGACTTCAAGGACCGCGTGTCCTTCCTCGCGCAGAACGTGAAGACCAACGATTTCGGCGATCCGGTGTTCGATCCGTATGTGATCCGGCACATGAACGGCGTGCCGGTGGCCATCATCGGCCAGGCCTTCCCGTACACGCCCATCGCCAATCCGCGCTACCTCGTGCCCGACTGGACCTTCGGCATCCAGGAGGAAAGCCTGCAACAGGTGATTGACGATGTGCGCGGGAAGGGCGCCCAGGTGGTGGTGCTGCTGTCGCACAACGGCATGGATGTGGACCTGAAGCTGGCCTCGCGCGTACGCGGACTGGACGCAATACTAGGTGGCCACACCCACGATGGCGTGCCGGCGCCGGTGCCGGTGAAGAACCCGGGCGGGACCACGCTGGTCACCAATGCCGGCTCGAACGGCAAGTTCCTGGGGGTGCTGGATTTCGATGTGCGCAACGGCAAAGTCGTCGATTTCCGATACAAGCTGCTGCCGGTCTTCGCCGATTTCCTGCCCGCCGACCCGGACATGGATGCGCTGATCCGCAAGGTCCGCGCCCCCTACGAAGCCAAGCTTGGCGAGGTCCTGGCCGTGAACCGTGGCCTGCTGTACCGGCGCGGCAACTTCAACGGCACCTTCGACCAATTGATCCTGGACGGCCTGATGGCGGTGCAGGACGCCGAAATCGCCTTCTCCCCGGGCTTCCGCTGGGGCACCACGCTGGTGCCGGGCGAGCCGATCACCATGGAGGCGCTGATGGACCAGACCGCCATCACCTACCCGTACACGACGGTGACGGCGATGACCGGCGAGACCATCAAGACCGTGCTCGAAGACGTGGCGGACAACCTGTTCAACCCGGACCCGTACTACCAGCAGGGCGGCGACATGGTGCGCGTGGGCGGGCTGCAGTACACCATCGACCCGAACCAGCCCATGGGCCGGCGCATCAGCAACATGCGGCTGGCCGGCCGCCCGCTCGACGCCAGCAAGACCTACAAGGTAGCCGGCTGGGCCCCGGTGGCCGAGGAAGCCCGCCAGACCGGCGGCCCCCCGGTGTGGGACGTCATGGCCCAATGGCTGCGGTCAAACAAGGAAGTCAGCGCCCGGCCGCTGAACCTGCCCACCGTGCGCGGCATGGACGGCAACCCGGGCATGGTGGCCTGAGGCCCTGAGGCGCTCTCGCCGATGTGCAGTGTTGGGCGGACGCAATTGATGCCCCGCGCGGAGTTCGGTTAGAATCGTCCGTCACGGGCCGATAGCTCAGCTGGGAGAGCGCTGCGTTCGCAATGCAGAGGTCGGGAGTTCGATCCTCCTTCGGTCCACCAGGATTTGTCTTGTAAAACAACGCACTACGTCGAGAGATGTAGTGCGTTGTTTTGCTTTGGGGGCGGCGTTTTTAATGCCGCCTTGCCCCCATGCTGTCACCTTTCTATAATTGCATGCATTGAATGCAGTTTTTAAGGGGTGCCTATGCCGATACTGACCGTGAGAAATGTGCCCGATGAGGTGCATCGCGCCCTGCGCATGCGGGCTGCCGAGCATGGCCGCAGCACCGAGGCTGAGGTCCGCGAGATTCTGGAACGCGCGGTGAAATCCGAGCAGCGTGTGCGGATGGGTGACGCCCTGGCCGCGCTGGGCCAGCGCGCGGGCCTGACAAACGACGATTTCGCGGTGTTCGACACACAGCGTGACAAAGCGCCGGCGGAGCCGATGAAGTTCGAATGATCGTCCTCGATACCAACGTCGTCTCCGAGGCGATGAAGCCGGAGCCCAATCCGGCCGTGCGCGCGTGGCTGAACGCGCAGGTCGCGGAAACGCTGTACCTGTCCAGTGTCACGCTCGCCGAACTGCTGTTCGGGATCGGCGCCTTGCCGGAAGGCCGGCGCAAGCACGGTTTGTCCGAAACCCTCGACGGCTTGCTCGCGCTGTTCGGCGATCGCGTGTTGATGTTCGATACCGGTGCTGCCCGGCACTATGCCGAACTGGCCGTGAAGGCGCGGCTGGCGGGGAAGGGATTCCCCACGCCCGATGGCTATATCGGTGCGATTGCCGCCTCCCGGGGCTACATTGTCGCAACACGCGATACCGCCCCCTTCGAGGCCGCCGGGCTGACCGTCATCAATCCCTGGAACTCCACACAAATCCCGTGAACACCTTCGGCAAGGACTCACCCGATCGCACCGACCCCGTCGCCCGCGCCCAGGCCGGCCGGCGCAGTACCTTTGTCAGCGTGGCCGTCAATGTCGTGCTGACCATCGCGCAGGGCGCGATCGGCGTGGTGGCGGGCTCCCAGGCGCTGGTGGCAGATGCCATCCACTCCCTTTCCGATCTGGTTTCGGATTTCCTGGTCCTGTTCGCCGGGCATCACGGCAGCAAGGACCCGGATGACGACCATCCGTACGGCCATCAGCGCTTCGAGACGGCGGCGTCGCTGGCGTTGGGGGTGATCCTGCTGGCGGTGGGCGCTGGCATGCTGTGGTCGGCCATCGGCAAGATCCAGCATCCCGAAGCGCTGCAGCCGGTGAAGGCGGTCGCGCTATGGGTGGCGATTGGCACGCTGATCTTCAAGGAACTGCTGTTCCGCTACATGCTCCGCGTGGCGGAGCGCGTGCGCTCGAGCATGCTGGTGGCCAATGCCTGGCATGCGCGGTCCGATGCGGCGTCGTCGCTGGTGGTGGCGCTCGGCATCGGCGGGAACCTGCTGGGCTATCACATCCTGGACCCCGTGGCGGCCATCATCGTCGGGCTGATGGTGGCGCGCATGGGGCTGCAGTTCGGCTGGACGGCCCTGAGCGACCTGATGGACCGCGCCGCCGATGACGACGTGGTGGCCGCCCTGCGCGCCGCCATGCTCGACACCCCGGGGGTGCTCGGCCTGCACGACCTCAAGACGCGCAAGATGGGCGATATGGTGCTGGTCGACGTGCACCTGGAGATCCGCGCCGACCTGACCGTGGAACGCGGCCACGCCATCGCCGCCGAGGCGCGCCGCCGCGCCATGCTGCGCGACGATGTGCTCAACGTGATGACCCACGTGGACCCGGTGCCGGCCCCGGCTCCCGATTCAGCGCAGGTCGCTGCGGCGGTAGAGGCTCAGGCCGACCGCTAGAAAGGCGAGCATGCCGGCGCAGCTGCGGTTGATCCACTGCACGGCGCGCGCTGACAGCGTGCGCATGGCGTGGCGCCCGCCGTACGCGTAGATCGACATCATCAGGATGTCCATCAGCGCGGCAACGACTGCCAGGATCGTGTATTGCAGCGCCACCGGCTGGTCCGCGTGGACGAACTGCGGCACGAAGGCCGAGGTAAACAGCAGCGTCTTGGGGTTGGAGAGCGCCACGAACAGCGCGCGGAAGAACGCCGCCCGGCCGCTGGCCGAGGCCGCGCCGGAGGTGGCCACCAGTGCCTGCGTCGGCGCGCGCCACATCCCCCACGCCAGGTAGAGCAGGTAGGCAGCGCCGATCCACTTGATGACGGTGAACCACTGCTCGGACGCCAGCAGCAGCGCGCCCAGCCCGCAGCCCACCGCGCCGATCAGGAGCAGGTCGGCCAGCGCCGCGCCGGCAATGCCGCAGGCGGCCACCCGCATGCCCCGCGTGGCGCCGTTGCTCAGCGCGAGCAGCATGGTCGGGCCGGGCGTGACCATTACGGCGGCAACCGCAATCAGGTAGAGAAAGAGGGTGGTGGCATCCATCGTCGGGGCTCCTTCGGCAGCGAACCGCCAGTGTGCCCCGATCCTCGCCCCCATGCACGGACCCTGTGGACATCTTCGCCCCGCCTTGGGGACAACCACATGGATTGCCTGTGGCCTGCCTGGGGGCCGCGTGTGGGCGGTATACGGATATCTCGGGGGCGTGGCGGGCGATGAAACCGGGCGCGGGGCGGTTGTCCACGTATACGCGGTGCGCCGCCCCTAGGCTTGTCTTTTTCCCAAGCCCCTGACGGGAAAGGGAAAAACCGGGTTATCAACGGCCAGGGGCGACGTTTACCTACTACTACTATTTATGTATACGTAAACAATATCTGTATACGTATACGCACCGTTGCCGAAACAGAAAGGCGCTGTGGATGGATTGGCCTCCAGCCAGCCTTCAGGCGAGCATCAGCGTGGCACCTTGAAAGCCTTGCGGGCCTTCAGCACCTCGGCGCGGGTGGCGCAGCCCTCGTGATGATCGTTGACCAGGCCCATGGCCTGCATCAGCGCATACATCGTGGTCGGGCCAACGAACTTCCAGCCGCGCTTCTTCAGGTCCTTCGAGAGCGCCACGGACTCCGGCGACGTCGTCAGCTCGCGCAGCACCTCCGGCGTGACCTTGCGGGGCCGCGACTTCGGGTCCGGCTCGAATTTCCAGAAATAGGCAGCCAGCGAGGGTTCGGTCTTCAGCAGATCGTGCGCGCAGCGGGCGTTGTGGATGGCGGCCTCGATCTTGCCCCGATGGCGGATGATGCCGGCATCGCCCAGCAGCCGCTCCACGTCGCGCGCCGTAAACCGGGCAACTTTGTCGATCTCGAAATTGGCGAACGCCTTGCGAAAATTCTCACGTTTGCGCAGGATCGTGAGCCAGCTCAGCCCGGACTGGAAGCCTTCCAGGCACAGTTTCTCGAACAGGCGCCGGTCGTCATCGACTGGAAAGCCCCATTCGTGGTCGTGGTAGTGGCAGTAATCCTCGATCGTCCCGCACCAGCTGCAGCGTACCCGGGGCTGCGAGGCGGTCTCTGGCGATGTCATGCGTGGAAGCTCCTGATGGGATGGACGGCGCGCGCTGGCGCTTTGGCTGCGATCATGCCCGCACCAGCGGATTTGCGGAAGGCTGGATGCGGACATGCAATTGGAACCCCGCCGCCGCGCAGGCTCCCCCCCACCACCGAGTGATGCAGGTTTCACCCGGGGCAGCCGTTAGGCAAGGTCTGGTCTATTTTTCGGATTGGTCTCCATGATGTCTCACCGCTTTGCCTCCCGCTGCGTCGTGTTCGGCATGGTTGCCGTGCTCCTGGCCGGTTGCGCCGGCGCGTCCCGGCGCGCCAAGGTCGCGCCGCCGCCCGCCCCGCCCGAGCCGTTCGCGGAACTGGTGGTCACCTACCTGCCCACCAAGTACATCGTGGTGAGCACCATCGGTGGCCAGAATGTCCAGCACATGACCAATCTTGGCAGCGCCTTCGGGGCCATCGGCACGCTGGCCGCCCTGGGCGCGGCGCTGGCCGTTGACAAGGCTGCCGGCTCCGGCGCGCTGGTCGAGCGCACGCAACAGCTCGCCAGCCGGATCGAGGCCGTCCGGGAGCAGGACCCCGCTGTGCCGGACGTCAACAAGGCCCTGGCCGAGGCGGTTGCGAAGCAGATTGCCGAGGTGCAGCCGGCCCTGCGCATGGTCGTGGAGCCCGACGCGATCTTCGCCGCCCGCAAGCCCACCGCCGGCGTTGGCGTGCTGACCGTGGAGACCATGACGGCCTACGTGTCCGCCAGCATGACCGATTCCTATCGTCCCGCCTTCCAGGGCACCTACACGTTCCGCGTGGGCGAGCAGAACCGGCTGATCCGGAAGCAGGAATATGCGCTGCGCTCGGGCACCGGCTCCAGCGACGACGAATACCTGCTGTTCGACAGCCTGCTGGCCGATGCGGCCAAGGTGCCCGGCGTGATGCAGCGCCTGTCGATGGGCGACGTCAAGTCGGTGTCCAGCATGATCGCCGGCATGTACGGCCTGGCCCAGTCCACCGTGCCGAGCGTGGCCACGGCGGCCCCGGTGGCCCCCGCGAACGCTGCAGCGCCTGCCACCGCCGCCCGCTAAGCCCCGCGCATCCAAAGAAAAAGCCAACCCGAGGGTTGGCTTTTTTGACTTCCGGCGACCCTGCCGCGTACTCAGGCGAGCCGCTTGCCCGTGCGGTCGTGCATGAACACCAGCGCGACGATGCTGATCAGCGCGGCGGCAATCACGTAGTAGGCCGGCGCGAGCTTGTTTTGCGTCGATGTGATCAGCCACGTCACGATCAGCGGGGCGAAGCCGCCGAAGATCGTCACGGCGAAGTTATACGCCAGCGAGAGGCCGGTGGAGCGTACCTCGGTCGGGAACTGCTCGGCCAGCACGGCCGGGGCCGGGCCGGTGAACGCGGCCAGCAGGATGCCCAGCACGATCTGTACCTGCAGCAGCGTGGACGTGGTCGGCGAGACATTGAGCCAGTGGAACAGCGGGTAGGCGAGTGCGCCGATGGCCACCGCCACCACCGTCAGCATGCGCTTGCGGCCGACGCGGTCCGACAGCATGCCCATCAGCGGGCACAGCACCAGGATGATGGCGCCGCAGATGGCGGTGGACTGGAACGTCGCGCCCAGCGGCAGGCCCAGCTGCTGCTTGGCGTACGACGGCATGTAGAACACCAGCACGTAGGTGCAGACCGTCCAGAGGATGGTCACGCCCAGGCCGGCCAGCACTTCGCGCGGATGGTCGCGCAGCACCTGCGAGAGCGGCGAAAACTTCACATTGTTCGCGCGTCGCTCGGCCTGGCGCGCCTCGAACTCGGGCGGCTCTTCCAGATGCGAGCGGATGTACATGCCCACGGGGCCGATCAGCAGCCCGAACAGGAACGGGATGCGCCAGCCCCAGGCATCGATCTGCTCGGGGCTCAGGCCGTTGGTCACCAGCGCGCCCATCGCCGCGCCGAGCATGAAGGAGATGCCCTGGCTGGCCTGCTGCCAGCTGGCATAGGCGCCGCGCTCCTCGTCCGGTGCATGTTCGATCAGGAACGCGGTGGCGCCGCCAACTTCGCCGCCGGCCGAGAAGCCCTGGATCAGCCGTGCCACCACGATCAGCGCCGGGGCCCACAGGCCGATGCTGTCGTAGGTGGGGGCCAGGCCGATGATGGCCGTGCCGAGCGCCATCAGCAGGATGGTCAGCGTCAGCGCCGCCTTGCGGCCGACGCGGTCGGCGTAGACGCCGAGCACGATGGCGCCCACGGGCCGCATGAAGAAGCCCACGCCGAAGGTGGCCACGGTCAGCAGGAACGAGGTCAGGTCGTCGCCGGTGGGGAAGAACAGCTTGGCGATGATGACCGCGAAGAAGCTGTAGACGGTGAAATCGAACCATTCCAGGCCATTGCCGATGGTCGCGGCGAGGATCGCGCGTCGTCGGGTGGCTTTGGAGAGGTCATTGGCGGTGGCAATTGTGACGGACATTACACTCTTATATGACGGTGAAAAACAGCCGCCATATTAAGCGAATCCTTACATTTGCCGGGTTTGCGTACGCGGTTGGGAGGTGTCGGGCACCGTCGGGAGGGCGTCTTGCTGCGCCGGAGGGGCCGGGCGCTTGCGCGTGAACCACAGCCAGAGCGCGCTGGCGATCCAGCCCGTGACGAAGACGGTATCGCCAGCATGGTTGAACAGCGCGGGGGCCAGCGGCGTGCCGAAGACGGCGGCCAGTGTGTCCGCCGGCAGCCGCGCCACGATCCACAGCAGCACGGCGGGCCCGCTGCCATAGACGCCCGGCTGCCACCACAGCGCGTGGGGCAGGGCGTGAAGCGGAGCGTGGGGCTTGAACACGATGTTCGCCGGCGAGCCGGTCCGAGGCAGCTTGGGGAGGCGATCCGGGGATCGCGTGCTTTTCGCCATCATAGGCCCAATCGCCATGTGCCTGCCGTCAGGCAGCGGCCTACGCTGTCGGCCTGTGTGCGCTATCCAACGCGGCGGCGCGGCCAGCGTGACGCACACCGTTCCATGTTCAGAAAATTTGCATGAGGTATCCGCAATCCGCGTGTACCGGGGGACGCCAATGTTGCCAAACTTCATGCAGTTGGACAAAAGGATTGAAGGCCATGAGCACGCTTCCCGCCATTTACGTGTCACACGGATCGCCGATGCTGGCGATCGATCCCGGCCCCTCCGGCGCCGCATTCGATGCGCTGGGCGAACGCCTGCGCGCGCGCCAGCCCAAGGCGGTGCTGGTGATCTCGGCACACTGGATCTACAGCACGCTGGTCGTCGGCACGCGCACGCGCCAGGAGGCGTGGCACGACTTCGGCGGCTTCCCGCGCGAGTTGTACGCGCTCCGCTACGACGCGCCCGGCGCCCCGGACGTGGCCGCCCGGGTCAAGGCGCTGGTCGAAGCCGCAGGCGTGGAGGGCGTCTGCTACGTGGCCGAGGACGCCGACCGACCGCTCGACCACGGTGCCTGGATGCCGATGCGTCACTTTTTCCCGGACGCCGATATGCCCGTGCTGCAGCTTGCGCTGAACCCGTACCTGAGCCCGGCCACGCAGATCGAGATCGGCCGCGCGCTGGCGCCTTTGCGCGATGAAGGCGTGATCGTGATCGGCTCGGGCAGCTTCACGCATAACCTGCAGGAAGTATTCGGCGGTGGGCGCAAGGCCCAGCACGGTCCTGAGACCGAGCCCTATGTCGACGCCTTCCGCGATTGGATGAAAGACGCGCTGGACGAGGCGCTGGCCACCGGCGACACCAGCCGGATTGCCGGCTATCGGGACAACGCCCCGTTCGCCCGCCGCGCGCACCCGACCGACGAACACCTGCTGCCGTTCTTCGTGGCGCTGGGCGCGGCGCTCGGTCCGGCATCCAAGTCCGATGGACAGGCCCAGGTCGATCGCATCGCGGATGAAGTCACCTACGGCGTGCTCGCCATGGACACCTTCGTGTTCGAGGGCCAGGGCGCGGGCAGCGCCCCTGCGTGGCAGGCCGCCTGATCTTCCTTCGGGCTAGCGCGGCGTGAGATACCGCCGCGCGGCGCGCGCCCCGAACAGCGCGATCACCCCCATCGTCACCGCCACCACGGCCAGCCCGAAGCGCAGGTTGGCCAGGTGCGCCACCCCGCCGATCAGTACCGGCCCCAGCAGCAATCCCACATAAGCGAAGCGCGCCACGCGCGCGATGCCCTCTGCGGCGGTCACGCCGGGCAGGCGCGACGCCGCCACGAAGAAGATCGGCACCATATTGGCCGCACCCAGCCCCATCAGGCTGAAGCCGATCAACGTCGGCACCGGCCACGGCGCTGCGATGGCCAGCGCGATGCCGGCAAAGCCGAGCCAGGCGCTGCCGGTGAGCGTGCGCGCATCGCCCAGGCGCGCGCGCAGCAGGTCGCCGCCAAAGCGCCCGCAGGCCATGCCGCCCGAGAACGTGGCGTAGCCAAAGCTGATCCAGCCGAGCGGCGCATCGGCTACATCGCGCATATAGACCGCCGTCCAGTCGTACATCGCCCCTTCGCCGACCAGCCCGAGGAACGCCATCAGCCCGAGCAGCCAGAGCGCGCGGGAGGCGTGCGCGCGGTGGTGATGATCGGTCGTCGGCATGGCCGGATGATCGGCCAGCAGCCCGCCCGCGACGCCCACGGCGGTCAGCGCCGTCATGGCCGCGATCATCGCCGCATGGGCCAGTGGCGGCACGCCCAGCGTCAGCATCAGTCCGCCAAACGCCGCGCCGGCCATGCCGCCGAGGCTGAACATGCCGTGCAGGGCCGACATCACGGGCCGGGGGCGGCTGGCTTCCACCGTGGCGGCCTGCGCGTTCATGGCCACGTCGAACGCGGCGTTGGTCATGCCGAAGAGGAGCAGCATCGGCAGCAGCAGCGTGAAGGCGGGCATGGCGAGGATGCCAAGCGTGCAGAGCGCGAACGCCACGCCGCCCAGCATCGAGGCCCGCCCGCTGCCCAGCCGCGCCACCCAGCGGCCGACCGGGCCCATCGCCAGGATGGCGCCCCCGGCCACGGCGAGCATGGCGAACGAGAGCATGGCGTCGGATAGCCCGAAGCGCGCCTTGATGGTCGGGATGTGGACGCCCCAGGTGGCGAAGGTGGCGCCGTTGACGAAGAACAGCGCCATGGTGCCGCGCGTGGCGCGGGAGACATCCGTCATGCCGCGGCCCCCGGGCGCAGCAGCCCGCGCCGGTGCAGGGCGAAGCCGAACGCCAGCAGCGCGGCCACGGCCAGCGCCACCATGACCCACAGCATCAGCCAGTAGCCGCCGGCGGCGCGCCACAGCAGCGCGCCGAACCACGGCGCGGCGGCCTGCATGATCAGCACCGGCGTCATCATCAGCCCGTTCAGCGTGGCGTAGTGGTGGCGGGAGATCAGCTCGGGCATGGCCATCGCGCGCAGCATGGTGTTGACGCCGTTGGCGCAGCCATAGAGCACAGCGGCCAGCATCAGCCAGTAGCCGTGGCCGAGCGCGAAGCAGGCCAGCCCGGCGCCCATCAGGAAGTAGACCGGCATCGACAGCCGCACCGGATGGTGGATCGGCAGGCGCGCCATGACCAGCCGGCCGGCCACCTGCGCGGGGCCGATCAGTGCCGCCACGATGAGCTGCTGGCCCACCGGCATGCCCTTCTCGGTCAGCATCGGGATCAGGTGCGCGCCGAGCAGCGAGGCCACCACCGCCGTCGCCGTGAAGGCCAGCACCACGGCCCAGAACACGGGTTGGCGCAGTGTCAGCCGCGCGATGCTGGGTCCGCCGGCACCGGCCAGCGGCCCGCCGGCCTGCGCGGACGCATAGGTGGCATGCGCCGTGTAGCGCAGCCGCGCATGCAGCGGCGCGCAGACGAACAGGTTCAGCGCGGCAAAGATCACCAGCGTGCCGCGCCAGCCCAGGTGCAGCACCAGCCACTGACCGAGCGGGATAAAGATCGTGCTGGCAAAGCCGGCGAGCAGCGTCACGTGGACGATCGGCTTCTGGTAGCCATCGCCATACGCCTGGCGCAGCACCACGAAGGCGGGCTCATAGAGCGTGGACGCCATGGCCAGCCCGAGCGGTATCCACATCAGCAGGAACATCGTGGGCGAGGGCGACCAGGCCCACAGCAACAGGCCGATGGCCGCCAGCACGGAGCCGCCGCCCATCACCTTGCGCGCCGGCACGCGGTCCAGCAGCCGGCCCACGGCGAACGAGCACATCGCCCAGACCAGCAGCCCGAGCGAGAACCCGCCGGCCAGGAACGGCTTGCCGAGGCCCAGCGACTGGTGCATCGGGTCGATGAAGACCGTGAACGTGAAATAGAGCGTGCCCCAGCTGATGATCTCGGTCAGGCCGAGCGTCCAGACGATATGGCGGGGCGGGGGCGCAGCGGTGGGTACGGCGGGGGCGTCGATGGTGGTCATGGCGCGCCTGGCGCAGGGCGGGCGCGCGCCGGTGGCGATGCGATGGATGAAGCGGGAATTGTATCGGCGCGGCGCGCGAATGCCTACGTCAGCGCACTTGCTCAGCTACCGCCATCGCCGGGCAGGTTGGGCGGGCCTTTCAGTTCGACGGTGTTGCCGTCCGGGTCTTTCACATAGATCGACGGGCCGGTGCCCTCGGCGCCGTAGCGCTGCTCGACCGGCCCGCTATCGATATGATGAATACGCAGGTGGGTAAAGATCGCCTCGGCATCGAACGGATCGATACGCAGGCAGAAGTGGTCGAGGTTGTGCCCCTCAGCGCCCGGTCCCGCGCCGCCGGCCCGGCCCAGCGGGCCGTCCAGCGAGACGAGATCGATCAGGCCGTTGCCGGCGCGCAGTTGCGTCAGGCCGATGGCGGCCTGCTCGCGCTCCACGGTGCAGCCGAGCACATCGACATAGAACCGCACGAGGCGCGGCACGTTGGCGGTGCGCAGGACGAGGTGGTCGATGCCGGCGATGCGGAGCATGGGCGCGTCAGCCAGGTTCAGGCGTGCAGGCCGTCGTACTCGATGACCTTGAGGCTGGCCAGATCGACGTTATCCACACAGCGCACGTTCACGGCGGCGGTGGGATTGCCTTTCTGGTCGGTCGCTTCGGCGTAGGGGCCGCAGCCGCAGACCGGGCAGAAGCGATGCGCGATCTTCATCGTGTTGAAGCGATAGGTGGAGGCGTGCTCGTCCGGCGTCTTGAGCCGGAACTGCGCCTTGGGCACGAACCAGAGCAGATGCCCGCGCCGGCGGCAGATGGTGCAGTTGCACTGCAGCACCTGCGTGATCTCGCCGTCCGCCTCGAAGGCGACGCGGCCGCAGTGGCAGCTTCCCTGGTACGTGGTCATGGGGTCTCCTTTTTTGTGGATTTCCGCCCGCCTACTGGTCCGGAATCAGCCGCTTGCCCAGGCTGACGGCCGCATCCCGGCCATAGCCAAGCTTCGCGTAGAACGCCATCACGGCGTCGTTGCCTTCGCGCACCTGCAGATTGATCTTGGGGCAGCCGCGCTCGATCAGCAGCGCCTCGGCGCGCGCCATCAGCATACGCCCATAGCCGCGCCCCTGGCAGGCAGGCGCGACGGCGAGGTAGTAGACCCAGCCGCGATGCCCGTCGAAGCCGATCATCGCCGAGGCCACCAAGCGGCCATCCGCCTCGCCGACGAGGAACAGCTCGGGCTGCTCGGTCAGCTTGCGCGCGATGTCGCGGTGGGGATCGTTCCAGGGGCGGGTCAGGCCACAGGCTTGCCACAGGGCAACCACGGCGGATTCGTCGGCGGGGCGGAAGGGGCGGATCTGCATGCGCGTAAGACCGGTGTGGGGGAAGACAGGGTGAACCCCAGTGTACCGAAAGCGACAGTCATCGCGCCGACACACTTCGGGTTTAAATTTTCATTCGAACATCTAACATGATCGAATGAGCCTAACTCCGCGACAACGTGAAATCCTCGACTGGCTGCGCGATGCCAGCGAACTCAGCACCGACCAGCTTGCCGATCGCTTCCAGGTCAGCACGCAGACGATCCGGCGTGACATCAACGACCTGAGCGAGCAGGGCCTGGTGCGGCGGCTGCATGGCGGGCTGAGCCTGCCGGCGGGCCAGCGCAACCTCAGTTTTTTGCAGCGCAGCACGGCGCAGATCGAACGCAAGCGGCGCATTGCCCATGCGGCCATCGCGCTGGTGCCGGACAACGCCACGCTGTTCCTCGGCTACGGCACCACGGTGGCCGAGTTCGCCCGCGCGTTGCCCGCCGACCGGCCGCTGCGCGTGGTCACCAACAACCTGGACGCCGTGCACGCGCTGGCCGAGAAGCCCGCCATCGAGACCTGGGTGGCCGGCGGCCGGCTGCGTCCCGGTGACCGCGACGTGATGGGCAGCGCCACGCTCGAATTCATCCGCCGCTTTCGCGCGCACCTGTCGATCTGCGGCGCGGGCGCGGTGGATGCCGAGGGCAGCCTGTTCGAGTTCCACCCGGACGAGGCGGAGTTCACCCAGGTGCTGTTCGCCAACAGCCACGTGCGCGCGGTGCTGGCCGACAGCAGCAAGTTCCTGCGCGACGCGCCGTGCCGCGTGGCCACGCTCGCCCAGATCGACCATTTCTTCACCGACGAGGAAGCCCGCACCGTCGCCGGCGCGGACCTGCCCGCGCTGTGCGAGCGCGCGGGCGTGACGCTTCATATCTGCTGACGGATTCGCCGACCCCTACGCCGACCCCTACGCCAACAAAACAACCATGGCCTACCTGCGACTCGACAACCTGCAGCAGCGCTTCGGCGAGCACCACGTGCTCCGCGGCATCGACCTCGACGTGGCGCGCGGCGAGTTCATCGCGCTGCTCGGCGCCTCGGGCTGCGGCAAGACCACGCTGCTGCGGCTGATTGCCGGCCTGGACCGGCCGAGCGGCGGGCGGATCTGGTTCGATGGCGCGGACGTGACCGATGTGGACCCCGCCGAGCGCCACCTGAGCATGGTGTTCCAGTCGTACGCGCTGTTTCCGCACCTGAGCGTGGGCGAGAACATCGTGTTCGGCCTGCGCGCGCGCAAGCTGCCGCGCGACGAGCAGGCGGCGCGGCTCAAGCAGGCCGCCGACATGCTCGGGCTGGACAAGCTGCTCGCGCGCAAGCCGGGCGAGCTGTCGGGCGGCCAGCGGCAGCGCGTGGCGCTGGCCCGCGCCATCGTCTCGCATCATCCGGTCTGCCTGATGGACGAGCCGCTCAGCAACCTCGATGCCCAGCTGCGTGCCGAGATGCGCGCCGAACTGCGCAAGCTCCAGCGCGCGCTCGGCCTGACGGTGATCTACGTCACCCACGACCAGGTGGAAGCCATGAGCATGGCTGACCGCATCGTGCTGATGCATCAGGGCGAGATCGCCCAGGTCGGCACGCCCGAACAGCTTTACGAGCAGCCGGCCACGCCGGTCGTGGCCCGCTTTATCGGCCAGCCGCCGATGAACCTGTTGCGCGTGCCGGGGCTGGACGGGCTGGTGGGCATTCGTCCCGAACACATCGCGCTGGCGGCGACGGGCACCGCCGGCACGGATATTCACGATGGCGTCGTCGCGCGCAGCGAATATCACGGCGCCGACACGCTGATCGAGGTGCAGGTGTACGAGCAGCCCGTGCTGGTGCGCCATCCGGGCCGGCTCGCGCTGCAGACCGGCAGCCGGCTGGCGCTGGAATGGCCGGCGGCGCGCGCCCACCGGTTTGCCGCGTGAAACGCCTTCCATGCCATTCCCGATGACTTTCCCGATGTTTTGATTCGTCTTTCACCAGGAGCCTTCATGTCGTTCAAATCCCGTGGCCTGGCCCTTGCGCTGGGCGCCGTTCTCTCGATGGCCGCGCTGGGCGCGGCGGCGCAGACGCAGGCGACCACGCAGGTCACCATGTACTACCCGGTCTCGGTCGGCGGCCCGCTGACGCAGGTGGTGGACAAGCTGGTCGACCAGTTCCAGCAGGCCAACCCGGACGTCAAGGTCAACGCCATCTACGCCGGCAACTACGACGACGCCCGCACCAAGGCGCTGGCCGCCCTCAAGGCCGGCACGCCGGTGCAGACCTCGGTGCTGTTCTCGATCGACCTGTTCGAGCTGAAGGACCAGAACGTGATCCGGCCGTTCGATGACTTCGCCACCACGCCCGAGGACAAGGCGTGGCTCCAGAGCTTCTACCCGGGCCTGATGGACAACGGCCGTGCCGACGGCAAGACCTGGGGCATCCCGTTCCAGCGCTCGACCATCGTGATGTTCTACAACAAGGACGCCTTCAAGCAGGCCGGCCTGGATCCGAACAAGCCGCCGCGCACCTGGACCGAGATGCGCGAGGCCGCCGCCAAGCTGGTGAAGCAGGACGGTGGCGCCACGTCGCGCTGGGGCGTGATGATCCCGTCCACCGGCTACGCCTACTGGATGTTCGGCGCGCTGGCCAAGCAGAACGGTGCCACGCTGATGAACGCGGCCGGCTCGCACACCACCTTCGACACGCCGAAGACCGTGGAAGCGCTCCAGTACTGGACCTCGCTGGCCAAGGACGGCCTGAGCCCGAAGGGCCTGATCGAGTGGGGCACGCTGCGCCAGAACTTCGTCGAGGGCAAGACGGCGATGATGTGGCATTCCACCGGCAACCTGACCGCCGTGCTCAAGGACGCCAAGTTCGACGTGGGCGTGGCCCCGCTGCCGGGCAACCCGACGGGTGGCTCGCCCACCGGCGGCGGCAACTTCTACCTGTTCAAGAGCGGCAGCGAGGCCGAGCAGAAGGCGGCCTACCGTCTGGTGCGATTCCTGACGGCGCCGGAGCGTTCGGCCGAATGGAGCGTGGCCACCGGCTACATGGGCGTGAGCCCGGCCAGCTACGAGACGCCGACGCTCAAGAGCTACGCTGCCAAGGTGCCGCAGACGCTGGTCGCGCGTGACCAGCTCCAGGTGGCGACCGCCGAACTGTCGACGCACCAGGCGGGCCGCGTGCGCAAGGTGCTCGAGGACTCGCTCCAGTCGGCCATCACCGGCCAGCAGGAGCCGAAGGCCGCGCTGGCCGGTGCCCAGGCGCAGGCTGACCGCATCCTGAAGCCGTACCAGCGCTGACGCGGCGGGCTTATCGTGAACGACATCCGCCACGCCATGACTTCCCGATCCTTCTTCTCCAGGCCGGCTGTCCATGCGTGGCTGATGTTGCTGCCGGCGCTGGTGCTGCTGGCGGCGTTCACCTACTGGCCCATCGCGGGCAGCGTCTGGGAGAGCCTGCACACGCAGGCGCCCGGCGTCGATCCGATGTTCAGCGGCGCGGACCAGTTCGCCGCGCTGCTGGACGATCCGGTGTTCCTGCAGGCGCTGCGCAACAACTTCTGGTACGCGCTGGTCACGGTGCCGGTCTCGGTAATGCTGGCGCTGGCGATGGCGCTCTGGGTCAACGAGCGCTTCGCGGGCCGCGGCCTGCTGCGGCTGGCCTTCTTCACGCCGACCATCCTGCCGATGGTGGCCGCCGCCAATGTCTGGCTGTTCTTCTACGCGCCGGACATCGGCCTGTTCAACCAGCTGCTCGGCGCCGTCGGCATTGCTGGCCGCAACTGGCTGGGCGATGTGGAGACCGTGCTGCCCGCGCTGATGGTCATCACCATCTGGAAGGAGGCGGGCTTCTTCATGATCTTCTACCTCGCCGCGCTCCAGTCGATCTCGCCCGAACAGCGCGACGCGGCGCGCATCGAGGCGCCGTCCGCCTGGTATCGGCTGCGGCGGGTCACGCTGCCGCTGCTGGCGCCGACCACGCTGTTCGTGGTGGTCAACGCGCTGATCAACGCGTTCAAGCTGGTCGATCACCTGTTCGTGCTCACGCGCGGCGGCCCGAACAACGCCAGCACGCTGCTGCTCTACTACCTCTATGAAGTGGCGTTCAAGTTCCAGGACATCTCATACGCCTCGGCGCTGACGCTGGTGCTGCTGGCGCTGCTGGCCCTGTGCTCGGCGCTCCAGTTCTGGTTCTCCCGCAAGCGGGTCCATTACCGATGACGATCGCTCCTCCCCGGTTGTTGCTTCCCGTGGCCGGCTGGCTGGCCGGCCTGCTGTGGATCGCCCCGCTGCTGCTGATGTTCTGGGCGGCGTTCCACCCCGATGGCGATGCGCTGCGCCTGTCCTTCGATACCCGCTGGGGCTTCGGCAACTTCCCCGCCGCGTGGCGCGTGGCGCCGTTCGCGCGCTACCTCGTCAACACCTTCTGCATCGTCACGCTGCTGCTGGTACTCCAGCTCCTGGTGTGCACGCTGGCCGGCTATGCGCTGGCGCGGCTGCGCTTCCCGGGCCGGGGGCTGGTGTTCGCCATCGTCATGCTCCAGCTGATGGTGATGCCGGAGGTGCTGATTACCGAGAACTACGTCAGCGTGGCGCGCCTCGGGCAGGTGGATCACTACCTCGGCGTGGCGCTGCCCTACATTGGCAGCGCGTTCGGCATCTTCCTGCTGCGCCAGACCTTCATGATGGTGCCGCAGGAGCTGGAGGACGCGGCGCGCATCGAGGGCCTGGGCCGGCTGGCGATCCTGCTCAAGGTGTACGTGCCGCTGGCCCGGCCCACCTACCTGGCCTATGCGCTGGTGTCCATCAGCTATCACTGGAACAACTTCCTGTGGCCGCTGGTGATTACCAACACCGAGGCGAGCCGCCCGGTGACCGTGGGCATGGCGCTGTTCGCGGCGCCCGAGACCGGTGTGGACTGGGGCGTGCTGTCCGCCGGCACGCTGCTGTCGATTGGCCCGCTGCTGGTCGCCTTCCTGCTGTTCCAGCGCCAGTTCATGCAGTCGTTCATGAACGCCGGCATCAAGTAGCCCGGCAAAACTGGCCCCGCGCGAGGCGGGGCCGGGGCGCGATCAGTGGTTGCGCCAGCGCTGCACCATCACCTGCTGGACCTTGCCCTTGAAGAAGTAGCGGCGGTCGGTGGCGCCCTGCGGGTCGGCGCCGATCACGATCGGGCTGGTGTTCAGGCCGACGCCGCCCGTCACCGAGACCGACGGGGTGCGCTCCACGTTGTTGACCCAGAGCCGCACCGCGCCGTCGCCGTCATAGGCGCCGACGATGAAGTACGAATCCGTGCCATTGAGCGAGGACAGCGGCACGGTAGCGTACTGGTAGCCGCCGTTGACGTAGACGCCGAAGCGCAGCAGCGTGCCCGCCTGCTCCAGCGCGAAGCCGCCCGCGTCGCTCTTGGCCAGGATCGCGGCGGTGGCGCCCGAGGTCAGGTCGTCGAAATTGACCACCGCGCTGACCAGGAAGCCGCCGTTGGTGTCGTTGTCGGCCTGCCAGGTCGTCACCGACTGCGCACCGGCAAACACCATGCTGCCGCCCACGCGGTCCTCATCGGACGTGACCGACAGCACTTCCAGCGTCGGCGTGGTGCCGCTCTGGGCCACCGTGGAGGTCGCCAGGCCCGTGCGCCTGTATGTCAGCGGGTAGGCGGTCTGCGTCAGCGTGTTCATGTGCAACAGCGAGGTGGCTTCGGTGATCAGCGCCCGGGCCGAGGTGGCCAGCGGCGTGGCGCCCCGGTCGTAGTCCGAGGTGATGAAGTCCACATCCTCGCGCAGCGCCGACAGGTACAGCTCGCCGAGGCTGGCCGGCGTGGTGTAGACGCCCACGCCGAGGCCGAGCAGCTTGGCCTGATCGATCGCGCCGAACAGGCTGGCCATCCGGTATTCGAGTTCCACGCCCTGGAAGCCCAGGCTCTTGGCCGTGCGCATGCGGTTGCGGATATCGCTCTCGATCAGTGCATGAAAGCGCACATGGTCGCGAATGCTGGCGAATTCGGATTGGGCCAGCAGCGCCTTGGCGCGCACCAGATGCTGGTGGCGATTGTTGCCGTCCATGAAGGCGCGCAGCATGACCGGCCGGCCCGCTGTGGCATAGCCCCAGTCGCGGATCGCGCGCAGCACGCCGAGCATCAGGGTGTCGCTGGCGGCAGCCGTCGAGTAGCCCTCCTTGATTTCGAGGAACAGCATGCGGTCGCTCTGTTGCAGCGTGGTATTGGCCAGGGCGCTGGCGAAGGTGCCCACGGCGGACTCGGAGTCGCTGTGCTCGACATAGACCTGGCCATCGGCGTGCAGGGTCAGGTCGAACTCCACGAGGTCGAGCCCCCGGTTCAGCGCCATCGACACCTGGGTGGTCGTGGCAGCGTTGGTGGTGCCGTAGCAGTTGTGGCAGGACAGCGCGACCGTGTTGCCGAGTGGCGAGACCGGCAGGCTGCGGGACACGCCGGTCCAGTAGCCCGCGAATGCCGGGGAGCACACCGCAATCAGTAACAGCCCGGAACATGCGCGAATGAAACGTCGAAACACCAGCGTAGTGGACGACATGCGAACCTCGCTTTGAAGGTGAAATGGCGATGGAATTGGCGATGGAACTGCGAAAAGTGCCGCCTGATGCACGACTGGGTGGCGGCAATGCGGATTGTTCCGGCTGACCATGTCAGCGCCGTGACGCTGTTGCTGTGGCGATACGCAAGTCGCCAAAATTCACTTGAACATTGATAGACGAAAAAAAGGGCAGGTGCCAGCGATTGCCGACACCTGCCCCTGCTTACCTCAGCGCGCTCAGGCGGCTTGCTGCCCCGCCTCCGGATGCTTGAACTGCGCCAGCAACTTGGCCCACCGGCCGCGCACCGCGTTGAGATTGTTCTCCTTCACGTGCCCGAAGCCGCGGATGTCGTCCGGCAGGTTCGCCAGCGCAATCGCGGTGTCATGGTTCGCGGCGGACAAGCCTTGCGTCAGCGTGTCCAGCAGCGCCCGGTACTCGCCGATCAGCGCGCGCTCGGTACGCCGTTCCTCGGTCTTGCCGAAGATATCGAGCGCGCCGCCGCGCAGGCCCTTCAGCCTGGCGAGCAGGCGGAACAGTGTCATGGTGGACGGACCGAAGCGGCGCTTGACCAGATGCCCCTTCTCATCGCGCTTGGCCATCAGCGGCGGCGCGAGCCAGAAGTTGAGCTGGTAGTCGCGGCCGGGTTCGCCTTCGAACTGGGCGCGCAGCTTGTCGAGGAACACCGGGTCCGTGTAGAGCCGCGCTACCTCGTACTCGTCCTTGTAGGCCATCAGCTTGGCCAGGTTGCGCGCAGCGGCCTCGGTCAGCGGCAGCGGCTTGCCGGCGCCCACCAAGGCGGTTTCGGCCGCGCGCACGCGTTGCACGGCGTCGCGGTACCGGGCCGCGTAGGCGGCGTCCTGGTACTGGGTCAGCAGGTCCACGCGGCTTGCAATCAGCTTCTCCAGCAGCGCGCCGGACGACGTCGGCAGCTTCACCACGTCCGCGCCTTCCATGGCCGGCTTGAGCTTGCCGGTCAGCGCCAGCACTTGCGCCGGGTCGTGCGCCATATGGCGGCCCCAGTCGAACGCAGCCTTGTTCTTGTCCACCGACACGCCGTTCAGCTCGATGGCGCGCTCCAGCGCCTGCAGCGTCAGCGGAATCCAGCCCTTCTGCCAGGCAAAGCCGAGCACCAGCGGGTTGGTGTAGATGGCGTCGCCGATCAGCGCCACGGCCAGCGCGCTGGCGTTGATGAACTCGCACTGCTCGCCCACGGCGGTACGGATGTCCTGCTCTGCCGACAGCCCCGGGAACTGCCACTTCGGATTCTTGATGAAGTCGGCGGTCGGCGTCTGCGCGGTGTTGACCACCGCGCGGGTGCGGCCCGCCTGCGTCTTCGAGATCACTTCGTCGTTGGCGGAGACGATGGCATCGCAGCCGATGACCAGATCCGCCTCGCCCATGGCGATGCGCGTGGCATGGAGGTCATCGGGCTTCGCGGCAATCTGCACGTGGGAGAGGACCGCGCCACCCTTCTGCGCCAGCCCGGCCATGTCCAGCACCGTCACGCCCTTGTTTTCCAGGTGCGCGGCCATGCCGAGCAGGCCGCCAATCGTCACCACGCCTGTGCCGCCCACGCCCGTGACCAGCACGCCGAACGGATGATCGAGCCCCGGCAGGGTCGGCTCCGGCAGCGCCGGCAGGTTCTCCATCGACATGCCCTGCGCCTTGGGCTTGCGCACCTGGGCGCCTTCGGCCGTCACGAAGGACGGGCAGAAGCCGTTCAGGCACGAGAAGTCCTTGTTGCACGACGACTGGTTGATCTGGCGCTTGGTGCCCAGCTCGGTCTCGAGCGGCTCCACCGACAGGCAGTTCGACTTGACCGAGCAGTCGCCGCAGCCTTCGCACACCGCGTCGTTGATGAAGGCGCGGCGGGCCGGATCGGGGAAGGTGCCGCGCTTCCTGCGCCGGCGCTTTTCGGTGGCGCAGGTCTGGTCGTAGATCAGGATGGTGCAGCCCGGCACCTCGCGGAGTTCACGCTGGATGCGATCCAGCTGGTCCCGATGGTAGACGTTCAGCCCTTCCGGCAGCTTGATCGCGCCGTTGTACTTCTCGGGCTGGTCCGTGACGATGACGATCTGCTTCGCGCCCTCGGCGGCCACCTGCCAGGCGATGTCGCGCACCGAGAGCTGGCCGTCCACGGGCTGGCCGCCGGTCATCGCCACGGCGTCGTTGTAGAGGATCTTGTAGGTGATGTTGACCCCCGCCGCGATCGACGCGCGGATGGCCAGCAGCCCCGAGTGGAAGTAGGTGCCGTCGCCCAGGTTGGCGAACACGTGCTTGTCCCCCGCGAACGGCGCCTGGCCGATCCAGGCCACGCCTTCGCCGCCCATCTGGCTGAAGGTGCTGGTGCTGCGGTCCATCCACACGGTCATGTAGTGGCAGCCGATGCCGGCCAGCGCGCGCGAACCCTCGGGCACGTTGGTTGACGTATTGTGCGGACAACCGGAGCAGAACCATGGCTTGCGCTCGGCGGTCACGCGCGGCGTGGCCAGCGCGCGCTCCTTGGCCTCGATCACCGCCAGCCGGGCGGCGATGCGGGCGCGCACATCGGACGGCAGATCGAACTTCTCCAGCCGCGTGGCGATGGCCTTGGCGATGATCGCCGGGGACAGCTCGTAGTGGGCCGGCAGCAGCCAGTTGTTCTGCGGGATCGACCATTCGCCGCCCGCGTTGTCTCGCTCGTCGAACTTGCCGTACACCTTGGGGCGCACGTCGTCGCGCCAGTTGTACAGCTCCTCCTTGAGCGCGTATTCCATGATCTGGCGCTTTTCCTCGACCACGAGGATCTCCTGCAGCCCCTCGGCGAACTTGCGCGCGCCGTGCGCTTCCAGCGGCCACACGCAGCCCACCTTGTAGAGGCGGATGCCCAGCCGCGCGCAGGTCTCGTTATCGAGGCCGAGGTCGGACAGCGCCTGGCGGGTGTCGAGGTAGGCCTTGCCGGCGGTCATGATGCCGAAACGCGCGTGCGGCGAGTCGATCTCGATCCGGTCGAGCTTGTTGGCGCGCACATAGGCCAGGCCGGCGTACCACTTGTAGTCAAGCAGGCGCGCTTCCTGATCCAGCGGCGGGTCGGGCCAGCGGATGTTCAGGCCGCCCTGCGGCAGGATGAAGTCGTCGGGCAGCACGATCTCCACGCGGTGGGGGTCCAGTTCGACCGAGGCCGACGATTCCACCACGTCGGTCACGCACTTCATGGCCACCCAGAGGCCGGAGTAGCGGCTCATCGCCCAGCCGTGCAGGCCGTAGTCGAGGTATTCCTGGACGTTGGACGGGTAGAGCACGGGCAGGCCGCAGGCCTTGAAGATGTGCTCGGACTGGTGCGCCAGCGTGGAGGACTTGGCCGAATGGTCGTCGCCGGCTAGCACCAGCACGCCGCCGTGCTGGCTGGAGCCGGCGGAGTTGGCGTGCTTGAAGACGTCGCCGGTGCGGTCCACGCCCGGGCCCTTGCCGTACCACATGCCGAAGACGCCATCGAACTTGGCATCCGGATACATGTTGACCTGCTGGGAGCCCCACACCGAGGTGGCGGCGAGATCTTCGTTCAGGCCAGCCTGGAAGACGACGTTGTGCGCTGCAAGATGCTTCTTGGCTTTCCAGAGCGACTGGTCGAGTGCGCCGAGCGGCGACCCGCGATAGCCGGAGATGAAACCGGCAGTGTTCAGACCCGCGGCGCGATCCCGTTCCTGCTGCAGCATCGGCAGCCGTACCAACGCCTGCGTGCCGCTGATATAGATGCGGCCACGTTCCAGCGTGTACTTGTCTTCGAGGGAAACGTTCTCTAGCGCGCGACGAATGGCGTCGCTGACCGGCGGGGTCAGGGGGGCATTCATAAGTGCTCCTCTATGGGCATGCTGTCGGGATCACCGACACATCAGTTGTGGGCAACCTTCCGGGGCCTCTTGTGGAGGCGTGGGAAGGCCGTGTCTCTGCGCGGCATGGTAGCACCCGCGTAGCGCGCGCGGTACCTTGCTATGCAGCATAAACCGGGCCAGCTACCCCCGTGATTTCCCGTAGGGGCGGGCCTCCAGCGTGTACACTGCGTTGCATCCAGGCGGCCGCGGCTGCCCGCTCCGGGCGGCGCCGGCTGCACCGCAACCCCCCTATCGACACATGACAAATTCCCCTCGCCAGGGCGCGACCCTGGCTGTGCTGATCGACGCCGACAACGCGGCGCCCGCCATCGTGGAAGGCCTGCTGGCCGAAGTGGCCAAGTACGGCGTGGCCGCCGTGAAGCGCATCTACGGCGACTGGACCAAGCCCAACCTGGCCGGATGGAAGGAGCGACTGCTGTCGCACTCGATCCAGCCGATCCAGCAGTTCCGCTACACCGTGGGCAAGAACGCCACGGACAGCGCGATGATCATCGACGCAATGGACCTGCTCTACACGGGCCGCTTCGACGGGTTCTGCATCGTCTCCAGTGACAGCGACTTCACGCGGCTGGCCTCGCGGATCCGCGAGCAGGGGCTGATCGTCTACGGCTTTGGCGAGCGCAAGACCCCCAAGCCGTTCGTGACGGCGTGCGACAAGTTCATCTATTCCGATGTGCTGCGCGCGGACACCGATACCGACGTGGAAGCCGAGGGCGCCGTGGCCCCGGCGCGCCGCCGCAACAGCCAGGAACTGCGCCAGGACTCGCGGCTGGTGCGCCTGCTGCAAAGCGCGGCGCAGGCGGTGTCCGACGAAGACGGCTGGTCCACGCTGGGCGGCATGGGCAACCACATCGCCAAGCAGGCGCCGGAATTCGACTCGCGCAATTATGGGTACGGCAAGCTGTCCGAACTCGTGGCGTCGACCAACCTGTTCGAGGTGGAGACGCGCAACGGCGGGAACAACAAGACCATCTGGGTGCGGCTGAAGAAGCGCGCCAGGGGGGAGGGCGGCCAGCCGGGGCAGCAGTCTGGCCAGCAGTCCGGTCAGTCCGGTCAGTCCGGTCAGTCCGGTCAGTCCGGCCAGCAGCAACGCCCGCAGCAAAACCAGCCGCAAAACCAGTCGAACCAGCAGGAGCGTCGTCCGTCGCCGCCGCCGCTGCCGGCCACCACGGTGGCCCAGGCTGTGCCGCCGGTGGAAACGCCCGCGCCGGTGGTCGAGATCGACGCCATCCCCGAGCCGGCCCCGATCTTCTCGGCGGCGTCCGAAGATGAGCCGGCCGGCTCCGCCTCGACCCTGATCCCGGAAGCCGTGGAACCCCCGGCCTCGTCACGCGGCAAGCGCGCCAAGCGTCCGGAAGTCGCCCTGAGCGACACCCCGTGGCCAATCGACCAGTCGGTCTTCGCCGCCCCGGGCACGACGGTGCTGTCCGCCCAGGTTGTCGAGGAACCCACCGAGCCCGCCCCGGCCCCCGCCGAGGAAGCCCCGAAGCCCGCCGACAAGAAAGCTCCCGCAAAGAAAGCCGCCCCGCGCAAGCGCGCGCCGGCCAAGAAGGCGGTGAAGAAGGCAGCGGAGTAAGGTAGTGAGGGGAGGGCGGCCGGCTTAACGAAGCCGGGCCGCTCGCCCACGCCGGTCCAGCATCCACCTGCGCGCCAGCCAGGTTCCGATCACCACCGCCACGAATGACAAGGCGAGGTGGACCAGGAGTTCCAGATCGTCGCCAGCTTCGCCGTCCCAGAATCCCGGGACATGGGTGAATATCCAGAACCAGAACGACTCCGGGAATGGGAAGATGGCCGCAAGCCAACGCAGCCAAACGAAGGTTAGCGCGAGCGTGGCAAAAACCGTCCACACGGCCAACAATAGCCACCGAGCCAAGGTCTTCATCTGACGATCACCCTGCCATACGCCTTGAGCGTCGTCCCCGGCACGGGGTGTTGTCGCTGGGCTTTGAGGAGCGAGCGTAGGTGGTGGTAGCCCATGTGGCTCTCGACGGTAATGCACCCTTTGCTGATGCCTTGGCCGCCCTTCGGATGGAGGCGGAATTCGCCGCGCCGTATGGCGTTGCAGAAGGCTTCGTCATCTATCTTGCCGTCAACAGCATAGAGAGCGAACCATTCGTTCTTGTTCCGAAGCGAATCTCTGATCGACCCGAGCATGCCTCCGGATTGCCGATCAACGACGTAGTAGGTTCCGCGGGGAATCGGACCTGTACTTGCATAGCAGGAAAATTCGGGTCGATTCTTATGGTGATCCAGGCCAGAAAACGCTGGAAAAGCCAGAGCGCCGCAGCGCAGCGCACTCATTGCTTTGCCATTCAGTTCAAAGGTGCATTCGAGCATGTTCGTTCTCCATCGAAGTCTCTCAACCGTGAGAGCACGAAGGAGGCTACGCCTCAGACTTTGGCGCGAACATCGTACGAGTTCGAAACTCAGCGCATCAGAGGGCTGCGCGCTTGAGCAGGCGGGCGCGGGGAGCTAACCGCCAGCCGTGGCTATGCCTTCGGGGTGCTTCCCTCTCCCCGTGGGAGAGGGACCGAGGGAGAGGGCAGGCGCATCAACGAAGTCCGGCCATGCGCCGGCGCCGGGCCAGCACCCATCTGCGGGTCAGCCAGGTTCCGATGACCACCACCCCGAACGACAGCCCGAGGTGGATCAGCATGACGAGGTCGTGGGACGATTCACAGTCCCCGAACTCAGGGAACTGGGTGAACATCCAGACCCAGAAAGCTTCCGGAAATGGGATGAGGAACGAGACCCAGTGGAACCACACGTAGGTCAGGCCGAGCGTCCCCACGATGGTCCACAGGCCGAGCAGCAGGTAGCGGATAAGCGTAGTCATTTCACCTCGCAGGCAGTAGAGCCCACGAGGCTAGCGACTCCGTATCGCCGCGACCATCGTACGAGTTCGAAACTCAGCGCACCAGCTGATTGATCTCGATAATCGGCATCAGCACCGCCAGCACGATCAGCAGCACCACCACGCCCATCGTCAGAATCAGCAGCGGTTCCAGCAGGCTGGTCAGGAACAGCGTGCGGCGTTCCAGTTCCTGGCTTTCGCCGATGGCGGCGCGTTCCAGCATGATCGGCAGGTTGCCGGTGGCTTCGCCGGAGCGGATCAGGTGGACCAGCACCGGCGGGAACTGGTTCTGGGCGGCCAGCGCGCGGGCCAGCGAGGCGCCTTCGCGCACGCGGGTGGTGGCGTCGTCCACGTTGGTTTTCAGCGCGAGGTTGGTCAGCGTTTCGCCGGCGGCCTGCAGGCTGCGCAGGATCGGCACGCCGGCCGAGACCAGGATGGCCAGCGTGCTGGCGAAGCGCGCCGTGTTGTAGCCCCGGATCAGCTTGCCCACCAGCGGGGCGGTCAGCAGCCAGCGGTGCCAGGCCAGGCGGACGTCCGGCTGGCGCAGCACGCTGCGGATGGCCAGCGTAGCCACCGCGATCACGCCCAGCGCCGCCCACCACCAGTTCCGCACGAAATCGGACAGCGCCAGCATGACGATGGTCAGCGTCGGCAGTTTCTGCTTCGTATTGGCGAACACGCTCACCACCTGCGGCACCACGTACGACAACAGGAAGATCACGATGGCGAACGCCACCACGGTGACGATGGCCGGGTAGGTGAAGGCCAGCCGGATCTTCGAGGTGAGCTGGTTGCGCGTCTCGATATAGGTGGCCAGCCGTTCCAGCACCACGCCGAGGTGGCCGGAATGTTCGCCGGCCGAGACCAGGGCGCGGTAGATATCGGGAAAGTCCTTCGGATGCTGGGCCAGCGCCACGGAGAGCGAGCTGCCGCCCATCACCTCGGCGCGGATGCCGGCCAGCAGTTCGTGCACGTACTGGCGTTCGGCCTGATCGGCCAGCGCGCCCAGCGCCTCGTCCAGCGGCAGGCCGGAGACGATCAGGCTGGCGAGCTGGCGCGTGAACAGCGCCTGCTCCTGCGTGGAGAGCCGGCGCACCAATACGCTGCTGCCGGTGCGTGGCGCCAGCCCGGCGCCGGCCAGCGGATCGACGGTAATCGGCGTCAGGCCGCGCGCGCGCAGTTGCGTGCGCGCCTGCTTGGGGCTGTCGGCCTCGATGACGCCGCGGTCGGCGCGGCCGGCGGCGTCGGCCGCTTCGTAGCGATAGGCGGGCATGCGGTGCGGCTCCCGGCTATTCGCGCGTCACGCGCAGCACTTCTTCGAGCGACGTGGCGCCGCTGTCGATCCAGCGCTGGGCGTCCGCGCGCATGGTGTGCATGCCCTTGGCCAGCCCCACCTGCTTGATCTCGGATTCCGGCTGCTGGCGGTGGATCATGGTCTGGATGTCGGCATCCACGGTCAGCAGTTCATAGACGCCCATCCGGCCCTGATAGCCTGAATGGCCGCACTTGTCGCAGCCCACGGCGTGCCACACGCGCTGGAGCGGCTTGCCCTGCGCGTGCAGGATCTCGGCCTCGGCGGGTGTCACTTCGATCACTTCCTCGCGCTTGCAGTGCGGGCACAGCCGGCGTACCAACCGCTGCGCCAGCACGCCGAGCAGCGATGACGACAGCAGGAATGGCTCGATCCCCATGTCGACCAGACGCGTCACGGCCGAGGCCGAATCGTTGGTGTGCAGCGTGGCCAGCACCAGGTGGCCGGTCAGCGAGGCCTGCACGGCGATCTGCGCCGTCTCCAGGTCGCGGATTTCGCCGATCATCACCACGTCCGGGTCCTGCCGCAGGATCGCGCGCAGGGCCTTGCCGAAGGTCATGTCGATGCGCGGATTCACCTGGGTCTGGCCGATGCCGTCCAGGTCGTACTCGATCGGGTCTTCCACCGTCATGATGTTGGTGGTGCGCGCATCGAGCCGCGACAGCGCCGCGTACAGCGTGGTGGTCTTGCCAGAGCCGGTCGGCCCGGTCACCAGCACGATGCCGTGCGGCTGGCGCACGAGATGGTCGAAGCCGACCAGCGTATTGGGCGCCATGCCAAGCTTGGCAAGGTCCAGCCGGCCGGCTTCCTTGTCGAGCAGACGCAGCACCGCGCGCTCGCCGTGGCCCGTGGGCAGCGTGGAGACGCGCACGTCCACCGGCCGGCCGCCCACGCGCAGCGTGATGCGGCCGTCCTGCGGCAGGCGTTTCTCGGCGATGTCGAGCTGCGCCATGATCTTGATGCGCGAGATCAGCGCGCCGTGCAGGGCCTTCTTGGGCCGCACCACGTCGCGCAGCGTGCCATCCACCCGGAAACGCACCACGGACGACGACTCGAACGGCTCGATATGGATGTCCGAGGCCTGCTCCCGCGCCGCCTGGGTCAGCAGGGCGTTGATCATGCGGATGATCGGCGCGTCGTCCTCGGACTCGAGCAGGTCTTCCACGGCGGGGATGTCCTGCATCAGGCGCGACAGGTCGACTTCGCCCTCCACCTCGCCCACCACCTGGGCGGCGCTGCCGTCCTGGCGGTTGTAGGCATCGGAGATTGCCGCGATCAGCGCGTCCGGCTCCAGCACGCGCAGTTGCAGCGCGCCGTGCACGCGGGCCACCTCGGCCAGCGCCTGCGGCGCCGTGGCGCGGCTGACCCAGACCTCCACGCCATCGGGGCGCTGGTGGGCGATCAGCAGCGGCGCTTCGCGCGAGAACGAGTACGAGACCAGCCGCGCCGCCATCGGCGAGGGCGGCTCGAGTGGTGCCGGTACAGGTGCCGGTGCCGACGGTGCCGGCGGTGCCGGCGGGGCGGTGTTGTCGAGGGTTTCGGTGGCCATGGTTCGCCTTTAACCGGCGTGTGGCGTATCGGTGGCTTGCGGGCCCTTGGAGATCGGGCGCGGCGCTGCCTGCGGGGCCGGCGACGGCGCGGCAGGCACGGTCGGGTCCAGCGGCAGCGGGCTCTGCACCGGCCCGTTGTAGCGCGGATCGACGAACGGCGCGCCCGGCGCGTCCGCCGGCGGCAGCACCGGGGTGTCCTTGTCGTGTACGAACATGTTAGGCGAGACAAAGCCCTGCTGCTGGCCGCGGATGTACTCGTAGCGGTCTTGCGTCAGGCGGTCCGTGGCCTGCGCCGTGCGCATGATGTACGGGCGCAGGAACACCAGCAGGTTGGTCTTCTTGCGGTTCTTGTTCTCGTAGCGGAACAGGGCGCCGAGGTAGGGAATGTCGCCCAGCAGCGGCACCTTCTGCACGCCGTCGCCGTAGCTGTCCTCGATCAGGCCGCCCAGCACGATGATCTGGCCGTCATCCACCAGCACGTTGGTCTCGATCGAGCGCACGTTGGTGGTCGGGCCCTGCGTGGCGTTGACCGTGTTGGCCACCACCGACGAGGACTCCTGGTAGATCTGCATCTTGACCAGCCCGCCGTCCGTGATCTGCGGGCGCACGCGCAGTGTGATGCCGACGTCCTTGCGGTCGAAGGTCTGGAACGGCGTGACGGAGGCCGAGCTGCCGGTCTGGGCGTAGGAGCCGGTCGTGATCGGGATGTTCTGGCCGATCAGGATCTTGGCTTCCTCGTTCTCCAGCGTGATCAGGTTCGGCGTGGAGAGCAGGTTCACGCTGTCGTTGCTGCCCAGCGCGCGCAGCAGCGCGCCCAGGCCGATGGCCTTGTTGACCACGCCCAGGTTCAGGCCGCCAATATCCGGCACCAGCTGCGTGGCGGCCGCGATGCCCGCCGTGCTGTCGTTGTTGATGGCCGCGATGGCGCCGGTCAGGTTGATGATGTTCTTGCCGCCCGAGCCGAAGTTGGTGCCGGCGAAGCCGATGGCGTTGCCGCCCGAGTTGATCAGGCCCTGCCACTGGATGCCCAGTTCGCTGGCCTGCGTGGCGCTCACTTCCACGATCATCGACTCGATATAGACCTGCGCGCGGCGCGCGTCGAGGTCTTCGATCACGGCGCGCAGGTTGCGGTAGACCGGCTCGCTGGCGGTGATGATCAGCGCGTTGGTGGTGGGGTCGGCCTGGATCGTGCCGCCGGTGGTCGGCTGCTGGTTGACCGCGAACGACGACGAGAACGCGTTCGACCCGCCGCCGCCGAAGCCCGAGCCCGACGAGCCCGAGCGGCCATAGCCGCCGCTGCTGGACGACCCGCCGCCGTACTGGCCGCTTTGCGTGGACGCCTGGTTCTGGAACGTGCCGGACGTGGCGGTGTTCGCGCCCGCGCCGGCCGTCCCGCCCGGCTGCGTGGAGCTGGCGAAGCTGGTGTCGGCGGCGACGATGGCGCGCAGCGTGGCGGCCAGCTTCACCGCATCGGCGTTCTTGAGCGGCACCACCCAGATGTTGCCGGGGCGGGCGTAGGGCTGGTCGAGCTTCTCGATCAGCTGGCGCGCCTGCTGCACGCGCGCGCGGCTGGAGGCGCGGATCATCAGCGAATTGGTACGCGGCTCGGCCACCACCGAGGTGCGCAGGCTGGCATCGCCACCCGGCGCGGCGCCGCCACCGGCGCCGCCGGAGGCCGACGGATCGAGCAGCCGTTGCAGGATCACGGCGGCGTCGCTGGCGATGGCGTTCTTCAGCGGAATCAGTTCGACTTCGCCCGACGCCGGCGCGTCCACGGCGGCGATGATGCGGGCCAGCCGGCGCAGGTTGTCGGCGTAGTCGGTAATGACCAGCGTGTTGTTGGCCGGGTAGGCGGTGATGGTGTTGTTCGGCGCGATCATCGGGCGCAGCACCGGCACGAGGTTGTTGGCGGACTCGTAGTTGAGCCGGAACACCTGTGTGACGACCTGGTCACCCCGGCTCGAGCCGGCGCCGATCACGGTGGGCGATCCCTGCAGCTTGGCGTCCGCCTCGGGCACCACCTTGGTGAAGCCGTTGCTCTCCACCATCGCATAGCCCTGCATGCGCAGCACCGAGCCGAGCGTCTCCAGTGCCTGCGCGCGCGACACCGGCTGCTCCGTCACCAGATTCACCGTGCCCTTCACGCGCGGATCGATGACGAAGTTCTTGCCCGTGGCCTGGCCCACGGCCTTGACCACCGAGTCGAGGTCGGCGTTGACGAAGTTCAGCACCACCTGGTCGCGGTTCTGCGTGCGCGGCGTGATGTCGTTGGGCTGCGGCGGCTGGCCCTGGGCCCACAGCGGGGCCGGGGCCAGCAGGGACAGGCCGCACAGCAGCGCGGTGGCGCGGGCGCAGGCGGTACGGAGAATGCGGTGGTGTGCGTGCGTTGTCATCATGGTTCGAAGCGTGCTGCGCTCGGGGTCAAGGGCTAGTGGTGGCTCAGAAGCGCAGCCGTGTCACGTTGTTCTCATGTCTACCCAGCAGGCTCAACAGCCCTGCCAGTTGCGTGGCGGCGTCGGGGTCGGTACGGGCCGTGCCCTCGAAGCGCGCCTGCCGGCCCAGGGTACCGCTGCCCTCCAGGTACAGCGGTCCGGCCGTGGTCTTCAGTTGCAGCGTGCCGTCCGCGCCGGCCAGGTCCACTTCGGCACGATAGCTGCCCAGCGGACGCAGCCGGCTCACGGCGGAAGACACCTGGTCGAACTGCAACGTCAGGTGTCCGAAGGTCTGGCTGCCGGCCTTCTGGTCGCCGAATCGGCCGCGCAGCGCGGACCAGTCGATCCGCATCTGGCCGTCCGGCCGCAGCGTGTTGAACGGGGCGCCGATACCTTCCAGCAGTGCGGCCGGCAGGCGGATGGCGCCGGCCTGCGCGGTCCAGCCGGTGGGCGTCACAGCCAGCGTCACCGGGGCCGCCATGGCCTCGCTGTGCGCCAGCGCCACGCGCAGCGTGCCGGTCAGCAGCGGCCAGCCCGCCACGTTCCATTCGAGCCGGCCCGGCAGGACCGTCGCGGTCTGGCTGCCCGTGCCGGCGGACAGCGCCAGCGTGGCGCTGCCGTGCCAGATCGTGCCGGCCGCATCGGCCAGCAGTACCCGGCGCTGCGTGCGGCTGGCCACGCTTTCGGCCAGCCA
>NZ_CAJPVH010000031.1 GCF_905397395.1 Cupriavidus campinensis
GGCATCGTGCCAGCGCAACGCCATGCGCAGCCGCGCCGGCGAGAACGCCGCGCGGTAGCCCACCTTCTCGAACACCGCGTGCACGGCGCCGTGGCGATCCGCGCGCGGCAGGTGGAAGGCCACCATCAGCGGCCGCACCGGGCGTTGCAGGGTCTGCGCGAGCGGCTCGCGCCGGCCATCGGCCAGTTCGGCTTCGGCATCGAGGGCGAGCAGCACCGGGGCGGCGTCGCCCATCCCCCAGCCGATATTGCCGCCGAGCGTGCCGAGATGCCGCACGCCGAGCGCGCCAAGCTGGGCGATGGCCTCCGCCAGCAGCGGCGCGTGGGTGCCCACCAGCGGGTGCCGCCGCACCGCTTCGAGCCGCGCGCCGGCGCCGATGCGCAGGGTGCCCGCTTCCAGCGTGATCGGCCAGGTCTCGGGCCAGTGCTGGATATTGATATAGCAGACGTCGCGCGGCGCCAGCCGGGGCTCGTCCCATTCCTGCTGGATCAGCGTGCCGCCGGCGATGAAGCGCGCCCGGGGGCCAAGCTGGTCGGCCAGTGCCTGGGCGGCTTGTGGCGAGGCGGGCGTGACGAGTTCCATGACGATTGGCGGCCGGCGATGGGCAGACTATCGGCCAGCCCAGAAGCGGCGCTGCGCCTCGGCAATCTCGGGCTCCATCTCGGGCACCGGGCCGATCAGGTCCACGGCCTTCTGGCAGTGGTCGAACACATAGCGCGACGGCACGCTCATAGTCGGGTTCTCGGCGTGGCTGCCCGTGCATTGCAGCAGCGCGTGCTCGGTCATGCCGAACACCACCCGGCCGATATTGGCCCAGTAGGCCGTGCCGGCGCACATGCAGCACGGCTCCACCGTGGTGTAGAGCGTGCAGCCCCACAGGTAGTCGGCCGGGAAGTTGGTGGCGGCCACGCGCGCGAGTGTGGATTCGGCGTGGTTCACCGTGTCGATGTTGCACTGCTCGAGCAGCACGGTTTCCTGGTCCGGGCCGACCAGGATGGCGCCGAACGGGTGGTGACCCAGCGTCACGGCGCGCTCGGCCACCTGCTGGGCGCGGCGCAGGTGGCGGCGGATCTGTTCCGGCGTGGGTGGCAGGCCCTGGGCGGGCAGGGTGGTGGGTTCGGACATGGTCAGGGTCTCCGTGAGGGGATGGATCGTCGCTCAGGCCCGGTTGCCCTGGCTCCAGGGGAACAGCCGCTGGTACGCCAGCTGCACCAGCCCGTAGAGCGTGAGGCTGCTGATGACCAGCAGGATCAGCGCGGCAAAGGCGACCGGCACCTTGAACGACGAGGTGGTGAACAGTATGAGGTAGCCCAGCCCCTTCTCGGCGGCGACGAACTCTGCCACCACGGCCCCGACGATAGCCAGCGTGATCGACACCTTCAGCGCCGCGAACACATACGGCACCGCGAACGGCATGCGGATCTGCCAGTACTGGCGCGCGGTGGTGGCGCGCAGCGAGCGCGACAGCTCCACCAGCTCCGCCGGCACCGACGCCAGCCCCAGCGCCGTGGACACCACCAGCGGGAAGAAGGCGATCATCGTCGTGATGACCACGCGCGGCAGCACCCCGGCGCCGAGCGTGACCACGATGATCGGCGCCACGGCCACGATCGGCGTGGACTGGATCACCACCAGCCACGGCATGACGATGCGCGACAGCAGTGGCGAGCGCGTGATGGCCACGGCCAGCGGCAGCGCCAGGCAGATCGCCACGACATAGCCGGCCAGCGCCGCCTCCAGCGTGGCGGCCAGATGCTCGAACCAGCGCGCCGCGCCGAGTTCGGTGGCGGCCCGCGCGATCACGCTGGGCGCCGGGAGGATGTACTCGGGCACGTGCAGCAGGCGGCAGCCCGCCTCCCAGAGGATCAGCACGAGCACGAAGACGCACAGGCTGGCGTGGCGGTTCAGGAACGCTGTCATGGCGGGGGCGGGTTTAGGAAACCAGTTACTGGGGCTTGTGGCTGAAGACCTGCACGCGGATGTCGTTGGCCATCCGCGTGAAGACCGGGTCGGCCAGCGTGGCGAGGTTGCGCGGGCGCGGCAGCGGCACGTCGATGATGTCTGCCACGCGCCCGGGGCGCGCGCTCATGACCACGATGCGGTCCGAGAGCAGCAGTGCCTCCTGGATCGAATGGGTGACGAAGACCACCGTCTTGGGCCGCTCGTTCCAGATCCGCAGCAGCTCGAAGCTCATTTCGTCGCGCGTGAGGGCGTCCAGCGCCGAGAACGGCTCGTCCATCAGCAGGATGTCGGGGTCGTGCAGCAGCGAGCGGGCAATCGACACGCGCTGCTGCATGCCGCCGGAGAGCTCGTCCGGCCGCTTGTGGCCGAAGTCGCCCAGGCCGATCATCGCCAGCAGCTCGCGCGCCCGGGCCTGGTCGCGCGCATCCACGCGGCCGTACTTGTGGCGCATCGGGAAGGTGATGTTGTCCAGCACGCTGAGCCACGGCAGCAGCGTCGGCTTCTGGAACACGATGCCGATCTCGTCGCGCGGCTCGGTGACCGGCATGCCGAAGATCGACACCTCGCCGCTGCTTGGCCGCAGCAGCCCCGCAATCAGCCGCAGGATGGTGGACTTGCCGCACCCGGACGGCCCGATCAGCGAGACGAACTCGTGCCGGCGCAGGTGCAGGTCCACCCCTTGCAGCGCCGTGACGGGACTGCCATCGCTGGAGACAAAGGTTTGCGTGACCGTGTTCAGGTCGATGACAGTTTGCATGGGCCTCGGCGGTTGCCTTTACTGGGTCAGGAAGCGGCGGTCGACCAGGGTCTCGGGGTCTACCTTGGCCGGCGCGTACTGCATCGACTGCGCCACCCAGCCCCAGGTGGCGGCGAGCAGCTTGGGGTTGAACCTGCCGACGCCATCGCGCTTGCTGATGTCGTTGCGCAGCAGCGGGATCGACGATTCGAACTCGGCCTTGACCACGGCCACGTCCGCCTCGGGCACGGCTGCCTTGAGCGCCTCCGCCGCCTGCTGCGGGTGCTGGATCGAATAGTCGAGCGACTTGCTCAGCGCGCGCAGGTAGCGCTTGAGCACGTCCGGGCGCTCGGCGATGGTCTTGTCGCTGGCCAGCACGGACCAGCCGTAGCCGTCGAGGCCGAAGCGCGTCCACGGCAGCACCGACAGTTCCTGGTTGGCCTGCTTGAGCACCGCGCCGAAGGCCGGCGCCACGGTCACCCAGTTGATGGTGGCGTCCACGCGGCGCTGGGCCAGCATCGGCGCCAGCGTGGCCGGGTCGGCCTTGATGACCTTGATCCTGGCCGGGTCGATGCCGTTGCGTTGCAGCACCACCGGCCACAGCGCGTTGGAGGACGAGAACGTCGGCATGGCCACGGTCTTGCCTTCCATGTCCTTGAGCGACTGGATCTTGCTGTCCGCGCGCGTGAACAGCGCGTCCGGCTGGTTGGAGTAGAGCGACATCACGGCCTTGACCGGGATCTTGCCCTCGGCGGCGGCCGTCATCAGCGCGGCGATGCCGCCGAAGCCGACATCGGCGGCGCCGGAGGCGATCTTGGTCACGGCGTCGGCGGAGCCACGGCCCGGGAGGATCCTGACCTCCAGCCCTTCCTCCTTGAAGAAGCCCTGCTGTACGCCGGCATAGACGAAGGACTTGTCGCCGCCGGGCAGCCAGTCGAGCTGGACCGTGAGTTTGTCGGCGGCGTGGGCGGCGCCGGCACAGGCCAGCAGCAGCGAAGCGATCAGGGGGCGCAGGGTCATGGTCGAACTCCGGGGAACGGCATTGAGGAAAGGCGGGGCAGCAAGGCGTCGGTCAGGGCCTGGGGGCAGGCCACTTGCGGCACGTGGCCGCAGTCGAGCGAAATCCGGTGGGCGCCCGGCGTGAGCGCCTGCATGTGCCGCTGGAGCGGCAGCGTGACGGAGCGGTCCTGCAGGCATTCGACATAGACACGCGGCACGCGGCCGAAGCGCGCGGCGCTGAGCGTGTTGCGCATGTCGCGGCCTGTGTCGGGCTGGGGGCACAGCCGCGCGGCGGCGGCTTGCGCGGCCTCGGACGGGCAGTCGTGCAGGAAGATCTCGCGCGCGGCGGCGGGCGGCACGCGGCTGGTGGTGCCATCGGCATCCCATGCGAGATGCGGCACGATGCCGGTGTAGTGGAAGCCGGCATCGGCGGCGCGGCATTGGGCGATCACGTCGCCGAAGCTGATGCCGGCGGGCAGCATCATGCCGGCGAGGTAGACCAGCGCGCGCACGCGGTCCGGCAGGGCTTCGGCCACCTGCGAGGCGGTCAGGCCGCCGCCGCTGTGGCCGAGGACGACGGCCGGGGCGTCCAGCGCGGCCAGCCGTGCGCACACGTGGGCGGTGTAGCCGGCGAGGGTGGCATCGGCCCGCCTTTCGGGGCTGCGGTCGTTGCCGGGCAGGTCCACGGCGTGCACCTGCCAGCCGGCGGCTTCGAGCATCGGCTGCCAGGCGGCGAAGGCCCAGCTGCCTTGCCAGGCGCCATGGATCAGGACGATGTGGGGGCGGGGCATCGACATGACCGGCTCAGCCGTAGGTGCGCCGGTAGCAGTCCATCAGATGCTGCTCCACGGTCACGGACGGGTACTTGGCGGTCTCGCCTTCGGCACGGCAGGTCGGCAGGCAGGCCACCTCGTGCAGCGGGTTGCCGGTGAAGAAGAACGGTACCGAATAGCGCTCCCTGCCCGAGCGGTTGATCACCCGGTGCAGCGTGGAGACGTAGCGGTCATTGGTCCAGCGCGCGAACAGGTCACCGATATTGACGACGAAGGCGCCGGGCACGGGCGGGGCATCGATCCAGCTGGCCTGGAGGGCGTCCCAGACCTGTAGGCCGCCGGTCTCGTCCTGGAGCAACAGGGTCACGCCGCCGAAGTCGGTATGTTCGCCGCAACCCTTCTCGCCGGGCTGGGGCTGCGCGGGTTGGGGCGGGTAGTGCAGCAGCCGCAGCGTGGCGGAGGCGTCGTGCAGGTAGCCATCGAAATGGTCCTCGGGGAGGTCCAGCGCCAGCGCCAGCCCGCGCACGACGGTGGCGCCCAGCGCGTACGCCTGCTGGTAATACGCCTCCATCACGTCGCGGAAATCCGGCAGGGTGGCGGGCCACTGGTTCGGGCCGGTATTGAAGCGGCCGGCCAGCACGCGCGGGTCATCGGCGGCAATCTCGGCGCCGATATAGAAGCTCTCTTTCAGGTCGGGCGGCGCGCCGGCTTCCAGCGTCTGGGCGCGCAGCGGCTCATAGCCCCGGTTGCAGGGCGAGAGGCGCTTGTCCACGGCGAGCTTGTCGGCCATGCTCAGGTCGAAGAAGCGCTGGCTGGCCGCGAACACATCGCGTATCAGCACCGGGTCGATGCCGTGGTTCGTCAGGTAGAAGAAGCCGCGATGCGCGCAGGCATCGTGCAGCTGCATGGCCACGGCGCGGCGCGCGGCGGGGTCCGCGCTGCGCAGTCCGGCGATGTCGATCAGGGGCAGGCTAAGCGAGGCGGAGGAGGCGGGGGCGGTGGCAGTCACGGTGAGCGGCGGGCCTCGAAGGCTGGGCGACGGATGCAGCCCAGTCTAGAGACGCCCCCCTGCGCTGGATAGCGCCGATTTTTGCGCGGGGCGATGCCGAAGTTAGAGCACCCCGGCGGGTAGCGCGGCGGGGGACGGGGCGGCTATCCGCTCATGCACTCAAGGCGTGCGCGAACGGCTCCGGGGATGCCTCGCTTTGGCGCGCCGGGGCACGGTCGCGGTGCAGCGCGGCGGGCTTGCGCAGCGCGAGGGCTTCCTCGCGCTCGCGCGCCTCGATGGCCTCGGCGGCAATCCGGATAAAGGCGTCGAGCGCTGGCGGCGGCGTGCGGCCGGCGCGCACGTAGACGCCGAGTTCCGAGCAGATCGGCGCCGGGGTGTCCAAGGGCACGTGCACCAGCCGCCCGTCGCGCAGTTCGCGCTCCAGGCCCAGCCGGCTCTGGAAGAAGATGCCCACGCCACGCTCGACAAGGCCCTTCGCCAGTTCGATCGACGAGGTTTCCAGCAGCACCTGCAAGGCGCGCTTGTGATGGGCGAGCACGGGCTGGAGCAGCGCGTGCATCGACAACTCCGGCCGGGGCAGGATCAGCGGATAGGCCGCGCATTCGGCAAAGTCCACGTGTGGCAGGCCGGCCAGCGGATGGCCGGGCGGCACGATGGCGCCCAGCGCGAAACGCGACACCATGCACTGGCGCAGGCCGTCGTGGCGGCGGATGGAGAAGCCGATGCCAAGGTCCGCCTCGCCATCGATCACGGTCTGGGCGGCCTGTTCGGAGCCGCAGATGCGCACGTCGATCTGGATGGTGGGGTAGCGCCGGTGCATCTGCGTCAGCATGGCGGGCATCAGGTCGGCATTGAGCCCTTCCACGGCCGCCACGCTGAGCGAGCCGCGCCGCACGCCGCGCAGCAGCTCCAGCTCGGTGGCCAGGCGCTGCTCGTCCTGCAGCACGGTAATCACGTGGCGCGAGAACACCTCGCCGGCCGGGGTCAGGCGCAGGCCGGTAGCCATGCGCTCGAACAGCGGGCTGCCGATCTCTTCCTCGAGCTGCAACAGCTGGCGGTTGATGGCCGACGAGGCCACGTGCAGCCGCCGCGCGGCCTCGCGGATGGAGCCGCAGCGGCGGATCATGTCGAAATACTTGATGGCGCGGGCGTGGATGTGCATGCCCGGATCGAGCATGCACCGTGCCAGCACCAGGGGGCGGCGCGCGCGTCCGGTTCGCCCCCCTCCCTCCCGATCAGCGGTCGGCGCGGATCGGGCTGTACTCCACCGGCACCCAGCTGTAGCCGCGCGCATCCTTGCGGATGTGGCCCAGGCCCGGGAACGGCATGTGCGCGCCGGCAATCAGCCAGCCCTTGGCGGCGGCCTGCGCGAAGACGGCCTTGCGCGTCTTGATGGCCTGCTGCTGGTCCGAATCGAACTCGATCGACACCTCGGGGTGCGCCATCTGCACCGAATGGCTGTGGACGATGTCGCCCCAGAGCAGCAGCGTCTGGCCCTTCGACGTCACCAGGTAGGAGCTGTGCCCCGGCGTGTGGCCCGGCGTGCCGAGCACGCTGAAGCCGGGCAGCGGCTGCGCGCCGTCGGCGTAGGTGTGGAGCGCGCCCTTGGCCTTGTAGGGCGCCACGGCGTCCTGGGCCATCTTGAAGAACGGCTTGTTGTCCGCGGGGGCCTGCTGCGCGACGGCCTCGCTCAGCCAGTAATCGGCATCCTTCTGCGAGGCCCAGACCGTGGCATTGGGGAAGACCGCCGTGGTGCCCTGGGTCAGGCCGCAGGCGTGGTCGGGGTGCAGGTGGGTCAGCAGCACCGCGTCCACGTCCTCCGGCTTGTAGCCGGCGGCGCGGATATTGTTGACCAGCCCGCCCATGGTCGGGCCGAAGCACTGCGCCGCGCCGGCATCGACGAGCACGAGCTTGTCCTGCGTATGCACCAGGAAGCCGTTGACGGCGGTCTGCACGCCGTTCTTGTCGACCACGAACATGCGCGCCATCAGCGACTGGAGATCCTTGGCCTGCATGCCCTTGAGGAGCTTGCTGCCGATATCGATATAACCGTCATAGAGCGCGGTCACGACCACGTCGCCAACCTGCTGGCGATAGAAGCCGGGCACCTGCTCCTTGACCTGCGCGGGCGCGGCCGTGGCGGCAAGACTGGCGAACATCAGGCTGGCCAGCGCGGCACGAACCAGCCGGCGTGTGGCCTGGGGGGCAAAGGCGAGGGATTTCATGGGAGACAGATCCTTCCTGGATGGGAGTGGAAGCGAATAGGGCAGGGAAGTTGCCGGAGGCCCATTCTAATGATCTGTCGGAAAATGCGCGCTGAGGGCCACGCGGGGAGAGGAAGGCCAGGATGGAAGGCCGAAGGGCCGCCCAAAGCAAAAAGCCGCAATCCCGTGAAGGACTGCGGCTTTTCTAATAGATGGTGGCGAATCAGGGATTCGAACCCCGGACCTGCGGATTATGATTCCGTCGCTCTAACCGACTGAGCTAATTCGCCAACGAAGACCGCAATTATACCCACGCTTTGGAGCCTGTCAACACCCTCGTGACAGTTTTATGCAAGCTTCCGCAGGACCCCGGGCGGCTGCCCAAAAAAATGGCAGATCCGTGGATCTGCCTGAGAAGGAGTGACCGGCCGTGTACTGCCTTGCGGTGCCGGTCTATCCTGAGCGCGGTTGCGTAGCGCTGAACCTGAACTTGGCTCAGTCGTTGGCGTAGATATCCACGTCCTTGGTTTCGCGGACGAACAGCGCGCCGATCACGAAGGTCATGGCGGCGATGATGATCGGGTACCAGAGGCCGTAGTAGATGTTGCCGTTCTGGGCCACCAGCGCGAACGAGATGGTGGGCAGCAGGCCGCCGAACCAGCCGTTGCCGATGTGATATGGCAGCGACATCGACGAGTAGCGGATCCGCGTCGGGAACATCTCCACCAGCATCGCCGCGATCGGGCCGTACACCATTGTCACGTAGATCACCAGGATGACCAGGATCACCAGCACCATGATCGTGTTCATCTGGGCCGGGTCGGCCTTGGTCGGGTAGCCATGGGAGGCCATCGAGCCGGACACTTCCTTCTTGAACGCGGCGATCTTCGCCTTGCTCTCGTCGTCGAAGGCGCCCTTCACGACCGTGGCGTCGAACGCCTTGATCTCCTTGTCGCCGATCTTCACCGAGGCAGGCGTGCCGGCCGGGGCGTTGACCACCTCATAGCTGGCCGATGCCTGGGCCAGCGTGCGCTTGACGATGTCGCAGGAGCTGCGGAAGTCGATCTCGCGGGCGATCGGGCTGCCCTGGAACGAGCAGCTCTTCGGGTCGGCCGTGACCACGATCTGCGCGGACTGCTGGGCGCGCTCCAGCGCCGGGTTGGCGTAGTGCGTCAGCGCCTTGAACAGCGGGAAGTAGGTCAGCACGGCGATGGCGCAGCCGAGCATGATGATCCACTTGCGGCCGATCTTGTCCGACAGCGCGCCGAAGAAGATGAAGAACGGCGTGCCGATCACCAGTGCGCCGGCGATCAGCAGGTTGGCCGTCTTGGCGTCCACCTTCAGCACCTGCGTGAGGAAGAACAGCGCGTAGAACTGGCCCGTGTACCAGACCACAGCCTGGCCGGCGGTCAGGCCGATCAGCGCCAGGATCACGATCTTCAGGTTGCGCCACTGGCCGAAGGCCTCGGTCAGCGGGGCCTTGGAGGTCTTGCCCTCGGCCTTCATCTTCTGGAAGGCCGGCGATTCGCTCATCGACAGCCGGATGTAGACCGACGTGGCGAGCAGCAGGATCGAGAGCAGGAACGGGATACGCCAGCCCCAGGTGTCGAAGTTCGGGCCGGTCAGCTCGCGCGTCAGCAGGATCACGATCAGCGACAGGAACAGGCCCATCGTCGCAGTGGTCTGGATCCAGGCCGTGTACGCGCCACGCTTGCCGTGCGGGGCGTGCTCCGCCACGTAGGTGGCCGCGCCGCCGTACTCGCCGCCGAGCGCCAGGCCCTGCAGCATGCGCAGCGCGATCAGGATGATCGGGGCCGCCCAGCCGATGGTGGCGTAGCTGGGCAGCAGGCCCACCAGGAAGGTGGAGAAGCCCATGATCAGGATGGTGACCAGGAACGTGTACTTGCGGCCGATCATGTCGCCCAGGCGACCGAACACCAGCGCGCCGAACGGGCGCACCAGGAAGCCCGCCGCAAAGGCCAGCAGCGCGAAGATGAACGCCGAGGTGGGGTCCAGGCCCGCGAAGAACTGCTTGGCGATGACCGCCGCCAGCGAGCCGTACAGGTAGAAGTCGTACCACTCGAATACCGTGCCAAGCGACGAGGCCACGATGACCTTCCGCTCCTCGCGTGTCATTGGCGTGTTTTGTGCACTGCCCCCCGGCATTGCCACGTTTTGCGCGTTTGCCATTATTGTCTCCTCCGTCTCATCGAAAGGTTCCCCGTTGTCAGCGGCCACGCGTGTGCGGACCTCTGCATCGAAGTTGAGGAGGATTGTGGGAGGTGAAACTTACTGCGTTCTGACAGAAATGACGGGAATGGTGCCTAAATCGTCGGGGTATACGCTAGCGGGTGGCGTGGCTTGCGCGCCACCCCGTTTGCTGCACTGCGGCCCGGCGGAGCGCCGGGCGCGCCACGCAGCAGGTTACGCGGGCTTCTTGCTATGCAGCATCGGCCCCTGCAGAGCGTTGAGGGGTGGGCGGCGCGTTCCGTGGAGCGGCATCGGCATCGGCGCCGGCATCGGCGCCGGCTGTCGCGGCAGGGTGGCCGTCAGGCTCGAACTCATGGTCGGCGCGGTTCATGCGCCAGGCGTAGAGCGCGGCCATTCCCACGTAGACGATCAGCGCGCCCTGGGCGCCCATCCAGAACGAGAAGGGCCAGCCGAAGAAGTCGAAGCGCAGTTCCCGCGCGTACCAGCTCACCACGAACGACACCACGAACCAGACCACCAGCAGCGCGGCGATCCAGCGCCGGTTGTGCCGCCACGCGCGCCGCTCCTGCGGCGTCATGCGGTCGCGCGGGGTACGCCTCATGCCGCCTCCCCGGCGCCGGCGCCGGCGCGGCGCAGCGTCACGCGCAGCCGCGTGCCGGCCAGGCGGGGTGACGTCTGGTAGACGTGGTCGTCGATGGCCACCTCGCCGCCATGCTGCTGCACGATCTCGCGCACGATGGCGAGGCCCAGCCCGCTGCCCTCGGTATTGGTGCCCAGCACGCGGTAGAAGCGCTCCATCACCCGTTCGCGCTCGGCCGGGGCGATGCCGGGGCCGGTGTCCTCCACATCGAGATAGGCGAACGGCTCGAACGGATCGGCCGCCACGCGCACCGTGGCATGGCCGCCGGACGGCGTGTAGCGGATGGCATTGTCCAGCAGGTTGTTGAGCATCTCGGTCAGCATCAGGCGATTGCCGGTGATGGTCACCGGGTGGTCATCGGCTTCCAGCCCGAGGTCGATGCGGCGCGCCCAGGCCTGCGGCAGCCAGTCCTTGACCACCTCGCGCGCCAGCGCGGTGAGGTCCAGCGGCGCCATCCCGCCTGCGCCGGCCAGGTTCTCCATGCGCGCCAGCGAGAGCAGCTGCGTCACCAGGTGCGCGGTGCGCTCGGAACTGCCGGCGATCTGCGCCAGCGAACGGCGCAGCTCCTCGGGCGACTGCTCGCGCTGCGCCAGCTCGGCCTGCATGCGCAGCCCGGCCAGCGGCGTCTTCATCTGGTGCGCGGCATCGGCGATGAAGCGCTTCTGCGTCTGCACGGACAGGTCCAGCCGCGCCAGCAGGTCATTGAACGACGCCACCAGCGGCGTGATTTCCTGCGGCGCGGCGGTCTCGTCGATGGGGCTGGTATCGCCCGGGTTGCGCGCCCGGATGCGCTGCTGGATCGCCGTCAGCGGCGCCAGCCCGCGCGTGAGGCCGAACCAGACCAGCACCACGGCCAGCGGCAGGATCACGAACTGCGGCAGGATCACGCCCTTGATGATCTCGTTGGCCAGCCGCGCGCGCTTGTCCAGCGTCTCGGCCACCTGCACCAGCACCGGCTGGGAGCCGGCGCTCTTCAGGTCCACATAGGTATAGGCCACGCGCACGTCGTTGCCGGCCACGCGGTCGTCGCGCAGGGACACCAGCCCGGCATGGCCCTGGTCGTCCTCGGACGGCAGCGGCAGGTCGTGGTCGCCGGCCACGTACTCGCCGCGCTTGCCCACCACCTGGTAATAGATATTGTCGGTCTCGTCGGCACGCAGGATCTCGCGCGCGGAGAGCGGCAGCTGCAGCGTCACGCGCCCGTTCACTTCGCGCACCTGCTGGGAGAGCACGATGGCGCTGGCCTCCAGCGCGCGGTCGAACGGGCCGTTGGCGATGGACTTGGCGACGAGGTAGGTGACCGCGATGCTCATCGGCCAGAGCAGCAGCAGCGGGGCGAGCATCCAGTCGAGGATTTCGCCGAACAGCGAGCGCGGCGAGGGATGGGCGGACGATTCCTCCAGGTGCGGCAGGGCGTCCGCCAGCGCGGCGTCCTCGGCGGCGGCATCGGCCAGGGTCGGCAGAGGCGGTGGCGGTGGCGGGTCCGGAAGGGCAGGCGGGCGGCCCCAGGGCAGTTTCAGCAGGCGCATGCCGCCACCGGATCAGCCATGCACCGCCGCCACCGGCAGGAACTTCTCCAGGCAGTAACCCAGGCCGCGCACCGTGGCGATGCGGATGCCGCCCACTTCAATCTTCTTGCGCAGCCGGTGCACGTAGACCTCGATGGCGTTGTTGCTGACTTCCTCGCCCCACTCGCAGAGGTGGTCCACCAGCTGTTCCTTGGAGACCAGCCGCCCGCAGCGCGTGAGCAGGATCTCCAGCAGGCCGATCTCGCGCGCGGACAGGTCCAGCATCTGCTCGTTCAGATAGGCGATGCGGCCGACCTGGTCGAAGGCCAGCGGCCCGTGGCGCATCAGCGTGGCGCCGCCGCCCGCGCCACGCCGCACCAGCGCGCGCACGCGTGCCTCCAGCTCGGACAGCGCGAAGGGCTTGGCCATGTAGTCGTCGGCGCCCAGGTCCAGGCCCTTGACCCGCTCGTCCACGCCGTCGGCGGCGGTCAGGATCAGCACCGGCAGCATCGCGCCACGCGTGCGCAGGCGCTTGAGCACCTCCAGGCCGGGCATGCGAGGCAGGCCGAGATCCAGGATCAGCAGGTCGAAGTGCTGGGTGGACAGGGCCGAATCGGCTTCCACGCCGTTGGCAACGTGGTCAACGGCGTAGCCGGAATGCCGCAGCGAGCGCGTAAGCCCGTCTGCCAGCACGTCGTCATCTTCCGCAATCAGAATGCGCATGGTTGTCTCCACCCTGTTGCCAGCATCGCACGCCACGCGGTTGCGGAACCGGTGGGGCTTGCCAAGCATACTGTTTTTTTATACAGTACCCGACATTCCGCAGGCTGCCTTGTGGGCAGCCGGGTCGGGTCGCACGCCAGATCACTTTTCAGGCCGATTTCCGTCGGAAATCGCTTAAAAATCAGGCGTCGCGCCGCATGCGGCCTATTTATACACCATTGACTGAAGGACGACCATGGACGACAAGAAGGCCGGCGCCGGCGTGAGCGCTGAGAAGCAGAAGGCGCTTGCCGCCGCGCTCTCCCAGATCGAGAAGCAGTTCGGCAAGGGCTCGATCATGCGTCTGGGCGATGGCGAGATCGAAAAGGACATCGAGGTGGTGTCCACCGGCTCGCTGGGGCTCGATATCGCGCTGGGCGTCGGCGGCCTGCCGCGCGGCCGCGTGGTGGAGATCTATGGTCCGGAATCGTCGGGCAAGACCACGCTGACGCTGCAGGTAGTGGCCGAGATGCAGAAGCTGGGCGGCACCTGCGCCTTTATCGACGCGGAACACGCGCTGGACGTGAACTACGCCGGCAAGCTGGGCGTGAACGTGGGCGACCTGCTGATCTCGCAGCCGGACACCGGCGAGCAGGCCCTGGAAATTACCGACGCGCTGGTGCGCTCGGGCTCGATCGACCTGATCGTGATCGACTCGGTGGCCGCGCTGGTGCCGAAGGCCGAAATCGAGGGCGAGATGGGCGATTCGCTGCCCGGCCTGCAGGCCCGCCTGATGAGCCAGGCGCTGCGCAAGCTGACCGGCACCATCAAGCGCACCAACTGCCTGGTGATCTTCATCAACCAGATCCGCATGAAGATCGGTGTGATGTTTGGTTCACCTGAAACGACTACCGGCGGCAACGCGCTGAAGTTCTACGCCTCGGTGCGCCTGGACATCCGCCGCATCGGCTCGATCAAGAAGGGCGACGACGTCATCGGCAACGAGACCAAGGTCAAGGTGGTGAAGAACAAGGTGTCGCCGCCGTTCCGCGAGGCGTTCTTCGACATCCTCTACGGCCAGGGCATTTCCCGGCAGGGCGAGATCATCGACCTTGGCGTGGATGCCAAGATCGTCGAGAAGTCGGGCGCGTGGTACAGCTACAACGGCGAAAAGATCGGCCAGGGCAAGGACAACGCGCGCGAATACCTGCGCGAGAACCCTGACATCGCCGCTGAGATCGAGAACAAGGTCCGTGCGGCGCTGGGCGTGGTGGCAATGAACGCCGCGGCCGTGGCCGCACCGGCCGAAATCGAAGGCTGAGGCGGGTCTTTCTCCGCTCCTCGGAAGCCGTCGCAGATCGTGCGGCGGCTTTTTTTATTGGGACTCCATTGTCGATGACCCCCTGATGGCTGGCTTCCGCCCCCCGCTCTCGCTGAAGGCACGCGCCGTCGGCTACCTGTCGCGCCGCGAGCACAGCCGCGCCGAACTGCGGCGCAAGCTGGCGCCGCACGCCGAGACGCCCGAGGAAGTGGACACCCTGCTCGACGCGCTTGAGCGCGAGAACTGGCTGTCGAACGACCGGTTCGTCGATAGCCTGGTCCATCGCCGCGCCAGCCGCTATGGCGCCGCCCGGGTGATGCAGGAGGCCAAGACCCATCAGCTTGGCAACGAACAACTGCACGATCTTCAGGACCGACTGCGGGAAACCGAGGTCGAGCGGGCCCGGGAGGTCTGGCGCAAGCGCTTCGGCACAGCCCCGGATTCCCCGGAGGCGCGGGCCAAGCAGATCCGCTTCATGGTCGCGCGCGGCTTCTCGCGCGCCGTGGTCGGCAAGATCATCCGCGGCGCGGAAGATGACGAATGAGGTGACGATTGCGCCGCGTAGACCACTGTATACCTGCGTGCGCAACAGGGATTTTGTGATCCGGCGCCGGGCGTTGTGGCGCCGCACCACTGGCCGTGCCGCCGGGCACGATGGCGGCCCGCCAGCCCTTGTCGCGCCGTGGTTCGGCGTTGTTACCGGCGCAACAATTCGCCCCCGACATTCCATATCGCAGGATGTTCCCGGGCAAAGCGGCGCGGCATGTTAAACTCTCCCGGTTTTCCGGCCTTGGCGGCCGTGCGGCTGTCGGCCGTCCCGCCCCGGCCGTGACGTTTGCCCCCGGTCACAGCCTCAACATCCCGCGTCAGCCCCAGCTGTCATGCCACTTTCCCCGCCTGCCAACCGCACCTTGCGTCATCGCCGTGCCATCACGGCGGAAGCGTATGCGCGGGAAGACGGCCTGTGGGACATCGAGGCACGCCTCACCGACACCAAGCCACGTGACATCGAACTCGCCGGCGGCGGCATCCGCCCCAACGGCCAGCCGCTGCACGACCTCTGGCTGCGCGTGACGATCGACCTCCGCATGAACGTGGTGGACGCCGAGGCCTGCTCCGACTGGGTGCCGTATCCGACACATTGCGACACCATTGGCCCGGCCTACCGGAAACTGATCGGCCTGAACCTGATGAAGGGTTTCCGCAAGGCGGTGCGCGAGCGGCTGTCCGGCGTGGCCGGCTGCACCCACCTGACCGAGCTGGCCGGCGTGCTGCCGACTGCCGCCATCCAGGCCTTTGCCGGCGATGTCTTCAATGTGCGCGACGGCGCCACTGTCAACGATCCGAATCCCGAACCGCCTTACCAGCTCCATGGATGCCACGCGCTCCATTTCGAGGGCGAGGTGGTGCGCCAGTTTTACCCGCGCTGGTATGGCTACCAGCCGGCACCGAAGGCCGGCGCTGCGGCGTCATCGTCCCAGACCGCGTCACGCGCCGATGCTCCGGCATCGGGCGGCGACACCCTGGCCCACCGGCCCAACGGAACCTCGGGCTGACCGTCACGGTCCGCCCACAGGAACAGCGAGAGACGAATCGTCTCCCCATTTTTTCCCATCCCTTTACGCCTACCCGAAAGGAAACACGCATGAATATCCATGAGTATCAAGGCAAGGAAATCCTGCGCAAATACAATGTGCCGGTTCCGCGCGGCATCCCGGCTTTCTCGGTTGAAGAAGCCCTGAAGGCGGCTGAGCAGCTCGGCGGTCCGGTGTGGGTCGTCAAGGCACAGATCCACGCAGGCGGCCGCGGCAAGGGCGGCGGCGTGAAGGTGGCCAAGAGCATCGAGGACGTCAAGACCTACGCCACCAACATCCTGGGCATGCAACTGGTGACGCACCAGACCGGTCCGGAAGGCAAGAAGGTCAACCGCCTGCTGATCGAAGAAGGCGCTGACATCAAGAAGGAACTGTACGTGTCGCTGGTGGTGGACCGTGTCTCGCAAAAGGTGGCCCTGATGGCCTCCAGCGAAGGCGGCATGGACATCGAGGAAGTGGCCGCGCACAGCCCGGAAAAGATCCACACGCTGATCGTGGACCCGGCCGTGGGCCTGCAGGACGCCGAAGCCGACGACATCGCCCGCAAGATCGGCGTGCCGGATGCCAGCCTGCCGCAAGCGCGCCAGGCCCTGCAAGGCCTGTACAAGGCGTTCTGGGAAACCGACGCTTCGCTGGCCGAAATCAACCCGCTGATCCTGACCGGCGACGGCAAGGTGATCGCCCTGGACGCGAAGTTCAACTTCGACTCCAACGCGATGTTCCGTCACCCGGAAATCGTGGCCTACCGTGACCTGGACGAAGAAGACGCCAACGAAATCGAGGCCTCGAAGTTCGACCTGGCCTACATCTCGCTGGACGGCAACATCGGCTGCCTGGTGAACGGCGCCGGCCTGGCCATGGCCACCATGGACACCATCAAGCTGTTCGGCGGCGAGCCGGCCAACTTCCTGGACGTGGGCGGCGGTGCCACCACCGAGAAGGTGACCGAAGCCTTCAAGCTGATGCTGAGCAACCCGAACGTGGAGGCCATCCTGGTCAACATCTTCGGCGGCATCATGCGCTGCGACGTGATCGCCGAAGGCGTGATCTCGGCCTCGAAGGCCGTGCAGCTGGGCGTGCCGCTGGTCGTCCGCATGAAGGGCACCAACGAAGACCTGGGCAAGAAGATGCTGGCCGAGTCGGGCCTGCCGATCATCTCGGCGGACACGATGGAAGAAGCCGCCCAGAAGGTTGTGGCCGCTGCCGCCGGCAAGTAAGCCGAAGCCGATACGCCAACAAATGCAAGCGCGCGGTGCGCAGGCCCTGCCCGCGCCGCGCGACGCCAAGCAAAGGATTACAGCATGTCGATTCTGATCAACAAAGATACCAAGGTCATCACCCAGGGGATTACCGGCAAGACCGGCCAGTTCCACACCCGTGGCTGCCGCGACTACGCCAATGGCAAGAACGCCTTCGTGGCGGGCGTGAACCCGAAGAAGGCTGGCGAGGACTTCGAGGGCATTCCCATCTACGCGAGCGTGAAGGACGCCAAGCAGGCTACCGGCGCGACCGTGTCGGTGATCTACGTGCCGCCCGCCGGCGCTGCCGCCGCCATCTGGGAAGCCGTTGACGCCGATCTGGACCTCGTGGTCTGCATCACCGAAGGCATTCCCGTCCGCGACATGATGGAAGTCAAGGACAAGATGCGTAAGCAGAACAAGAAGACCCTGCTGCTGGGTCCGAACTGCCCGGGCCTGATCACGCCGGACGAGATCAAGATCGGCATCATGCCGGGTCACATCCACAAGAAGGGCCGCATCGGCGTGGTGTCGCGCTCGGGCACGCTGACGTACGAAGCCGTGGGCCAGCTGACCGCGCTGGGCCTGGGCCAGTCGTCGGCCGTGGGCATTGGTGGCGACCCCATCAACGGCCTGAAGCACATCGACGTGATGAAGATGTTCAACGACGATCCCGACACCGACGCCGTGGTCATGATCGGTGAGATCGGCGGCCCGGACGAGGCCAACGCCGCTTACTGGATCAAGGACAACATGAAGAAGCCGGTGGTTGGCTTCATCGCTGGCGTGACGGCGCCCCCGGGCAAGCGCATGGGCCACGCCGGCGCGCTGATCTCGGGTGGTGCGGACACCGCCCAGGCCAAGCTGGAAATCATGGAAGCCTGCGGTATCAAGGTGACCAAGAACCCGTCGGAGATGGGCCGCCTGCTGAAGGCGATGCTGTAAATCATGCGTCACATCCCGCGCCATGGCGTGCCGGATCTGGCGCCTGGCGTGTGGTGACTGCATCGCATTGCCCCCGCTTGCCGGGGGCAATGTCATTCTGGCGAGACGTTGACCTAGGGTATTTCCCGAGCCGCCTGCCGGAAGGTTGAAACCGAATCGAAAGGTTCGTGCGATACATCTCCATGTCTGTAAGTTCAGACATCCAAAAGTTCGCAGTGGCGCCGCCTGCCGGGCGGTCGGCGAACGTGGAATAAACCTAGAAATACGAGGAGTCTTGCCGTGGAATTGTTGTCGAGCAGCGCATTCTGGATTGCGCTGGGATCCATCATCCTGACCAATATCGTGCTGTCCGGCGACAACGCCGTGGTGATCGCGCTCGCCTCGCGCAACCTGCCGCCGGCCCAGCAGAAGAAAGCCATTTTCTGGGGCAGTGCCGCCGCCATCATCATGCGGGTGGTGCTGACCGTGGCGGCCGTGAAGCTGCTGACGCTGCCGTACCTGAAGATCGTCGGCGCCATCCTGCTGGTCTACATCGGCGTGCAACTGCTGACCGGCGATGACGACGAGGAAGGCCACGACGCCAAGGACAACATCTGGCAAGCCATCCGCACCATCCTGATTGCCGACCTGGTGATGTCGCTGGACAACGTGGTGGCCGTGGCCGCCGCCGCCCAGAAGGGCCCCGAGGGCAGCCAGCTGATGCTGCTGGTGCTGGGCCTGGGCCTGTCGATTCCGCTGATCGTGTTCGGCAGCACCATCCTGCTGAAGGTGATGGAGCGCTTCCCGATCATCATCGTGCTGGGCGCCGCGCTGCTGGGCTACCTGGCCGGCGAGATGCTGGTGAGCGATCCCGTGGACGCCGAGTGGTTCCAGGTACATGTGCCGCACGCCCATCTGGTGTTTGGCGTGGTGGGGGCCGTGCTGGTGGTGCTGGTGGGCAAGCTGCTCAAGCGCCGGAGCGCGCAGGTGGCCTGACACCCCTGACTCGCAGTCTCGTATTGCCTGAAACGGGCGGCCGATCTGGCCGCCCGTTTTTCTTTGGTGGCGCCGGCGCAACAGCGCCCTGTAGGCGCCCACGCCACGAATTCCTGCGGATTTCCAAGCAATTCCCACAAGCCTGTGGGAATTGTCGGAGATCAATCGGAGCAGGGGGCTGACCTCCCGATCATGGGTGCCGTGCCGGTGCGCAACGCCGCGCGGCACGGACATCAACCATCACCATGAAAAGGGTCAATATGCAACGCAAGCCTTACGCACGCCGCCATCGCGGCTTCACGCTGATCGAACTGATGATCGTGGTGGCGATCATCGGCATCCTCGCCGGGGTGGCCATTCCGCAGTACCAGGACTACGTGGCGCGCTCGCAGTTCGCCGAGGGACTGAGCCTGGCGTCAGGGCAGAAGCCGGCGGTGATCGAAACGTTCTCGTACGGCGGCACCTGCCCCAGCAACGCCAGCGGGGCGGCGGACGGGATTCCGCTGGCGACCAGCATCGCCGGGACGTACATCAAGAGCGTGGTCACGGGCGGCACCCCCACGGCGGCGGGCGGCTGCACCATCGTCGCCAACTTCAAGGACGCTGGCATCGCCAAGGGGCTGGTCGGCAAGTCCCTGACGCTGCGCATGACCGGCGCGGACCAGGGTGCCGTGGCGTGGCAGTGCGAATCGGGCGCTGAACGGAAGTACCTGCCCAAGGCGTGCAGCCACGTGGCGGCGGCTGCGGCGGCGCCGGCCTGATCTGATGACGGCGGCTGACCGCGGGTGAGACCGCTCCCATCCTCGGTCAGCATCGAAAAAATCGGGCTGAAATGCGCTAATTCTGGTGCATTTCCATCAGAGTGAATCAACGTCCGGCGGCTTGCGCGCGATCAAATTCATGGCGCGCAGCCCGCCACAGCATACGACCCCAGTCATCGCGTCGATGACGACAACCAAAGGGGGTCCTATGCAACACACCAACACCTATCCACGGCGGCTTGGCCGTCTTGTGCGCCGGGCCACGCGCGCCGGCTTCACGCTGATCGAACTGATGATCGTGGTGGCGATCATCGGCATTCTGGCCAGCCTTGCCATTCCGCAGTACCGCGACTACGTGGGGCGGGCCCAGTTTGCCGAGGCGCTGACGCTGGCGTCCGGCCTCAAGACGTCGCTGGTGGAGGCGTACGTGAGTTCCGGATCGTGCCCGGACAACAAGACCGCCAACAACTCCGGGCTGCCCCTGAGTTCGACCATCAATGGCCGTTACGTGGCATCGGTGGAAACCAAGGCCAATGGCGTGGTGGGTGACGCCGGCGGGTGTGTGATCACCGCCAGGTTCAGGAACGATGTGTCGCAGGCGCTGGCCGGCAAGCATGTGGAGTTGGAGCTGAAGGGCTCCGAGGGCTCGTTCACCTGGGACTGCTTCTCCAACGTGGACCACAAGCTGATGCCGAAGTCCTGCAGCGTGCGGGGATCGAGCTCGACCCCGGCCTGAGGCGGTGCGCCATGGACTGCCGCAAGCTTCGTCCACGGCAGGCAGGCTTTTCACTGATCGAGCTGATGATCGTGGTGGCGATCATCGGCATCCTGGCCAGCCTCGCCATGCCGCAGTACCGCGCCTATGTGGCGCGGGCCCAGTTTGCCGAGGGGCTGTACTTGCTGGGTGGGTTGAAGGTCTCGGTGTTGGAGACGTATGTGCTTTCCTCACAATGTCCCGACAACACCGGGGAGAACGATAGCGCCTTGCCGCCGGCTGCAACGATAAACGGAAAGTACGTGGAGCGCGTAGTTGCCCAGTCCATGGGCCAGATTTCAGATGGCGGCGGATGCTTTCTGCGGGCGTATTTCCGGGAGGATGCGTCGCCGCTGCTCCGGGGCAAGTTCGTGGAGCTTGAGCTGAGTGGGACCGGTAAGCAGTCCGAAGGCGGGTCTGGTGGAGGCGCGGCGTCTTGGGACTGTTATTCGAATGCTCGTGAAAATGTGCGCCCGAAGGCATGTCGATATCGGTGGGGCTATACGCCCGAGCCATAACCGTCGCGCCACCTGAAAGTGCAAAACTTTGGCAGTCCCCTAGACACAAAATGTGACAAATTTTGTTGATTAGCCGTCCCTTGGAATCATAAATCGGCCAAATTTTGTCACTCCCCCATGAGATTATCGGCATTTGCCTGCCTGGCACACTCCCTGCTTTAGGGGTAATGCATCACATGCAAGCAGATGTTTCTTTCTGTAACGAAAATCTCATCGAGGGGTCAATCCTTATGCAACGGGTACAACAAATCAAAAAACTGGGCCGCCAAGCTCAGAAGGGTTTCACGCTGATCGAACTGATGATCGTGGTTGCGATCATCGGTATTCTGGCTGCTATCGCGATTCCGCAGTACCAGGATTACACCGCGCGTACGCAAGTAGCGCGTGCCGTCAGCGAAATGGGTTCGTACAAGACAGCATTTGAAGATCGTCTCAGCAATGGCGCCGCAGTTGCCGACTTGGCTGCTGTCGGCTATGTGGCCTCGAGCCTGTACGCTGATCCTGCTGTGCCTGCCGCTGTGGATACGGGTGCGTTCATTTGGACGTCTACGCTGGCCACGGGTGGTAACCCGGCTAAGACCGCCAGCGCTTCTGTCGTGGGCGCTACGATCAACTGGCAACGTCAAGCTGCAGGCAACTGGCACTGCTTCGTAACCGCCGGCACGAATGCCGGTTGGAAGGACTCGTATGCACCGAGCGGTTGCCCGGTCGGCGCTGCATTGCCCTAATTGCAGCAGTTGCAACATGCCATCAGCGAGCCTTTCCCTCGCCTGATGCTGGAAAAAGCGCCTTCGGGCGCTTTTTCTTTTCCTGCTTCCGTAAGCCGCCAAGCTATCATGGCGCCTTTCCTTCCCCTCGCGCCCGCATGCCGCCTTCCAGGGCTTTGCTTCCGGGGTCGGCGATCATCGCCGCCTTTACCCTCCCGCTGCTGGTTTCGAAGCACACGCTTCCGCTCGCCACCTTTTATGGCGAATGGACGGCCGGCGTGCTCGGCGTTGCGCTGGTCTGCCTGCTGGCCTTTCGGCGTTCGCCAGACACCCCCCAAGTCCCCTGGATCGTCCTGCTGCCGCTCTGGCTGATCCTGACGACAATCATCCAGTCTGCCGCCGGCATGGCCGATATCACCGGCAGCCGCTTCACCACCCAGGTCGTCCTCGCCCTCGGCGCTGCCATGATGTTCGCCGCGTGGCGTCTCGGGCAGGGATTTTCCACCGAGGAACGGGCCGAGATTGTCGATGCCATCGCCATCACCTTCCTCGCTGCCGGGCTGCTCGGCACGCTGGCGCAGTGGATCCAGGTCTTCCATATGGAAGACCAGATGTTCGGCCTCGTTTCGGAATATTTCTACGACACCAACCGCCGGCTGTGGGGCAACCTGAACCAGCCCAACCATCAGGCGACGATCCACGGCTTTGGCCTCGTTGCCGCGATCTGGCTGGCGCGGCGGGCGCGGATTGGGTTTGCGGCGTGGCTGGCCGCCGTGCTGCTGCTCGAGTCGGGCATCGCGCTGACCGGCTCGCGCACCGGCCTTGTCCACGTTGGGCTGGCCGCCATCTATGCCCTGATCGCCGCCGCCATGGCGCGCGGCGAGCGGCGCGGCCCGAATCCGATGGCGCGTCCGCCCGGTCTGGTGCTTGCCGCCGTGCTGCTGATCGTCGGCATCGTGGTGCTGCAACCGGTCATCAAGAGCGCCGGTCAGGCGTTCGATTGGCGATTATTCGATACCGTCGCGCAACTGAAGGCCGGCGATCAGGTCTCGGCGCGCGGCGCGCTTTGGGCGCATGCCATCGCCATGTTCCGCTCGCATCCGCTGCTGGGCGTGGGCTACGGGGAGTTCGGCTGGGCGCAGTTCCAGCAGATGTCGCAACTGCGCGTGACGGCGGAGATGTCCCTGCACGCTCACAACGCCGTGCTCGATCTGCTGGCGAAGACCGGTTTGATGGGCACGGCGGGCGTCGGTGTGCTGCTCATGGCGTGGCTCTGGCGCGTGGTGCGAAGCCGGCTGTGGCGCGCGGCGTCGGCGGAGCGGCCGCAGACCGTGGTGATCCTGCTCTGGCTGGCGATGGTCGGCGCGCACTCGATGCTCGAATACCCGCTCCACTACCTCTACTTCTTCCTGCCGTTCTGTTTCCTGCTGGGATGGCTGGAGCCGGCCGGCTTCGGCAAATGGCGAGTCCCCAAGCCGGTGCCGATGGTCATCGGCATCGCCTTCGTCGCGCTCTCGGCCATCGTCCTGACCACGCTCTGGCAGGACTACCGCCGCGTGGAAGCGCGCGAGTATGCGAGCGATGAACGGCGCGATGGCCTGCCGATGCCGCGCCACTGGTTCCGCCAGCACGCCGCGTCGGAGGCCATCGAGCGGACCATCATCACGGCCCAGAATGCCGCCGAATTGCTACCCGCGCACCTCGATGCACTGCACCTGCTGCCCACCCCGAACCTGATCGGCCGCACCGCGTGGCTGCTGGCGCTGACCGGCCAGCCGGAGCGCGCGCGGCTGTGGATGGATCGCCTGCGCTATTACTATCAGGGCGACGAAACCGCGCAGTTCAACACGCTGGACAACGCCTGCGACGAAACGGCCGAGGCGCACCGTCCGCGCGACTTCTGCGCCTGGGTGCGCGTGCGCGCCCGCCAGGGCCACGGCTGAGCGCAAACCCAGCCAAGGCCGAAGCCGTCAGCGCACGTAGCCGGGCGGCGGAGGCGGGGGATAGTAGGGCTGGTAGTTCGGCGGCGGCGTCGCGTAGCTGGAGGCACGCGGCGAGGACACCATCTGGCCGTACACCGGCACGCGGTTGCCGCTGGCGTACATGCACTGGACGTAGGCGGCGTCGTACTGCCGTTGCGAGCCATATCCCGCGTTATACGAGTTGCCGGCCCCCACGGCAGCGCCGGTGAGCAGGCCCACGCCGGCCCCGACGGCCGCACCCGAACCCCCGTCGAATGCCGCTCCGGCCGCCGCGCCGAGCGCCGTGCCGATGGCCGCGCTGCCCACGGCGGCCGTGTTCGACGCCTGCTGGGCGCTCACCCCGCCCACCTGGCCGAGCGCGAACTGGCGGCAGTTGTAGTCATCGCCACGGAACTGGTCGAAGGTCTTGCCGGTGCCCGGCAGCGCCATCACGCTCGGGCCGGACGGCATGACCGCGCAGGCGCCAAGGCCCAGCGTGCCAGCCAGCAACAGGGGAACGAGGCGCAGATTCATGACGTCGCTCCCGGAACATGGCCCTGCGGCGTGGTGGACGAAGACGGCGTGGGCGGCACCCGCTGCCAGCCGGTGGGACACTCGCGGACGTAGGGGTAGAAGCCCTCGGGCGAGTCGCAGTGGTACCACCAGGCGTTCGGCGAGTCATTCGGCGCGCCGCTGGCCGATGGCGCGGGCACCGGATTGCCATCCGCGCCCTGTTCGATGTACTGCGGCGGATTCGGCGCCGGCACCGCGACGACGGCGGGCGGATAGTAGCCCGGCGCGTAGTACGGGCCGTAGGCATAGGGACCCCACCCTGGACCCCACCCTGGACCCCAGCCTGGACCCCAGCCGGGTCCCCATCCCCCCCAGCCCGGTCCCACGTAGACGCCCACGCCCACGCGCGAGCGCCCGTGGTAGTGCCCGCCGGCGATGGCCGATGTGCTGACGGCGGCCGTGGCCACCGCCGCGAAAGCCAGGGCGATCTGGCAAAGCTTGCGCCCGTTCATGATGTGTACCCCTACCCAATGTGCTGCATGCGTGCCGGCGACATCCCGAAAGCGGCGTTTCCGGCGTTGCGGCCTGTTACCTAACCCTCAACGCTCGACCCGCCCGATCCGTGGACGGGCGGCGTCGTGCCTTGCTGGTAATTCAATACCAATTTTCCGGAAGTGGCGCCGGCGCGGGGGGCTTGGAAATGCGGCGTTACCTTTATTACGGGCGGGACAACGGGGGACAATGGGGGGCACGGGGCGACAAATCAGCCCGCCACCCAGTCCCCCGACTTCCCGCCATGCTTCTCCAGCAGCTTCACGTTGCCGATCACCATGCCCCGGTCCACCGCCTTGCACATGTCGTAGATGGTCAGCAGGGCCACCTGCACGCCGGTCAGCGCCTCCATCTCCACCCCGGTCTGGCCGTGGGTTTCGGTGCGCACCACGCAGGCGATAGTGGAGCTGGGCCCGTCCAGCGCGAAATCGACGGCCACCTTGGTCAGGCCGATGGGATGGCAGAGGGGGATCAGGTCGGACGTGCGCTTGGTCGCCATGATCGCGGCCACCCGGGCGATGCCGAGCACGTCGCCCTTCTTGGCGGTGCCGTCGCGCACCAGCGCGAAGGTGTCCGGCAGCATGGTGATGGTGCCGGTGGCCACCGCCACGCGATGGGTGCTGGCCTTGTTGCCGACATCGACCATATGGGCTTGTCCGGCGGCGTCGAAGTGGGTGAGTTGGCTCATGGCGTCAGAATTCGAGGGATCAAATAGCGCTCGTCGCAATCCGGGAAGGCAACGCGAGGCAAGGGGTCTGCCGGATTGGGAACGCGCGGCGGAGGCCGCTATCATAGCAATATGCCCAAGACCTCCTGGCGCCGCCGCCTGCCCGCTCCGGCGCGCGCCGCCGACACCGCTCCCGCTGCTTTGGCCGCCCCCGCCATGCGCGCGTCACTTGCCCGTGCCGTGGCCGCCGCCCTCGTGCTGACCATGGCCGCGCCGGCCTGGCCGCAGGGCTTGACCGCGCCCGCCTCGCGGCTCGCGCCATCCTCGCAGCCGCCGGCGTCCGCGTTGGAGCCGGGGCCGGACGCCAGCGACCAGGTCTATGACAATCTCAACCGCAGTGTCAGGGCGGGTCAGAAATCCGAATTCGGATTGCGGACCAATAACCCGGTGGTGGAGGGCGGCAGCCTGCAACTGCCGGATCTGGGCGACCCCTCCACGGCATCGCTGTCGCCGGACATGGAGCGGCGGCTGGGCGACCGGATCATGCGCGATATCCGCCGCGACACCGACTACGTCTCGGACCCCCTGCTCAACGATTACCTCAACGCGCTCGGCTACCGGCTGGTGCAGGCCGCGCGCCGCCAGAACGTGGCCGGTTCGAATGGCGAGGGCACCTTCGCCACCGGCTTCGAGCTGTTTGGCGTGCGGGACCGCTCGATCAACGCCTTCGCGCTGCCGGGCGGCTATATCGGCGTGCATACCGGGCTGCTGGTGCAGTCGGAAACCGAATCGGAACTCGCTTCCGTGCTTGGCCATGAAATCGGCCACGTGATGCAGCGCCATATCGCGCGTGGCATCACCAAGCAGGATGAGTCGATGTGGATCGCGCTGGCGTCGATGGTGCTGGCCGGGCTGGCCGCCACCAAGAGCGGCGATGCGGCCGCGGCGCTGGCCATGGGCGGGCAGGGCGCGGCGGTGGCCAACCAGCTGTCGTTCTCGCGCGGGGCCGAGCGCGAGGCCGACCGCGTCGGCTTCCAGATCATGACCGCCGCCGGCTTCGACCCGCAGGGCATGCCCGATTTCTTCTCGCGGCTCCAGCGCGTGACCGGTATCTCGGACAACTCGATCCCGGCCTATGTGCGTACCCACCCGCTGACCTCCGAGCGTATCGCCGACATGCAGGACCGCGTGCGCCACGTGTCCGTGCGCAAGGTCGGCAACACGCCCGAGTACGAGTTCGCGCGGGCGCGGTCGCGCGTGATCCAGGCCACCACCCCCAACGACCAGCGCAACGTGCTGGAGACGTTCCAGTCGCAAGCGGCGAATGCCTCGCCGGTGCGGCAGCCGGCGATCTACTACGGTATCGCCTTCGCCAACCAGCGGCTGGGCCGCTACGCGGACGCCGACCGGGCGCTGGCCGAGGCGCGCCGGCTCTACGGCACGATTCCATCCGCCACCTCGGGCAGTCCGATGCTCGACGTCATGGCGATCGAGCTGGCGCGGGCCGAGGGCCGTCCGCAGGAGGCGCTGGCGCAGGCTCAGGCCTCGATGCGCGCGTTCCCGCTCTCCCATGCCGTGGCGCTGACCTATGCCGATTCGCTGGTCGCCGCCGGCAAGCTCGACGAGGCCGTGACCTTCCTGCGCGCCCGCACACGCGAGGAATCCGCGCGCGCCGAATGGTGGGAGTTGCTCGCGCGCGCCTACGCGGCACAGGGCAAGCGGCTCCAGCAGCATCAGGCGCTGGCCGAGAAATACGCGATGGACGGGTCCTACCAGGCGGCCATCGAGCAGTTGCAGATCGCCCGCAAGGCCAATGATGGCGATTTCTACTCGCTGTCCGAGGTCGATGCGCGGCTGCACCAGCTCCAGCTTCGCTTCCGCGAGGAGAAGCAGGACAACAAGGGCATGCCGAACTGAGGCTTGGCCTCAGCCAGCTTCGGCTTCCGGTGCGGGCGCGGGTGTTCGCACGAAGCCGAAGCGCGTCGGCACTTCGTCCTCGGCAATCGGTTCGATGTCGAAATCGCGCCCGGCGTGGTGGAACACCCCCAGCGCCGCGCCGCACGCCTCGCCATGCCAGGTGCAGGTGCTGCTGAAGGCGTCGAGATCATGGTCGTGCAGCAGCGCGGCCTGCACCGGCGCGCCAGCTTCCAGACCTTCCACCGTCCCCGCCAGCACCACGTTGCCGTGCTCGTCCGCATGGCAGGCCGTCAAGCTGAACGGCCGTCCGGTCGTGGTGGCCAGCGCGCCGTCATGCATCCGCACGATCCACGGCGCGTAGCCGAGCGCGACGAACACCCGCTGCGGCCCGTTCTGGAAGAACCAGGCGCCGCGCGCGTCGTGGGTGTAGTTGCGTTCGATGAAGTGGATCAGCGCCTCGTGGCGGATCGGGTCGCCGGACAGCCCGTGCTCCTGCGCGAACTCGTTGCGCAGGCGCCATTGCCCGCGCCGGTCCAGCGCCAGCCATCCGTACGCATTCGGTACATTGGGCCAGCGGGCCATCGCCTGCTTGACGATGTCATCCATGGTTGTCTCCTACGCCGTCTGGCGCGTGCCGCTCACACTGTCGAAGTAGTCGAGGATGCGCGTGGGCAGCCATTCGATATGGCCCGCGACCGGGAACAGCGGCAGGTGGCCCAGCACGCCGGCGCGCGGCGTCATGAAGCCGACGTGGCCGCCGTGCGCGGGCTGCTCCAGCAGCACGTCGGGGCTGACCTCGGCCTGGCTCGGCAGGTGCTGGCCGGGCAGGAAGGGGTCGTTGCGCGCGTTCAGCACCAGCGTGGGAATGCGGATCTCGCCCAGCACCGGCTTGCTGGCGGCGCGCTTCCAGTAGTCATCGGTATCGCGGAAGCCGTGCAGCGGCGCGGTGACCACGTTGTCGAACGCGTAGAGGTCGCGGCTCGCCAGCATCGTCGCACGGTCGAACAGGCCCGGAAACTGGTCGAGCTTGGCGAGCGACTTGCGCTTCAGCGTTTGCAGGAACATCCGGGTATAGATCAGGTTGAAGCCCTGGGAGAGCGCCGCGCCGCCGGCCGCGAGGTCGAGCGGGGCCGAGATGGCCGCCGCCGCCGAGAGGAAACTGGCGCCGTGGCCCTCTTCGCCGAGGTAGCGGAGCAGGGCGTTGCCGCCGAGCGAGATGCCGACCGCCAGCATGCGCTGTCCTTCCGCCTGCCCCGCCTGCACCTGCTGGCGCAGCCGCTCCAGCACCCAGCGGATCTCGGCGGAATCGCCCGAATGATAGAAGCGCGGCGCACGGTTCAGCTCGCCCGAGCAGCCCCGGAAATGCGGGATGGCGCCCTGCCAGCCGCGTGCGCGCAGCGCGTCCATCAGGGTCTGGGCGTAGTGGCTGTGCGAGTCGCCCTCGAGCCCGTGAAACATCACCACCAGCGGGGCGCCCGGCGCTACCGGGTGCGTGGTCCAGTCGACGTCGATGAAGTCGCCATCGGGGGTGTCCCAGCGTTCGCGCCGGAACGTGACGCGCCGGTGCCGCGTGAAGCGGGCCGCGAGGATGGTCTGGGCATGGCCACCGCGCAGCCACCACGGCGTGTGGAAGGTCTCGCCGAAGGGGGCGCCCAGCTTCAGGCCCATCACGTCGAAGTGGTCAGTGCAGCGCCTGGCCCGGGGCGGCGGCCACGGCGGCTACCTGCACCGCGTTGGCCGGGCTGCAGTGGATGTGGGCCAGGCGCCAGCCCTCGTGGTTCTGCATCAGCACGTAGGTGGTGTGCACGTAGAGGTCCGCTTCCACGCGGTCCGCGCCAAAGCGCAGCGCCTCGGTGACGTCGAAGATCGACACGCCGAGCGAGGCATGACTGCTGGTCTCGATGGCGTCGATCAGCACCGGCTGCTCCTCCAGCAGCAGCATGAAGGCCTGGCGCAGGTGGTCGTGGCCGATCAGGCGCTGGCCGTCGGGCATCACGCACGTGACCGAATCCTCGTCGAGCCAGAGGCGCAGCGCGCCGTCGGCATCGCGCAGTTTCATGGCTTCGCGGAAGGCATCGACGATGTCTTCGGCGGAATCGAACAGTCGGGCGAAACGGGGCATGTTGGCGTGGTCAGGGTCGATGCAGGAGCTTGCGCAACTCGACGAACACCATTTCGGGTTCGATGTCCTTCAGGCAGCGCAGGTGGCCCAGCGGGCACTCGCGTTTGAAGCAGGGGCTGCACTCGAGTTGCAGCCACATGATACTCGCAGCCTGTGACAGCGGGGGGGTATGGCGCGGGTCGCTGGAGCCGAAGACGGCCACCTGGGGGCGGTTCAGCGCGGCGGTCACGTGCATCAGGCCGGAGTCGTTGCAGACGGCCGCCTCGGACAGCGCGAGCAGGTCCACCGCGTCGTCGAGCGAGGTCTGGCCGCACAGGTTGCGCACGAACGGCGCCCCGGCGACGATCTCCGCCGCAATCTCCGCATCCTTGGCCGAACCGAGCGTGATGATCTGCGCGTACGGGAACGAGCGGCGCAGCATCTGCGCCAGTTCGGCGAAGTGGGCGGCGGGCCAGCGCTTGGCCGGGCCGAACTCCGCGCCCGGGCAGAACGCAATCACCCGGGTCTGCGGCGCGATGCCGAAGCGCTCGGCCGTGGCGGCCATGCGCTCGGGCTTCACGCGCAGTTGCGGGTCGGGAATGTGCTCGGGCAGGCGCCCGCCGGGCTTGAGGGCCAGCCGTGCGTAGTGCTCCACCATCGGCGGGCGCTTGTCGCGCGGCGGGTTGGCGTGGCGCACGTTGAGCATGCCGAAGCGCGCCTCGCCGCGATAGCCGATGCGCAGCGGAATGCCCGCCAGGAACGGAATCAGCGACGATTTGAGTGAATTCGGCAGCACATAGGCCACGTCGTAGCCTTCGTGCTTGAGTTGCTGCGCGAACATCAGCCGGGCCGAGAGCTGCAGCTTGCCGTGCGCGAGGTCGCTCGGGAACACGGTGCCGATCTCGGGCATGCGTGCGAGCACCGGCGCCACCCATTTCGGGGCGAGGGCGTCGATGACCATGCGGGGATGGCGCGCCTTGAGCAGCGCGAACAGCGGCTGCGCCATCAGCGCGTCGCCGATCCAGTTCGGGGCGATGACGAGGGCTTTTTTCATATTGTGGGTGATGCGTGGCCCGGACATGCCAACGCCCCGGGGCGCAACGCGGCCCGGGGCGGGAGGGGAGTGCGGCGGCGCGCGGCGCAGGCCGCGTGCCTCGGACGCGATCTCAGTGGTGGCCCTTCAGAACGGTGCCCGGCTTGAGCTTGTACACGGTGCCGCAGTACGGGCACTTCACCTCGCCGGTGTCGGCCACGTCCAGGAACACGCGGGGATGGTAGTTCCACGTCGGGGTGTTCCCCGTGGGGCAGTGGAGGGGCATGTCTTCAGCGCCGATTTCGACGACGGATGCGGTTTGCGTCATGGTGTTGCGTTTGGCTTGCAGGGTGCTTGTTTTTGATGATGCGGATGACGGCGCTCAGACCAGCGTCAGCCACTTCTTGTACTTCTCGTCCGTGCCGCCCACGGCGGCAAAGAACGCTTCCTGGATGCGCTGGGTAACCGGGCCGCGGCGGCCTTCGCCGATGACGCGGTCGTCCAGTTCGCGGATCGGCGTGACTTCGGCGGCGGTGCCGGTGAAGAACGCTTCGTCGGCGCAGTACATTTCGTCGCGCGTGATGCGCTTCTCGCGCACCTCGATGCCGAGGTCGCGGGCAATCGTCAGCGTGGCGTCACGGGTGATGCCGTCCAGGCACGAGGCCAGGTCCGGGGTGTAGATCACGCCATTGCGCACGATGAACACGTTCTCGCCCGAGCCCTCGCTCACGTAGCCGTCGGTGTCGAGCAGCAGCGCCTCGTCGTAGCCGAGGCCGGTGGCCTCCTGGTTGGCCAGGATCGAGTTGATGTAGTAGCCGCTCGCCTTGGCGCGCACCAGCGACACATTCACATGGTGGCGCGTGAACGACGAGGTCTTGACGCGGATGCCGCGCTCCAGCCCCTCTTCGCCCAGGTAGGCGCCCCACGGCCAGGCGGCGATGGCCACGTGGATGGTGTTGCCCTTGGCGGACACGCCGAGCTTCTCGGAGCCGATCCAGACCAGCGGGCGGATGTAGCACGACTCAAGGTTGTTGGCCCGCACCACCTCGCGCTGGGCGGCCTCGAGCGTCGCTTCGTCGAACGGCATGGCCATCTGGAAGATCTTGGCCGAGTTGAACAGGCGGCGCGTGTGCTCCTTGAGGCGGAAAATCGCGGGGCCGTCCGGCGTCTTGTAGGCGCGCACGCCCTCGAATACGCCCATGCCGTAGTGCAGGGTGTGCGTCAGCACGTGAATCTTGGCATCGCGCCATTCAATCAGCTTGCCATCCATCCAGATCTTGCCGTCGCGATCCGCCATCGACATGGTTGTCTCCCTCTGCACCAGAAATGTCACAAGGCCGCCATTGTAAGCCGCGCGCCCTGATGTGCCAACGCGGCCGGGCGGGGGGACTACAATCGCCGTTCCGATCCGCCAAGCCCCATTTTCCTCCCTTTGCCCCCTTTGCCATTGTCCGCGCTGCCCTCCACCCCCGATGACGATGACCGCTGGCAGGAAGCGTTGGGCGAGCTGGCGGCCCTGGCCGGCGCGGAAGCCCCCGTCGAGGACGGCCGACGCCGCCTGTTGTGGGCGCTGACTGTCGATGCCGACGGGGTTCCGGGACGGGTGGAGCCGCTGGAGCAGGCCTACGGCCCGCGCGGCTGGGGCAAGCCCCGCCCGATTCCGCTGGCGCGGGTGGCCGAGGACGACACCCTGGCGCCGTGGGACGCCCGCGTGGCCCGGGCCATCCGCCGTGACCGCTCGCGCAATCGTCGCCACGTGCTGGACCGCGCCGCCGCCGTGATGGCACTGGTCGGGCACCCCGGCGTGGTGCTGTCCCACGCGCCGACCGTGCCGATGGAGGTCACCGAGGCCGCCCCCACGCTGGAAGCGGTCCGGGAGGCTGGCAACGGCGGCGACCGCTACGTGCTCCGCATCGCCCCGCCGCTGCGCCCCGCGCCCGCCATGGAAGACCTCCTGCCCCCCGCCGCGCGCGAGGAAGCCGAGGCGCTGCGCCAGATCACGGTGCTCCAGGACGGCCCGCGCCGGCTCCGCGTGATCCGCTTCTCCGCCGCGCAGCAGCAGGCCGCCCGCCTGATTGCCGATGGGCTGGCCGTGCCTGCCGACGCCCACGCCCGGCTGGACACCACGTTGCGCGCGCTGGCCGGCCATTTCCAGATCCATGCCGACAGTTCGGGCGAAGCCCGCCTGCGCGAGCCGGAAACCCGCCTGCGTGCCGAAGTGGCGCCGGTGGGGCGCGGCATCGGCCTGCGGCTGGTGGTCACGCCGCTGGGCCCCATGGGCCCCCGGCTGGCGCCCGGCGCGGGCCGCGCGCAGCTGATGGCGACGGTTGCCGGCGAAGCGATGGCCACCGAGCGCGACCTGGACGCCGAGCTGGCCCACGTGGCCGAGGTCTTCGCCGCGCTGCCGTTCCTGGTCGAGACCGCGCCACCCGGCGGCGAATACACCTGGACGCTGGACGACCCCGAAGACGCCCTCACCGCCGTGGAGATGCTGCCCGGCCTTGCCGGCGTGATCGACCTCGAATGGCCGCGCGGCCGCGAGATCCGGCTGCTGCCCGCCGACCTCCCGCAACTGGCCGTCAGCGTGGAAACCGGCAGCGAGTGGTTCAAGCTGGTGGGCCATCTGCGCGTGGCCGAGGGGCTGGTGATGTCGCTCGAGAAGCTGGTGGCCTGGGCGCACGGCCACGCCGGGCGCTTCATGCCGATGGGGCAGGGCGTCTACGTGGCGCTGACCGGCCAGCTGCGCGCCCGCCTGCGCGACCTCGCCGGGGTGGGGGATGGGGTGCGCGACGGCATCCGCGTGCCGCTGGTGGCCGCGCCCTGGCTGGACGATGTGCTGGCCGGCGCCGGGGTGGACCCGGACGCGCACTTCCGCACGCGTGTGCGCCGGCTGCGCGCCGCGCGGGAGACGGACGCCGCCGTGCCCGCCACGCTGGCAACCGAACTGCGTCCCTATCAGGAAGAAGGCTTCCGCTGGATGATGGCGCTGGCCGAGGCCGGCTTCGGCGCCTGTCTGGCCGATGACATGGGGCTGGGCAAGACGCTCCAGTCGCTTGCGCTGCTGCTGGCCCGCGCCGCCGGCGGTGCGGCGCTGGTCGTGGCGCCGACCTCGGTGTGCGGCAACTGGGCCGCCGAGGCGCGCCGCTTTGCCCCCACACTCAACGTCCATCTCTATGCCGAAGGGGATCGCGCGGCCATGGTCGAGCAGGCCGGCGCCCATGATCTCGTGATCGTCTCGTACCAGCTGCTCCAGCAGGCGCGCAAGGATTTCGGCGCGCGGCGCTGGCACACGGTGGTCGCCGACGAGGCGCAATCGATCAAGAATCCGTCTTCGCGCCGCGCGCAGGCCATGTTCGCGCTGGCCGCTGACTGCCGCGTGGCGCTTTCCGGCACGCCGATCGAGAACCGGCTCTCCGAACTCTGGTCCGTGATGCGGTTCTGCAACCCGGGGCTGCTCGGGTCGCTGGTCCGCTTCAACGAACACTTTGCCAATCCGATCGAGCGCAATGGCGCACGGGAGCCGCGCGTGCGGCTGCGGCGCATGATCGCGCCGTTCGTGCTGCGGCGGACCAAGGCGCAGGTGCTGGACGAACTGCCGCCGCGCACGGAACTCGTGATCCGCGTGGAGCCCGAGCCGGCCGAGGCCGCCCACTACGAGGCGCTGCGCCGCCAGGCGCTGTCCGAGGCCGAGCGCGCGCTGCTGCGTCCGCCCGCCAGGAAGGGGCGCAAGGCACAGCCGGCAGCGCCGGCCGAACCCGACGCCCGCATCCACGTGCTGGCGCAGCTGATGCGCATGCGCCGGGCCGCGTGCGACCCGCGTCTGGCCACGCCCGAGGTGGCCGCGCCGGGCGCCAAGGTGCGCGCCTTCGCCGAACTGGCCGCCACGCTGGCCGCCAACGGGCACAAGACGCTGGTGTTCAGCCAGTTCGTCGATTTCCTGCAGCTGATGCGGCGCGCGCTGGATGAGGCCGGACTGGCCTACCAGTATCTGGACGGTGCCACGCCGGCCGGTGAACGCACGCGCCGCGTGGCCGCGTTCCAGGGCGGGGCGGGCGATGTCTTCCTGATCAGCCTGAAGGCCGGCGGCTTCGGCCTGAACCTGACGGCGGCCGACTACATCGTGATAGCCGACCCGTGGTGGAACCCCGCCGCCGAGGATCAGGCGATGGGCCGCGCGCACCGCATTGGCCAGCAGCGGCCGGTCACGGTCTACCGGCTGATCACCGCCGGCACCATCGAGGAACGCATCGTAGACCTCCATCAGGGCAAGCGCGCGCTGGCGGACGGCGTGCTCGACGCCACCGACGGCGAAGCCACGGGCCGCGCCGCCGCCTTGCCGGACATCGACGAACTGGTCGGCCTGCTGCGGCGCTGATCCCTCCTACGCACCAAACGGTATACCAAAGCGCTCCCGATGATGGTGCAGCGCACACGCACCCGCACGCGCCAATCCCCTGACAAGCCGCTTCCTGCCTTGTTGCGGTGCAAATCACCTTGGCACAAATACTGCCTTGTGATTTTCGGATTGGTGAATATAGTATACCGAACGCTGTAACCGCCGCCGTATCGATAGCGCCCCCTCAGGCCGCCGCACCCATGCGCCGGCCCAAGACAACACACGGAGCGAACGTGACCCTGCCTGACCTGCCGCCGGCCGACCCTGGCCGGCTGGACGACTGCTTTTTGCCGATCTGGCGAGCCGCCGAACAACTCGCCAGCGGCGAGACCACCGCGCAGGCGCTGGTTGCGTCCTGCCACGCCGCGTGGGTCGCCCATCATGCGACGATCAACGCACTTATCCTGCCGGACTTCGATGCCGCCTGCGCGGCGGCCCGCGAGAGTGACCGCCGCCGACAGGCCGGCGCCGCACTTGGGCCGCTGGACGGTGTGCCGTTCTCGATCAAGGAATCGTTCGACGTGGCCGGCTGGCCCACCACCTGCGGCAGCCCGGCGCGCGCCGATCATCGTGCCGAGCGCGATGCCGTGGTGGTGCAGCGCCTGCGCGCCCAGGGCGCCATCCTGCTCGGCAAGACCAATGTGCCGCTGGGCCTGCGCGACTGGCAAAGCTACAACGCGATCTACGGCACCACACGCAATCCGCACGATCCATCGCGCACGCCGGGCGGTTCCTCGGGCGGCAGCGCGGCGGCGGTTTGCGCCGGCATGAGCTTTTTCGATGTGGGCTCCGACATCGGCTCGTCGCTGCGCAACCCGGCGCACTACTGCGGCGTGTTCTCGCACAAGAGCAGTCACGGGCTGGTGCCGCTGCGCGGCCACGGCAACGCGCCGGCCGGGTTTGCCGAGCAGGACATCAACGTGGCGGGCCCGGTCGCCCGCAGCGCGCGCGACCTCGAACTGGTGCTGCGTGCCATCGCCGGCCCGGACGTGGACCTCGCGCCCGCCTGGCGGCTGGACTTGCCCGCCTGCCCGCACCAGCGTCTGGCCGACTTCCGCGTGGCGGTGCTGCCGACCCATCCGCTGGCCGATGTCGATGTCATGGTCAGCCAGCCCATCGAGGCGCTCGGCCACTGGCTGGCCGGGCAGGGCGCCCGGGTGGACTGGCACGTGCGCCCGGACTTCGACGCCGCCGCGCTGTGGCGCAGCTACGTGCTGCTGCTGCGCGCCACCACCTCCGTCTATATGGATGACGCCGCCTTCGCCGACGCGCTGGCGCGCACCCGCCCGGATTCGGGTGACGATTACGCCACGCTGCAATTCGCCGGCGCCACGCTGACGCACCGCGACTGGCTGCGCCTGCAAGCCGCCCGCGACCGCTTTGCCGAGAGCTGGCGCCGCTTCTTCGCCGACTACGACGTGCTGCTGTGTCCGGCCGCCGCCACCACCGCGTTCCCGCTCGACGAAGCCGGCGAGCCGTGGCAGCGCACGCTGCCGGTGAACGGCCAGCCGATGCCGCTGACCACGCAACTGTTCTGGGCCGGCCATTCGGGGCTGTGCGGGCTGCCGTCCACGGTGGCGCCGATCGGTCCCGCGCGGGACGGCCTGCCGTGCGGCGTGCAGATCGTGGCGCGGCGCTGGGGCGATCTCACGTCGCTGCGCTTCGCCCAACTGCTCGAGGCCGCCGGCTACGCCTGCCAACCGCCGCGCGGGCTGGCAGCGGCCGGCATCGATCGATAACAACACAACTGAAAGCTGGGAGGAAACCATCATGATGGACTGGTTCAGGGAGCTGTCCCGCGCCGAGCGCAAGGGGTTCTACGGCGCGTTTCTTGGTCATGCGGTCGATGTGTTCGACTTCATGATCTATTCCTTCCTCATCTCCACGCTGCTGGCGCAGTGGGGCATGAGCAAGTCGATGGCGGGCGCCATCGTCACCTGGACGCTGGTCTCGTCGCTGGTGGGCGCGGTGGGCGCCGGGCTGCTGGCGGACCGCTTCGGCCGCGTGCGCGTGCTGCGCTGGACCATCATCGTGTTCGCGGTGTCGTGCTTCCTGTGCGGCATGGCGAATTCGCCCGAGCAGCTGCTGGTATTCCGCATGCTGCAGGGGCTGGGCTTCGGCGGCGAATCGTCGCTGTGCATGGTGCTGGTGACCGAGCTGATCCGCAATCCGGCCCATCGCGGCAAGTACTCGGGCTTCACCGCCAGCAGCTATTCGTTCGGCTGGGGCGGGGCGGCCATCGCCTACGCCATCACGTTCAACCTGTTCGAGCCGGAAACGGCGTGGCGGGTCTGCTTCTTTCTCGGCATCCTGCCGGCGCTGGTGGTGATCTACCTGCGCCGCAACCTCCAGGAGCCGGAAGTCTTCCTCAAGAGCCGGGCCGCGCGCGGCAAGGTCTCGCCGGGGGCGGACCTGGCGCGCGTGTTCCGCGCCCCGCTGCTGCGCAAGACCTTGCTGTGCAGCCTGCTGTCGGGCGGCATGCTGGGCGCCTACTACGCCATCGCCACCTGGCTGCCCACCTTCCTGAAGACCGAGCGGGGGCTGTCGGTATTCGGCACCAGCTCCTATCTGGCCGTGACCATCCTCGGCTCGCTGGTGGGCTACGTGGCCGGCGCCTACGCCACGGACCGCTGGGGCCGCCGGGTGACCTATATGGCGTTCGCCGCCGGCGCCTTCGTCATGGCGATGATCTATATGGTGATTCCGGTCAGCAATACGTCGATGCTGTTCCTCGGCTTCCCACTCGGGGTGCTGATGCAGGGCGTGTTCTCGGGGATTGGCGCGACGATCTCGGAGTCGTACCCGAGTGCCGTGCGCGCCACGGGGTATGGCGTGTCGTACAACCTCGGCCGGGTGATCGGCTCGTTCTTCCCGCTCGCCGTGGGCTGGCTCAACAGCGGGCGGACCTCGCTGGCACTGGCCATCGCCATGGTGGCCGGGGTGGGCTACGCGCTGGTGATGGTGTCGGCGGCGCTGCTGCCGGAAACCTCGGGCATCGACCTGGGCCAGGCCGGCGGCGGGGATGACGAGACGGACCCGGCGCAGGCGCCGGCGACGGAAGCGGCGCCGCTGGCGCCCACGGGCCGCCCGGCATAGCGGCTGGGTGAGGGCGGAGGAGAGGCGGGGGGGCCGATTCTCCGTGAAACAACACTCGGTGCGTGCACTTTTAAGCCGCCGCTTACCAGCGGCGGTCGCCAGCCTATAATGTCTGCTTTGCCGTCGGCGCGATGCCGGCGGTGCCCCCGACGGCCCCGCTCCACGCGCTGGCCGTACCCTTCTCGCCCTCTGCTATGACACCCCGACAGTCGTCCCCGGTGTGGTTGCGCCTCTGGCATCGCTTTGCCGAGGTGGAGCGCAACGGTTTTCTCGACGGCGCACGCTATTTCGCGCCATCCCTGCCCGCCGTGTTCTCGTGGGGGCTGGTCACCGGGGTGGCCATGAGCAAGTCGGCGCTGACCGTGCCGGAGGCCATCGGCATGTCGCTGCTGGTCTATGCCGGCTCCGCCCAGCTGGCCGTGCTGCCGCTGTTCGCCGCCGGCCTGCCGATCTGGACCATCTGGCTGACCGCCGCCGTGGTCAACCTGCGCTTCGTCATCTTCAGCGCGGCGCTCCAGCCGCACTTCAGCTATCTGCCGATGGGCCGGCGCACCGTGCTGGGCTTCTTCAACGGCGACCTCCACTTCGTCTATTTCATGCAGAAATACGTCGAGCCGGGCTACGCGCCGGGCAAGGAGGGCTATTTCTGGGGGATGGCGCTGGTCAACTGCGCCACCTGGCAGGTCTCGTCGCTGCTCGGCATCCTGCTGGCCAGCGTGTTCCCGGACGCCTGGGGTCTCGGGCTGGCCGGCGTGATGGCGCTGATTCCGGTGATGATCGCCACGATCAACTCGCGCTCCACGCTGATGGCCGTGGTGGTGTCCGCCGTGCTGGCGCTGCTGTGCTTCGACCTCCCGTACCGGCTGGCGCTGGTGGTGGCCGTGGTGGGCGCGCTGGCGGCGGGCATGGCCAGCGACGAACTGGCGGCGCGCGCCACGCTGCGCGGCATCCGCGCGCGGAAGGACAAGGCCAAGGCCGAGGCCCGCGCGATATCCGAGCCGCAGCCGGCGCCCCAGACCGGAGACCGCGCATGAGCCATCTGGAAACCTGGATCGCCATCGTCGGCATGGCCGTGGTGACCGTGTTCACGCGGGCGCTGTTCCTGATGGCCGGCGAGCGCGTGAGCGTGCCGGACCGCCTCCAGCGCGCGCTGCGCTATGCCCCGGCGGCAGCGCTGGCGGCCATCATCGTGCCGGAATTCATGACCTGGCAGGGCCACTTCACCATCTCGCCGATGAACGCCAAGCTGATGGCCGGCATCGCGGCCACGGTGTTCTACCTGTTCACGCGCCGCATGGTCGGGATGATCGTGGTTGGCATGGCGGTGTACACCGCGCTGCGGCTGCTCACCTGAGCCTTCTGATCCCCACTGTTAACTAATAGCGCGATGGCTCGGTCAGCATCGTGCTGAGCCGGGTCAGCAGGTGCGCCAGTTGCGCCTGCGTGCTGGTGTGGGTCTTGTTGAAGATCGACTTGACCTGGGTGCGGCTGGTCTCGCGCTTGATGCCGAGCTGGACGCAGGCGTCCGGCAGGCCAACGCCCTGCGTCAGCAGCGCGGCCAGCCGCGTTTCCGCCGGCGTGAGGCCGAACAGGTCGCGCAGGATGGCCGGCATGGCGCGCGGCGTGCCGTAGCGTTCGTGGATGGCGGCCAGCACGGTATGGGTCTCCATGCCCGGCAGGCTCTGCGCCATCGGCGCCAGCGCCAGGGACACGATCTGCGCGGTGCGGCCATCCGGGCCGGCGGCCTGGATGGCCTGCGCGGCCTGCAGCGTGTCTGGCGCGGCCATGGCGCTGAGCACCTCGGCGAACGGCCGTGATAACTGCCAGAAGGCGCTGTCCGTCCACGGGCTGGCGCGCGGCCCCAGGAAGGCGGCCGGCATCAGGCGCCGCACCCACGGCTCGCCGGACTGGTTGGCGAACAGCGGCTTGCCGGCCAGATCGAACACCACCACGCCGAAGGGCAGCCGGTTCAGCATGTCTTCCGACAATCGGCCCCGCGCGACCAGCTCCTGCATGCGCTCGCGCAGGCCGATGGCATCGCGCAGGTGCGGAATCACCCAGTCCAGCGCGAGGGCGTCCGCCTCGGCATAGACATTGGCATCGAGCGGCCGTTGCAGCGACAGGTAAATCTCGTAGGTGGGATGCCGCTCGATCAGGCACGACATGACCGACGCGACATTCAGGCCGCGCAGGAACTCGCCATAGAACGGGCTGGTGCGCATGACCTGCTCGCCTACGTCGCGATGGTCGATATACCAGTCCCCCACGCCCAGGCGCTCGGCGAACGGCCGGCTCGGGTCGAACTGGTAGTAGTGCGAGGTGTAGGCCTCCATGGCGTCGGGCTTGTAGTCCACCGCGTGAGTGACCACCACGCGGTCCAGCGCCCGGTTGCGCACGACCAGCGACGCCTGCGAACTGCCGCTTGCGTCACACAGGGCGACCAGGCTCCGCTGCCAGGCGCCCGTTTCGAAAACACCTTGGTAGAGACCTCGGATGGTCTCGTGCATTTGTCCGTCGTTCATGCTTGAGTCCGGCGAGGTGCGCGGGGCGTGCGCCCGGTTCCGGTGAGGCGGGCGGCGCGTCAAGACTTCGCGTGCCTGCCACGGGGATCGCGGCAGGGGAAAGGGGCGATGCAGGGTGCTAGCCTCCCTCTAGTGTGGCGGCGAGCCGCGTCAGCATCTGCGTGAGGCGGGCCTGGCTGCCGCAGCCCGTCTTCAGGAAGATGGATTTGAGTTGCGTGCGCGCGGTCTCGTGGCGAATGCGCATCTGTCGGCTCGCCTCGGGCAGTCCTTCGCCGCAAGCCAGCCGCGTGGCCAGCCGGGTTTCGGCCGGCGTGAGCCCGTACAGCTCGCGCAGCACGGTATCGAGCAGCACGGTATCGAGCAGCACGGATGGGGCGCCGGCCTCGTGCACCACCACCAGCGCGGCGGGTTGCTGCCAGGAGGCGGCGAGGATGTGGGTGGGCGGCAGGGGCAGGACCAGCACCTCGGCCGTGGCGCCGGTCTTGTCGGTGGCGCGCGCGGCCTGCGCGGCCTGCGGCTGGTTGGGATGGCAGGCGGCCTGGACCATCTCGGCAAAGCCGCGCGAGAGGCGCCAGTCGCCGGTCTTGCCAGTGGGGTCGAGCCGGCGCGCCCAGCGCTCGCCGGCCGTATTGGCCAGCAGTAGGTGGCGCTCGGGTGTGTAGACGGCCACGGCGAAGGCGAGCCGCTCCAGCAGCCGCGCGGAGACAGACGCCAGCGCGGACAGCCCCAGGGTGCGTTCGCGCAGGGCGATGGCGCTGCGCATATGCGGCACCACCCAGTCGAGCGCGCGGGTGTCCTCGCCCGAGAAGGCGTCCTGGCTCAGCGCGCGCTGCATCGAAAAATAGACTTCGTAGTGCGGCTGCCGTTCCACCAGGCAGGCCACGTAGGAGCGCAGGTCGAAGCGGTTGAAGAAGTCGCAGTAGAAGGGGTGGCGCGCCATGCCCTGCGGGCCGAGATCGCGCGCATCGATATACCAGGCGCCGGGCACCAGCCGGGGGGCAAAGATCTTGGCCGGGTCGATGGCCTGGTATTCCTTCTCGTACGCGGTGAACAGCTCCGGCACCGGATTGACGATCTCGTTGACCGTGACCTGGTCGCGCACGGTGTCCCACACCATCATCGAGGCATGTGCGCTACCCGCCATATCGGTCAGGGCGCACAGGCTCTTGTGCCATGCCCCGGGGTCCAGAATGCCTTCGTAAAGCCCACGGATTGCCCCGTGCATGCTTGTTTGGTCCATCGGATTACCCCTGCATTCACGACAATGGACCATCCGGTCGCCGGCGCCTCGAAACGGAGCTGGTCAGGGGGATGGCTTTTTCGTTATTGCCGGTCGTTGCCGGCTCGCTGGCTGCAACTGATGATGCGATGTACCAAATATGCGAGGTTTGCTATGCGTGTCTGGCGGTGCATACGTTTAGTACATTAGGGCGTACATTAACCCAATAGGGGCGACCCGCCAGAGATACCTGTACCCTCCCTTCGAGGGGGTTTGTAGTGAAGTCCGATGCGCTCCTGGCACTTTCGCCCACAGGGTGAGTATTAGTGATTCATGCGGCATTTCTAGGGCCAATCGCATAAAACCGTGACGGCGATCAGGTAAAATGCCGGTTTCCCCGATTTCCAACGCGGCCGCGTGCTGTTGGCGTACCGCCCAGTCCCGTTTCTACTCGCCATGACCTCTGTCCTGCGTCTCACCGATCTCATCTCCCAAGGCAATCTCTCCGGCAAGCGCGTGTTTATCCGCGCCGATCTGAACGTGCCGCAGGACGATGCCGGCAAGATCACGGAAGACACCCGCATCCGTGCGTCGGTACCGGCCATCGAAGCCTGCCTGAAGGCGGGCGCGGCCGTCATGGTGACGTCCCACCTGGGCCGCCCGACCGAGGGTGAATTCAAGCCCGAGGACTCGCTGGCCCCGATCGCCGAACGCCTGTCCGAACTGCTCGGCAAGCCCGTGCGGCTGGTGCAGAACTGGATCGATGGCGTGGACGTGGCGCCCGGCCAGGTGGTGTTGCTCGAGAACTGCCGCGTGAACAAGGGCGAGAAGAAGAACAGCGACGAACTGGCCCAGAAGATGGCCCGGCTGTGCGATGTCTACGTCAACGACGCCTTCGGTACCGCGCACCGCGCCGAGGCCACCACCCACGGCATCGCCAAGTACGCGCCCGTGGCCTGCGCCGGCCCGCTGCTGGCCGCCGAGATCGACGCGCTGGGCCGCGCGCTGGGCCAGCCGGCCCGCCCGCTGGTCGCCATCGTGGCCGGTTCCAAGGTTTCCACCAAGCTGACCATCCTCAAGTCCCTGGCGGACAAGGTGGACCAGCTGATCGTCGGCGGCGGCATCGCCAACACCTTCATGCTGGCCGCCGGCCTGAAGATCGGCAAGTCGCTGGCCGAGCACGACCTGGTTGGCGACGCCCAGGCCATCATCGACATCATGGCCCGCCGCGGCGCCTCGGTGCCGATTCCGGTGGACGTGGTCTGCGCCAAGGAATTCAGCGCCACGGCCGCCGCCACGGTCAAGGACGTCAAGGACGTGGCCGACGACGACATGATCCTCGACATCGGCCCCAAGACCGCCGCCCAGCTGGCCAACCAGCTCCAGGCCGCCGGCACCATCGTCTGGAACGGCCCGGTGGGCGTGTTCGAGTTCGACCAGTTCGGCAACGGCACCAAGGTGCTGGCCGAGGCCATCGCCAACTCCAAGGGTTTCTCGATCGCGGGCGGCGGTGACACGCTGGCCGCCATCGCCAAGTACCACATCGCCGACCGCGTGGGCTATATCTCCACCGGCGGCGGTGCCTTCCTGGAGTTCCTGGAAGGCAAGACGCTGCCCGCGCTGGAAGTGCTCCAGCAGCGCGCCGCTGCCTGATTCGCCTGATTTCCCCCGATTGTTCCCGAGCCGCCCCTGTTCGTACCAGTTGCCACTGAGGAAACCGCCCGCATGACTCGTTCCACCAAGATCGTTGCCACCATCGGCCCGGCGTCGAGCACGCTGGACATGCTGACCCGCATGATTGCCGCCGGTGTCGACGTGGTGCGCCTGAACTTCTCCCACGGCACCGCGCAGGACCATATCGACCGTGCCGCAATGGTGCGCGAGGCAGCGGCGGCCTGTGGCCGCGAGGTGGCCATCATGGCGGACCTGCAGGGCCCGAAGATCCGCGTGGGCAAGTTCGAGAACGGCAAGATCACCCTGGCGCCGGGCGATCCGTTCGTGCTGGATGCCACCTGCCCGCTCGGCAACCAGGAGCGCGTGGGGCTGGACTACCAGGACCTGCCGCGCGACGTGGGCCCCGGCGACGTGCTGCTGCTCAACGACGGCCTGATCGTGCTGGTGGTGGAACGTGTCATCGGCAGCGAGATCTTCACCACGGTGCGCGTGGGCGGCGATCTCTCGAACAACAAGGGCATCAACCGCCAGGGCGGCGGGCTCTCGGCGCCCGCGCTGACCGCCAAGGACATGGAGGACATCAAGACCGCCATGGCCCTCGGCGCGGACTACGTGGCCGTGAGCTTCCCCAAGAACGCCACCGACATGGAAATGGCGCGCCAGCTGGCCGCCGTGGCCGGCCAGCCGCATGGCCACAAGGCGCGCATGATCGCCAAGATCGAGCGGGCCGAGGCCATCCGCCCGGGCGTGCTGGAGGAAATCCTCCAGGCGTCCGACGGCATCATGGTGGCCCGGGGCGACCTGGCCGTGGAAGTGGGCAACGCGGCGGTGCCGGCGCTGCAGAAGCGCATGATCCGCCTCGCGCGGGAGGCCAACAAGCTGACCATCACCGCCACGCAGATGATGGAAAGCATGATCGTGAACCCGGTGCCGACCCGCGCCGAGGTGTCCGACGTGGCCAACGCGGTGCTGGACGGCACCGACGCGGTGATGACCTCGGCCGAGACCGCCGCCGGGCGCTTCCCGGTGGAGACCGTCGAGGCCATGGCCGCCATCTGCCTGGAGGCCGAGAAGTCCGAGGTGGTGCAGCTGGACACCGACTTCCTGAACCAGACCTTCTCGCGCATCGACCAGTCGATTGCCATGGGTGCGCTGTTCACCGCCTATCATTTGGGAGTGAAGGCCATCGCGGCGCTGACCGACTCCGGCGCCACCGCGCTGTGGATGAGCCGCCACCGGATTCACGTGCCGATCTACGCCATGACGCCGAACCTGGCCTCCCAGCGCAAGATGCAGCTGTACCGCAACGTGGTGCCGTTGCCGCTGCAGTCGAGCACGGACCGCGATGTGGCGCTGGAGCAGGCCGAGGAGCTGCTGCTGGCCCAGGGCGTGGTGCAGCGCGGCGATTTCATCGTGCTGACCATCGGCGAGCCCATGGGGCAGCCGGGCGGCACGAATACCCTCAAGATCGTGAGGGTGGGCAGTTAAGGTTTAGGAATAAGCGCGCGATGTGGCGCGCCGGACAGACGCGGCACCCTGGTGGTGCGAACCTGCCGGCCCGGACATCCCCGATAAGAACCCCCCAAATTTTTCATTCAGGAGTTAGACATGCCACTCGTTTCCATGCGCCAGCTGCTGGACCATGCCGCCGAGAACAGCTACGGCCTGCCGGCCTTCAACGTGAACAACCTCGAACAGGTGCAGGCCATCATGCAGGCCGCCGACGAGGTCAACGCCCCGGTAATCATGCAGGCGTCGGCCGGCGCGCGTAAATACGCCGGCGAGCACTTCCTGCGTCACCTGATCGAAGCGGCCGTGGAAGCCTACCCGCACATCCCCGTGGTGATGCACCAGGATCACGGCCAGTCGCCGGCAATCTGCCAGGGCGCCATCGACCTTGGTTTCTCGTCGGTGATGATGGACGGCTCGCTGCGTGAAGACGGCAAGACCCCGGCCGAATACGAGTACAACGTCGACGTGACCCGCAAGGTGGTGGCGCTGGCCCACGCCGTGGGCGTGACCGTGGAAGGCGAACTGGGCTGCCTGGGCTCGCTGGAAACCGGCGAAGCGGGCGAGGAAGACGGCATCGGCGCCGAAGGCGTGCTGGACCACTCGATGCTGCTGACCGACCCGGAGCAGGCCGCCGACTTCGTCAAGGCCACCCAGCTGGACGCGCTGGCCATCGCCATCGGCACCTCGCACGGCGCCTACAAGTTCACGCGCAAGCCCACGGGCGACATCCTGGCCATCAGCCGTATCAAGGAAATCCACGCGCGCATCCCCAACACCCACCTGGTGATGCACGGTTCGTCGTCGGTGCCGCAGGAACTGCTGGAAGAGATCCGCAAGTTCGGTGGCGACATGAAGGAAACCTACGGCGTGCCCGTCGAGGAAATCCAGGAAGCGATCAAGTTCGGCGTGCGCAAGATCAACATCGACACCGACATCCGCCTGGCCATGACCGGCGCGATCCGCCGCTTCTTTGCCGAAAACCCGAGCAAGTTCGACCCGCGCGAGTACCTGAAGCCGGCCCGCGAGGCCGCCAAGCTGGTCTGCAAGGCCCGCTACGTGGCGTTTGGCTGCGAAGGCCAGGCCAGCAAGATCAAGCCGGTCGGCCTGACCGACATCGCCTCGGCATACAAGTCGGGCAAGCTCGCCCAGGTTGTGCAGTAATCACTGTCGTGACGGCGTCGTCCCCAGCATACGGGGGCGACGCTTTTTTGTTTCGTTTTCGCGTTTGGCTCTCCCGCCGGCCCAGACCCCACCATGTCCCAAGCTCTCTATCAGTCCTCCATCCAGTCCCTGCCGCTGCTCGGCCATGGCAAGGTCCGCGACAACTACGCCGTTGGCGACGACAAGCTGCTGATCGTCACCACCGACCGCCTCTCGGCGTTCGACGTTATCCTGGGCGAGCCGATCCCGGCCAAGGGCCGCGTGCTGAACCAGATGGCCAACTTCTGGTTCCGCAAGCTGGCGCACATCGTGCCGAACCATGAGACCGGTATCAGCGCCGAGAGCGTGGTGGCGCCCGAGGAAGTGGCGCAGGTGCAGGGCCGGGCCGTGGTGGTCAAGCGGCTGAAGCCGATCCTGGTGGAAGCCGTGGTGCGCGGCTACCTGGCCGGCAGCGGCTGGAAGGACTACCAGGCGACGGGCAAGGTGTGCGGCATCGAGCTGCCGGCCGGCCTGCAGAACGCGCAGAAGCTGCCCGAGCCGATCTTCACGCCGGCCGCCAAGGCCGAAATGGGCGAGCATGACGAGAACATCTCGTTCGCCGAGGTCGAGGCGCGGATCGGCAAGGAACTGGCTGCCCAGATGCGCGACATCTCGATCCGCCTGTACAAGGAAGCGGCCGACTTCGCCGCCACGCGCGGCATCATCATCGCCGATACCAAGTTCGAGTTCGGCCTGGACGAGAACGGCACGCTGACCCTGATGGACGAGGTGCTGACCGCCGATTCGTCGCGCTTCTGGCCGGCCGATTCGTACCAGGTGGGCACCAACCCGCCGTCGTTCGACAAGCAGTTCGTGCGCGACTGGCTCGAGGCCGTGCGCATCGACGGCAAGCCGTGGCCCAAGACCGCCCCGGCGCCCAAGCTGCCCGAGGACGTGGTGCAGAAGACCGCCGACAAGTACCGTGAGGCGCTGACCCGCCTGACCGGCGAAGCACTCGCCTAACCGCACTAGGAAGGACAGATCGTGAGCAACGCAGCAAAGCCGGTGGTCGGCGTGGTGATGGGCAGCAGTTCCGACTGGGACGTGATGCAGCACGCGGTGGCCATGCTCAAGGATTTCGGTGTGGCGTTCGAGGCACAGGTGGTCTCCGCCCACCGCATGGCCGACGACATGTTCCGCTACGCCGAGTCGGCGCGCGGCCGGGGCATCCGGGCGATCATCGCCGGCGCCGGCGGTGCCGCCCACCTGCCGGGCATGATCGCCGCCAAGACCATCGTCCCGGTGTTCGGCGTGCCTGTGCCGTCGAAGTACCTGCGCGGCGAGGATTCGCTGCTCTCCATCGTGCAGATGCCCAAGGGCGTGCCGGTGGCCACGTTCGCGATTGGCGAAGCCGGCGCGGCCAACGCGGCGCTGCACGCCATCGCCACGCTGGCCACCACGGACGACGCGCTGGCCAGCGCGCTCGAGGCGTTCCGCGCGAAGCAGACCGAGGCCGCGCGCGCCATGACGTTGCCGGCCTGAGTCTCAGTCCCTCTCTCTCTATATATAAGCAAGCCGCCGGAACCGATCCGCATGCCGACCGATATCCATCCCCACCTGTCCGAAGCCCACACGCCGGAGTCGCGCGCCGAGTTCGGCGTGGACAACCCGACCGCGCCGATCCTGCCCGGTGCCTGGCTCGGCATGCTCGGCGGCGGCCAGCTCGGCCGCATGTTCACCCATGCGGCGCAGGCCATGGGCTACCGCGTCTGCGTGCTGGACCCGGATCAGGACAGCCCGGCCGGCGCCGTGGCGGACCGGCATATCTGCGCGGTCTATACCGATGAGGCCGCGCTGGCCGAGATGGGCCAGCTTTGCGAGGCCGTGAGCACCGAGTTCGAGAACGTGCCGTCGCTGTCGCTGGACCGCCTGGAGCAGCTGGGCGCGTTCGTGGCGCCGCGCGGCTATTGCGTGTCGATCGCCCAGAACCGCATCGGCGAGAAGAAGTTCTTTGCCTCGTGCGCCGAGCGCACCGGCGTGCCGCCGGCCCCGCACTGGGTGATCCAGCACGATGCCGATGTCGACCAGATTCCGGACAACGTGCTGCCGGGCATCCTCAAGACCGCGCGCATGGGCTACGACGGCAAGGGCCAGGCCCGCGTGAAGACGCGCGAGGACGTGCGCGCCGCGTGGCGCGCCATGCAGCACGTGCCGTGCGTGCTGGAGCAGATGCTGCCGCTGGCCTACGAGGTGTCCGTGCTGGCCGCCCGCGCCGCCGACGGCAGTACCGCCACCTGGCCGCTGGCCGAGAACGTCCATCGGGACGGCATCCTGTTCTCGACCACCATGCCTTCGTCGAGCGTGTCTGACGACATCGCCAACCGTGCCCGCGCCGCCGCCGCCACCGTGGCGACGGAGATGGGCTACGTCGGCGTGCTCTGCATCGAATTCTTCGTGCTGACCGATGGCACGCTGGTCGCCAACGAAATGGCGCCGCGCCCGCACAACTCGGGCCACATCACCATGGACGCCTGCGAGACCAGCCAGTTCGAGCAGCAGGTGCGCGCCATGGCCCGCCTGCCGCTGGGCAGCACGCGCCAGCATTCGGCCGGCAAGATGCTGAACCTGCTGGGCGATGTCTGGTTCGAATTCGGCCTGGAGCGCACGCCGGCCTGGGACGCGGTGGTGGCCCAGCCGGGCGCCAAGCTGCATCTGTACGGCAAGAACGACGCGCGGCCGTCGCGCAAGATGGGCCATGTGAACTGCGTGGGCGAGCAGGCTGCTGCCGCCGATGCGGCGTTCAACGCCGCCGCGCAGGCGCTTCATATCCCGGTCTGAGGGTCGTCGATGTCTTCACGCATGCCCACGGCGGCCGAACTGGATGAGGCCGTCCGCCTGCTCGAGGCCGGCCAACTCGTCGCCTTTCCGACGGAAACGGTCTACGGGCTTGGCGCCGATGCCGAGAACCCCGAGGCCGTGGCGCGCATCTTCGCCGCCAAGGGCCGGCCGTCGAACCATCCGGTGATCGTCCACGTGGTGGATGGCGCCGATGTAGGCTACTGGGCTGCGGAAGTGCCGGAGGCGGCACAGAAGCTGATCGACGCCTTCTGGCCCGGTCCGCTGACGATCATTCTCAAGCGCGCCGCCCATATTCCGGCGGCGGTGGCGGGCGGGCAGGACAGCCTCGGGCTGCGCTGCCCCTCGCACCCGGTGGCGCAGGCGCTGCTGTCGCGCTTCCGGCGTGGCCGGGGCGGCATCGCCGCGCCTTCGGCCAACAAGTTCGGGCAGGTCAGCCCGACCACGGCCGAGCATGTGCGGGACGAATTCGCGGGCACGGTCTACGTGCTGGAGGGCGATGGGGTGGATATCGGCATTGAATCGTCGATCGTCGATCTGTCGCGCATCGACGAGGTGGGGCCGGTGCTGCTGCGCCCCGGCGCGATCACGGCGGCGATGATGGCCGACGTGCTCGGCACGATGCCGCTGGCCCCCGACGCCGCCGCGCCGCGCGCCTCGGGCACGCTGCGCGCCCACTACGCACCGCGCACGCCGCTGACGCTGGCCTCGCCGGATCAACTACCGCGTTTTCTGGCGACGCTGCCGGCCGATGGCCGGCTCGCCTGGGTCGGCGGGGCGCAGGTCAGCGACGACCCGCGCTGCGTATTCGTGCCAGCCCCGGCCACACCGGACGCCTATGCCCAGGCGCTCTACGGCCTGCTGCGCAAGCTCGACAAGGAAGGTTTCAGCCGGCTCGTGTTCGAGCCAGTCCCCGACGCCCACGACTGGGACGGGGTACGCGACCGCCTGGGCCGCGCGGCGGCGGCATTCGAAGCCTGATTGCGCCAGGGCCGCCCTGGCCCTACCGGCGCTACCAGGCGCTCAAGGCGCTCAAGGCGCTCAAGGCGCTCAAGGCGCTCAAGGCGCTCCGCGAAACACCCATTCCATCAGCGCATCGTGCGCTTCCTGCGCGGCGGAGGCGTTGGGGTGGTTGATGTACGCCACCACCACATAGCGGCTCCCGTTCGTCGCATCGACATAGCCGGCCAGCGCGCGCACATCGGCCAGCGTGCCGGTCTTCAGGTAGGCGTTGCCCGCCGCGTGGGCGCGCGTGAGCCGGTTGCGCAGCGTGCCGTCCACGCCGAGGATGGGCAGGGAATCGACCAGGGTATAGCCGACGTCGCTGGCCAGTGCCTGCTGGAGCAGCCGGGCCATGTCATAGGCGCTGATGCGCTCCTCGCGCGAGAGTCCCGAGCCGTTGTCGAGCACCAGCCCCGGCATGTCCAGCCCCTGGCGCGTCAGCCAGCGGCGGATCACCTGCGCGGAACGCGCCGTGCTGGCCGGGCCGCTGCGGTCCATCTCCGCGCCAATCGTCAGGAACAGCTGGCGCGCCATCACGTTGTTCGAGAACTTGTTGATGTCGCGCACCACGTCGCCAAGCGGCTGGCCGTAGTGGCGCGACAGCAGGAACGCGCCACGCGGCACCGCGCCGCTACGCAGGCCCGGCATGTGCGCGAAGCGGCCGCCGGCCGCCTGCCACTCGGCCACGAACCCACCCCAGATGAAATCACTGTGCGACAGCGTGGCGAGATTGACCACACGCTCGCCGCAGTCGCCCGAATAGGTGCCTTCGAAGGTGGCCACCACGGTGCCGTCCGGCTGCGGGGCGATGTTGGGCGTGGCGCGCGAGCGCCAGTCGCCGCAGCGGCCGTTGGTCAGGGTCAGGCGGTTCTCCACGCGCAGCTGCGCCAGCGCGGGCGTGACCGCCACGTCCACGGTGCGGCCGGCGGCGTCCGGGGTGATCGTGAACGACAGGGTCTTGAAGGCGTACAGCAGCGCGTCCGGATTGACGTTGTAGGCGCGCTGGGATTCGCCGTCGATCGTATAAGTGCCTTCGGCAGCATCCGCGAAGAAGCTGCGGTCGAGCACCACGTCGCCGTCGATGGTGGTGGCGCCCGCGTTGCGCGCCGTGGCCACCAGCTTGGCCATTTCCTCCGGCACCAGCTTGGGATCGCCGCGCCCGCGCAGGTAGACGTTGCCGCGGACGGTGCCGTCGGCGGTGGGCTCGCTATCGGCGTAGAGCGAGGTCAGCCAGCGGTAGTCCGGCCCCAGCAGCTGCAGGCCGGCGAAGGTGGTCACCACCTTCATGGTCGAGGCCGGGTTCATCGGCGTCTCGGCGTTCCAGCTCACGCGGGCCTGCGGTGCGCCGACCTTGACCACGTAGAAGCTGGCGGCAGAGAGCGGCACGTTGGCCCGGCGCAGCGCGGCCGTGACCGATGCCGGTAGCCCGGTGCGGGCGGCGGCCAGGTCGACGGTGTCGGCGCTCGCGCGGCGGACCGAGGCGGATTTCGAGGCGGTGGCTTTGACGGCCTGCGCCGCCTTGGCGGGCTTGGCGGGTTTGGCCTGGGCACCGGCGATGCCGGTGGTGAGCAGCACGGCGGCGGCGATGGCGGCCGTCAGCGGAAGGCGAAGCAGGGCAGGACGATTTGGCATGGCGAGCATGTTAACGCATGCCCGCCATCGGCTGGATGACGTAAAACAGCCGCTTCACGTGCCAGTTCACCCGTGAAGTCGGCTTGGCGTCTCAGCGACGCTCGGTTCGGTCAGGGGCAGTCGGCGGCGCAGTCGCGCGGCGTGGCGTTCGGGATCGGAAAGATCGCATCGTAGGCCCAGTTGTAGATCAGCGCGTAGACCATGTAGAAGCCGGCCACGGCGATGTCCATGATGAAGGCATCGATCAGGCTGATGTCGAGATACCACGCCACGGACGGCAGGAAGACCAGCAGCAGCCCGCCTTCGAACAGGATGGCGTGAAGCACGCGGATGGCCGGCGTCTTCCGCAGCTGCCCCCGGAAGCGCAGCATCGCCTTGTCGAACATCAGGTTGTAGACGTAGTTCCAGACCGCGGCGATCAGCGATGCCACCGCGCCAATCAGGCCCATCTGGTGCAGGGCGAAGCCGAACACCCAGCTGGCCAGCGGCGCGAAGGCCAGCAGGCCGATCAGCTCGAAGCCGACGGTATGGCGGATGCGGTCTCCGGTGGTGCGCATGAGGGGATCTCCTTGGGATCGATGGAGGCCATTCTATCGGCAGGACAACTTAGGACAAGTTGGATACCATCGGCAAAACAGATGGATTGATGCCAATCGGGCGCCGATCCAGCATCGATGTGACGGAAGGAGTACCCCATGAGCCTGTCCCTGGACCAGCTGCAAGCCTTCGTGGCCGCCGCCGAGAGCGGTTCGTTCTCGGGCGCGGCGCGCAAGCTCGGCAAGGCGCAGTCGGTAATCAGCGCGGCGGTGGCCAACCTGGAGATCGACCTCGGCAACGCGCTGTTCGACCGCACCGCGCGCTACCCGGTACTGACCCCGGCCGGCGAGCGCCTGCTGGTGGAGGCACGCGTGATCCTGGAGCGCTGCGAGCATTTCCGGGGCGTGGCGATGAGCCTGGGCGAGGGCGTGGAGTCGCGCCTGACGCTGGCCGTGGACGAGCTGTACCCCGAAGAAGTGCTCGGCGTGCTGCTGGACGAGTTCTCGCAACGCTTTCCCGCCGTGGAGCTGGAGCTGCTGTTCCCGCTGATGGAGGACGTCAGCCGGCTGGTGATGAGCCAGTGCGCGGACCTCGGCATCATGTGGCGGCAGGAGGTGCTGCCGCCCGAGCTGGCCTTCCACGCGCTGGGCTGGGTGCCGATGCCGGTGATCTGCGCGCCCGACCATCCACTGGCCGCCCATGCGCAGGTCGATTTCGAGGAGTTGAAGCGCCATCGCCAGCTGATGGTGGCCACGCGCAGCGACAGCGAGGAGAAGAAGCGGCTGCGCGTGGCGGCCGAGGTCTGGTGGGTGGAGAGCCAGTGGGTGATTGTCGAACTGGTCAAGCGGCGGCTGGGCTGGGCCTTCGTGCCGTGGCACATCGCCGCGAGTTCGCCGGCGGCGGCCACGCTGGTATCGCCCCGGCTGGCCTTCCAGGACCAGGACTGGCCCGTGGCGATGGAACTGGTCTGGCACAAGCAGCGGTCGCTCGGCAAGGCCGCGACGTGGCTGCGCGAACGCGTGAGGCGGCAGCCGTTGCCGGCGGCGCCGGCGCGATAGGACATTTGCACGCGAATGCAAACGCCGAAATCGGATGGATCTGACCGTCCGCAAGAAATATCGCAATTGAGTGAAATCGCAAATACGGCACGGCATCCGCCCGTATATAACCGACAGCATTTCCACGTCGGGAGGTTTCGATGCGAGTCGCTGTGTTGTCGTATGCGCGCGCCGCCATGCTTGCGGCCATGGTGTTACTGATGGGCATGGCGGGCCCGGCGGGTGCGGTGCCGCCCAGCTTTGTCTATCGCGGCACCGCTACCCTGAGTCCGGACGAGGTATTTGCCCACGGCATTCCCAACGCCGGCACCAATGACGATCTCTATGATCACGTGAACGGCGGATCCTGCTCGCGTGGGGATACCGCCTTCGTCCCCACCTCGGCATCGGAGACCTTTGCCTACGAACGTGCGATGTATGCGCTGATCACGAATCCCGCGGCGACGTTCTATGTGTACCGCATCCGCGCGGCCGGCAACTTCTATAGCGCGGATGCGTCGCTGCGCGCCGCGTACCGCGCCACGGGCGACCAGCGCTATCTCTCCACCGCGAATCACTTCCAGCATCAGGAAGAATGGCTGGCCTTTCATGGCGTGCAAGCCAATCAGGTCGAGTCTGTCGTGGCCTACCGGCGCAACGCACAGACGCTCCAGATCGAGCAGGTCGAATCGCGCAGGAATCCCAACTACATTGCCGCCAACACCCGGGGCAACGAGGCGATCTTTGTGGCCCGGCCACCCCGGGGAAATATTCGCGTTCTCCGGCCCTCCTTCCGTTATTCGCACGTGTCCGCGTGCTTTGGCTGCTTTCCCCAGCAACGCAGCGCGCGGTCCGTCGACGGGGCCAGTACGGCGCAGTGCGAGTTCTTCTCGGTGCCGATCAACGACAAGAAGGTCACGGTGATCGACCCGATTGTCGGCGACAGGACCCAGCGCTTCGTGCCCTGGACGACCAGGAACACCAAGCGCAATGCGGCAACGACCACGGGGCCGGCGGCGTGCGTGATCACGCCGGGATCCCCATTGACGGTGGATTGCAGCCGCTTTCGCCATGCCGACAAGTTCTCGGTGGCCCTGCGTGCGGGGGGAAGCGCGAACACGTGGGTTGACACATCGTTCAGCGGCGGCGATGTGTTGACGGGGTGGGCGCGCACGAGCGGGCAGATTCCGGTATCGAACACGACCCGCACGCTGGGCAGCTATGGCTATTCCACTTCCACCGTATTCAGCGGCTTCGACAAGAGCTGGTGGTCCGAGGTGACCGTGATGCCCGTGTACCCCAGGCTGCCGAAGAATCCCGTGCCAATCTGCCTGTATCGCGGTAACGGTTTTCAGGATCGTCTGGACTGTGTACCGGCCGGGGGCGAATGGCCGACCATGCAAGGCGCGGCGAATGACGCGACATCCTCGATCGACGCGCCAGCCGGTCAGCGATATCAAGTGTGCGAGCACTTCGAATTCAAGGGACGCTGCAGTTTCCTTATCGGACGCGCAGACACTGTCGATCTGAATCGTATTGGCATGAACTCGACCATTTCCAGTATCCGCGTCTGCCGCAAGCCGGTGCCGAACACCTGGAGGGCACCCCCTGACAACCGGGGCGTCATTGGCGACATCTATGCCTACGACAATCCCGGCACCGGCGCGCGCGAGTACTTCAGGCTGAACAAGACCACCTACGGCCAGTTTTACCCGGGGTGGATCTCTCACGCAGAGGAATGGACGCGTCTGCCCGGCTACCAGGAATGCTAGTCAGTCGATTGGGCCGATCCGGTCGATCGGGTCGATTGGGCCGATTGGGTCGATGAGAGGGCGGACACCGGCGGCTGCGCCGCCTCGGCACTCGGGTCATGCCAGCCGCCGCCCAGCGCCGCGATCAGCGTGACGGCCGCCGTGTACTGGCGGCCCGTGATCGACAGCGCCGTGCGTTCCGCCGTATAGGCGGCGGTCTGCGCGGTCAGCACATCGAGCAGCCCGGCCGTACCGGCCTTGTAGCGGTTGTTGACCAGCGCCAGCGCCTCGCGCGCGGAGCGCAGGGCATCGTTCTGCACGGTGGCTTCCTGCCCCAGCAGCCGCGCGGCGGCGAGGTTGTCTTCCACCTCCTGGAATGCGCCCAGCACGGTCTGGCGGTAGTTGGCCACGGTCTGGTCGTAGGCCGCCACGGCCTGGGCCTTGGCCGCGCCGCGCAGGCCGCCGTCGAACACGGTGCCGGCCAGCCCGGCGCCCACCGACCACACGCGGTCCGGCAAGGACAGCCAGCGCGCCAGCGTGCCCGCCGTCAGCCCACCCGTGGCCGACAGCGACAGCGTGGGGTAGTACGCCGCCTGCGCCACGCCGATATCGGCATTGGCCGAGGCCATGCGCCGCTCTGCCGCCGCGATATCGGGCCGGCGCTCCAGCAGCGTGGAGGGCACGGCCACCGGCACGTTGGGAATCGCATCGTCCACTTCCACCACGGCCATGGTCAGGTCCGCCGGCGGCTTGCCAACCAGCACCGCGATGGCGTGTTCCAGCTGCGCGCGCGTGATCTGGATGTCGATCTGCTGCGCCTGCGCGCTCTTCAGCTGGGTTTCCGACTGCAGCACGTCTGAGCGCTGCGCCGTGCCGGCCTGGTACTGGTTGCGCACCAGCAGCAGCGACTTCTCGTAGTCGGCCACGGTGCGGTCGAGCAGCGCGCGCTGCGAATCGGCAATGCGCAGCAGGAAGTAGCTCTGCGCCAGCGTGGCCTGCGTGGAGAGCAGCGTGGCGGCCAGGTCGGCCTGGCTGGCCTGCGCGCCGGCCTGGGCGCTTTCCACCTGACGGCGGATGCGGCCCCAGACGTCGATCTCCCAACTGGCGGACAGCGTGGCGTTCTGGCCATTGGTGATACGGCCGCCGGTGCTGCTGGCGCCGCGCGAGAGGCCGGCGGACGCACCGATCACCGGGAAGAAGCCCGCGCGCGCGGCCTGCAGCGAGGCGGTGGCCTGCCGGTACTGCGCCTCGGCCGCCTTGATGTTCTGGTTCGAGATCTGCACCTGCGCCATCAGGTCGTCCAGCGCCGGGTCGCCGAACACGCGCCACCAGTCGGCGCGCGCCGTGGCGTCCTGCGGCTCGGCAGTCTTCCAGTCGCCGGTCCAGGCCGGCATGGCCTCGCTGGCCTCCTTGAACGCCTTGGGGACGGGCGCATCGGGGCGCTGGTAGTCGGGGCCGACGGCGCAGCCGGCCAGGACCAAGCAAGCGAGGGCGATGGCGGAGGCGCCTCGCAGCGAAAGAGGGCGGTTCATCTTCATCATGGATGTCAGGATTCCAGCCGCGGCGCGGCGTCCGGGCGTTGGCCGTGGCGCTGGCGGCGGGTGCGCCAGGCCTGCACGCGCAGGCGCCAGCGGTCGAGCGTGAGGTAGACCACGGGCGTGGTGTAGAGCGTCAGCAACTGGCTCACCACCAGGCCGCCGACAATCGAGATGCCCAGCGGCGCGCGCAGCTCGGCGCCGTCGCCCCGGCCGATGGCCAGCGGCACCGCGCCCAGCAGCGCGGCCATGGTCGTCATCAGGATCGGCCGGAAGCGCAGCAGGCAGGCGCGATAGATCGCCTCGCGCGGGCTCATGCCCTCATTGCGCTCGGCGTCGATGGCGAAGTCGATCATCATGATCGCGTTCTTCTTGACGATGCCGATCAGCAGGATCACGCCGATCAGCGCGATGATGCTGAACTCCGTCTTGAACAGCAGCAACGCCAGCAGCGCGCCCACCCCGGCCGACGGCAGCGTGGACAGGATGGTCAGCGGGTGCACGTAGCTCTCGTACAGGATGCCGAGCACGATGTAGATGGTGATCAGCGCGGCCAGGATCAGGTACGGCTGGCTCTTGAGCGAGTCCTGGAACGCCTTGGCGCCGCCCTGGAAGTTGGCCTGGAGCGTCTCGGGGGCGCCGATCCTGGCCAGCGCGTCGCGGATGGCGTCGGTGGCCTCCGACAGCGAGAACCCCTCGGCCAGATTGAACGAGATGGTGGAGGCGGCGAACTGGCCCTGGTGGTTCACGCCGAGCGGCGTGCTGGTCGGCGTGACGCGCGCGAAGGCCGAGAGCGGTACCTGCCGGCCGTTGCCGGTGACCACGTAGATGTCCTGCAGCGCATGCGGCCCCTGGAGGTACTCCGGGCTCAGCTCCATCACCACGCGGTACTGGTTCAGCGGGTGGTAGATCGTCGAGACCAGCCGCTGGCCGAAGGCGTCGTTGAGCACGGCATCCACCTGCTGGGCGGTGACGCCGAGCTTGGAGGCGGTGTCCCGGTCGATGATCACCGAGGTCTGCAGGCCCTTGTCGTTGGTATCGGTATCCACATCCTCGATCCCCTTGATGTTCGAGATCGCCGCGCGCACCTTGGGCTCCCAGGTGCGCAGCGTCTCCAGGTCGTCGGACTGCAAGGTGAACTGGTACTGCGAACTGCTCTGGCGGCCGCCCACGCGGATGTCCTGCACCGATTGCAGGTAGAGGTTGGCGCCGGGCTCCTTGGCCAGCTTCAGGCGCAGCCGGGCGATGATGGCGTCGGCGGACTCCTTGCGCTCGTTCAGCGGCTTCAGCGTCACGAACATCTGGCCGGTGTTGCGCTGCGAGCCCCCGGTGAAGCCGGTGACGTTGACCACCGCCGGGTCGGACTGGACGATCTTGATGAAGTTGTCGAGCTTGCCGCGCATGGCCTGGAACGAGGTGGCCTGATCCGCGCGGATGAAGCCGATCAGCCGGCCGGTGTCCTGCTGCGGGAAGAAGCCCTTTGGCACGATCACGTAGAGCCAGACGTTCAGCGCCATGGTGGCCAGCAGGATCACCCAGACCAGCTTGCCGTGCCGCAGCGCCAGGTCCAGCGAGCGTGCGTAGCGGTCGTGCAGCCAGTTGAACACGCGCTCGCTGGCCTGGTAGAAGCGGCCCTGGCTGGCCTTCTGCTCGTCCACGGGGCGCAGCAGCCGCGCGCACATCATGGGGGTAGTGGTCAGCGACACCACCAGCGAGACCAGGATGGCCACCGACAGCGTGATGGCGAACTCCTGGAACAGCCGGCCCACGATGCCGCCCATCATCAGCAGCGGGATGAACACGGCGATCAGCGACAGGCTCATCGACAGCACCGTGAAGCCCACCTCGCGCGCACCGCGCAGGGCGGCCGCACGCGGCTTCATGCCGTTCTCGATATGGCGCGAGATGTTCTCCAGCACCACGATGGCGTCATCGACCACGAAGCCGGTGGCAATCGTCAGCGCCATCAGCGACAGGTTGTTGAGCGAGAACCCGCACAGGTACATCACCGCGAACGTGCCGACCAGCGACACCGGCACGGCCACGCTCGGGATCAGCGTGGCGCGCACGTTGCGCAGGAACAGGAACACCACCATGATCACCAGCGCCACCGAGATCATCAGCGTGTGCTCCACCTCGCGCAGGGAGGCGCGGATGGTGGGCGTGCGGTCCATCATCACGTCCATCGAGATGCTGGCCGGGATCATCTTGCGCAGCTGCGGCAGCATCTCGTTGACGCGGTCCACGGTCTCGATGATGTTGGCGCCGGGCGAGCGGTTCAGCACCAGCAGCACCGACGGCTTGCCGTTGGCCGAACCGGCGTTGCGGATGTCCTGCACGGAATCCACCACGCTGGCCACGTCCTGGAGGCGGATCGGCACCGCGAAGGCGTTGGGGCCGGCGGCAGCGCTGTTGCCGCCCGTGGCGCCCGAGCTGACGGTGGTGGTGCCGCTGCTGGTGGTGATGGTGGTGGTGGTGATCCCGTTGACGGTCTTGGTGCTCACCCCGCCGCCGGCCGTGGCGTTGGCCGTGCTGGCGATCAGCGCGCCGGCCGAGGCGGACGAAAACGTGCCCGGCGTGGCGTAGCGCACGATCAGCGGCATGTAGTCCTTGGCCGTCATCGCCTGGTCGTTGGCGTAGACCTGCCAGTTGTTGACGTTGTTCTCGAGCACGCCGAGCGGGCGGTTGGCGTTGGTGGCCGAGATCGTGTTGCGCACGTCCTCGAGCGAGATGCCGTACTTGTTCAGCGCCGTGGGGTTCAGCTCCACCCGCACCGCCGGCAGCGAGGCGCCGCCAATCGTCACCTGGCCCACGCCCTCCACCTGCGACAGCTTCTGGGAGAGGATGGTGGAGGCGGCGTCGTAGAGCTGGCCGCGCGTCATGGTGGGCGAGGTCAGCCCGATGATCATGATCGGCGCGTCGGCCGGGTTGACCTTGCGATAGGTCGGATTGTTCGGCAGGCTGGTCGGCAGCGTGCCGCGCGAGGCGTTGATGGCCGCCTGCACGTCCCGCGCGGCGCCGTCGATGTCGCGCGAGAGGTCGAACTGGAGCGTCACGCGCGTGGAGCCCAGCGAGCTGCTGGAGGTGATCTCGGTCACGCCGGCGATGGTGCCCAGCGCGCGTTCCAGCGGCGTGGCCACGGTGGCCGCCATGGTCTCGGGGCTGGCGCCGGGCAGCGACGCCGAGACCGAGATGGTCGGAAAGTCCACCTGCGGCAGCGGCGAGACCGGCAGCAGCCGGAACGCCGCGAGGCCCGCCAGCAGGATGCCGATGGTCAGCAGCGCGGTGGCAACCGGGCGTTGGATGAAGGCGGCCGACAGGTTCATCAGGCGTGCGGCTCCTGCGGGGTTGCGTTCGGGTTCGGGTTCGGGTTCGGATGCGGATTCGGGCGATGCACGCCGTCCTCGTCGTCGCCACCCTCGTCAGGGTCGCCAAAGCGGCGCTTGCGCCACCCCTTGAGCCGCGTCGCCACGCGGTCGAACGCCAGGTAGATTACCGGCGTGGTGAACAGCGTGAGCACCTGGCTGACCAGCAGGCCGCCGACCATCGTCACGCCAAGCGGCCGGCGCAGCTCGGAGCCGATGCCCGTGCCCAGCATCATCGGCAGCGCGGCCAGCAGGGCGGCCATGGTCGTCATCAGGATCGGGCGGAAGCGCAGCAGGCAGGCCTGGAAGATGGCGTCGCGCGGCGTCATGCCGCCCTCGCGCTCGGCCTCGAGCGCGAAGTCGATCATCATGATGGCGTTCTTCTTGACGATGCCGATCAGCAGGATGATGCCGATGATGGCAATGATGCCGATGTCCTGCCCCGAGACCAGCAGCGCCAGTAGCGCCCCCACGCCGGCCGAGGGCAGGGTGGAGAGGATGGTCACCGGGTGGATCGTGCTCTCGTAGAGCACGCCCAGCACGATGTACATCGTGATGACGGCGGCCAGGATCAGCCACAGCGTGTTGGAGAGGGAGGCGCGGAAGGCCAGCGCGGCGCCCTGGAACTCGGTCACCATCGAGATCGGCAGGTTCAGCTCTTTTTCGATCTGCGTGATCTTGTCCACCGCGGCGCCCAGGGACTCGCCCGGGGCCAGGTTGAACGAGACCGTCGCGGCCGGGAACTGGCCCTGGTGGTTGACCACCAGCTGGCCGGTGCGCTCGCTGATGCGGGCGATGGCGCCCAGCGGCACCTGCCCGCCCGACGACGACGGCAGGCGCAGCTCGGCCAGCGACTGCGGGCTGGTGCGGAACTGCGGCATGGTCTCCAGCACCACGCGGTACTGGCTGGACTGCGTGAAGATGGTCGATACCAGCCGCTGGCCGAACGCGCTATAGAGTGCGCTGTCGATCACGGCGGTGGTGATGCCGAAACGCGCGGCGGCATCGCGGTCGATGTCCACATAGGCGCGCAGGCCGTTGTTCTGCTGGTCGCTCGCCACGTCGCGCAGCTCGGGTTCCTGGCGCAGCCGCTCCACCAGCCTGGGCACCCATTCGGCCAGCGTGGCCGGGTCCGGGTCTTCCACGGTGAACTGGTACTGCGTGCGCGAGACGCGGTCCTCGATGGTCAGGTCCTGCACCGGCTGGGTGTAGAGCGAGACGCCGCCCAGCTGCTGCACGGCGTCCTGGAGCCGCTGGGTGACCACCGTCATGCTGTCCCGGTCGGCCTTGGGCTTGAGGTTGATCAGCATGCGGCCGGCGTTGAGCGTGGTGTTCGTGCCATCCACGCCGATGAACGACGAGACGCTGGCCACGGCCGGGTCCTGCATGATCACCTTCTGCACGGCCTCCTGCTTGCGGCCCATCGCCGCGAACGAGGTGGTCTGCGAGGCTTCGGTGATGGCCTGGATCACCCCGGTGTCCTGCACCGGGAAGAAGCCCTTCGGCACCAGCATATAGAGCAGGCCGGTCAGCACCAGCGTGGCCACGGCCACCACCAGCGTGGCGGTCTGGCGGTTCAGCACCCACTCCAGCGCCTGGCCGTAACGGTGGATCACGTTGTCGAAGAAGCGGCCCGTGGCGCGGTGGAAGCGCGGCAGTTCCTCCTCGGGCACGTGGCGCAGCAGGCGCGCGCACATCATCGGCGTCAGCGTCAGCGACACCACGGCCGAGATCAGGATCGACACCGCCAGCGTGATGGCGAACTCGCGGAACAGCCGGCCCACCACATCGCCCATGAACAGCAGCGGGATCAGCACGGCCACCAGCGAGAAGGTCAGCGAGATGATGGTGAAGCCGATCTGCTTCGACCCCTTGAGGGCCGCCGCCATCGGGGAATCGCCTTCCTCGATGTAGCGCATGATGTTCTCGATCATCACGATGGCGTCATCCACCACGAAGCCGGTGGCGATGGTCAGCGCCATCAGCGTCAGGTTGTTGATCGAGAAACCGGCCATGTACATCACGCCGAAGGTGCCCACCAGCGAGAGCGGCACCGCCACGCCCGGGATGATGGTGGCCGGGATGTTGCGCAGGAAGACGAAGATCACCATCACCACCAGCGCGATGGCCAGCAGCAGCTCGAACTGCACATCCTTGACCGAGGCGCGGATGGTGGTGGTGCGGTCGGTCAGAAGCTGCACGTGCACCGAGGCCGGCAGCGACGCCTGCAACTGCGGCAGCAGCGTCTTGATGCGGTCCACCACCTCGATCACATTGGCGCCGGGCTGGCGCTGGATGTTCAGCACGATGGCGGGCTTGCTGTTGGCCCAGGCGGCCAGCCGGCTGTTCTCGGGGCCGTCGACGATGTCGGCCACGTCGGTGATGCGGATCGGCGCGCCGTTCTGGTAGCCGATGATGATCTGGCGGTATTCGTCGGCGGAGCGGAGCTGGTCGTTGGCGTCGATGGTGGAGGCGCGCGCGGGGCCGTCGAAGCTGCCCTTGGCGCCGTTCACGTTGGCGCTGCCGATGGCGGTGCGCAGGTCGTCGATCGACATGCCGAGCGCGGCCAGCGCGGTAGGGTTGGCCTGGATGCGCACCGCGGGACGCTGCCCGCCGCTGATGGTGACCAGCCCCACGCCCTGGATCTGCGAGATCTTGGCGCCCACGCGGGTGTCCACCATGTCCTGCAGCTTGGGCAGGGGCAGGGTGTCCGAGGTCATCGCCAGCGTCATGATCGGCGCATCGGCCGGGTTGACCTTGCTGTAGACCGGCGGCATGGGCAGGTCAGACGGCAGCAGGTTGCCGCCCGCGTTGATGGCGGCCTGCACCTGCTGCTCGGCCACGTCCAGCGACAGCGACAGCTCGAACTGGAGCGTGATGACCGACGCACCGCCCGAGGACGACGACGACATCTGCTTGAGCCCCGGCATCTGGCCGAACTGGCGCTCCAGCGGCGCGGTGACCGAGGAGGTCATCACGTCCGGGCTGGCGCCGGGGTAGAGCGTGGTGACCTGGATGGTCGGGTAATCCACCTCCGGCAGCGCGGACAGCGGCAGCAGCCGGTACGCCACCAGCCCGGACAGCAGGATGGCCAGCATCAGCAGTGCCGTGGCCACCGGCCGTTCGATAAAGATGCGTGAGGGATTCATGCCGTCTCGGGTGCGTCGCCGTGCTTACTGCTGCGGCCGTTGGCCGACGGTGCCGGTGGGGTTGGCCGGCGTGTTGGTGGTCGGGTTCGGGTTGGTGTCGCCGTCACGGGGGCGCCGGCGCTCGGCTGCGGCGCCGGAGGCGCCCATCGCCCCAACCGCTCCGGAGGCATCGCTGGCCCCGGCGTGTGCCCCGCTGGCGCCGCTGGCCCCGCCG
>NZ_CAJPVH010000032.1 GCF_905397395.1 Cupriavidus campinensis
GCCTGCCTGACCGTCCAGGTAGCTCTGGATAACTGTCAGCCTGAACTGCTCCGAGTACCGATACATGAAAACACCCCAAAAGTTGGTGTCCAACTTTTGGGGTGCAGTTCACAACATCGGGCGTTTTTGTTTTTGGGCCTTGCTCGATGCAGGGGCGCAGCGCCTCAGGGCTGGCCGCCGAGCTTGGTTAGCGCATCCCCGGTCACGCGGCAGATGCGCCAGTCCGGCATCACGTCGGCCCCCATCGCCTGATAGAAATCGATCGATGGCTGGTTCCAGTCCAGCACCGACCATTCGAAGCGGCCGCAGCCGCGCGCCAGGGCAATGCCGGCCAGATGGCGCAGCAGCGCCTTGCCCAGCCCGTGGCCGCGCCATGCCGGCTCCACGAACAGGTCTTCGAGGTACAGGCCCGGCTTGGCCAGGAAGGTGGAGAAATTGTGAAAGAACAGCGCGAAGCCGACCGCCTGCCGGCCAGCCGCCGTCTCCACCTCCACCAGCACTGCCTCGGCGTGCGGGCGGTCGCCGAACAGCGCGTTCTGGATTTTTTCCGGCGTGGCTTCGACCAGATGGGTCAGCTTTTCGTACTCGGCCAGCGCGGCGATCAGGCGGAACAGTGTGGCGCTGTCCGCGGGCGCGGCAGGGCGGATGGCGAAGGCAGTCATGGGAGCGGTAGTGGGCAGCAATGGTGCGAAGGAAAGCGGCAATCCTACCCCAACATCCCCGCCAGCCGGGCCACCTGGGCCACGTAGTCCGGGGCGAGGCAGTCCACGCTCACACGCTCTGGCGTGCTGCGCAGCCAGGTGAGCTGGCGCTTGCAGAGCTGGCGCGTGGCGGCGATGCCGCGCTCGCGCATGGCGGCGGCGTCGCAGGCGCCGTCGAGGTACTCCCACACCTGCCGGTAGCCCACACAGCGCATCGACGGCAGGCCGAGATGCAGGTCGCCGCGCGCGCGTAGCCGCTGCACCTCGTCGATCAGGCCGCCGGCCAGCATCGCATCGAATCTTTCCGAGATCCGTGCGTGCAGCACCGCGCGATCCGACGGTTCCAGCGCGATCACACGGTAGCGCGCATCGGCCGCGCCGGTGAAGGTGCGGGCGTCGGCCTGCCGGGCCAGCAGCGCGGACATCGGCTGCCCGCTCAATCGGAAAATCTCCAGCGCGCGCTGGATGCGCTGCGCATCGTTGGGCGCCAGCCGGGCGGCGGTGACCGGGTCCACCTCGGCCAGCATCGCGTGCAGCGCCGGCCAGCCGCGTTCGGCCGCCAGCGCGTCGAGTTCGGCCCGGAGCGTGGCGTCGGCCTGCGGCAGGTCATTGAGTCCCTGCGTCAGCGCCTTGTAATAGAGCATGGTCCCGCCCACGATCAGCGGCGCCCGGCCGCGCGCGCGGATTTCGCCGATCAGCCGCTCGGCATCGGTGACGAACTGCGCAGCGGAGTAGCTATCGGCCGGATCGATGATGTCGATCAGGTGGTGCGGCACGCTGGCCAGTTCGTCGCGCGTGGGCTTGGCGGTGCCGATGTCCATCTCGCGATAGACCAGCGCGGAATCGAGGCTGATGATCTCCACCGGCGTGCGCGCAGCCAGTGCCAGCGCGGCGGCGGTCTTGCCGGAAGCGGTGGGGCCGAGCAGGCAGACGACGGGCGGATGGCCAGAAGGCAAGGCAGACATCGACGAACCGTTACTGGCCACGCAGGAACAGCCGGTCCAGCTCGGCCACGGTGAGCTGCACCCAGGTGGGGCGGCCGTGGTTGCATTGGTCGGCGCGCTCGGTCTGCTCCATCTGGCGCAGCAGCGCGTTCATCTCTTCCAGCGTGAGCTTGCGATTGGCGCGCACGGCGCTGTGGCAGGCCAGCGTGGCGAGCAGCTCGTTCTGGCGCTCGGCCAGCACGCGCGAGCCGCCGTAGGACTGCAGGTCGCGCAGTACATCGCGCGCGAGCGCCTCGGCATCGGCCTGCTTGAGCAGCGCGGGAATGGCCCGCACGGCCAGCGTGGTCGGGGAGACCGGGGCGATGTCGAAGCCGAGCAGGGTCAGCGTCTCCTGATGTTCCTCGGCTGCGCCAATCTCGACCGGGTTGGCCGGCAGCGTGACCGGGATCAGCAGCGGCTGCACGGCCAGTTCGCGCGCTTCGAGCGCGGTCTTGATCTGCTCGTACAGGATGCGCTCGTGCGCGGCATGCATGTCCACCAGCACCAGCCCGCGCGCATTCTGCGCCAGCACGTAGATGCCGTGGAGCTGGGCCACCGCGTAGCCGAGCGGATGATTGGCCTCGTCGGCTTCGGCGCCGTCCGCGTCGTGCTGGACGAAGGGCGATGTAGCGCCCATCGGCAGGTGGTCTAGCAGGCTGGGCGGTTCGTCGGCGCGGGCAGCCTGTGCATTGGCCAGCCAGGCGGGCGGCTGCGTGGATGGCTGCCAGGCGCGGCCGGCGCCATCGCCGGTGGCCTCGCGCACCATGCCGAGGTAGGCCTGGCGCGGCTGGGCAATGCCGAGTTCGGTCTGGCGGCCTGCGGAGTAATTGACCCACTGCGGTGCGGCGCCGGGCACGCCGCCGCTGCCCATCGGGCGGGCGGTCGGCATCGCGGCGCTGTCCACCGCGTCGGTATGCAGGCTGTCGCCCTGTTCGCCGGCCTGCCGCGCCAGGCAGCGCTGCACGGCGTGGTAGACGAACTGGTGCACCGCGCGGGATTCGCGGAAGCGCACCTCGATCTTCGACGGATGCACGTTCACATCGACCATTTCCGGCGGCAGGTCCAGGCACAGCACGTACGACGGGAAGCGGTCGCCATGCAGGACGTCCTGATAGGCGCTGCGCACGGCGTGGTTGAGCAGCTTGTCGCGCACAAAACGGCCGTTGACGAAGAAATACTGCTGGTCCGGCCGCCCCCGGGACGCCGTGGGCAGCCCCGCGAAGCCATAGAGGTGCAGCGTGCCGGCTTCCTCGTCCAGCGCCAGCCGGGCGCGTGCGAAGTCGGTGCCCAGCACCTGCGCGGTGCGCGTGGCCACGTCGCCGCCGTTCCAGTGCTCGAGCGGCTTGCCGTTGTGATGGACCGAAATCGTGACATCGGGCCGCGCCAGCGCCGCCCGCCGGATCATCTCCAGGCAGTGTCCCAGCTCGGTTTGTTCCGTTTTGAGGAACTTTCGGCGCGCTGGCGTGTTGAAGTACAGGTGCTGCACATCGACCATCGTGCCGACCCCGCCCGAGGCGGGCTGGAGGTGGCCGGTGTCGGCGCTGACCTGGGTGGCATGGGCGGCATCGGCGGTGCGGCTGGTCAGCACGAGGTGCGAGACCGACGCGATGGACGCGAGCGCCTCGCCCCGGAAGCCGAGCGTGAGCACGGATTCCAGTTCGTCGAGCGAGGCGATCTTGCTGGTGGCGTGGCGCGTGAGGGCCACGGGCAGTTCGTTGGCCGGAATGCCGCAGCCGTTGTCCGTGATGACCATGCGCCGCACGCCGCCCTCCTCGAGCCGGATGGCCAGCTGCGTGGCGCCGGCATCGAGTGCATTTTCGAGCAGTTCCTTGACCACCGAGGCGGGCCGTTCCACCACTTCGCCGGCGGCGATCTGGCTGATCAACTGGTCCGGCAGGGCGCGGATGGGGCGGCTGGGCTGGGTGGTGCGGAGGGCGTCGGCAGGCATGCGGCGATTATACGTGCGGCCGGACACCTTTTCGGCACACTTCGGCCCGCCGGGTGACGGACTCGCCCGGCGGCTCTTGTATCATGGGGACCTTCTTCTAGGGGATCAGTTTGGACACCGTATTGCAACTGCTGGACATGGTCCTGCACATCGACAAATTCCTCGGCCAGTTCGTTCAGGACTATGGCGTCTGGGTGTACGGCATCCTGTTCGCCATCGTCTTTGCCGAGACCGGCCTGGTGGTGCTGCCGTTCCTGCCCGGCGACTCGCTGCTGTTCATTGCCGGCGCGATGTGCGCCACCGGCGCGATGAACGAGTGGGTGCTCTGCGGGCTGCTGCTGGTGGCCGCGATCACGGGCAATACGGTCAACTACTTCGTGGGGAGCTGGATCGGGCCGAAGGTGTTCGACCACCAATGGCGCTTCCTGGACCAGAAGGCGCTGCGCAAGACGCATGACTTCTATGAGCGGCACGGCGGCAAGACCCTGGTGATGGCGCGCTTCATCCCGATCGTACGGACCTTCGCGCCGTTCGTGGCGGGGGTGTCGCAGATGACGTTCGCGCGCTTCCAGATGTTCAACGTGCTTGGCGCGGTGGCCTGGGTCTGCGGGCTGGTGTTCGCCGGCTACTTCTTCGGCAATCTGCCCTTTATCAAGCAGTACCTGAACCTGATCGTGCTGGCGGGCATTGGCGCGGCGGTGGTGCCGCTGGTGCTGGGCGGGCTGTGGAAGCTGGTGCGCGGCAAGCCGCGCGCCCGCGCGGATCTCAAGGACTGATCCCGGAATTTAACTGAGGCTGCGGCTCATCATCCGCAGCGCCGGCATGCGGTCGCGGATCTGAGTGGTGTCGGCCGCATCGGGGCGGGCCTGGACGTAGGCTTCCAGGTCCTCCAGCGCCGGCCGGAAGCACTCCAGGTTGGCATAGGCCAGCCCCCGGTCGCGCACTTCCTCGATCGAATTCGGCAACAGGATCACCAGGCGGTTCTGCACCGCCAGCAGCCGTTGCCAGCGCGACTCCTGCAGGTAGATCGCCTTCAGGTTGCGCAGCAGGCGGGCGACGATCTCGCGGTGGCTCGCCACCTGCAGAAACAGCCCCAGCGGCACCTGGTTCGGGTCCGAAATCCCCTCCCGTTCGAGGTAGGGGTCCAGCATCTCCTGCAGTTGCTCCTTCGACAGCGTCTCCCCGGTGAGCGGGTCCAGCACCACCTCGCCGGCGGGGATGGTCATGCGCACGAGGAAATGATTCGGGAACGAGACGCCCTTGAGCGGCAGCCCGATCTGCTGCCCCAGCTCCATATAGAGCACGGCCAGCGTGATCGGAATGCCGCGCCGCTGGCGCAGCACCACGTTCAGGTAGGAATTGTCCGGATCGTAGTAGTCGTTGGCGTTGGCGCCGAAACCGAGATCGCGGTAGAAGAAATGATTGAGCAGGCGCAGGCGCTGGATGGCGGGCGTGCCCTCGGCGATCCGCCGCTTGAGCCGCAGCGCCAGTACGTCGAGCGAGGCCAGTTCGGCTTGGAGGTCGAGGTCCGGGTACGCGTCCTGGGCGATGGAGAGCGCGGTTTCCGTCAGCGGGATGCCGTTTTCGTCGGCCACGAGGCTGGCGAAGTAATCCAGGACTTTCGTGGATGTCATTGCGGGTTCCTGACTAGCCGGCGCGGCGCCGGAAGGCGGCGTAACGCAGCCCCATGATCCACAGTGTACCGAAGTAGACCACCGCCGCAAGTACCAGGCACGATGCCATCAGCGCGATGCGCGCAAGCGGCGTGGCGCCCATGGCCACCCAGTCGAAGTTCCGGGCAAACCACAGCAGCATGCCCGCCAGGATCAGCACCGCCGCGAGCAGCCGGGCGAGGAACAGGCCCCAGCCCGGGGCCGGCCGGTAGAAACCGCGCCGGCGCAGGCCGAAGAACAGCAGCAGGGCGTTGACCGTGGCGCCGAAGCTGATCGACAGCGCCAGCCCGGCGTGGCCCAGCAGCGGCACGAAGACATAGTTCGAAGCCTGCGTGATGACCAGCACCAGCAGCGCGATCTTGACCGGCGTGCGGATGTCCTGCCGCGCGTAGAAGCCCGGCGTCAGGATCTTGATCAGGATCAGCGCCACCAGGCCGGCGCCGTACGACACCAGCGCCTGGCGCGTCATTTCCACCGCGTGGGCGTCGAACTTGCCATAGTGGAACAGCACGGCCGTCAGCGGCGTGCCGAACACAAACAGGCCCACGGCGGCGGGCACGGCCAGCAGAAAGGTCAGGCGCAGGCCCCAGTCGAGCAGGCCCGAGTACTCCTCGCGGTCGTCCGTGGCGCTGGCGCGCGAGAGGCTCGGCAGCAGGATGGTGCCCAGCGCCACGCCCAGCAGCGCGGTCGGGAATTCCATCAGGCGGTCCGCATAGGTCAGGTACGAGACGCTGCCGGCGGCCAGGTGCGAGGCGATATTCGTGTTGATGATCAGGCTGATCTGCGCCACCGACACGGCCAGCAGCGCCGGCAGCATCTGGCGGATCACACGCCGCACGCCGGCATCCGACCAGGCCGCGCGCAGGTTGAAAGAGAGCCGCGGCATCACGCCAAGCCGGCGCAACGCCGGTACCTGGATGACCAGCTGGAGCACGCCGCCCGCCAGCACGCCCCAGGCCTGGGCATAGATCGGCTGGCTCATGTGCGGGCCGACGAACAGCGCCGCCACGATCAGGCACAGGTTCAGCAGCACCGGCGTGAAGGCCGGCACGGCGAAGTTGCGCCAGGTATTGAGGATGCCCGACCCCAGCGCCACCATCGAGATCAGGCCGATGTAGGGAAACATGACGCGCGTCATGAACACGGCCGCGTTGTAGGTCTCGGAATCGCCCCGGAAGCCGGTTGCTACCACCGTCATCACGACCGGGGCGCCGATCACGCCCAGCACGGACACCGCTACGAGTACCCAGGACATCACCGTGGCCACCGCGTCGATCAGGTGGCGGGTCTCGTCCGGCCCGCGCTTGCCGTGGTATTCATTCAGGATCGGCACGAAAGCCTGCGAGAATGCGCCCTCGGCAAAGACCCGGCGCAGCAGGTTGGGTATACGGAACGCCACATTGAAGGCGTCGGTCATGTCCGAGGCACCGAAGGCCCGGGCAATCAGGATTTCGCGCACCAGCCCTGTGACGCGGGAGAGCATGGTCAGGCTGCTGATGGTGGCGAGCGCTTTGAGCAGGTTCAAGATGGGCCGTGAAAGTTGCTGCGGCGCCACGTATGAGGCGGGGGCCGGCTGGGAATGTGGCGGCTATTATACGGATCGGGCCGCGCGGCAAGGCCAGGATGCGGCAGGTGCGTATCGGTCTTGCCCACCGCGCCGGCATGTGTGTATAATCGCCGATTCGCAAAGGACAGTCGCGTTCCGGATTCGTGTGTCAGAGCATCCCGGGTCGCACGATGTGACTTAATTGTTGCGTCCCAAATCATTGCGTCGCCCCGGGCGCGCATTCTGAATTCAGGAAGAAATTACATGGCAAATTCCGCACAAGCCCGCAAGCGCGCGCGCCAGGCCGTCACCCAGAACGCTCACAACTCCAGCCTGCGTTCGCGCCTGCGCACCGCCGTCAAGGCCGTTCGCAAGGCAATCGACGCTGGTGACAAGGCCGCCGCTGCCGAGATCTTCAAGCAGTCGCAGACCGTGATCGACAGCATCGCCGACAAGAAGATCGTGCACAAGAACAAGGCTGCACGTCACAAGTCGCGCCTGTCGGCTGCTATCAAGTCGATGGCTGCCTGATTGCCGCATGGGCCGCTCCGGCGGTCCTGTTGCAGTCCAAGGAGTACGCAGTGCGCCGGATCGGCATCGGTCCGGTATGAAAAAAGCTCGTCATCGCGACGAGCTTTTTTGCGTTCTGGCGCCAGCCTGGCCCGGGTGTCCGGGCCGGCCAGGGACCTTCAGTCGTTCAGGAAGCAGGCTTCCACCACCTGGAGGTTGTTGTCACGGGCGAAGTTGAGGACGAAGTCGAGCGCCTTCGGTTCGATGTCGCGCAGGCGGGTATCGACCACGACGTTTTTCACGCCGGCGACGATCACGGGCCGCACATAGGGCGAGTAGGTCAGGCGGGGGTCGCCGGTGTCGCCCTCTGGGCGAAATTGCGCCATCACGCCGCATAGCCGCTCCGCCCAATCGCTCGGTCGAAAGGTCTTGCCTTCCTTGGTGACGCCTTGGATGAAGTATTCGCGAACGTTGGGGGTGGTCATGGGACTGCGGGGATAAGACGGTGACTCGACGGTAAACCCGCTGGACGGGCGCCCGTTTGACGTGTCCGGCTGGCGATTGGTTCGCACGCATCCGGATGGGAGAGCGGGGCGCTTTGTCTGCGGGGGCACTTTTGATGCCGACGGCGGGCGGTGGCATGGGTATGCCGGGGCCCCGCGTGAATCAGCCAGTATTATATCTTATATAAGACCTGCGCATAGGGGCGAATCCTGTCGGGAAGCTGTCAGCGGGCGCATGCGGGCGGGTCTGCCCGGGCTCGCCAAAGCTGAAATAATCCCTTATGATTCTTGCAATTACATTGCGTAAGCGACGCGAAAGGCGGCTCCGCGACACGCTCCGACCCTCAGGGACAGCCAGTTCCGGCTTCCGGGTTGCGTGTCCTGATCGAGCCGCCTTCTTTGTTTTATGAGCCCAACCCCGATCAAGCATTACCTCCAGTTCAGCGATTTCGGACCCGAAGAGTACGAATACCTGCTGGACCGCGCGCGGATCCTCAAGGCCAAGTTCAAGAACTACGAGACATGGCACCCGCTGCACGACCGCACGCTGGCCATGATCTTCGAGAAGAATTCCACGCGCACGCGCCTGTCGTTCGAAGCCGGCATCCACCAGCTTGGCGGCCATGCGGTGTTCCTGAACACGCGTGACTCCCAGCTGGGCCGTGGCGAGCCGATCGAGGACGCCGCCCAGGTGATCTCGCGCATGGTGGACATCATCATGATCCGCACGTTCGGCCAGGAGATCCTGGAGCGCTTTGCCGCGCATTCGCGCGTGCCGGTCATCAACGGGCTTACCAACGAATACCATCCGTGCCAGGTGCTGGCCGATATCTTCACCTACATCGAGCAGCGCGGCAGCATTGCGGGCAAGACCGTGGCGTGGATCGGCGATGCCAATAACATGGCGTACACCTGGATCCAGGCCGCCGAGCGTCTGGGTTTCACGTTCCATTTCTCGGCCCCGCCGGGGTATCAGCTCGAGCCGGCCATGGTGCCGGCCACGGCCGCGCACCTGGTCAAGGTGTTCGATAATCCGCTCGATGCCTGCCAGGGCGCGCACCTGGTGACCACCGATGTCTGGACCAGCATGGGCTTCGAGGCCGAGAACGACGTGCGCAAGCGCGCGTTCCAGGACTGGATGGTGACCACGGCGATGATGGACCGCGCCACCGATGACGCGCTGTTCATGCACTGCCTGCCCGCCCACCGTGGCGAGGAAGTGGAAGCGGCGGTCATCGACGGCCCGCGCAGCGTGGTCTGGGAGGAAGCCGAGAACCGCCTCCACGTGCAGAAGGCGCTGATGGAATTCCTGCTCTGCGGCCGTTACTGAACACCGCGCCACACCCGACGAAATGGGGCCTGCAAGGGCCCCGTTTTTACGTCCGCCGTCATTCGGCCAAATTCCGGTCAAGTCAATCGATATCCGTCCAAATCCCTGAGGAGAGTGAACAAATGAGTCAGTTCGACAATGTTTCCGTGGTCAAGAAGGCCAACCTGTACTTTGACGGCAAGTGCGTGAGCCACACGGTGGTGTTTCCCGATGGCACGCGCAAGACGCTGGGCGTGATCTTCCCGGCCACGCTGAACTTCAACACGGGCGCGCCGGAGATCATGGAGATCAACGGCGGCAGCTGCCGCGTGCGTCTGGCTGGCTCGGAAGAATGGAAGACCTATGGCGCGGGCCAGCAGTTCGACGTGCCGGGCAACAGCAATTTCGATATCGAAGTGACCGAGACGCTGGACTACGTCTGCCACTTTGGCTGATTTGCCGGGGTGAGGGGGCCGCGCGGCGGCCTCAGAGGATCACCGGCTCCGGCTCGATCCGCACGCCGAAACGCGCCTGGACCGTATCGGCGATGCGGTCCGCCAGCTTGAGCAGCGCGGCACCCGTGCCGCCGCCGTGGTGCACCAGCACCAGCGCCTGCTTGCCGTAGACGCCCACCGGGCCGTCATCGAACCCCTTGAACCCGCATTGATCGATCAGCCAGCCCGCCGCGAGCTTGTACCCGCCGTCGGGCTGTGGATAACTGACCAGCGACGGGTGCGCGGCCAGCAGCGCGTTGCGCAGCGCGGCATCGACCACGGGATTCTTGAAGAAACTACCAGCATTGCCGATCTGGGCGGGGTCCGGCAGTTTGCGCGAGCGGATGGCCACCACGGCGTCGCGGACCTGGGCCGCATCGGGCGTGGCCACCGACTCCAGTTCCCGCGCCAGTTCGCCATAGTTGAGCACCGGCGCCCACGCCTTCGGCAGGCGCAGGGTGACGGCCGTGATCAGGTAGCGGTCGCGCCCGTTGCGCTTGAACAGGCTGTCTCGGTAGCCGAAGGCGCATTGTTCGCGGTCCAGAGTGACGAAGGCGCCAGTCTGGCGATCATGGGCGCGCAGGCTGGCGAAGCGCTCGCGCAGCTCCACGCCATAGGCGCCGATGTTCTGGATCGGCGCCGCGCCGGCCGTGCCGGGGATCAGGGCGAGGTTTTCCAGCCCGGGCAGGCCGTCCGCGATGGTGCGGCCTACCAGCCCGTGCCAGTTCTCGCCGGCACCGGCGGTGACCAGCCAGCCGTCGCCGTCATCCACCACCGCGTAGCCGGGGATTTCCATCAGCAGCACCAGCGCGTCGAGGTCGCCGGTCAGCACCACATTGCTGCCGCCGCCCAGCACCACCAGCGGCAAGCCCTGCGCGCGCGGGTCGGCCAGCGCGGCCAGCAGGTCGGCTTCGGTGCGAATGTGGGCCGCGAGGCGCGCCCGGACATCGAAACCGAATGTATTGTGCCGGCGCAGGGGATAGAATTCGTGGAAATCTGCCATCAAGGGAAGGGTTTGCGGCCGCCGCGGCGGGCGACCCGGACTGCGGGGTAGGCCCGATTATACGTAGGAGAATCGAAAATGCCGTCGTTCGACGTAGTGTGTGAAGCCAATATGGTGGAAGTGAAGAACGCCGTGGAGCAGTCCAACAAGGAAATTTCCACGCGCTTCGACTTCAAGGGCTCCGACGCCCGTGTGGAACAGAAAGAAGGCGAGTTGACCGCGTTTGCCGATGATGACTTCAAGCTCGGCCAGGTCAAGGACGTGCTCATCAACAAGATGGCCAAGCGCAACGTGGACGTGCGCTTCCTCGACTACGGCAAGACCGAGAAGATGAGCGGCGACAAGCTCAAGCAGGTCATCACGATCAAGAAGGGCGTGACTGGCGATCTGGCCAAGAAGATCGTCCGCATGATCAAGGACAGCAAGATCAAGGTGCAGGCCAGCATCCAGGGCGACGCCGTGCGCGTCTCCGGCACCAAGCGCGACGACCTGCAGTCGGTGATCGCGCTGCTGCGCAAGGATGTTTCGGACGCGCCGCTGGACTTCAACAACTTCCGCGACTAAGCGCCCGCCGGCGCGGCGTCTGCGCCGCGCCCGGGTACGTGTGATTGCGCCGGCTTAGTGCGCCATCTTATTGCGTCTGCCGCGCCTGCGGCAGACCGCCGATCTTCGCGCCCGGCTTGATGCCCTTCTGCGCGAACCACCCCTTGTTCATCTCGAGCGCATAGCGCACCGCCGCGCGCGGGCAGTGGTTGTCCTCGCTCTGCGGGGCCATGTCCTCGATGTTCACGATGCTGCCGTCGTCGGCCAGGAAGGCAATCGAGAGCGGCAGGTTCGTGTTCTTCATCCAGAAGCAGTGACCGGCTTTTTCATCGAAAACGAATAGCATGCCGGCGTTGGCGGGCATGGTCTTGCGATACATCAGGCCGCGCTCGCGCGCCTCGGGCGAGGCGGCCACCTCGGCCTGGATGGCATACATGCCGGCCGTCAGCGAAATCACGGGCAGCGCGGCCTGGGCCTGGGCGAGGCTGGCGAGGGACGTCAGCGCGGCGGCGCCGGCGGCCAGCAGAATCTTGGGCACGAGTTGCATGGCTTGGGAGGGGATTTGGAAGTTCGACCGCCGAGAGCATAGCGCAGCCCGGCGCCCCCGCGCTTGCGCGGACGCACCGGCGCATGAAAAAAGGCAGGCCGCCGATGCGCGCCTGCCTTTCCGATGGGCGGCACGCCGGGCTTGCGCCGGGCCGCCGCAGCACCGCCCTTATTGGGTGGTAGTTGCCGAAGGTGCCTTCTTGGTGGAGGCGTGCTTCGTGTGCTTCTTCTTGCTGGTCTTCGCGGGCTTGGCGGCTTCCTTGGCGGCCGGTGCGGTGTCCGTGGCGGGAGCGGCCGGAGCCTGGGCAAACGCGCCAGTGGCGAACAGTCCGACAACCAGGGCAGCGATCAGTTTTTTCATTGCGAGTACCTCAAAGTGGGTTCTGCGTAAGGGATTCGACGGGGCGGTGCCTGGCCCGTCTGCCCACTGAAACGGCGTGCGCAATCGTGCCGTTGACGTTGTGCTTGTCACTATTTGTAACGGCGCCTTACCGGTGGCCGGGCTTGCGGGCGTGTTTGCAGGCGAGGGGACGGCTTCGGCGACGGCTGCGGCAGCCCGAGCATGGCCGGATCGATCTCGCACCAGGCGCCCGGCGCCAGTCCCAGCTCGGGCAAGGCCAGCGCGCCGATGCCCACGCGCACCAGCCGCAGCGTGGGAAACCCCACGGCGGCGGTCATCCGCCTGACCTGGCGGTTCTTGCCTTCGCGGATCTGCAATTCCACCCAGGTGGCGGGAATGGCCGCACGGAAGCGGATCGGCGGATCGCGCGTCCAGAGCCAGTGGGGTTCGTCGATGATGCGCGCCGAAGCCGGCAGCGTACGGAAATCGCCTAGATCGACGCCGGCGCGCAGCGCGGCCAGCGCGGTGGCATCGGGCACCCCCTCGACCTGGGCCAGATAGGTCTTGGCCAGCTTGTGGTGCGGGTCCGCGATGCGGGCCTGGAGCGCGCCATCATCGGTCAGCAGCAGCAGGCCCTCGCTGTCGGCGTCCAGCCGGCCTGCCGGATAGACGCCGGGCACGCGCACGCAGTCCGCCAGCGTTGGCCGCGTAGGATGCGCGGAGAACTGGCTCATCGTGTTGAACGGCTTGTTCAGGGCAATCAGGGTCATGGGCGCGAAGTATGCCAGCCGCCGGCCTGCAGCGGCAGCGGCCCGATTTGGCGAATCCCAAATCCATGTTGCATAATAATGAGACTAGTCTTATGTCTTATATAAGACTCATTTGACAATATCCATGCTGACCGAGCGGCGCGGCGGGGTTCCCCTCTACAATGCTTCGCATCAGTCACGCATTGGCACTGCCGGGCACTGGCCGGGCAGCGACACAACCCGCAAGTGGAGACGTTCATGTACCAGCACATCAAGGTCCCGGCAGGCGAGAAGATCACGGTCAACGCCGATTCCTCGCTCAACGTGCCGGACAATCCCATCATTCCGTACATCGAGGGCGACGGCACGGGTGTGGATATCACCCCGGTGATGCTCAAGGTGGTGGACGCCGCCGTGGCAAAGGCCTACGGCGGCAAGCGCAAGCTGGCCTGGATGGAGATCTACGCCGGCGAGAAGTCCACGCGCCTCTATGGCCCGGACGTGTGGCTGCCGGACGAGACCCTGCAGGTGGTGAAGGACTACGTGGTGTCGATCAAGGGCCCGCTGACCACCCCGGTGGGTGGTGGCATCCGCTCCCTGAACGTGGCGCTGCGCCAGCAACTCGACCTCTACGTCTGCCTGCGCCCGGTGCGCTACTTCAAGGGTGTGCCCTCGCCGGTGCGCGAGCCGGAGAAGATCGACATGGTGATCTTCCGAGAGAATTCGGAAGATATCTATGCCGGTATCGAATGGGAAGCGGGCAGCGAAGGCGCGAAGAAGCTGATCAAGTTCCTGCAGGACGAGATGGGCGTCAAGAAAATCCGATTCCCGGAGACATCGGGCATCGGCGTGAAGCCTGTGTCGCGCGAGGGCACCCAGCGGCTGGTGCGCAAGGCAATCCAGTATGCCATCGACAACGACAAGCCGTCGGTCACGCTGGTGCACAAGGGCAACATCATGAAGTTCACCGAGGGTGGCTTCCGTGACTGGGGCTACGAACTGGCGCTGCAGGAATTCGGCGCGGAACTGGTCGATGGCGGTCCGTGGTGCAAGCTGAAGAACCCGAAGACGGGCCGGGACATCGTCATCAAGGACGCCATTGCCGATGCCTTCCTGCAGCAGATCCTGCTGCGTCCGGCCGAGTACTCGGTCATCGCCACGCTCAACCTGAATGGCGATTATGTCTCCGACGCGCTGGCGGCCCAGGTGGGCGGCATCGGCATTGCGCCGGGCGCGAATATGTCCGACACGGTGGCCATGTTCGAGGCTACCCACGGCACCGCGCCGAAATATGCCGGCAAGGACTATGTGAATCCGGGCTCGGAGATCCTCTCGGCGGAAATGATGCTGCGCCACATGGGCTGGACCGAAGCAGCCGACCTGATCATCGCGTCGATGGAAAAATCGATCCAGTCGAAAAAGGTGACCTACGACTTCGCACGGCTGCTGGAAGGCGCCACGCAGGTATCCTGCTCGGGGTTCGGGCAGGTGATGATTGACAATATGTAAGGATGTTTCGGGCCTCATCGGCCGATTCCAAGCAAAGAACCCCGGTGGCTGACAGGCGACCGGGGTTTTTTGTTGGCTTGGGGGAGTGCCACAGCACGCCCTCGCTGTATGGTGGCGTGGTCAGGCTGCCGGTGTAGACGGCATGGCCCCTTCTGGCGGTTGACCTCGCCATCCGCTACAACATCAGAATTCGGTGTTTTACGAGGAGATCGTCATGGATGACCCGTTTCGCCGCACGGCGCTTGGTGCCGCGCTGTTCTACAAGGATCCGCTGACCGCGCTCGACTGGCTCGAACGCGCGTTTGGCTTCGAGCGCGTGATGGTGATTACCGACAAGGAAGGCCATCTCGTGCATTCGGAAATGCGCTATCGCGACAGCTACCTGATGGTGGGCAGCGAGTGGGCCGACTACACGGCCAGCCCGGCGTCGGTCGGCGGCAAGAACACGCAGGCGGTGCATGTGCACATGCCGGATGGGCTTGACGAGCATTGCGAGCGGGCGCGTGCCGCCGGTGCGGTGATCGTACGGGAGCCGGAAGACCAGTTCTACGGCGACCGCGTCTATTCGGCGCGCGACCCGGAAGGGCATGTCTGGAGTTTCGGGCAGTCGGTGCGCAAGGTCAGCCGCGAGGCGGCCGAGCTGGCCAGCGGGCTGAACATAGAGGGGTGGACCGGCTGACGCAAGCCACGCCGACCGTACAAAGCAAGACGCCCGGCTCTCACCGGGCGTCTTGTTGGATGCGTGGCGTATCGCTTGTGAACCGCTACTGCAGCGTGCCGCGCTGGCGGGCCAGCGTGGCACAGGATCCCGTTCCGGGGGAGCGCGTCCCCCCGCATCCGTTTGACCGCCGCGGCTCTGGGGCCCGTGCGGTCGCGGCGCGACTTTTACTGTGCGTCCTGGATATTCGTGGCCTGCTTGCCCTTAGGGCCCTGCACCACCTCGAACACCACGCGCTGGCCTTCCTTCAGCGTCTTGAAACCCGCCATCTGGATCGCCGAAAAGTGCGCAAACAGTTCTTCCTCGCCATCGTCCGGCTTGATAAAACCGAAACCCTTGGCGTCATTGAACCATTTGACGATACCGCTAGCCATAAACTCCCCCAACGAAAAAACAGATTTTCAAGCGGGGAAACCTGTGGCCAGCCGCATGACGCCGGCACGCCCGCCGGGCCGGTCCTTGTCGGATGCGGCCGGTGGGAATCGCCAGGTCTTGTGGAGCGCGTGGCAAGACATTGCGATCCGCCTGATAATCAGGTGGAACACGTCATGCCGACGCCGGTCGTGGGCCTCCCTGCTCACGGAATCATCCGGGCCGGCCTTGTACGTTTGGCTCGCCGGCCGGGCCTGGATGTGCGACCGATTTTTCTGGCAAACCACCATACTGTCAAGCTGGCAGATTCCCCACTCGGCGTAGGGTGTGGCGGGATTGAAACGGCCCGGAATGGTACCTTTGAGGAGGCGTGCAGCCCGCCCGAAGGCCGGGCGCGCCGTGCACCACGGACGTGCGGCGTAAGTCGTTTGCGGCATTTCCGTGCGTTCGGACACGTTGGAACTTTCCGAAGGTGTGGCCCTTGAATACGTGGCCATTTCCCCAAATTGCAGACTTGTGAGTAAGGGTTAGAATAAAGCCATGGCGACACGGCTGGCGAATACCCCACAACGCGAGACAGGCACCGTCATCGAACGGAAGGAGCAACAGCTCAAACCCCCGGCGATGTACAAGGTGGTCCTGCTCAACGACGACTACACACCGATGGAGTTCGTCGTGATGATCCTGCAGCAGTATTTCAGCAGGGACCGGGAAACGGCGACGCAGATCATGCTCACCGTCCACCGGGAAGGCAAGGGCGTTTGCGGTATCTACACGCGGGATATCGCAGCGACCAAGGTCGAGCTTGTATCAACCCATGCGCGGCAGGCGGGCCACCCGTTGCAGTGCGTGATGGAGGAAGCATGATTGCGCAAGAATTGGAAGTAAGCCTGCACATGGCTTTTGTCGAAGCCCGCCAGGCGCGCCACGAGTTCATTACCGTGGAACACCTGCTGCTGGCGTTGCTCGACAACCCGACGGCAGCCGAAGTGCTGCGCGCGTGCGCAGCCAACATCGAGGACTTGCGCACCAGCCTGAAGAACTTCATTGCCGATAACACCCCGGTCGTACCGGGGTCGGACGAGGTGGACACGCAACCCACGCTGGGCTTCCAGCGTGTGATCCAGCGCGCCATCATGCACGTGCAGTCCACGTCCAACGGCAAGAAGGAAGTCACCGGCGCGAATGTTCTGGTGGCTATCTTCGGCGAAAAGGACTCACATGCGGTCTACTACCTGCAACAGCAGGGGGTAACGCGCCTCGATGTCGTCAATTTCATCAGCCACGGCATCCGCAAGGACCAGTCCGAGCCGGCCAAGCACGGCGAGGGCAATGCCGAGGGCGAGGGCGGTGACGGCAAGGAAAGCCCGCTCGAGCAATACACCCAGAACCTGAACGCCCTGGCCAAGGCCGGCAAGATCGATCCGCTGATCGGCCGGGATTCCGAGGTGGAGCGCGTGGTGCAGGTGCTGTGCCGCCGACGCAAGAACAACCCGCTGCTGGTGGGCGAGGCTGGCGTGGGCAAGACCGCCATCGCCGAGGGCCTGGCGTGGCGCATCACCAAGAACGAAGTACCCGACATCCTGGAAAAGGCAGTCGTGTACTCGCTCGACATGGGCGCGCTGCTGGCCGGCACCAAGTACCGGGGCGATTTCGAGCAACGCCTGAAGGGTGTGCTGAAGTCGCTCAAGGACAATCCGAACGCGATCCTGTTCATCGACGAAATCCATACGCTGATTGGCGCGGGTGCCGCATCGGGCGGCACGCTGGACGCCAGCAACCTGCTCAAGCCGGCGCTGTCGTCGGGGGCGCTCAAGTGCGTTGGTGCGACCACGTTCACCGAATATCGCGGCATTTTCGAGAAAGATGCGGCGTTGTCGCGTCGTTTCCAGAAGATTGACGTGGTCGAGCCCTCCGTGGACCAGACCGTGCAGATTCTGCGCGGCCTGAAGTCGCGCTTCGAGGAGCACCACGGCGTCAAGTACGCGGCGGCGGCGCTGACTGCGGCCGCCGAGTTGTCGGCGCGCTTCATCACCGACCGTCATCTGCCGGACAAGGCCATCGATGTGATCGATGAGGCAGGCGCTGCGCAGCGTATCCTGCCGAAGTCGAAGCAGAAGAAGACCATTGGCAAGGGCGAGATCGAGGACATCGTCTCGCGCATCGCGCGCATCCCGCCGCAGAGCGTGAACCAGGACGACCGCAGCAAGCTGCAGACGCTGGATCGTGACCTGAAGTCGGTGGTGTTCGGGCAGGATCCGGCCATCGAGGCGCTGTCGTCGGCCATCAAGATGTCGCGGGCTGGCCTGGGCAAGACGGACAAGCCGATCGGCTCGTTCCTGTTCTCCGGCCCGACCGGCGTCGGCAAGACCGAAGTCGCCAAGCAACTCGCGTTCATCATGGGCATCGAGCTGCTGCGCTTCGACATGTCCGAATACATGGAACGCCACGCGGTCAGCCGGCTGATTGGCGCGCCTCCGGGCTATGTCGGCTTTGATCAGGGTGGTTTGCTGACTGAAGCTGTGACGAAGAAGCCGCACTGCGTGCTGCTGCTCGATGAGATCGAAAAGGCACATCCGGATATCTTCAATATCCTGCTGCAGGTGATGGACCATGGTGCGCTGACCGACAACAACGGCCGGCGCGCTGACTTCCGCAACGTGATCATCATCATGACCACGAACGCGGGGGCGGAAACCATGAACCGCGCCACGATCGGCTTCACGAGTGCGCGCGAGCAGGGCGACGAGATGGCTGACATCAAGCGCATGTTCACGCCGGAGTTCCGCAACCGCCTGGACGCGACCATCAGCTTCCGCTCGCTGGATGAGGAGATCATCCTGCGCGTGGTGGACAAGTTCCTGATGCAGCTGGAAGAGCAGCTGCATGAGAAGAAGGTGGAAGCGAGCTTCACCGAGAAGCTGCGCAAGTTCCTGGCCAAGAAGGGCTTCGATCCGCTGATGGGTGCGCGGCCGATGCAGCGCCTGATCCAGGACATGATCCGCAAGGCACTTGCCGACGAGCTGCTGTTCGGCAAGCTTGTGACCGGCGGCAAGGTGGTCGTGGACCTGGACGAGGGCGATCAGATCAAGCTGACGTTCTCCGAGGCTGATCCGGAACCGCCGGAAGCACCGGAAAGCGAACAGCGCGCCGAGGCCTGAATCTCTCACCGGGCTTGGCGGGCCGGCCTCAGTGCCGGCCCGTTTGTTCGTGGATTGTTCCATTTCTGGGCGATCAACGACGCCCGCGCCAGCAACGTGGGCGATCATCGGGCAAAATAGTGGGCGGCGGCGTGCCGCCCTTTCTTTTTTTGTACGCGGTCGGTTGACCGCCCAGCCTGAGTTATCGATGTCTTCTCCCGAACGCGCGCGGCTTCGCCGCCTGCTGCTCAAGACGCTGCCGATGGGGGCCCTGCCCACGTCCCTGGCGTCCTTCGCCGCCGTGACCCATGCCGAAACCGGTGCCGGGAACCGGCCGATTGCGATGGTGTTGCCGTTCCCGCCGGGTGGCAGCGTGGACATCGTGGCGCGCCAGTTGCAACCGGGGCTGAAGACTGGCCTCGGCCAGACCGTGGTGGTCGACAACAAGCCCGGCGCAGGCGGCCTGATCGCCAGCAGCACCGTGGCGCGCGCCAAGCCGGACGGCACGACGCTGCTGATGGCGTTCGATACGCACGCGATCAACCCATTTGCGTACAAGAACCTGCCGTACGACACCTTCAAGGACTTCACGCCGATTACCCAGCTGGTGCGCTTTCCGCTGGTCATTGCCGCAAATCCGGCACTCGGCGCATCGAACGTCAAGGAATTGATCGAACTGGCCAAGGGCAAGCCGGGCGGCATTCGCTATGCCTCGTCGGGCATTGGCAGCCTGAACCAGCTGGCCGCCGAGGCACTGGCCACCGAGGCCGGCGTGCAGTTCCTCCACGTGCCCTACAAGGGCGGCGGCCCGGCTGTGCAGGCCGTGCTGGCGGGCGAGGTGGACGTGTTCTTCAGCAGCTTCGCGGCGGTGCAGGCGCACGTGGCGGCCAAGACCATCAAGGTGCTTGGCGTGACCGGCACGAGCCGCATCCGCCAGTTGCCGCAGGTGCCGACCGTGGCCGAGCAGGGCTTCAAGGGCTTCGAGGCGTATTCGTGGATCGGTGTGTTCGGCCCGGCCGGCATGCAGTCCGCCACGGTGACGCGGCTGCATGACGCGCTGGCGGAATCGATCCGCCAGCCCAAGGTGGTCGAGGCGTTGTCGGCCCAGGGTTTCGAGATCGCCGTGGGTACGCCGACGGACCTCGGCAACCTGGTGCGGCACGAGCACGACAAGTGGCAAGCCGTGGCCCGCAAGGCCAATATCCAGTTCGAATAAGCGATGACGGCTGTCTCCGAACCGTTTGACCACGCCGTGGTGGTCTGCGGCGATCTCGATACTGCCGCCGCCAATTGGCGTGCCCTTGGCTTCACATTGACGCCGCGCGGCTATCACACGCTCGGTTCGCAGAACCACTGCATCATGCTGGCGCGCGATTATCTCGAGCTGCTCCACGTGACCGCGCCGAGCCCGAGCCGCCAGTACTACTGGGACGCCCAGCAGCGCGGCGACGGTTGCGCGGCGATGTCCTGCAAGAGCCGCGATGCCTTCGCCACGGCGGCACGGCTGCGCGCGGCGGGCTACCAGACATCCGATCCGATCGAGTTCTCCCGGCCAGTGCGCCTGGACGACGGCTCGGAGCACCCGGCTACCTTCCGCGTGACGGCCCTCGACGAGGCCCCCGGCGCGCGTTACTTCGTCTGCGAGCACCGCACGCCGGAATTGCTGTGGCGTCCGGAATGGATGACGCACGCGAACGGCGCCACCGCCATCGAAGTGGCCTATCTGGTCGTGGAAGCGGGGCAGGTGAGGGCGGCGGCAGCCGCCTATGCGGAGATGACCGCCGGCACGCCGATTGCTGCCGATGATCGCGTCGCGCGCATCGCGGTGGATGGCGCCGAACTGGTCATCTCGACGGCCGATGCGCTGGCTGAGGTGACGGGTACGCTACACATCACCGCGAAGACGACGGGATACGCCGCAATTCGGCTTAGCACGTCGGATCTGGCAAAAGCGCGCACTCACTGGGGCACGCAGTCGGTTGCCACGGTGGACCTTGGCCAGCAGGCCACGCTGGTCCCGGCGGCCAGCGCCAACGGCGTGGCGCTGGTCTTCGCGCAGGCCTGATCGAGCCTTAAAACGTCGCTCAGCCGGCCTTGGCGTGATGCACGCCGGTCGAGCCGAAGCCGCCCGCGCCGCGGGCGGTGTCCGCCGAAAACTCGGTCACGGTCGTGAACACGGGTCGCAGCACCGGTACGAACATCATCTGGGCGATGCGCTCGCCGGGCTGGATCACGATCGGCTCGGTACCGGGCGCGTTGCGATTCCACACACTCACCATGATTTGGCCCTGGTAATCGGCGTCGATCACCCCGATCGAATTGCCGAGTACGAGACCTTTCTTATGGCCCAGGCCCGAGCGCGGCACGATGGTGGCGGCCATGTAGGGGTTGCCCATGTGCACGGCGATGCCGGCCGGCACCAGTTGCGCGGCGGTGCCGGGGGCGATGCTGACCGGGCCGTCCACGCAGGCGTGCAGGTCGATGGCGGCGGCCATGTCGCTCTGGTACGCCGGCAGGCCCCAGTCATTGAGGCGGGCGTCCAGGACCTTGATTTCGACGGCGGGGTTCAGGGGTGCGGTCATGTGCGAATCCGGGTAAATGGCCTGCAAAGGGCCAGGAAAAATCTGAAGAAGGCAGGGTGGGATGATAACTGCGCGCGGGACTCAGCCGGCCGCTTCGCCGGAGAGGTCGAACGCCTCGGCGAGCAGCTGGTAGGTGCGCAGCCGCGCCGCGTACGACGCCGTCACGCTCAGCACCACCAGTTCGTCGGCCGCGAAGCGCTCGCGCAGCGCCAGCATGCGCTCGGCCACCACCTCGGGCGTGCCGCAGATGGTTCGCGGACGTTCGCGCTCGATAATCATGCGATCGCGCTCGTTCGGCGTGAAATCGGCCGCCTGGGCCAGCGAAGGAATCGGCGCGTTGACGCCATACGCCATCTGCAGGCGACGAATGTCCACGGCGCGTTCCAGTTCGGCCGCTTCCGCCTCGGTATCGGCGCAGATCACGAAGACGGCGGCCGCGCTGTAGGGGGCATCCTCGTAGCCGGGCTCGAATCCGGCCCGGTACTGCTGGGCCACGGCGTGTCCGCCATGGGCATTGATGAAGTGGGCGAACGCAAAGCGGAGGCCCAGTTTCGCGGCCAGCGCGCCGCCGAAATCGCTCGAGCCGAGCACCCAGAGTTCCGGCCGGGTGTCGATGGCGGGTTGCAGCAGCACGCCTTCGGCCACGTGGCCGGGCGGCACCTCGCCGCGCAACAGCCAAACCAGGTCCTGCACCTGCTGCGGAAACTGGTCGCCCCGGTTGTACTGGCCCATCGCCACGGCCTGTGCCGTGCGCATGTCGCCGCCGGGCGCGCGGCCCACGCCAAGATCGATCCGGTTGGGAAACAGGCCCTCGAGCATGCGGAACTGCTCGGCCACCTTGAAGGGGCTGTAGTAGGGCAGCATCACGCCGCCCGAGCCGAGCCTGATACGGTTTGTCACACTGCCGAGCCGCGCCAGCATGACCTCGGGCGCCGGGTTGCACACGCCCTGCAGGCCATGGTGCTCGGCGCACCAATAGCGCGTGTAGCCCAGGTCGTCGGCCAGTTGGGCCAGTTCGATGGTGGCGGCCAGCGCGTCGCGCGCGGTGTGGCCGGCAATCACCGGGCTCTGGTCGAGCACCGACAGGCGCAATTTGGGACGATTCTCAGCAGTCATGCGGTCGGAGGCTCAGACGGGTTTGCGCGGCAGGCGCTGGCCGATAGCGGCCACGAGGTCGCGTGCGAGCGAGAGTTTGTCGGCGCGCGGCAGCCGCGTCATGCCGCCTGCATCGAACAGCACGATCTCGTTGTCGTCCATGCCGAAGGTGTGGTGGCCGATATTGCCCACCAGCAGCGGCACGCCCTTGCGCTGGCGCTTCTGCTCGCCGTATTGCTCCAGGTTCTCGCTTTCGGCGGCGAACCCCACGCAATAGGGCGCATCGGCGCGCGCCGCCACGGCGGCCAGGATGTCCGGATTCTGGACGAACTGCAGCGTAGGCGTGTCGGTGTCGTTGGCCTTCTTGAGCTTCTGCCGGGACACCTCGGCAGGGCGCCAATCGGCCACGGCCGCCACGGCGACGAAGACGTCGACATCGCGCAGTTGCGCCATCACCGTGTCGTGCATCTGCTGGGCGCTGCGTACGTCGGTGCGCACCACCCCGCGCGGCGTGGGCAGCGCGGTGGGGCCGGCCACCAGCAGCACGTCGGCGCCGGCCTCGCGCGCGGCGCGGGCAATCGAGAAGCCCATCTTGCCCGACGACAGGTTGGTGATGCCGCGCACGGGGTCGATCGCCTCGAAGGTCGGCCCGGCCGTGATCAGCACGCGCTTGCCGGCGAGCGGCTTGGGCTGGAAGAAGGCGACGAGATCCTCGACGATCTCCGCCGGTTCCAGCATCCGGCCATCGCCGATCTCGCCGCAGGCCTGGTCGCCGGTGCCCGGGCCGAGAATCGCCACGCCGTCCGCGCGCAGTTGCGCGGCGTTGCGCTGGGTGGGCGCGGCTGCCCACATCTGGCGGTTCATCGCTGGCGCCACAAGCAGCGGGCATTCGCGCGCGATGCAGAGCGTTGTCAGCAGATCGTCGCACAGGCCGTTGGCCAGCTTGGCCAGGAAATCGGTGGAGGCCGGGGCGATCAGGATGGCATCGGCCTCGCGCGAGAGGTCGATGTGGGCCATGTTGTTGTCGATGCGCGCGTCCCACTGCGACAGGAACACGGGCCGCCCCGACAGCGCCTGCATGGTCACGGGCGTGATGAAATGCGTTGCCGCCTCGGTCATCGCCACCTGCACGGTGGCCCCGGCCTTGGTCAGCAGCCGGACCAGCTCGGCCGACTTGTAGCAGGCGATGCCGCCGGTCAGGCCAAGGACGATGTGCTTGCCTCGCAGATCCATGGGTAGGCTCTCAGGGTTCCAGTCAGTGACGACGAACGCGTCGCAGTTCGTCCAGAATCAGCAGCACCGCGCCGACCGTGATGGCGCAATCGGCCACGTTGAACGCCGGGAAATGCATGTTGCGCCAGTGGAAGTCGAGGAAGTCGATCACATGGCCGTACAGCACGCGATCCACGACGTTGCCGATGGCGCCGCCCAGGATCAGGGACACCGCCAGGCAGAACAGCTTCTGTCCCGTATGGCGGTACAGCAGCCAGACGATGAAGCCGCCTACCACCACGCCCAGCAGCGTGAAGAACCAACGCTGCCAGCCGCCGGCGTCGGCCAGGAAGCTGAACGCCGCGCCCTTGTTATAGACCAGCACGAGGTTGAAGAAGCGCGTGACCGGGCGCGACTCGCCGTACTGGAACGAACGCGTGATCAGGATCTTGAAGAACTGGTCGATCAGGACCACCAGCAGCGCGAAGGCCATCCAGAGCCAGGGCGTGACATTGGCACTGCCACGGCTCTTGGAAGTTTTACGAGCCGGCGTGGCGCGCGTCGATCGGGTGGAGGACGATGCCATCAGGCGTGGCTCCTGTGTTCACCGGCGCCGAACAGGTTGCTGTCGCAGCGGCCGCAAAGAGTCGGATGTTCGGGGTTATGGCCCACATCGGCGCGGTAATGCCAGCAACGTTCGCACTTCGCGTGCGCCGACGGCGTGACCGTGACGAGCAGGTCGCCGCCTTCCGGCGCGGCCGTGACCTTGGCCGCAGAGGTCAGCAGCACGAAGCGCAGGTCGTCGTGCAGGCTCTGCAGGGCCTCCAGCACCGGGCCGCCGGCCGCGATCGTGACTTCGGCCTGCAGCGACGAACCGATCTCGCCTTCCACACGCACCGACTCCAGCTGCTTGGTCACCTCCGCGCGCACGGCGCGGATTTCGTGCCATTTTTGCAGGAGATCGTCGGCGTTGTCGACGGCGGGCACCGCGTAGTACGTGCTCGTGAAGATGGTGTCCGTGTGCTCGGTGCCGTGGGCGAAGACCTGCCACGCTTCCTCGGCCGTGAACGACAGGAACGGCGCCATCCAGTGCAGCATGGCCTGGGTGATGTGATACAGCGCGTTCTGGGCGGCGCGGCGGGCCTGCGAATCGGGCGCCGTGGTGTACAGGCGGTCCTTGAGCACGTCGAGGTAAAAGCCGCCCAGGTCTTCCGAGCAGAAGGTCTGGAGCTTGGCCACCACCGGGTGGAACTCGTACGCCTGGTAGTGCGACAGCACTTCCTTCTGCAGGCGGTCTGTCAGCGCTACGGCGTAGCGGTCGATCTCGAGCCATTCGGAGGCCGGCAGCGCATGCTTGGCGTGGTCGTAGTCGGTCAGGTTCGACAGCAGGAATCGCAGCGTATTACGAATCCGGCGATAGCCTTCCACCACGCGCTTCAGGATTTCGTCCGAGATCGACAGTTCGCCGGAGTAGTCCGTGGAAGCCACCCAGAGGCGGATGATCTCGGCGCCCATCTTGTTGGAGATGTCCTGCGGCGACACGGTGTTGCCGACCGATTTGGACATCTTGCGACCTTCGCCGTCCACGGTGAAGCCGTGGGTCAGCAGCGCCTTGTACGGTGGCTTGCCGTACAGCATCGAGGCGGTCAGCAGCGACGAGTGGAACCAGCCGCGATGCTGGTCCGAGCCTTCGAGGTAGAGGTCCGCCAGGCGGCCATCAGGGGTATCGGCAGCCGGATCGTAGAGGTCATCGCGGTGCGAGCCCCGGATCACGGTCCAGTGCGTGGTGCCGGAGTCGAACCAGACGTCGAGCGTATCGCGGTTCTTCTCGTAGACGGCGGCCTCATCGCCTAGCAATTCCTTCGGATCGAGTGCCTGCCAGGCCTCGATGCCGTGCGCCTCCACGCGCTGGGCAATCTGCTCCAGCAGCTCCGGCGTGCGCGGATGCAGGGCGCCCGTTTCCTTGTGGACGAAGAACGCCATCGGCACGCCCCATTGGCGCTGGCGCGAGAGCGTCCAGTCCGGGCGGTTGGCGATCATGTTGTGCAGCCGCTGCTTGCCCCAGGCGGGGTAGAACTCGGTGGCCTCGATACCGGCCAGCGCGGTCGCGCGCAGCGTGGGGCCGTTGTCGACCGGGTCCACGTCCATCCCCGCGAACCACTGCGAGGTGGCGCGGTAGATGATCGGCGTCTTGTGACGCCAGCAGTGCATGTAGCTGTGCTCGTACTTATGCGAATTGAACAGGTTGCCGGACTCGCGCAGCACCTCCACGATCTTGGGATTCGCGGCCCAGATCGAGAGCCCGCCGAACAGCGGCAGCGTGCTGGCGTAGACGCCATCGCCCATCACCGGGCTGATGATGTCCGCGTCGGGCATGCCGTGCGCCTTGCAGGACTGGAAATCTTCCACGCCATAGGCCGGCGCCGAGTGGACGATGCCGGTGCCGGTATCGGTGGTCACGTAGTCGCCGAGGTAGACCGGCGAGGTGCGCGCGTAGCCGGCATCGACCTTGGCCAGCGGGTGGTGGAAGCGGATTTCCGACAGCGCGTCGCCGCGCGCAGTGGCCACCACGCTACCTTCCAGCGCATAGGTCTTGAGTTGTTCCTCGACGCGATCCTTGGCCAGGATCAGGAAGCCGCGCGGCGTGTCCACCAGCGCGTATTCCACTTCCGGGTGCATGTTCAGCGCCTGGTTGCTCGGGATGGTCCACGGCGTGGTGGTCCAGATCACCACCCAGCCGGGCTTGCCGGCGAGCTGCGCCACCGGCACTTGGAAGGCGTGCGCGAGCTTCTCAGGCTCCGCGAACGGGAAGCCCACGTCGATCGACAGGTCGGTCTTGTCCTTGTACTCGACCTCGGCCTCGGCCAGCGCCGAACCGCAGTCGAAACACCAGTTCACGGGCTTCAGGCCGCGGAACACGTACCCCTTCTCCATGATCTTGCCCAGCGCCCGCAGCTCATCGGCCTCGTTGCTGAAGTTCATGGTCAGGTAGGGGTGGTCCCAGTCGCCCAGCACGCCCAGGCGCTCGAAGTCCACCTTCTGGCGGGCGATCTGCTCGGTGGCGTAGGCACGTGCCTTGGCCTGCACTTCCTGCACCGGCAGGCCCTTGCCGAACTTCTTCTCGATCTGGATCTCGATCGGCATGCCGTGGCAGTCCCAGCCCGGCACGTACACGGCGTCCAGGCCGGTCAGCCCGCGCGCCTTGATGATCATGTCCTTGAGGACCTTGTTCACGGCGTGGCCGATGTGGATGTCGCCGTTGGCATACGGGGGGCCGTCGTGCAGCACGAACTTCTTCGCGCCCTTGCGCGCGGCGCGGATCTTCCTGTACAGCTGCTTGTCCTGCCACTGCTTCACCCATTGCGGCTCGCGCTTGGGCAGGTCGCCACGCATGGGGAAGGGGGTATCCAGCAGGTTCACCGGATACTTGCTTTTCTCGGGCTTGGCGCGTTTCTCGTCGGACATGTTCGATTCTCGGGGCAATTCGGTTGGGCGCGGCGGGTGGATGGCCGGCGCGCTGGTCATGGGCTACGGCGGGGCGGGTCCCGGCTGCTGCAACCTCTGGCAGCGGCCGGCCGCTAGCTAATTCGGTCGGTGGCGGAGGTGGCGAAGTCGCGCCGGCCCGGGCCGGCCTCGGTGCCGCCGGGGGCGGCCAGGCCGAAGAAGGCGCGGGCGTCGAGGGTGTCCTGGGCGATGGCGGCCGTCAGGGCCTCGAGCGTGTCGAAGCGCGCTTCGTCGCGCAGCTTCTTCATGAATTCCACGCGGACCAGCTTGCCGTACAGGTTCTCGTTGAAGTCGAACAGATGCACTTCCAGCAGCACGCGGCCGGCATCCTCGACGGTGGGCCGGACGCCGATGCTGGCCACGCCGGGCAACGGATGTTCGGCCAGCCCGTGCACCTGCACCACGAAGATGCCGTTCACGGCGGGCCGCTTGTGCGAGATCTTGAGGTTCAGCGTCGGGAAACCGAGGTCACGGCCGAGCTTGCGGCCGTGGATCACGTGCCCGCTGATGGCATAGCCATGGCCGAGCAGGCGCCGGGCGTGCTCGAGGTCGCCGTCGGCCAGCGCCTGGCGCACGGCCGAACTGGAGATGCGGATGCCGCCTTCGGAGACGGAGCCCATCTGCTCGACGTCGAACCCGAACTGGCGGCCCGCTTCCTGGAGATAGGCAAAGTCGCCGGCGCGGCGGGCGCCAAAGCGGAAGTCATCGCCCACCAGCACCCAGCGCGCGTGCAGTCCGTGCCAGAGCACGTTCTCGACGAATGCCTGCGGGGACTGGGCGGCGAAATGGGCGTTGAAGTGTTCCACGACCACGCGGTCCACCCCGTTGCGGCGCAGGGCGTCGAGCTTGTCGCGCAACAGCGCGATGCGCGTGGGCGCGTGCTCGGGGGTGAAGAATTCGCGCGGATGCGGCTCGAACGTCATCACACAGAGCGGCAGGCCACGGGCATCCGCGGCAGCGCGGGCGCGGGCGAGCAACGACTGGTGGCCGCGATGCACACCGTCGAAATTGCCGATGGTGAGCGCGCAGGGCGCCCGGCTTTCGGCGTTGGGCAGGCCGCGGAAGACTTTCACGAGGACGGCGGACTTAGCGTTTTGGGGAAAGGGGGCATTATAAGGCGAATGGGGCGGCTTGCCCCGCTTTGGGGGTGGACCGGGCCAGCCGGGGGCCGGGCAGGGCGGCGCCTTGCCCGCAAGCGTTGATTTTGTGCGTCATCCGGCCCGCCGGGCGTGGCGCCCTCAGGCAAAAGCCGGCATGATATGCGCGACTCGGACATGCCAGAGCCCTCTTTGAACGCGCTGCTCAACAAGATATTGCCCCCGCCCGGGCCACAACTGGATACCGAGACACGGGCCAAGCTGCTTGCCACGGTGCACCGCGTCTCGCCCACCGGCATCGCCGCGTCGGTCCTGCTGCCGTGGCTGACCGCCGCCGCCTTCTGGAGCGAGGCCAACCACATTGCCCTGCTGGCCTGGTGCGCGATCATGGCCGTGCTGACCGCCAGTGGCACCTGGTTCTATCTTGGCTACCAGCGCGACGCTGGAAAAATGAGCCGTTCAGCGCACACGCGCAAGTGGTGGAACCACATGCGCGCCATCGCCTTCCTCACCGGCCTGACCTGGGGCAGCTCTGCGCTGCTGCACCTGTATTCCAGCTCCGTGGTGTTCTCGAGCGTGCTGTACCTGCTCACGCTCGGCGTGCTGGCGGGCGGCGCTACCTCGCAATCGCCCATCCCGTCGAACCTTGTCTTCGCGGGCGTGCCGATCCTCGTGCCGAACGTATTGCTGGCCGATTTCGCCTTCCCGAACCACGGCGGCTACGTGCAGGTGCTGCTCGCCCTGTACGCGCTGATGCTGGCGCGCCACGCGCTGAACCTGCAGCAGACGCTGGTGCGCGCCATCCAGCTGGAGAGCGAAAGCCGCCGGCTGGCCAAGCAGTTCCAGGAGGAAAAGGAGCGCGCGCTCCACGCCAGCGAGGAGAAATCCCGCTTCCTGGCCGCCGCCAGCCACGACCTGCGCCAGCCCGTGCATGCGCTGGTCATGCTCGTGGAAGCGTTGCGTGCGCGCAACCAGTCGAGTTCGCTCCATCCGCTGGTGGAGCAGGTCGCGGCCGGCACGCAGACCATCGACCTGCTGTTCCGGTCCTTGCTCGACCTCTCCAAGCTCGAAGGCCGCAAGGTGCTGCCGACGCTGGAGCCGTGCGAGCTGAGTTCGCTGATCAACGATGTCATGAGCCAGTTTGCCGCCGATGCGCGCGACAGCGGCCTGACCCTGAGCCCGCGCGTGCCGAGCGAGCTGTATGCGATGGCCGAGCCGGTGCTGCTGCGCCGCGCGCTGTTCAATCTGGTGCAGAACGCGCTGCGCTATACCAAGCGCGGCGGCGTGCTGGTGACGGCGCGGCAGCGGCGCAAGCATATCCGGCTCGAAGTCTGGGACACCGGCGCCGGTATCACGCCCGAGCACCTCCCGGACATTTTCTCGCCGTATTACCAGGTCCATAACCCGCAGCGCGACCCCTCGCAGGGCCTGGGGCTGGGGCTGGCGATCTTCAAGGAATGCGTGCGCCTGATGCGCGGCACCTATGGCGTGCGCTCGGTGCCGGGCAAGGGCTCGGTGTTCTGGTTCGCGCTGGCGCCGGTGCCGGCTGAGACCGTGGAGGCCGTGCGCGCCATGCGCGCCAACATCCAGGCGCAGGAGGCCAAGCCCGAGCGGCTGCGCGGCACGGTGCTGGTGGTGGACGACGACAGCCAGATCCGCAAGGCGTGGATCGCGCTGATGGAGGCGTGGGGCATCCGCGTGGCCTGCGCCGCCCATGGCGCCGAGGCCGACGCGCTGTTCGCCAAGGGGCTGAAGCCGGACATCATCTTCTGCGACCTGCGCCTGCCCGGCAGCGAAAATGGCCTGGATCTGCTCGAACGCTGGCAGACCACGCAGCCCCAGGCGCGCAGCGCACTGCTGACCGGAGACCTGAAATCGGCGGCGCTCCAGGCCGCCGAGGAGGCGGGCTACTTCGTGCTGCCCAAGCCGGTGGACCCGAGTAATCTGCGCATGCTGCTGCGGCGCTGGCTCCATCCGGCCTGACCATCGTTCGTGCTGCAATGCATAACGCCACCGCTCGGGGTGGCGTTATGGCTTGAAGATCCTACGATGGATTACTGGCGAAGCCGGAACCGTTCCATGCGCGACATGACCTGCATCCGCGTGCGCACGCCCAGCCGTTGCAGGATGGCGGAGACGTGCTCCTTGACCGTATTCTCGGTGAGCCCCAGCTTGCGGGCGATGACCTTGTTCGGCAGTCCTTCCAGCACCAGTGCGAGCACCGAGCCTTGGCGCGGCGTCAGGCCCAGCTCGGCCGGCGTCACGGGAATGCCATGGGCGGGGCCGAAGGACTGGGAGCGGCCGGAGAGCGCCTCGTCGGTGGGGAAGCTGGTATCGCCGGCCAGCACCTTGCGCACGGCGGCCGTGAAGGCGTTGGCGTCGAGGTGCTTGCCCACGAAGCCGCAGGCGGAGAGCGCCCGCGCGCGGCCCACAATCTCTGGTGTGGCCTCGGCGGACATGAAGATGAAGCGCGCGCTCGGGATCACGGTCTTGAATGCCAGCATGGCATCGAAGCCGGTACCGTCGTTCAGCCAGATATCGAGCAGCACGATATCGGGGCGCAATCCCTGGTTCAGCGAGTGGAGAGCTTCCTTGGCACTGCCCGCCGCATGGACGGCGACATCGGGCATCACCTCCGCGAGAAATGCGGTGGTGCCTGAGAGGGCCATAGGATGATCATCGACCACCAACAAAGTCGGTGCAGCGTTCGACATGCGTATTCCCGTCTAATTTCCCGTCTCGTCCTTGTTGTCACCTACTTGCACAGTGGCGCGTGGACGTAGTGACCACTCTATCAGAGCGGGGAAGGCGTCACAATCCATCACACAGGGGTATATGCATCGTACTGGGCACCGCGCGCCCGCGCCGGAGGTCGGTTTCGCGTGAATTAAGTACCTAATGTGCTCGCTTTGCAAGCGTTTGGACGACAGCTTGGTAGAATCGCGCCGATGAAAAATATTGTGATCCTGATTTCCGGGCGTGGCAGCAACATGGAAGCCATCGTCCGGGCCTGTGCCGCCGAGCAGTGGCCGGGGCGCGTGGCGGCGGTGCTGTCGAACCGTCCCGACGCCAGCGGTCTGGCGTTTGCGGCGGAACACGGCATTGCCACGGGCGTGGTGGACCACAAGCAGTACCCCGATCGTGCCGGTTTTGATGCGGCGATGCGCAATGCCATCGACGCGCACCAGCCCGATCTCGTTGTGCTGGCGGGCTTCATGCGCATTCTGACGCCCGAGTTCGTGGAGCATTACGCGGGCCGCATGCTGAATATCCACCCGTCGCTGCTGCCCAGTTTCCCGGGACTCCATACCCATCGCCAGGCCCTCGAGGCCGGCGTCAAGTTTCACGGGGCGACGGTCCATTTCGTCACTCCGGAGCTCGATCATGGTCCGATCGTGCTGCAAGCAGCACTCGATGTTCTGCCTGGCGACACTCCGGAGTCGCTCGCCACGCGTTTGCTCGACTGCGAGCATGTGATGTATCCCCGCGCCGTCCGCTGGTTTGTGGAAGACCGTCTGCAGGTACGCGACGGCGTGGTTCAAGTTCAACCGGCCGAACCCCAGTGGTTGCTGGCCCTCTCCGCTCCGGCGGCAGGCATCTCTCAATGAGTCGTAATCCCGCAACACCTCAGGACAACCGCCAGCGTTCGCGCAGCAGCAAAGGCAAGGGCAGCCCCATCCGCAAGGCCGCCACGCCGCGCCCGCAAGGGGTGGATGGCGCATATGGGCGCTCGGGGAGCGGCCTGCAGGCGTTCCACCTGCAACACATCGAGCGGCTGCTGGGCAAGGTGCTGCTGTTCGCGCGCCCGGCCGACGCCGTGGTCAGCTATTACTTCCGCGAGAACGCGAAGCTCGGCCATCGGGATCGCGGCATCATCGCCGAGGCGATCTACGCAGTGTTGCGCCGACGCGTCGAATTCGGCCAATTCGCCGAAAGCGGCACCGGTGCGGCCACCCGCCGGCTGGGCCTGCTCGGCCTCGCCGCAACGCTGGGCCGCGATGTCCTGAGCCCGTTCCTCTACCCGGACGAAGCCGAGTGGCTGGACCGGCTGACGACGATTGAGCGCTCCAGCCTCTCGCCGCGCGTGCGCGCCAACCTGCCGGAATGGCTCTACGACGACCTCGTCGCGCGCCATGGCGAAGCCTTCACCACCGCCCTCGGCGATGCCTGGCTGCGCCCCGCGCCGCTTGACCTGCGTGTGAATACGGCGAAGATCTCCCGCGAAGAGGCCCTGGCCGAGCTGGAAACGGCTGGTATCGCCGCCGAAGTCGCCCCGATGTCCCCCGCCGGCATCCGCCTCAAGGGCAAGCCCGCGCTGAACCAGTTGCCGCTGTTTATCAACGGCGGCGTGGAGGTGCAGGACGAAGGCAGCCAGTTGCTGTGCCACCTCGTGGCGCCCAAGCGTGGCGAGATGGTCGTGGACTTCTGCGCGGGCGCCGGCGGCAAGACGCTCTCGCTGGGCGCCGCCATGCGCTCGACCGGCCGGCTCTACGCCTTCGACGTGTCCGAGAAGCGGCTGGCCAACCTGAAGCCGCGTCTGGCGCGCAGCGGGCTGTCGAACGTGCATCCGGTGCTGATCGATTCCGAACGCGACGCCAAGATCAAGCGTCTGGCCGGCAAGATTGACCGCGTGCTGGTGGACGCGCCTTGCAGCGGCCTGGGCACCCTGCGCCGCAACCCCGACCTGAAGTGGCGCCAGTCACCGGAGTCGGTGCTCGAATTGACCGCCAAGCAGTCGGCCATCCTTGATTCGGCTGCCCGGCTGGTGAAGGGTGGCGGACGTGTTGTGTACGCCACGTGCAGCGTGCTGGAAGCCGAAAACGAGGCGATCATCCGCGATTTCCTGGCAACCCACGAGAATTTCCGTCTGGTGCCCGTGGCCGAGGTGCTGGCCGAGCAGAAGATCGAAGTGCCGGAATTGCCGGCAGAAGGCGGCATGTTGGCGCTGTATCCGCACATCCATCAGACCGATGGCTTCTTTGCGGCGGTGCTGGAACGTACCCGATAAGCCCCGGCATCCATGGAGCATTCCGGATTTGGCAAGATGCTTGACGACCTGCTCCGCGATGCGGGCGGGCCGGGCTTCTTCTGGCAGCTGGGGGTCCTGGCTGCCTGCCTGCTGGTGGCATGGCCGCTTGCGCGCCATGTGACCGGACGGCTGGAAGCGCGCTACGAATCGTCGAGTTTCTCGCTCAGGCTGGCCGCCGTCAGCCTTGAGCGGGCGATGTTTCCGCTGATTGGCTGGTTGCTGGTCCTGACGGCGCGCTTCGCGCTGGCGCCCTTCCTGTCAATCAGCGTGCTGCGGCTGGCGCTGGTGCCGCTGTTCGGTATCAGCTCGCTTTATGTCGGCTTCTACATCCTGCGGCGCGTATTGTCGGGCAACGGGCAGTTGCACGGCATGCTGGTGCTGGTGGAGAAGGTGCTCACCACGGTGGTCTGGCTCGGCATGGCGCTGTATGTGCTGGGCGTGCTGTCCGATGTGATGGCGTGGATGCATGCGGTGCGCTTCTCGATCGGCGGCAAGCACGACGTCAGCCTGGCCAGCACACTGATGGGCGTGGTCTGGATTCTGCTGACCGTGCTCGCGGCGATGTGGTTCGGCTCCTGGCTCGAGGAGCGGCTGATGCGCGCGCCGAGCCTGGACTCGAACCTCAAGGTGGTGCTCACGCGCATCGCCAAGGCGCTGCTGCTGCTGGTGTCGCTGCTGCTGAGCCTGTCGCTGGTCGGCATTGACCTGACCGTGCTGTCGGTCTTCGGCGGCGCGCTGGGCGTGGGCCTCGGCCTGGGTCTGCAGAAGATCGCCAGCAACTACATCTCGGGCTTCATCATCCTGCTGGACCGCTCGGTCAAGCTCGGCGACCAGATCACGGTGGACAAGTACACCGGAATCGTCTCGCAGATCCGCACCCGCTACACCGTGGTCCGGAATGGCGATGGCGAGACGCTTGTGCCGAATGAGCAACTTGTTGCCCAATCGGTGCAGAACCATTCGTTTTCGGGCACCAATGTGCGCGTGGCGACACGCGTGCAGGCCGACTACGCCGCCGACCCCGAAACCGTGATCACCTTGCTGCAGGATTGCGTGCGCGGCCTGCCGCGCGTGCTGCCCGAGCCGGCCCCGGCTGCCTTTCTCGTCATGTTCGCGGACAGCGGCATCGAATACGAGGTGGCGGTCAATATCGCCGACCCGCAAAACGGCAAGCTCGGCGTGCAATCGGCGATGAATCGTGCCATTTGGCGCACTTTCCGCGAGCATGGCATCTCGATTCCGTATCCGCAGCGGGAAATGCGTGTCCTGGCGGCGGATGCGGCGTCCGCGCCACCCCTTGCATGAAAGGGGAACGAAAGCCACGGGGGCTACTCAAAGTCGGGGAAAAAGCGGATGTTCGAGTCGCGCCGATCCGGTAGAATACCGGGCTGACGCGCGCCTGCAGAGCAAGCCGCAGCCCCACATCAGACAGCCGCCAGATTGCAGCGGCTCGTGCCTTCGCCCGGCTCCCATACTGTCTCGACAGGTTGCGCCAGGCGCCAGTAATAATCGCAATCGCCTGATTTCGCAGTCTTTTTTCTGCGCGTTCGCCGCGCCGCACCATCGTGCCGCGCTGCAAGACCTTCGATTCACAGACGGAGAACAGTTTGTTCGACTCAATTCTTGACTGGGCCGCCAACGGCCTTGCCAACTGGTCCTGGTGGGAGATCGTGATCTACACCCTCGTGGTGACGCACATCACGATCGCCGGCGTGACCATTTTCCTGCACCGCTGCATGGCGCACCGGTCGCTGGATCTGCACCCTATTGCGCAGCACTTCTTCCGCTTCTGGCTGTGGCTGACGACGGGCATGGTGACCAAGGAATGGACCGCCATCCACCGCAAGCACCACGCCAAGTGCGAGACCGAGGACGATCCGCACAGCCCGCAGACCCGCGGCATCCGCAAGGTGCTGCTGGAAGGCGCGGAGCTGTATCGCGAGGAAGCCAAGAACAAGGAAACCATCGCCAAGTTCGGCCATGGCACGCCTGACGACTGGGTCGAGCGTAACGTGTACTCGCGCTTCGCCTGGCAGGGCGTTGGCCTGATGCTGATCATCGACGTGGCGCTGTTCGGCGTGATCGGCCTGTCGGTCTGGGCCGTACAGATGCTCTGGATCCCGATCCACGCGGCCGGCATCATCAACGGCCTGGGCCACTGGTGGGGCTATCGCAACTACGATTGCGAGGATGCTTCGACCAACGTGTCGCCGTGGGGCTTCATCATTGGCGGCGAAGAGCTGCACAACAACCACCACACGTACCCGACGTCAGCCAAGTTCTCGATCAAGTGGTACGAGATCGATGTGGGCTGGTGGTACATCCGCGCGATGCAGGCCGTGGGGCTGGCCAAGGTCAAGAAGACCCCGCCCAAGGCCCGTCTGGTGGATGCCCGCCCGGTGGACCACAACACGCTGGAAGCGATCATCGCCAACCGCTACGACGTCATGGCGCGCTACGCCAAGGCCGTGAAGAGCGCGTACAACGAGGAACTGGAGAAGCTGAAGGAAGGCCGCGCGGCCGACTACAGCCACTTCGAGCTTGCCCGCAAGTGGTTCCATCGCGAGGAAGGCAAGCTGGCCGCGCCGCAGCGCCAGCAACTGGCCAGCATCGTCGAGCAGAACAAGGCGCTGCATACCTTCGTGGAAATGCGCCGCGAGCTCGCCGCGATCTGGGGCCGTTCGAGCCTCACGCGCGAACAGCTGCTCCAGCAACTGCAGGCGTGGTGCCATCGCGCCGAAGCCAGCGGTATCCAGGCCCTGCAAGAGTTTTCGCTGCGCCTGCGCCGGTACGCCTGATACAATTCGCGTCGCGCCCGCATGGTAAAAGCCCCGCCCCTGGCGGGGCTTTTCTTTTCGCTACACTCCCCCATGTCCAGGTCAGACCGCGTGCTTCCAAGCGCGGCGGCCCACGGGTGCCCCGAGGAGTACTGCTGAGATGACCCCACAAACGATCAAGGCCGTCGAGTTCGAGAAACCGAACCTGACGGATACCGAAAGCGCAGCCGGCGGCAGTTGCGTGGCTCATGCCTGGGCCAAAGTGCCGCCCGCGCTGACCCCCGACGAGCGCCAGGGGCTCAAGGCCCGCATCCGCAAGCTGCTCAAGGAGCGCAACGCGGTGCTCGTGGCGCACTATTACGTCGATGCCGACCTGCAGGACCTAGCCGAGGAAACCGGCGGCTGCGTGTCGGATTCGCTGGAAATGGCGCGCTTCGGCCGCGATCATGCCGCCCAGACGCTGGTCGTGGCCGGCGTGCGCTTCATGGGCGAGACCGCCAAGATCCTGAGCCCCGAGAAGACCATCCTGATGCCGGACCTCGACGCTACGTGCTCGCTGGACCTCGGCTGCCCGGCGGACGAATTCTCGGCATTCTGCGATGCCCACCCGGATCGCACGGTGGTGGTCTACGCCAATACCAGTGCGGCCGTGAAGGCCCGTGCGGACTGGATGGTGACGTCCAGCATCGGCCTGAAAATCGTCGAACATCTACACGCGCGCGGCGAAAAGATTCTCTGGGCGCCGGACAAGCACCTCGGCAGCTACATCCAGAAGGAAACCGGTGCCGACATGCTGCTGTGGCAGGGCTCCTGCCTGGTGCATGACGAGTTCAAGGGCATCGAACTGGACCTGCTGCGCAAGGACTATCCAAACGCCAAGATCCTGGTGCACCCCGAATCGCCGGCCAATGTGGTGGCGCAGGCAGACGTGGTGGGTTCCACGAGCCAGCTGATTGCGGCAGCCCAGCACCTCGACGCCAACGAATTCATCGTGGCCACTGACAACGGCATCCTGCACAAGATGCGGATGGCCGCGCCGGGCAAGCATTTCATTGAGGCCCCCACGGCCGGCAACAGCGCCACCTGCAAGAGCTGCGCGCATTGCCCGTGGATGGCCATGAATGCACTGACGAATCTGGCCGAAGTGCTGGAAACGGGGCGCAACGAGATCCATGTGGACCCGATCATCGGCCAGCGCGCTGTTACCTGCATCGAGCGGATGCTCGACTTCGCCGCACAGCAGAAGGCCAATGTGCGCCCGGCCAGCGATCTGGCCCAGGCGGGCGCGCTGTTCCAGGGAGTGGGCCCGGCATGACCCTGAATTCCGTGTTCGAGAGTTACGGCCCGGCGCTGCAAGCGGCGCTGGCGGCCAACGTACAGGCGGCAATTGCCGAGGATGTGGGCACCGGCGACCTGACGGGTCTGCTGATTCCGGCCGACAAGCCCGTGCGGGCGCGCGTGATCGTGCGCGAGAGTGCGGTGCTGTGCGGCCAGCCCTGGTTCGACGCATGCATGGCGGCCGTCGACGCGCGGCTTCAGGTGCGTTGGCTCAAGGAGGAAGGCGCGCGGATGGCGCCCGATGACGTGGTGTGCGAGATCGCCGGTCCGGCGCGCGCGCTGCTGACGGCGGAGCGCCCATCGCTGAACTTCCTGCAACTGCTGTCCGGCGTGGCCACGGCCACCCGGCGCTATGCGGATCTGATTGCCGACACGCGGGCCCGTGTGCTCGACACCCGCAAGACGCTGCCGGGCCTGCGCCTGGCGCAGAAGTACGCGGTGCGCATCGGCGGCGGCGAGAACCAGCGGCTCGCGCTCTATGACGGCATCCTGATCAAGGAAAACCATATCGCGGCGGCGGGCAGCATCACGGCGGCCATGCAGGCCGCGCTGGCGCTGGGCACGGACGCTTCGGTGCAGATCGAGGTGGAATCGATCGCCGAACTGAAAGAAGCGCTGGCTGCCGGCGCCAAATCGGTGCTGATCGACAACTTTACGGTGCCGATGATGCGCGAAGCGGTGGAAATCAACCGTGGGCGGGCCCTGCTGGAGGTGTCGGGTGGCGTCAATGCCGAGTCGATCCGGGAATTCGCCGAGACGGGCGTGGACCGGATCTCGGTGGGCGCGCTGACCAAGGATGTGCGCGCGACCGACTATTCGCTGCGGATCGTCGGATAACGCCTGCCAAGATCGGCAAAGCGTGCAGCGAGGAAGCAAGGGAAGGGGCCGTATCGGCCCCTTTTTCACGTGTGCTTTACGACTTTTCCTTGTGGCGTCGATGCTGCGCCGCGCGGCCCAGCAGCGGCTGGAGCACGGTCGGCAGCGCCTTGGGCAGGGTATCGGGATAGTCGCGGCTGAAGTGGAGGCCCCGGCTTTCGTGACGCGAGTACGCGCTGTCGACGATCAGCGAGGCCACTTCTACCAGATTGCGCAGTTCCAGCAGGTCGCGCGTCACGCGGAAGTTGGCGTAATACTCGGAAATTTCCTCGCGCAACAGGCCAATCCGGTGCTGGGCGCGCTCCAGGCGCTTGTCCGTGCGGACGATGCCCACGTAATTCCACATCATGCGGCGCAGTTCGTCCCAGTTGTGGGACACCACCACTTCCTCGTCCGCATCGGCCACGCGGCTGGCGTCCCAGGCTGGCAGCCGGATGTCCGGTGCACCGGCCTTGTCCTGCCGGGCGATGTCCTCGGCGGCCGCGCGCCCGATCACCATGCATTCGAGCAGCGAATTGGAGGCCAACCGGTTCGCGCCGTGCAGGCCGGTGCAGGCGGTCTCGCCCACGGCGTACAGGTTCGACAGGTCCGTGCGGCCCGCTGTGTCAGTCACCACGCCGCCGCACGTATAGTGGGCGGCCGGCACCACGGGAATCGGCTCCCGGGTGATATCGATGCCCAACTCCAGGCAACGTGCGTAGATCGTCGGGAAATGTTCTTTCAGGAACGCTTCCGGCTGGTGCGTGATATCGAGGTAGACGCAGTCGAGGCCGCGCTTCTTCATCTCGAAGTCGATGGCCCGTGCTACCACGTCGCGCGGCGCCAGTTCGGCGCGCGGGTCATGGTCGGGCATGAAGCGGGTGCCGTCGGGCAGCTTCAGCAGGCCGCCTTCGCCACGCACCGCCTCGGAAATCAGGAACGACTTGGCGTAGGGGTGGTAGAGGCAGGTCGGATGGAACTGGATGAATTCCATGTTCGACACCCGGCAGCCGGCGCGCCACGCCATGGCAATGCCGTCGCCGGTCGCGGTGTCCGGGTTGGTCGTATAGAGATAGACCTTGCCCGCACCGCCGGCGGCCAGCACCGTGTGGGTGGCCGTGATCGTGCGCACGGCGCCCGTGGTGTCGTCGAGCACATAGAGGCCGTAGCAGCGGTTGCCCGGCAGGCCGAGCTTGGCGGCCGTGATCAGGTCGATCGCAAAATGATCTTCGATGATCGTGATGTTCGGGTGCTGTCGCGCCTGCTCGGTCAGCGTGGTGACCACGGCGTGGCCCGTGGCGTCCGCCGCGTGGATGATGCGGCGGCGGCTGTGGCCGCCTTCGCGCGTCAGGTGGAAGCCCAGTTCGGCCTGCGCGTCGCGCGTGAAGGGCACGCCCCGGTCGATGAGCCACTGGATGGCTTCGCGCCCGTGCTCCACGATGAAGCGCGTCGCTCCTTCGTCGCACAGGCCGGCGCCGGCAACCAGCGTGTCCTGCGTGTGCTCGTCGTGGCTGTCGCCGGAGTCGAGCACTGCGGCGATGCCGCCCTGGGCCCAGTCGCTGGCGCCCTGGGTCATGGCGCGCTTGCTGAGAATAACAACCCGGTGGCTATCGGCCAGTTCCAGCGCGACGGTGAGGCCGGCCAGCCCGCTGCCGACGATCGCGACGTCGAAGTTCATGGTGCAGGTCGCGCGGAGCGAATGCGCGTCAGGGAAAGCGGGAAAGTGTACACCCGCATACGGGTTCGCGGACGTCGCAGCCCTTATGGCGCAAGGGTTTGCGGCCCATAAAAGTGGGCAACAAAAAACCCCGCGAAGCGAGGTGCTCGGCGGGGTTCTTCATCGGAGACCGGATCAATTACTTGATCTTGGTTTCCTTGTAAGGCACGTGCTTACGGGCGACGGGATCGAACTTCGAGATCTCCATCTTTTCCGGCATGGTGCGCTTGTTCTTCGTGGTCGTGTAGAAATGACCCGTACCTGCGGTCGATTCCAGCTTGATCTTGTCGCGTCCGCCTTTGCTGGCCATGTTGTACTCCTATTTAGACTTCGCCACGTGCGCGCAGGTCGGCGAGCACGGAGTCGATGCCTTTCTTGTCGATCAGGCGCAGGCCGGCGTTCGAGACGCGCAGGCTCACCCAGCGGTTTTCCGATTCAACGAAGAAGCGGCGGTTCTGCAGGTTGGGCAGAAAACGGCGCTTGGTCTTGTTGTTTGCGTGGGAAACGTTGTTGCCGACCATCGGCGCTTTCCCGGTCACTTGACAGACGCGTGCCATGAAGCACTCCTAAATCTTATTCGTGGACAATGTTCGCAACAGATCAACAAAAGGCGCGCGGGCCCGGACTGCAGCGGATTGAGACTTCAGCAAAACGAACATTATAGACCGGAAACGACTGGCGAATCAACGCCTTCCGCGCTGAGGGGAAGACTAAGTGTTGTGCCGCAGGTTTGCCGTGCTGCCGGGATCACGTGGACGCGCTCACGTGGGCGGGACGGCAGGCAGCCGGTCATGTTCGGCGAACGAGTAGATTTCGCTGCCGGCCACAATGTAATGGTCCAGCAGCCCGATGTCCAGCACGGCGAGCGCCCGCGCGAGATGTCGTGTGGTGGAAAGGTCAGCGAGGCTGGGTTCCGGGGGGCCGTGTGGGTGGTTGTGCGCGACGATGATATAGGCGGCGTTGTAAGAAAGCGCTTCGCGCGCCACTTCTCGCGGGTAGACCGTGACGCCGCCCAGTGATCCGCGCCCGAGCTCCACATTGGCGAGCAGGCGGTACGCACTATCCAGATAGAGGGCGATGAAGACCTCGTGCGGCAGGCGTGACAGCGTCAGCCGCAGGTAGGCGCGGACGGCGCGCTCGGAATCCAGGCTGCGCGGGGCCTTGAGCGTCTCGGCCAGCGCGCGCCGGGTCAGCTCCGGCACCACGCGCAGCTGGGCCTGCTTGGCGGCGCCCATGCCCTTGATGGTGGCGAGGGCATCGGTATCGGCGGCGAACAGCCGCGTCAGCGAGCCAAAGCGCACCAGCAGCTCCCGGGCGAGGTCCACGGCGCTCTTGCCGGGGCTTCCTACGCGCAGGAAAACAGCGAGTAATTCAGCGTCGGACAATGCTCCCGGGCCGCCCAGGGCCAGCTTTTCGCGGGGTCGCTCCTGGGCGGGCCAGCGGGGAATTGGCATCATCGACATCGAATCGTCTCCAGAAATTGCCACACTGTCAGTCATGCCGGCTGCGACGGAGGCCGGCGCCGGATGGGCCAGTCGAATACAATACGGGTTGTTGACCGGTTGATCACCCATGAATTTGCAAACTTTTGCGTCGGAAGCGGAAGGCGGCGGCGCGGCCGCCCGCAAGACAGTCCTGGCGGACTCCTTCCTGACCCTCCACTACAGTATCTCCCTCGATAACGGCACCGAAGTCGTGAGCACGTTCGAGGAAAAACCCGCCACGCTGCTGCTTGGCCAGGGCCAGCTCGCGCCCAATCTCGAGGCGGCGCTGCTCGGCATGCCCGAGGGCCAGCGCATGACTTACCGCCTGGCGCCGGAGCATGCCTTCGGCCCGCGCAACCCCGAACTGCTGCAATGGGTCTCGCTGGCCACGCTGCGCGAGAACAGCTCGTTCGAGGAAGACTATTCGCCCGGCGACCTCGTGGAATTCAATGCACCGAACGGCGGCAAGTACGCCGGTGTGCTGAAGGAATTCGGCGAGACCGCCGCGCTGTTCGACTTCAACCACCCGCTGGCCGGACAGACCATCCTGTTCGATGTCCAATTGATCGGAATTCTCTGATGTCAGCCGTTGTGACGGACCCCAGCATGCCCGAGCTCACTCTCCCCATCGACGCCGAGATCCTGATGGCGCAGCCGCGCGGCTTCTGCGCCGGCGTGGACCGCGCGATCGAGATCGTCGAACGCGCGCTGGCGCTGTTCGGCGCGCCGATCTACGTGCGCCACGAGATTGTCCACAACGCCTACGTGGTGGCCGATCTGCGCAACAAGGGCGCGGTGTTCGTCGACGAACTGGACGAAGTGCCACCCGGTTCCACCGTGATCTTCAGCGCCCACGGCGTGTCGAAGGAAGTGCGCGCGGACGCCACCGCGCGTGGCCTCACCGTGTTCGACGCCACCTGCCCGCTGGTGACCAAGGTGCACGTCGAGGTGGGCAAGATGCGCGCCGAAGGCTGCGAGATCATCATGATTGGCCACAAGGGGCATCCCGAGGTGGAAGGCACGATGGGCCAGGCCGAGCGAGGCATGCTGCTGGTGGAGTCGGTCGAGGACGTCAACCGCCTGGCCGTGTCCGATCCGTCGCAGCTGGCCTACGTCACGCAGACCACGCTGTCGGTGGACGAGACCGCCGAGATCGTGGCGGCGCTGAAGGCGCGCTTCCCGGATATCCGCGAACCCAAGAAGCAGGACATCTGCTATGCCACGCAGAACCGCCAGGACGCCGTGAAGTTCATGGCGCCGCAGGTGGAGGTGGTGATCGTGGTGGGCAGCCCGAACAGCTCCAACTCGAACCGCCTGCGCGAACTGGCGGACCGCCTCGGCGTGCCGGCCTACATGGTCGACGATCCTGACCAGCTCAAGCCGGAATGGGTGGCGGGCAAGCGCCGGATCGGCCTGACCGCGGGGGCCTCGGCGCCCGAAGCACTGGCCCAGGCCATTGTCGAGCGCCTGCGCACGTTCGGCGTGCGCAATGTGCGTGCGCTGGAAGGCGTGGAGGAGAACATGTCCTTCCCGCTGCCGCGCGGCCTCGCCAGCGTGTCCGTGCAGTCCTGATCCTGCCTGTTTCCGCCTGATTGCCGGACATCGACCTGAAGCGGGTCGGTGTCCGCGCCTGCCGTCCCCCCGCCTTTTTTCCTTCCCCGTTGTTCGATGCTCTGCCATCGCACCGCGCTGGTGCGTCTCTGTGCGCCCGCCATTTTCGTCCCGACGTGCGCTGCCGCACTATTGTAGACATTTAAGGGTTTGCAAACCCACGCCCCGCGCCATAATGCCGCAATACGTGTCTTAACACCCAGACAATATCAGGGTAATCCCCGATGATGGGGTTTTCCCTATTATGGTGCGCCGCTACATTCTGCACATTAGAGTGGCCGCTCGATATTTGAAATGAAATACCTAATTAATACCTGCCCATTATATGTGGCGCGGCACAGGCTTACGACGTGGCGCAAGCGCCTCCGGAGAGACTCGGGCACGATTCTTGTAAGCACGGGGGACAGGTCTGCCAAATGGGCGGAGATTGCCCCAATCTGTGCATTGGGGAAATTCCCTAGCGCAATTGGTGGGTAAATGGTTCAGGTTGTTGCGTCGCGTATTGCATCCGCGAAGAAAGGGGATACAATGCGCGCGTTTCAAATTGAAACTAAACAAAGGGCGGTCCAGGGAATACGTCCGGGAGGCGTAGTATTTCCCTGTTTTTGTGAATCCTAGGAGATCACTCATGCAATTCACGTTTGCCAAGATTCTGCCGATCGCGGCCGCTGTGGCGCTGGTCGCTGCATGTGGCAAGAAAGAAGAAAAGCCGGCTGATGCGGCAGCATCGGCACCTGCCGCGGCGGCGCCGGCTGCAGGTGGCGGTGAAACCATCGTCAAGATCGGTCACGCGGCTCCGCTGACGGGCGGCATTGCCCACCTTGGCAAGGACAACGAAAACGGCGCCCGCCTGGCCGTGGAAGAAGTCAACAAGACCGGTCTGGAAATCGGCGGCAAGAAGATCAAGCTGGAGCTGGTGGGTGAAGATGACGCCGCCGATCCGAAGACCGGCACCGCCGTGGCCCAGAAGCTGGTGGACGCCAAGGTCGTCGCCGTGGTGGGTCACCTGAACTCGGGCGTGTCGATCCCGGCCTCGAAGATCTACAGCGATGCGGGCATCGTGCAGATCTCGCCGTCGTCGACCAATCCCGACTACACCAAGCAAGGCTTCAAGACCACGTACCGCGTGGTGGCCACCGACGCCCAGCAGGGTCCGGCACTGGCCAACTACGCCGCCAAGAGCCTGGGCGCCAAGAGCGTGGCCATCGTCGACGATGCCACCGCCTACGGCAAGGGCCTGGCCGACGAGTTCGAGAAGACTGCCAAGGCTTCGGGCGTGAACGTGGTGGCACGTGAAGCCACCAACGACAAGGCCACGGACTTCAAGGCCATTCTGACCAAGATCAAGGGCAAGAAGCCGGACGTGATCATGTACGGCGGCATGGATGCCACCGGCGGTCCGTTCGCCAAGCAGGCCAAGGAACTGGGCATCGCCTCGAAGATCGTGGGCGGCGACGGCGTGTGTACCGACAAGGTGGCTGAGCTGGCCGGCGATGCCGTGACCAACATCATCTGCTCGGAAGCTGGTCTGGCCCTGTCCAAGATGGAAGCCGGCGACGACTTCCAGAAGCGCTACCAGGCCCGTTTCAACGCCCCGGTGCAGATCTACGCACCGTTCACGTATGACGCCGTGATGGTCGTTGTCGATGCCATGAAGCGCGCCAACTCGTCCGAGCCGGCCGCCATCCTGGCCGAAATGCCCAAGACGAACTACAAGGGCGTGATCGGCAACATCGCCTTCGACGAGAAGGGCGACATGAAGGAAGGCACCATCACGCTGTACGAGTACAAGGACAAGAAGAAGTCCGTCCTCGACGTCGTGAAGATGTAATTCCGGGCTTACCGGCCCATCCGAACGGCACCGTGAGTATTTTGCGGTGCCGTTCTTTTTAGTCTCGCCAACGGTTGACAGCATCCTTACCATGGATGGAACAGGGCGGGCAGCACACCAGCAACTCATCACCTCTCTACCCGAACCATCCAACATTACCGTCCCACCCACGGCATCCACACCATGCCGCGCGGCGCGGGGCTGAAGCAGGAGTTTTCATGGATATCTTTATCCAGCAGATCGTGAACGGTCTGGTGCTCGGCAGCATCTATGCGCTGATCGCACTGGGCTACACCATGGTCTACGGCATTCTGGGCATCATCAATTTCGCGCACGGCGACGTGCTGATGATTGGCGCGCTGACCGCGTTGTCAGCCATCATGGGGCTGCAGAAGTTCGCCCCCGGCCTGCCCGAGTGGCTGACGCTGGTGATCGCCACGCTGATCGCCATGCCGGTCTGTGCAGTACTGTCCTTTTCGATCGAGCGGATTGCCTACCGGCCATTGCGCAACGCGCCGCGCCTGGCCCCGCTGATCACCGCCATCGGCGTCTCCATCATCCTCCAGACGATGGGCATGCTGATCTGGTCGCGCAACCCGCTGACCTTCCCGCAGCTACTGCCCTCGAGCCCGATCGACATCGGTTCCACGGGCGCCACCATCACTGGCAAGGAAATCGTCATCATCGGCATGGCCGTGATGGTGATGGCTGGCCTGCTGGCCCTGGTCAACCGCACCAAGCTCGGCCGCGCCATGCGCGCCACCGCCGAGAACCAGAAGGTGGCGGGCCTGATGGGCGTGAACCCCAACTTCGTGATTTCGGCCACGTTCATGATCGGCGCCGCCCTGGCGGCGCTGGCGGGCGTGATGATGGCCACCAACTACGGCAACGCGCACTTCTACATGGGCTTCATCCCCGGGCTGAAGGCGTTCACCGCCGCAGTGCTGGGCGGCATCGGCAACCTGGCCGGCGCAATGGTCGGCGGCATGCTGCTGGGCCTGATCGAGGCACTGGGCGCCGGCTACATCGGCGACCTGACCAACGGGGTGTTCGGCTCGAATTACCAGGACGTGTTCGCGTTCATCGTGCTGATTACCGTACTTGTGTTCCGTCCGTCCGGCATCATGGGCGAACGCGTGGCCGACCGCGCCTGAGGAGAGCGAATCCATGAATACCCCGATTCCATCCACGGCCGTCGCGGCACCGTCCCGCGTGCCGGCCAAGACGCTGGCGGCCCTGCTGGGCTTCCTCGTCGTGGCGCTGTGCGCGCCATTCTTCGTCCAGACCTTCGGCGGCAACTACTGGGTGCGCGTGCTCGACTTCGCGCTGCTCTACATCATGCTGGCGCTGGGCCTGAACATCGTGGTCGGCTTTGCCGGCCTGCTGGACCTGGGCTACATCGCGTTCTACGCGGTGGGCGCCTACCTGATGGCGCTGCTCGGTTCGCCGCACCTGGCCAACCAGTTCGAATGGATCCAGCAGCTGTTCCCGAACGGGCTGCATTTGTCGATGTGGTTTGTGCTGCCTATTGCACTTGGGGTGGCGGCGCTGTTCGGCGTCATGCTGGGCGCGCCAACCCTCAAGCTACGCGGCGACTACCTGGCCATCGTGACGCTGGGCTTCGGCGAGATCGTTCGTATCTTCATGAACAACCTGGACCGTCCGATCAACATCACCAACGGCCCCAAGGGCATCACGGCGGTAGACCCGGTACACATCTTTGGCTTCGATTTCTCGAAATCCCACGAGATCTTCGGGCTGAAGTTCACGCCGGTGTTCATGTACTACTACCTGCTGGTGTTCCTGGTCATCGTGATCGTGTTCGTCTGCCTGCGCCTGCAGAACTCGCGTATCGGCCGCGCATGGGTGGCGATTCGTGAAGACGAGATCGCCGCCAAGGCGATGGGCATCAACACCCGCAACGTGAAGCTGCTGGCCTTTGCCATGGGCGCCTCGTTTGGCGGTGTGTCGGGTGCCGTATTCGGCGCATTTCAGGGCTTTGTCTCGCCCGAGTCGTTCACGCTGTGGGAATCGATCTACATCCTGGCCATCGTGGTGCTGGGCGGCATGGGCCATATCCCGGGCGTGATCCTGGGCGGCATCCTGCTGGTGGGCTTCCAGGAACTGCTGCGCGTGGTGGCGGAGCCGATGCAGACCGGCCTGTTCGGCCATGTCATCGTCGATGCCGAGGTGCTGCGCCAGCTGATGTTCGGTCTGGCACTGGTGGGGGTGATGCTGTATCGCCCGGCCGGCCTGTGGCCGTCGCCGCGCAAGGAAGACCGTCCGGTGGTGCGCCGGGCGGGCAGCGTTGGCCGTTTCTGACCAGGAGGACATCATGAGCAACAACGAAATCCTCCTGTCCGTACAGGGGGTCAACAAGCGCTTCGGCGGCCTGCAGGCCCTGTCCGACGTGGGCCTGCAGATCCGCAAGGGCGAGATCTACGGCCTGATCGGCCCCAACGGCGCCGGCAAGACCACGTTCTTCAACGTCATCACCGGCCTGTACACGCCCGATTCGGGCGAGTTCATGCTCGGCGGCAGCGCCTACCAGCCCACTGCCGTGCATGAGGTGGCCAGGACTGGCATCGCCCGCACGTTCCAGAACATCCGCCTGTTCGGCGAGATGACCGCGCTGGAGAACGTGATGGTAGGCCGCCACGTGCGGACCAAGGCTGGCGTGTTCGGTGCGATCTTCCGTCCGCCTTCGGTGCGGCGCGAGGAAGAGGGCATCGAGGACATGGCCCACGACCTGCTGGACTACGTCGGCATCGGCAAGTACGCCAACTTCACCGCGCGTAACCTCTCCTACGGCCACCAGCGCCGCCTGGAGATTGCCCGCGCGCTGGCCACCGAGCCCAAGCTGCTGGCGCTGGACGAGCCCGCGGCCGGCATGAACGCCACCGAGAAGGTGGAGTTGCGCGGCCTGCTCGACAAGATCCGCAACGACGGCCGCACCATCCTGCTGATCGAGCACGATGTGAAGCTGGTGATGGGCCTGTGCAACCAGATGACCGTGCTGGACTACGGCAAGGTCATCGCCCAGGGCCTGCCGCAAGACGTGCAGAACAATCCCGCGGTGATCGAGGCTTACCTCGGCGCATCGGCACACTAAGGCGGGAGAGACGCGCAATGAAACAGACAGTACTGAAGATTTCCGGCCTGAAGGTGGCCTATGGCGGCATCCAGGCCGTCAAGGGCGTGGATCTGGACATCCACGACGGCGAGCTGGTAACCCTGATCGGCGCCAACGGCGCGGGCAAGACCACCACCATGAAGGCCATCACCGGCCTGCAGGGCTGGGCCGGCGGCGACGTGGAGTACATGGGCAAGTCCATCAAGGGCGTGCCCAGCTACACGCTGCTGAAGCAGGGTCTGGCGATGGTGCCGGAAGGCCGCGGCGTGTTCGCGCGCATGACCATCACCGAGAACCTGCAGATGGGCGCGTACACGCGCAACGATGACGCGGGTATCAAGCGCGACATCGACCGCATGTTCGAGACCTTCCCGCGCCTGAAGGAGCGGGCGGACCAGCTGGCCGGCACGATGTCCGGCGGCGAGCAGCAGATGCTGGCCATGGCGCGCGCGCTGATGAGCCAGCCCAAGCTGCTGCTGCTGGACGAGCCGTCGATGGGTCTCTCGCCGATCATGGTCGAGAAGATCTTCGAGGTGGTGCGCACGGTGTCCGCGCAGGGCGTGACCGTGCTGCTGGTGGAGCAGAACGCGCGCCTGGCGCTGCAGGCTGCCCACCGCGGCTACGTGATGGAGTCCGGCCTGATCACCATGAGCGGCGACGCCAAGCAGATGCTGGACGACCCCAAGGTGCGGGCGGCCTACCTGGGCGAGTAAGCGCCCGACAGGTTCCCGGCAAGTAAAAAAAGCCTCGCGATTCGCATCGCGAGGCTTTTTTTCATCGTAGAAACTTCAAATCAGGCCAGTTTCTTCAACAGCGTGCGCAGCATGCCGATCATCTGGTCGATCTCGGCGCGCGTCACGTTCAGCGCCGGCATGAAGCGCAGCAGGCCCGGACGCGGGGCGTTCAGCAGCAGCCCTTCCGGCGCCATTTCGCGCGCTTCTTCCACGATCTGCGCACCGATCTCCTTGTTCAGCACCAGGGCGCGCAGCAGGCCCTCGCCACGCTCGCCGCCCAGGCCGAACTCGTCCGACAGGGCCAGCAGCTGCTCGCGCAGGTACTGTCCCTTCGCCTTCACGTCGTCCAGGAAGCCCGGCGCGGTCAGCTGGGCAATCACGCTGCTGCCCACGGCCGTCATCAGCGGGTTGCCGTTGTAGGTGCCGCCCTGGTCGCCGGCCTCGAAGCTGGCCACCTCGGCCTTGCAGAGCAGGGCGGAGAGCGGCACGCCGCCGCCGATGCCCTTGCCCAGCGTCATGATGTCCGGCTCCACGCCCGACAGCTCGTAGGCGAACAGCGTGCCGCAGCGGCCGCAGCCGGTCTGCACTTCATCGACGATGAACAGCAGCTTGTGCTTGTCCGCCAGCGCGCGCAGGCCCTGCATGAACTCGCGCGTGGCGGGAATCACGCCGCCTTCGCCCTGCACCGGCTCCAGCATGATGCCGACGGTCTTGTCGGTGATCAGGGCCTCCACCGAGGCCAGGTTGTTCAGCTCCGCCTTCGGGAAGCCCGGCACCTGCGGCGCGAAGATGGTGTCCCAGCCGGCCTTGCCCGACGCGCTCATGGTGGCCAGCGTGCGGCCATGGAAGCTGTGGTCCATGGTGATGATCTCGTACGCGCCGTTCTTGTGCTTGCGCCCCCATTTGCGGGCCAGCTTGATGGCGCCTTCGTTGGCCTCGGCGCCGCTGTTGGCGAAGAAGACCTTGTCGAAGCAGCTGTTGTCGGTGAGCTGCTTGGATAGCACCAGCATCGGCTCGTTGTAGAAGGCGGGGCTCGGGTTCAGCAGCTTGCGGGCCTGCTTCTCCAGCGCCTCGATCATGCCTTCGTTCGAATGGCCAAGGCTGTTCACTGCCCAGCCCTGCACGAAATCCAGGTATCGCTTGCCGTTATGGTCCGTCAGCCAGGAACCCTTGCCTTCGGTGAAGACCAGCTCGGGGCGGTTGGTGATGTACATCAGGGATTGGACGGGAAAATCGGCAAATGCCATGGCGGACTCCTGGGTTCGGCGAGTAAGGGGTGAGAGGATCAGACCGGCAAAAACAAAAAGCCACGGGGGTTGCCCGTGGCTTGTCGACCTGAACAGATGCGATGGACGGTCAGCCGCGAGGCACCCTGGGAGGGAGCGACGTACGTGCGCGGCGTCGGAGCATGATCGTGTTCATGTCGGCCAATATAAGGCGCATGCACCCGGGTGTCAAAACCAATTGCGGAAAGTCTGGCAGACCCGGGTGGCATTGTTGTGTCGACGGAACGGCGGGGGGTGGTCAGGCGGCCCCGGCCGGGTGCATGTCGGCCTCGGACGTGAACGAGTCGGCGAAGAACGCGTCCTCGTGCAGCTGGCACTGGGCGGCGAAGTCCGTGCGGGCCGCGTTGACCATCACCGGGGCGCCGCAGGCGTAGACCTCGTGGCCGGACAGGTCCGGATGATCGTCGATCACGGCCTGGTGCACGAAGCCGGTGCGGCCCGCCCAGTTGTCCTCGGCCTGGGCGTTGGAGATCACCGGTACGTACTGGAAGTTCGGCAGGTCGCGCGCCCACTGCTCGCACAGCGCGTGCATGTACAGGTCGGCCGGGCGGCGGCCGCCCCAGTACAGCGTCATCTTGCGGTCGATGCCGGTATAGGCGGCATGCTCGACGATGGCCTTGATCGGCGCGAAGCCGGTGCCGGAGGCCAGCAGGATGATCGGCTTGTCGGAGTCCTCGCGCAGGAAGAAGCTGCCCAGCGGGCCTTCGAAGCGCAGGATGTCGCGCTCCTTCATGGCCGGGGCGCCTTCCTTGGCGCCGAACACGTAGTCGGTGAATGCGCCGCCGGGCATATGGCGGATGTGCAGCTCGATCGGGCCTTCCTCGTGGGGCGGCGTGGCGATGGAGTAGCTGCGGCGCTTGCCGTCACGCAGCAGGAATTCCACGTACTGGCCGGCCAGGTACTGCATGCGCTCGGTGGCGGGCAGTTGCAGGCGGATGGCGATGACGTCGTCCGCCAGGCGCTCCAGCGTGCTCACGCGGCAGGGAATCTTCTTGATGGGGATGTCGCCGGCGCCGTGCACTTCCCGGCACTCGATGGTGATGTCCGAGGTGGCGTTGGCGCAGCAGAACAGCGCGCGGCCTTCGGTCTTTTCCTGCGCCGTCAGCGCCGAGGCGGCATGGTCGCCCTGGACGAAGCTGCCTTCGACCACACGGCCCTTGCAGGAGCCGCAGGCGCCGTTCTTGCAGCCGTAGGGCAGGCCGATGCTGTGGCGCAGGGCCGCGCCGAGGATGGTTTCATCGGCAGCCACCTCGAACTTGTGGCCGCTGGGCATGACGGTTACTTGATAAGCCATAATCAGGTCTATGAGCCAAATTCTGTCGCCGCATGCGGCATTGTCTTACTCCCGGGCGGGTCGCCGCCTGGGCCGTCCGCGCCTGCTGATCGTGGGCTGCGGTGATGTCGGTTCGCGTGTGCTGCGCCTGCTGGCGGCACGCATGCGCGTGTTCGCCGTGACGTCGCAGCCGGCCCGGCGGGCCGAGTTGCGCGCCGCGGGCGCGGTGCCGCTGGTGGCCGATCTGGACCGGCCGGCCACGCTGGCACGGCTGCGCGGACTGGCGGACCGGGTCATCGACCTGGCCCCGCCGCCCGCACAGGGGAGCGGCGATCCGCGCACACGTGCCTTGCTGGCTGCGTTGCGCCGCACGGCATGGCGCCGCGCCCGGTCCGGGCGCATGGCTGCCCACGCCGCCAGCGAGGCCGCCATTCTACCCGAGCGGGGCTGGCACCGCGCGTTTGAGGCGGCGGCCCGGCACCAGTCTGCCGGCGTTTTCGTCTATGCCAGCACGACCGGCGTCTACGGCGACCGGGGCGGCGCCCGCGTTCAGGAATTCGACACCGTGCGTCCGCAGACGCCCCGGGCGCGCCGGCGCGTGGCGGCCGAGTCCGCCGTGCGCCATTTCGGGCGCGATGCGGGCTGGCGCGCCAGCATCGTCCGCATTCCCGGCATCTACGCGGCGGACCGCCTGCCCGTGGCCCGGCTGCACAAGGGCACGCCGGCGCTGGCGCCGCAGGACGACGTCTACACCAGCCATATCCATGCCGACGACCTCGCTCGCACCATGATCGCGGCGCTCTGGCGCGGCCGGCCCCAGCGCGTGGTGCACGCCAGCGACGACACCGAGCTGCGCATGGCCGATTACTTCGACCTCGTGGCGGACCGCCGGGGCCTGCCCCGGCCGCCGCGCATCACCCGCCAGCAGGCGCATGAGGTGATCGAACCGGCACTGCTGAGCTTCATGAGCGAATCGCGCCGGCTCGACAACGGCCGCCTCAAGCGCGAACTGCGGCTGCGGCTTCGCTATCCCACCGTCACGGACTTCTTTGACGCCTGACCCGGCCTGACTGGGTTTGAGGCTCCCCTGGCACACCGCTTGCGATCCATGTCGCCGCGGTGCTGCTGTCTATACAGGATTGTGCACAAGCACCCCATATCGGTGCGAAACAAGGCGTATCCGGCGCTTTTTCGGGGCCTCGCCTAGTGCAAACCCCGCGTTGACTTGTATAGACAGGCATAGCACCATTTGCCCGACCACAAAGGAGCCGACAGCATGACCCTGCACCGCCGCGCAACGCTCGCCGCCATCGCCCTCGCATCCCTCGTCACCACGCTCGCCGCCCCGGCCCACGCGCAGAACACGCCCGTGACGCTCGGCATGAGCGGCTGGACCGGCTTCGCCCCGCTCACGCTCGCTGACAAGGCCGGCATCTTCAAGAAGAACGGCGTGGACGTGGATATCAAGATGATTCCGCAGAAGGACCGCCACCTGGCGCTGGCCTCGGGCGCGATCCAGTGCGCGGCCACCACGGTGGAGACCCACGTGGCGTGGAACGCCAACGGCGTGCCGATCACGCAGATCGTGCAATTGGACAAATCCTATGGCGCGGACGGCCTGGCGGTGCGCGGGGATGTGAAGTCGTTCGCGGACCTCAAGGGCAAGACCATCGGCGTGGATGCGCCGGGCACCGCGCCGTATTTCGGGCTGGCGTGGATGCTCAAGAAGAACGGCATGACGCTCAAGGACGTGAAGCTGACCACGCTGTCCCCGCAGGCCGCCGCGCAGGCCTTCGTGGCCGGCCAGAACGATGGTGCGATGACCTACGAGCCGTATCTGTCGACGGTGCGTGCCAATCCGGACAAGGGCAAGATCCTCGCCACCACGCTCGACTACCCGATGGTGACCGACACCCTCGGCTGCGCGCCGAAATGGCTCAAGGACAACCCGAAGGCTGCCCAGGCGCTGGTGGACAGCTACTTCGAGGCCCTTGAGATGATTCGCAAGGACCCGGCCAAGTCGAACGAGATCATGGGCGCCGCGGTCAAGCAGACCGGCGAGCAGTTCGCCAAGTCGTCGGCCTACCTGCGCTGGCAGGACAAGGCGGCCAATCGCACCTTCTTCGCGGGCGAGCTGGCCAGCTTCAGCAAGGAGGCCGCGGCCGTGCTGCTCGATATTGGCGTGATCCGGCAGACGCCGGACGTGACCACGCTCTATGACGCCCGATTCCTCAAGTAAGCCGGAGGCCGCCATGACCCAGGTGACGCAGGTTTCCACGCCCGCCGGCCGCATGCCCGCGCCGGCCGCCAGTGCAAGCGGCGCCGGCGACGACAGCGCCCCGCGCCGCCGCCATCCGTGGCTGTCGCCGCTGGTGCCGGTGGGCGGCCACGCGCGCTGGCTGCTCGGCCTGTCGTTCTTCGCCGTCTTCTTCGCGCTGTGGGCGGCGGTCACGCTGGGCGGCTTCGTGCCGCGTACCTTCCTGGCCGATCCGCTGACCATGGCGCGCGAAGGCGTGACCCTGTTCACGCAATACAACTTCCTCGGCGACATCGGCATGACGGTGTGGCGCGTGGTGGGCGGCTTCGTGCTGGCCGCCGTGCTGGCCGTGCCGCTCGGCATCTTCATGGGCGCGTACAAGGCGGCGGAGGCGTTCTTCGAGCCCTTCGTCTCGTTTTGCCGCTACCTGCCGGCCTCGGCCTTTATCCCGCTGCTGATCCTCTGGGCCGGCATCGGCGAGACGCAGAAGCTGCTGGTCATCTTCATCGGCTCGTTCTTTCAGATTGTGCTGATGGTGGCGGTGACGGTGGGCGGGGCCCGCAAGGATCTGGTGGAGGCGGCCTACACGCTCGGCGCCACGCCGCGCGGCATCGTGCGGCGCGTGTTGATTCCGGGCGCGGCGCCGGAGATCGCCGAGATCCTGCGGCTGGTGCTGGGCTGGGCCTGGACCTATGTGATCGTGGCCGAGCTGATCGGCTCGTCGTCCGGCATCGGCCACATGATCACGGACAGCCAGGCGCTGCTCAACACCGGGCAGATCATCTTCGGGATCATCGTCATCGGCTGCATCGGGCTGGTGTCCGACCTCGTCTTCAAGCTGGCCAACCAGCGCCTGTTTCCGTGGAGTTCGATCAAATGAGCGCGCTGTCGATCCAGCAGGTTTCTCGTACGTTTTCGAATCCGCGCGGTGGCGTCACGCAGGCGCTGCTGCCGGTGGACTTCGACGTGCGGGACAACGACTTCGTGACCATCCTCGGCCCCTCGGGCTGCGGCAAGTCCACGCTGCTGCGCATCGTGGCGGGGCTGGACACGCCTTCGGGCGGGCGCGTGCTGCTCGACGGCCAGCCGGTGGCCGGCCCGGGCGCCGATCGCGGCATGGTGTTCCAGTCGTACACGCTCTTTCCGTGGCTGACCATCGAGCAGAACGTGCGCTTTGGCCTGCGCGAGCGCGGCATGAGCGCGGCGGACCAGAAGGAACGCAGCGACTATTTCATGGCCCGCGTGGGGCTGCGCGGCTTCGAGCATCACTATCCGAAGCAGCTCTCGGGCGGCATGCAGCAGCGCACGGCGATTGCGCGGGCGCTGGCCAACGACCCCAAGATCCTGCTGCTCGATGAGCCGTTCGGCGCGCTGGACAACCAGACCCGCGTGCTGATGCAGGAGCTGCTGCTGGGCATCTGGGAGTCGGCGCGCAAAACGGTATTATTCGTCACGCACGATATCGACGAGGCCATCTTCATGGCCAACCGCGTGGCGGTGTTTTCCGCCAGGCCGGGTCGGATCAAGAGCGAGATCGCGGTGGATTTCCCCCATCCGCGCCATTACACGATCAAGACTTCGCCCGAGTTCTCCGCGCTGAAGGCGCGGCTGACCGAGGAAATTCGTGCCGAGGCCATGGCCGCGGCCGAGCACTGACCGCCATGAATCACCCCGCTGCCGGCTCCACCCCCGCCAACCCCTCCACGCCTTCGGCCCCTTCCGCGCTCTACCAGCAGGTGAAGGAGTACATCGCCCGCCAGATCCAGAGCGGCGCGTGGCAGCCGGGAGACCGCGTGCCGTCGGAGCAGGAACTGGTGACCCGCTTCTCGGTCTCGCGCATGACCGTCAACCGGGCGCTGCGCGAGCTGTCGGAGCAGGGCAGGGTGGTGCGCGTGGCCGGCGTCGGCACCTTCGTGGCCGAGCACAAGCCGCAATCGACCCTGCTGTCGGTGGTCAACCTGCAGGACGAGATCCGCATGCGCGGCCACGACTATGCGTGCGATGTGATCCTGGTGGAGCGCGTCTCGGCGTCGATCGAGGTGGCGGCGGCGCTCGAGCTGCGCACCGGCGAGTCGGTCTATCACTCGGTCTGCGTGCATCGCGAGGACGGCGTGCCGGTGCAGCTGGAAGACCGCTACGTCAATCCGCGCGTGGCGCCGGACTTCATCACACAGGACTTCCGCGATACGCAGCCCGGTGAATACCTGCTGCGCAACGTGCCTTACGACCAGGTGGAACACGTGGTCGATGCGATTGCCGCCACCCCCGAGCAGGCCGCGCAACTGGAAATGCCGCCGACCCAGCCGTGCCTGCTGCTCACGCGGCGCACGTGGACGAGTGGCGTGCCGGTCACGTTCGTGCGCTGCCTGCATCCGGGCAACCGCTATCGCCTCGGCAGCCGCTTCCGCGCCGACGGCAATCCGGCCTTCGGCTAAAACTGAGTAGCTGGGGCTAGTTAGTACTGGCCTTCGGCCCCCATTTTCGACTAACCTGTATAGACAGGCTCATACAACTGATTTTAGAACGCGGTTGAGCCGATTCTCAAAAGATCCAACAGGACGATGCAGCACATGACAGCCATTTCTGATTCCCGCCTCGATTCCCGCCCCGTACTGACGCTGGACCCCGGCCACGTCTCCCTGGCCGACCTGCGCCGCATCTATCGGGGCGAAGTGCGCCTGGCGATGGCGGACGCGGCCTGGGCCGGCGTGCGCGCGGCGCAGGCCACCGTGCAGGACATCATCGACGCCGACGCCGTGGTCTACGGCATCAACACCGGCTTCGGCAAGCTGGCCCAGTCGCGCATTCCGCATGACAAGCTGGCCGAGCTGCAACGCAACCTCGTGCTCTCCCACAGCGTGGGCACCGGCCCGGACCTCGCGGCGGACACCGTGCGCCTGATCCTGGCGATGAAGGCCATCAGCCTCGCGCGCGGTCATTCGGGCGTGCGCCCGGCCGTGATCGAGGCGCTGCTGGCGCTGGCCAACCACGGCGTCACGCCGTGCATCCCGGCCAAGGGCTCGGTGGGCGCCAGCGGCGACCTCGCCCCGCTGGCGCATATGTCGTGCACGCTGATCGGCGTGGGCGATGTCTATATAGATAGCCGCCGCGTGCCGGCCGCGCAGGGGCTGGCCCACGCCGGGCTGGAGACCTTCGCGCTCGGTCCCAAGGAAGGGCTGGCGCTGCTGAACGGCACGCAGGTGTCCACGGCGCTGGCGCTGGCCGGCCTGTTCGCCGCCGAAGACGCCTTCGCGGCCGGGCTGGTGGCCGGAGCGCTTTCGCTCGAGGCCATCAAGGGGTCGGTCAAGCCATTCGATGCGCGCATCCACGCCGCGCGCGGCCAGGTCGGCCAGATCGAGGTGGCCGGCGCGGTGCGGGCGATGCTCGACGGCAGCGAGATCGTCGATTCCCACAAGGGCTGCGGCCGCGTGCAGGACCCGTACTCGATCCGCTGCCAGCCGCAGGTGATGGGCGCCTGCCTGGACAACCTGACCCATGCCGCGCGCATCCTGCGCATCGAGGCCAACGCGGCGTCGGACAACCCGCTGGTCTTCCCCGAGCAGGGCGACGTGGTCTCGGGCGGCAACTTCCACGCCGAGCCGGTGGCCTTCGCCGCCGACATCCTCGCGCTGGCTATCGCCGAGATTGGCGCGATTTCCGAACGCCGGCTGGCGCTGCTGCTCGATACCGGGCTGTCCGGCCTGCCGCCGTTCCTGGTGCGCGATGGCGGCCTGCACTCCGGTTTCATGATCGCGCAGGTGACGGCGGCGGCACTCGCTTCAGAGAACAAGTCGCTCTCGCATCCGTCCAGCGTGGACAGCCTGCCCACCTCCGCCAACCAGGAAGACCATGTGTCGATGGCCACCTACGGCGCGCGCCGGCTTGGCGAGATGGCGGCCAACACGGCGGTGATCGTCGGCATCGAGGCGATGGCCGCCGCGCAGGGCATCGAGTTCCACCGGCCGCTGAAGTCGTCGCCGCTGGTGGAGCAGGAACTGGCGCGCATCCGCGCCCGCGTGGACTTTGTCGAGGGCGACCGCTACCTCGCGCCCGACATCGAGGCCATGAAGCAATGGGTTGTGCAGGGCGATGCCGGGGCCGGCTGGCCCGAGGCCGTGCGCGCGATCCTGCCGACCAATGCCAGCTGATACCAGCCGTCGATCCCTATCTGACAAATTCGAATCTCCCAGCACGGAGCCCCCGACCATGAACGCTAACGAACGCCAATTCGACACTCCCCAGCGCGGCCAGCGCGAAATCCGCGCACCGCACGGCAGCCAGCTGCATTGCAAGAACTGGCTGATCGAGGCCGCCTACCGGATGATCCAGAACAACCTCGACCCCGACGTGGCCGAGCGCCCGCAGGACCTGGTGGTCTACGGCGGCATCGGCAAGGCCGCGCGCAACTGGGAATGCTTCGACGCCATCCTGGACAGCCTGCGCCGCCTGGGCGAGGACGAATCGCTGCTGGTGCAGTCAGGCAAGCCGGTGGGCATTTTCCGCACACACGCTGACGCGCCGCGCGTGCTGATCGCCAACTCCAACCTCGTGCCGCACTGGGCCAACTGGGACAAGTTCAATGAGCTGGACCGCGCCGGACTGATGATGTACGGCCAGATGACCGCCGGCTCGTGGATCTATATCGGCACGCAGGGCATCGTGCAGGGCACCTTCGAGACCTTTGTCGAGGCCGGCAACCAGCACTTCGGCGGCGACCTCGCCGGCAAGTGGATCCTGACGGCCGGGCTGGGTGGCATGGGCGGCGCGCAGCCGCTGGCTGGCGTGCTGGCCGGGGCCTGCGTGCTGGCCATCGAGTGCCAGGAGTCGCGCATCGACTTCCGCCTGCGCACGCGCTATGTGGACAAGAAGGCCACCACGCTGGACGAGGCGCTGGCCATGATCGCCGACGCCACCGCGAAGAAGGAGGCCATCTCGGTGGGCCTGCTCGGCAACGCGGCAGAGATCGTGCCGGAGCTGGCGCGCCGCGCCCAGGCCGGCGGCATGCGCCCGGACATCGTCACCGACCAGACTTCGGCGCATGACCTCGTCAACGGCTACCTGCCCGAAGGCTGGACCGTGGCGCAGTGGGAAGACCTGCGCCAGCGCGACCCGAAGGCGGTGGAAGCCGCCGCGCGCGCGTCCATCGTCAAGCATGTGAAGGCGATGCTGGCCTTCAAGGAGATGGGCGTGCCGACGCTGGACTACGGCAACAACATCCGCCAGGTGGCTTTCGACGAGGGCGTGAAGAACGCGTTCGATTTCCCGGGCTTCGTGCCGGCCTATATCCGCCCGCTGTTCTGCCGTGGCAAGGGGCCGTTCCGCTGGGTGGCGCTGTCGGGCGACCCGGAAGACATCTACAAGACCGACGCCAAGATGAAGGAGCTGTTCCCCGAGGACAAGCACCTGCACCGCTGGCTGGACATGGCGCGTGACCGCATCGCCTTCCAGGGCCTGCCGGCGCGGATCTGCTGGGTGGGTTTGGACGAGCGCCATCGCGCCGGGCTGGCGTTCAACGAGATGGTGAAGTCGGGCGAACTCAAGGCGCCCATCGTGATTGGGCGCGATCACCTCGACTGCGGCTCGGTGGCCTCGCCGAACCGCGAGACCGAGGCCATGCGCGACGGTTCCGACGCCGTGTCAGACTGGCCGCTGCTCAACGCGCTGCTGAACACTGCCGGCGGCGCCACCTGGGTCAGCCTGCACCATGGCGGCGGGGTGGGCATGGGCTTCTCGCAGCATGCCGGCGTGGTGATCGTCTGCGATGGCACGGACGCCGCCGCGAAGCGCATCGAACGTGTACTCTGGAATGATCCGGCCACGGGTGTCATGCGTCATGCCGATGCCGGTTACGAGAGCGCCATCGCCTGCGCCCGGGAGAAGGGCCTGGACCTGCCGATGGTAAAAGGTTGAAGGGTTGAACGCTTGAAAGGTTGAAGCGAGCATGAAGGAACTGGAGCCAGGAGTGGCACCGGGTGTGACGCGGTTTGCCCTCGACGCCATCGCCCCCACGCCGTGGAAGAACGGCGGCGGCACCACGCGCGAGATCGCCGTGTGGCCGCCGGGCGCGGGCATGGACGCCTTCGCGTGGCGCGTGAGCGTGGCGGACATCGTTGCCGATGGGCCGTTCTCGGCCTTTCCCGGCATCGACCGCCAGATCGCGCTGCTGGAAGGCGCCGGCGTGCATCTGCAGGCCCACGACGATTCGTTCTGCCACAAGCTCACGGCCATCGGCGAGCCATTCGGGTTTGCCGGCGATACGGCCGTGCACGCCACGCTGGTGGAGGGCCCCACGCGCGATTTCAACGTGATGGCGCGGCGCGGGGTGTGCCACGCCGACGTGGCCCTGCAGCGCCAGCCGTTCGAGGTGGAAACCGGCAACGATGCCGTGATGGTGTTCGTGATCCGGGGCGAATGGCGCAGTGCCGATGGCCTGTCGCTGCGGGACGGCGAGGGCCTGCTGGTGTCCGCCGGGGCTGGCGGCGCGTCGGGCCGGCTGGCGCTGGCGCCCGCTGAAATCTCCGCGCTGTGCCTGCGCGTATTGCTGCAAATGGAGCCTGCTCAATGACGATTTCCCACGCGCCATCCGCCGATGGCGTCTGGCACCACTGCCACCTGCTGCCCGAGCCCGGGCAGGACACGGCGCTGCGCGATGGCGCCATCGTCGTGGCCGATGGCCGCATCGTCTGGCTCGGCACCCACGCGGCGCTGCCGGACACCTATCGCCACCTGCCGCGCCACGACGCCGGCGGGGCGTGGATCACCCCCGGCCTGGTCGATTGCCATACCCATCTGGTCTATGGCGGCCAGCGTGCCGACGAGTTCGCGATGCGGCTGGCCGGTGCCAGCTACGAGGAGATCGCCCGGGCCGGCGGCGGCATCGTCTCCACGGTACGCGCCACGCGCGAGGCCGACGAGGACACGCTGTTCGCCCAGGCCGCCGGGCGGCTGCGGCCGCTTTTGGCCGAAGGCGTGACCGCCATCGAGATCAAGTCCGGTTACGGGCTCTCGCTGGACGCCGAGCGCAAGCAGTTGCGCGTGGCGCGCCGGCTCGGCACGGCCTTCGGCGTCACCGTCCACACCACCTTCCTGGGCGCGCACGCGCTGCCGCCCGAGTACGCGGGCCGGGCGGATGACTATATCGATCTGGTCTGCGACACCATGCTGCCGGCGCTGGCCGGGGAAGGGCTGGTCGATGCCGTGGATGCGTTCTGCGAGGGCATCGGCTTCTCGCCCGCGCAGACCAGGCGCGTGTTCGAGGCCGCCGCGCGCCATGGCCTGCCCGTCAAGCTCCATGCCGAGCAGCTGAGCAACCTCGGCGGCGCGGCGCTGGCGGCGAGCCATCAAGCGCTGTCCGCCGACCATCTCGAACATCTGGACGAGGCCGGCGTGCGCGCCATGGCGGCTGCCGGCACGGTGGCCGTGCTGCTGCCGGGCGCCTACTACTTCCTGCGTGATACCCACCTGCCGCCGCTGGCGCTGCTGCGCGAGCACGGCGTGCGGATTGCGCTGGCGACCGACCATAACCCGGGCACCTCGCCAACCACCTCGCTGCTGCTGATGATGAACATGGCCTGCACGCTGTTCCGCATGACCGTGCCCGAGGTGCTGGCCGGGGTGACCACCCACGCGGCGCACGCGCTGGGCGCGGCGGACCGGCACGGCACGCTCGCCGCCGGGCGCGTGGCGGACTTCGTGCTGTGGCAGGTGGCCACGCCGGCCGAGCTGGCGTACTGGTTCGGCCGCAATCCCTGCGCGGCAGTGGTGCGGCAGGGGCGGATTTATCCGACCGAAACCGGCGCGGGAGCTAAGGCATGAGCGCCGGTCACCTCTTCGCGCCATCGGCCCTCCTGCCCGAAGGCTGGGAGCGCAACGTCCGCCTGGGCTGGGATGCGCAGGGCCGGCTGACCGAGGTCACGCCCGACGCTGCCGCCGCCCCGGGAGACGAGCACGCGGCTGGCCCGGTGCTGCCGGGCATGCCCAACCTTCACTCGCACGCGTTCCAGCGCGGCTTTGCCGGGCTGACCGAGTACCGCAGCATCGCGGCAGACGAAGACCCGGCCGGCGGGGACTCGTTCTGGAGCTGGCGCGCGCTGATGTACCGCTTCGCGCTGCGGCTTTCGCCGGACGCGCTGGAGGCCATCGCCACCCAGCTCTATATAGAGATGCTGCGCGCCGGCTATACCAGCGTCTGCGAATTTCATTACGTCCATCATGACCCGGCGGGCCAGCCGTACGCCACGCCCGCCGAGATGTCGCTGCGGCTGCTGCGCGCGGCGCGCCGGGCCGGCATCGGCATGACGCTGCTGCCGGTGCTGTACCAGACCGCCGGCTTCGGCGGCAAGCCGGCGCAGGCGGACCAGCGGCGCTTCCTGCACGGGACGGATGCCATGCTGGCGCTGCTTGGCGACCTTGCCC
>NZ_CAJPVH010000033.1 GCF_905397395.1 Cupriavidus campinensis
ACGGGCGCGGCGCCATCGGCAGCGCCTGCCGGTGCGGCCGGTGCCGGCGTGGCCGGGGCGTCAGCCGGCGCGCTGCTCGAACTCGTCACAATCTTGCCCGGCGTCTGGTTGCGCTGCGCAGCCTTCATCCCGTCAATTTCGGCGATCAGTTCATATTCGGACGGCAATTCGTCGCCGCCAAACTTCACCAGCTTGTCGCCATCGAAGAACACGGTGTAACGGCGCTGCTGCACGACCGGCGTGCTGCCGCGGCGGAACGAGAACACGTAGTCCCAGCGATTGGCGTGGAAAACATCGGTCAGCAGCGGCGTACCGAGCAGGAAGCGGACCTGATCGCGCGTCATGCCTTCGCGCAATTGCGACGCTGCCTCGCGCGAGACGAAATTGCCCTGTACGATATTGATACGATACGGCGTGATGGCGTCGGCCACCTTGCGCGACGTGCTGTCATAGGCCGAGCAGGCGCCGGCCAGCACGGCGGCCGCCAGCAGGGAAGACACCAGCGGCAGGCGCATGGCGGTCGTACGGAATGAACGCATGGATCTCGCTTTCAGACGGGAAAGGATAGTGCCGGGTCCGGTACAGGCCGTGGCACCGGGGCGACTTTTGTCGCCAAAACCCTTATGATTCAACTATCCAGACATTGTACTCTAGGGAGTCACGCCTATGCCGAGTCCGGCGGACCTCAAAAACATCGGCCTGAAGGCGACCGTCCCCCGCCTCAAGATCCTCGAGATCTTCCAGACCAGTGAACAGCGCCACCTGAGCGCCGAAGACGTGTACCGCATCCTGCTCAACGAGCACATGGATATCGGTCTCGCCACGGTATATCGCGTCCTGACCCAATTCGAGCAGGCCGGTCTGCTGTCGCGCAACAACTTCGAATCGGGCAAGGCGATTTTCGAACTCAACGAAGGCAAGCACCACGATCACCTGGTGTGCCTCGATTGCGGCCGAGTCGAGGAATTCTTCGACTCCGACATCGAGCAACGCCAGCAAAGCATTGCGCGCGAGCGCGGCTTCGCACTGCAGGAACACGCATTGTCGCTGTACGGCAACTGCACCAAGAACGACTGTCCCCACAGACCCAAACGATAAGCCGCCGCGGGCCACGGCCCAGCGAGCAGGCAACGAAAACCGGCGCCGAGGTGCCGGTTTTTTTCATCGCTCACACGCCTTCATCATCGTACATACCGGCAAATGGGTCGTGCCATCCGTTGCTCGGGTAGAAGACGATCGTGCGTCCTTTTATACTCCACACAACCTCCGCCAGCCCGCTGGAGCTTACAGACCAAGCGGCGCTATTACCACCAGAGAACTCCACAGTGCCTGTTGCATAACAGGGCGAATAGAATTTTTTCGGTCGCCAATAATGGTCGACAGGGTACGCGCGGGAAAAATACCTGCGCAATTGCGCCATGGTTGGCCTGAAGCTCTCGCACACATGGCTCGTGTTATTGATTTCACTAAGACCTGTAGCGTCGATGACGATTTTTTTCACCGATCTGGCGTGTACGGGTAGTGCCATAAGACACGCTGCGAGACACACGACGATGGACGCCGCAGGTCTTACCATTTTGCAGACTCCGCTTCCGATTCCATTTTTCGCGCGACTACTGGATGCCGGTAGATCCCTCGTACATGCCTCGAAATGGATCGCGCCATCCATTTTTGGCGCGGTAAAGGACGACTTGCCCATTTAAGTTCCACGTCAATTCTGCGACACCGCTGGACGTCAGAATCCATTGCCCCGCATTCCCGTCGAAAAACTCCACTACGCCTTTCGCATGACACGGAGAATAGAACTTGTTGGTCGACCAAAAGCCATCAACAGGATAGGCGTATGTGAAGTATTCTCTAATCTGCAACGTAGTTGGCTTGAACGCTTTGCAAGCCTCCTTTGCGGTCCCTTCTATATCGCTCAGACCCACGCTTTCCACGACAACGGTCTTTACACCCCGGGTGTGAGCGTGCCCTGATTACGCACACAAGATGCATAGGACCACTGCCGCGCCTGTCAATCTTTCCATTTCGCCGACCTCGCTTCCGATGGCATATTAGTCGCCCTCGCTGCGCCCATGCCAGCGCCAGTTCTTTTGGTTAAATCGAATCATCGTACCCGTCCCTGAATGGGTCGGCCCAGCCGTTCGTCTTGTGGTAAAGGATCACGTCACCGGAATGACTCCATTGAAGGTATGCCACGCCACCGGAATTCAGGCGCCATTTACCACGATTTCCATCCGAGAATTCAACAGTTCCCTCCGCCCAGCAGGGAGACCAGATTTTCTTGGAATAATAAATAGCGTCGACGGGATAGGCTCGTGAGAAAAAGCGTTTGATTTGCGCTGCCGAGGGCCGGAATTTCCGGCACGGCTCGGCCATCTCTTCCAATCGACTCAAACCGACGGCTTCTATCGCGACGGCTTTTACCTCACGCGCATCTACCGTCGGCGAGCCCAGAACCAGCAACAAGGACGCGAGCGCAGAGCGCCAAGTCTTTACCATTTTGCCGTACTCGCTTCCGAGTCAGTTTTTCTAGAAAGCTCCGGGTGCCGGTACACCCGCCCATGGAGACGTTCACCGCGATGCCGCTGAGGTTCAAGAAAATGTCCTGCGCCATGCATTGCTCCCTGCCTTGGTTGCGGATTGCCACGCTCTCGTTGACCCCTCGCCTCCCTCCGAAACCGCGTTAGTCTTCTGGCCCTTCGTACATGCCTCGAAACGGATCGCTCCATCCATTTCTGGCGCGGTAAAGCACCACCCGCCCGTTTAGGTTCCATGTCAACTCGGCGATGCCACTGGACGTCAGGATCCACTGCCCCGCATTTCCGTCGGAAAACTCCACAGAGCCTTTGGCATGGCAGGGAGAATAGAATTTATTGGTCGACCAGAATCCGTCAACTGGGTAAGCTCTTGAGAAATACGTCCGGATCTGAGAAGCGGTTGGCTTAAATACTTTGCACGCCTCCTCGGCAACCCCCTTTATATCGCTCAGGGCCACGCTCTCCACGACAACCTTCTTAACATCTCTAGCGTAAGAATGCATTGCTGGCGCACTCAAAATACATAGTGCTAGCGCGGCGTTTCTCAGTCCTGCCATTTCGCCGACCTCGCTTCCGACGGTTTTTTGTAGGATATTTCGGGGTGTCTGTGAACTTCGCGCATCGACACCCCTAAGGTTTCGACCAGCTCCCTGACTAGCCAGCGTAACGATCCATTCTGTGCTTCATTGACTGTTTCATACCCTTCGACTTTACCGATTTCCCGGCCGACTATTTCAATCCCGATTGAATCGTTGTTGCCGGGATATCGCACCAGTGGCTCTTTCTTGTACTCATGTGCGGAAAGCTTCTTGATCCCCTTGATTTTCTGCGCATCCCGAAATTCGGCGGGCGCACACTTCCTGGTTTCCAGGCAGCGCGATTTAAGCCAACCAACATGGTTGGTGCGCTTATACACGGAAGCCGTCTGGTATATCGTCCCATCCTTGTCGATCAGGAAATGCGCCCCATGCGCTCCCGCGCTCTGATAATGCGCGAATGTACTGCCCGATGTGGAGGAGTTCGTTTGATGAACCACTATCCCGTTGACTTTGAGCATTGGGGTTCGCTCCAATCCAGGAAAGATCTTCACCTTGATCCGCTCAGCATCAACGATACCGGCCTTCGATACAAGCAACATGATTTCTCCTCAAATCACCGCATTGGCCTTGACGTCATACCCCACCGCTACCGTGCCCGCACTGCCGCCACTCGCGTTCTGCACGACATACTCCTGCCGGAATCGCGAAAACGACAGCGCCACGCGCTCCCTCGGCACGCGCATGGTGTCGTAGTAGACGGGAGTCACTTGCGTGACCAGCACGTCCTCCATCGTCATCTTCAGATATTCGAGTGGTGATCCGCCCGCCTTTCTCATGACGAGGGTGGCGCTGGCGATGTGTTTGCCGGTGAGGCAATACTGGATGAGATTGGGCGAGGCCCGATCGGTATAGTGGTCAAACGTCAGATCCTCGACGGTGCACTTGCCGGCGCCGCCTCCGCTACCAGCGTGCAGGTTTGCCGGCTGCCTGACCGACCATGCCCATTCGAGGACTTCGATGTCACCGGAGTGCACCGCGTCGATGGACTCGCCCGCGATGCCGCTGAGGTTCAAGAAAATGTCCTGCGCCATTCTTTGCTCCCTGCGTTGGTTGCGAATGGCGACGCTAGCAGCGCTTCACCTGGCCGGATATGAGACGTGTCCGAAATTGACCGTGCTTTGCGATGGGACAATGAAAAACGACTCGGGCGCCCTGTGCGCCCGAGTCGTTTCAACTGCTTGCTGCAGCGTTCGATTACGGCTGCGGAATATCCTGATCCTGCTCTTCCACCACGCGCAGGCCGCGCGGGGTGACGGCCGGGAGGCCGACGAACTCGGCCACCACTTGCCGGAACAGGCCGCGCGCCCACACCAGCATCGGGTGGGTGTTGCGGCTGCGGTGCCAGAACATGTTCAGGCCCAGCATCGTGTTGAGTTCGGCCGGCAGCGGGAAGGCATTGAGGCCGTAGGTCTCGCAGGCCATGTCCTTGGTCAGCGCGTTGACCGTGAAGATCATGTCAGTCTGGGCTGCCAGTTCGGCCTGGGCGCGCCAGGAATGTACCGTCAGCGTGGCATTGCGCTTGAGGCCGCGCTGCTGCAGGGCGTAGTCGAGCGGAATCAGCGACGGAGCCGGACGGCCGGCGCCGCCCGAGTGCGCCATGAAGATATGGCTGCAATCGAGGTATTGCTCGAGCGTCAAATCGTTCTTGAGCAGCGGATGGTCCTTGCGCGCGCAAACCCAGAGGTTCAGCGACGTCACCATCTCCTCGACGATCTCCGGATGCCGGGTCGGGAATGGCGAAAATGCGAGGTCCAGCTCGTTGGCACGCATCGAAGCGACGTCCGATTCCCATGAATGGGATTCGACCAGCCGGATATGCAACTCCGGCGCCATCTGCTTGATGCGGAGGATAAAGCGATTGAAAACCGTGTCGCCCAGTTCGGCGGCAAAGCCGATATTCAGCGTGCCGGTGGCGATGGCCGGGTCGAAGTCGTCGACTTCGCCCTCATTGATGGACGACCAGAGATCCAGCATGTCGCGGATCTTGGGGCCCAGCTCCAGCGCGCGCGGCGTTGGCGTGAGGCCGTGCGGCACGCGGATGAAAAGAGGATCGTCGAAGATCTCGCGCAGACGACCCAGCGAATGCGAGACCGCAGGTGCGGTCATATGCATCTTTTCCGCCACGTAAGTGGCATTTCGCTTGCTCAGCAGCTCGGTGAAAATCACCAGCAGCTTGGTATCCACGTTCACCATGATCAGGCCCGGTTGTTATGCGCACGCTTAGATGGCCCCACCACTTTCACTGGCTGCACATCAGAGTTCAACGGATTCTTCCGAGTGTAAGAGAAAAAAACTACCGGGAAAAGCAAATTCATCATTTCTCGCACTACGAGGGCTCGGATTGCGCGGGATTTGACGGGATAGCGACAGATAATGTCAAAAGACGCCCCGGAAGCCTTTGCGCGGACGGCGTATAGTGAACGGACGCCCGCATCTTTCACTCAGAATCGTCCGATTTCGCCCCATGACGTCCCATCGCCTTCCCGTCGAACTCGCCAAAGCCTACCGGCTCCTCAACCACGGCCCGACTGTACTGGTGAGCGCCGCGCACGGCGGCCAGCGCAACATCATGGCGGCGGCCTGGGCCATGCCGCTGGACTTCGCGCCGCCGAAGGTGGCCGTAGTGCTCGACAAGGCCACGTGGACGCGGCAACTGCTGGAAGCCAGCGGTGAGTTTGCGCTGCACGTGCCCACGGTGAGCCAGGTGGACGTGACGCAGGCGCTCGGCTCAAGCTCCGGCCTGGCCATTTCCGAGCAGCAGGGCATCGACAAGTTCGCAGCCTACGGGCTGCAGACCTTCCAGGGCGATGTCGTTGGCGCGCCGTTGCTCGAGGGCTGTGCCGCGTGGCTGGAATGCCGGCTGCTGCCGGAACCGGCCATCCAGGCCGGCTATGACCTGTTCCTCGGCGAAGTGGTGGCCGCCCATGCCGATAGCCGTGTGTTCAGCGAGGGCCGCTGGCACTTTGCCGGCCACGATGCGCTGCGCACCATTCACCATGTGGCCGGCGGCCATTTCATTGTCGATGGCGACGGGGTCGACGCCCGGCCGCTGCCGCCACTCGCCTCGCAGCCATAAAAAACGCGCCCGAAGGCGCGTTTTATCGTAATACGTCCAGCCTGCGACGATTACTTGGCCACCACACGTGCCATTTCCAGGCACTTGTTCGAATAGCCCCACTCGTTGTCGTACCAGCTCACGACCTTGATGAAGGTGCCATCCAGCGCAATGCCGGCTTCGGCGTCGAAGATCGAGGTGCGCGCGTCGCCACGGAAGTCCGTCGCCACGACCTTGTCTTCGGTGTAGCCCAGCACGCCCTTCAGCGCGCCCTGGCTCTGGGCCTTCATTTCGGCACAGATTTCATCGTAAGTTGCCGACTTTTCGAGTTCGACGGTCAGGTCGACCACGGACACATCCGAGGTCGGCACGCGGAACGACATGCCGGTCAGCTTCTTGTTCAGCTGCGGAATCACCACGCCCACGGCCTTGGCGGCGCCGGTCGACGACGGGATGATGTTTTCCAGGATGCCGCGGCCACCGCGCCAGTCCTTGTTCGACGGGCCGTCGACGGTCTTCTGCGTCGCCGTGGCGGCGTGCACCGTGGTCATCAGGCCGCGCTTGATGCCCCACTTGTCGTTCAGCACCTTGGCCACCGGGGCCAGGCAGTTGGTCGTGCAACTGGCGTTCGAGATGATCGCCTCGCCCTTGTACGAGGCGTGGTTCACGCCATACACGAACATCGGGGTGTCATCCTTGGACGGGGCCGACATGATCACCTTCTTCGCGCCCGCGTCGATGTGCTTCTGCGCGCCTTCCTTGGTCAGGAAGATGCCGGTCGATTCGATGACCACGTCCGCGCCCACCTCGCCCCACTTCAGCTCGGCCGGGTCCTTCACGGCGGTCAGGCGGATCTTCTTGCCGTTCACGACCAGCGTGTTGCCGTCCACGGCCACTTCGCCGTCAAAGCGGCCATGCACCGAGTCGTACTTGAGCATGTAGGCCAGGTAGTCGGGCTCGAGCAGGTCGTTGATGGCGACCACTTCAACGTCCTTGAAGTTGGCCACGGCGGCACGGAACACCATGCGCCCGATGCGGCCGAAGCCGTTGATGCCGATCTTGATGGTCATGTCTATCTCCTAGAGTGCGATCGATGAAAGCGGGGCCGGCGCCGCAACCGGCGCGTCGCACCGGCTGCCGCGCGGGCGGGAATTACTGGGCAAGCGTGGCGCGCACGGTATCGGCGACGTTTTCCACCGTGAAGCCGAAGTGCTTGAACAGCACGCCGGCCGGGGCGGATTCGCCGAAAGTGTCGATGCCGACCACGGCCTGGACCTGGTACTTCCACCAGAAATCGCTGACGCCGGCCTCCACCGCCACGCGCGGCACGCCGGCCGGCAGCACGCTGGCCTTGTAGGCAGCGTCCTGCTTGTCGAACACGGTCGTCGCGGGCACCGAGACCACGCGCACATGCACGCCATCGGCAGCCAGCTGCTCGGCGGCGCCCACCGCCAGGCCCACTTCGGAGCCCGTGGCGAGGATCACTGCGTCCGGACGCCTGGTGCGCGGGTTGGTGCCATCGCGCAGCACGTAGCCGCCGCGCGCAATATTGGCGCGCGTGGCGTCATCGCGGCGCTGGAACGGCAGGTTCTGGCGGCTGAAGATCAGGCAGCTCGGGCCGTTCTCGCGGCGGATCGCCTCGGCCCAGGCCACGGCGGTCTCGGTGGTGTCGGCGGTGCGCCAGACATCCATGTTCGGAATCAGGCGCAGGCTGGCCACGTGCTCGATCGACTGGTGCGTCGGGCCGTCTTCGCCCAGGCCGATGGAGTCGTGCGTGAACACGAACAGCGAGCGGATTTTCATCAGCGCGGCCATGCGCAGCGCGTTGCGGCTGTAGTCCGAGAAGGTCAGGAAGGTGGCGCCGTAGGGGATGTAGCCGCCATGCAGCGTGATGCCGTTCATGATGGCGCTCATGCCGAATTCACGCACACCGTAGTTGATGTGGTTGCCCCAGGCGTCCACGCGCACGGCCTGGCTGCCCGACCAGTTGGTCAGGTTCGAGCCGGTCAGGTCGGCCGAGCCGCCCAGGAACTCGGGCAACACCGGGCCGAAGGCCTCGATGGTGTTCTGGCTGGCCTTGCGCGTGGCGATCGTTTCGGCCTTTTCCTCGCACTTGGCGATGAAGGCGTCCACGGCGGCGTCGAACGCGCCCGGCAGCTCGCCGCGCATGCGGCGCGTGAATTCGCCGGCTTCATACGGATGCACTTCGGCGTACGACGCGAACAGCGCGTTCCAGGCGCGCTCCAGCGCGTTGCCGTTGGTCTTGGCGTCCCAGGCGGTGTAGGCGTCCTGCGGGAGTTCGAACGGGGCGTGGGTCCAGCCCAGCGCCTCGCGCGTGGCCAGCACTTCGGCGCCGCCCAGCGGGGCGCCGTGCACATCGTGGCCGCCTTGCTTGTTCGGGGCGCCCTTGCCGATGATCGTGCGGCAGCAGATCAGGGTCGGCTTGTCGCTGGCCTTGGCCTGCGCGATGGCGTTGTCCACAGCCACCACGTCATGGCCGTCCACGCCGCGGATCACGTTCCAGCCGTAGGCTTCGAAACGCTTCGGGGTGTCGTCGGCGAACCAGTGCACCACGTCGCCGTCGATCGAGATGCCGTTGTCATCCCACAGCGCGATCAGCTTGTTCAGCTTGAGCGTGCCGGCCAGCGAGCAGGCTTCGTGGCTGATGCCTTCCATCAGGCAGCCATCGCCCAGGAACACATAGGTGTGATGGTTGACGATGTCGTAGCCGGGGCGGTTGAATTCCTCGCCCAGCAGGCGCTCGGCCAGCGCCATGCCCACCGCGTTGGTGATGCCCTGGCCCAGCGGGCCGGTGGTGGTTTCCACGCCCGGCGTGATGCCGTACTCGGGGTGGCCGGCGGTCTTGCTGTGCAGCTGGCGGAAGTTGCGCAGTTCCTCGATCGGCAGGTCGTAGCCGGTCAGGTGCAGCAGCGCGTAGATCAGCATCGAACCGTGGCCGTTGGACAGCACGAAGCGGTCGCGGTCGGGCCAGTGCGGGTTCGTGGGGTTATGCTTCAGGTGCCGGCCCCAGAGCGCCACGGCGATATCCGCCATGCCCATCGGTGCACCGGGGTGACCGGAATTGGCTTGCTGGACGGCGTCCATGGCAAGCACGCGGATGGCGTCAGCCATCAATTTGGCGGGCTGCGAGGCGAAAGGGCTGGTGGCGGGATGGGCGAGGGCAGACATGCGGCGAGAACCTGAGCGCGGGAAAACCGCAATTTTAGCAGAAGCAGAGGGTATTTCCGGACGCCTGGGCACGGCCCGAAGGGGTCGTCAAAGCTGGACCGAATGGCTGGCACCCTGCGTGGGCACCACATTGGGCGATGTCCATGTGATCGCAGCGTCATGTTCGGCATATCAACAGATCGAAATTGGCGAAAGCGCCCAATTTGGCCGCATCTTCCGGCTCGATGGCCGCGTGATGAGCACCGAAGCGGACGCCTGGATCCAGCACGAACTGATGGTCCACCCGATGGCGGCGGCGCACGGCAGCCCGCGCAGCGCGCTGGTGGTGGGCGGCGGCGACGGCGGCTCGGCCTTCGAACTGCTGCGCATTCCCACGATCCGTGAGGTGGTGGTGGCCGAACTGGACGCCGAGGTCGTCCGCCTGGCGCGCGAATGGCTGCCGGGCATCCACCAGGGCGCCTTGAGCGCGCCCGGCAAACCCGACGACCCGCGCCTGCACATCGCCATCGGCGACGCGCTCGGGCTGATGGAAGCCTTCGGCCGTGCCGGCCGGCGCTTCGACCTGATCGTCTTCGACCTGACCGAAGCCGACGATGGCAGCCCTGCCACTGCCCTCTTCTCCCTCCACGGCCTGCAGGCCGCACGTCGCTGCCTGGCGCCGGGCGGGGCGATGTCGATCCACCTCGGCCCGCCGCTGCACCGGCCCGACACGACCCGGCTGCTGCTGGCGCGCCTGCGCGAACTGTTCGCCCATGTGGCACCGCTCGCCACGTTCATCCCGGCCTACGGCGCGCTGTGGGGGATTGCGCTGGCCAGCGACGCGCTGGACATCGCCGCCTGCCCCGCGAGCCAGATCGCCACGCGCCTGCGCCAGTGGCAGCTGACTTCCGCGCTGCGCTGCTATCACGCCGATCTTCATCCGGCGCTGTTCACGCACCCGCGCCATCTGCAGGCGATCTTCGACAGCGCCGGCGGCTCCAAGTAACATGCACCGGAAACGCCTGCCCATCCGGAGACCATCATGCCCAGACCGTCCAACACGCCCTGGCTGACCCCGTACCTCACGGTGGCCAGTGGTCGCGCCGCGCTCGACTTCTACAGCCGCGCCTTCGGCTTCACCGCCGGCCATGTGCTCGACGAAAACGGCGTGCCCACCCACGCGGAGATGCACTACCAGGGCGAACTCGTGGTCATGTTCGCGCCGGAAGGCGCCTGGGGCAGCACGGCGCGCACGCCGCGCTCGCTCGGCGTGGAGGCCCCGCAGACCTTCTACGTCTACTGCGGCGACGTGGACGCCATCTACGCCCAGGCCATCGCCGCCGGCGCCATCAGCGTCATGCCGCCCGCCGACCAGTTCTGGGGCGACCGCTACTGCATGGTCGAAGACCCGGATGGCTACCGCTGGGGCTTCGCCACCCGCCTCGACCCGGCCAAGGCGCCCGCCAACTCCTGACTGACTGATGCCCCCTCGCTTTTTCATTGACTCGGCATTGACTGCCGATGCCGTGCTCGACTTGCCCGACGCCGTGGTGCGTCACATCCAGGTGCTGCGCCTCGCCCCGGGCGACGCCATCACGCTGTTCGACGGCCGCGGCGGCAGCCACGCGGCCACGCTGGCGGACCTCGGCAAGCGGCACGCCACCGCGCAGGTGGCCGGGCACGATCCGGCCGAAGCCGAACTGCCCTACCGCGTGACGCTGGCGCAGGGGTTGGCCGGCGGCGACAAGATGGACTGGCTGATCGAGAAAGCCGTCGAACTCGGCGTGACCGAGATCCAGCCGTTGCAGGCCGCGCGCTCGGTCGTGCGGCTGTCCGGCGACCGCGCCGCGCGCCGCCAGGCGCACTGGCAGGCCCTTGTGCAGGCCGCGTGCGAGCAATGCGGACGGAACCGCTTGCCGGACGTGGCGCCGCTGGCTACCTTGGAAGCATGGCTGGCGGCATCGGCCCCATCGGCCCCATCGGCCCAGAAAGCCGGGTCCGCACCCCGGCTGCTGCTCTCGCCACGCGCGGCGGCGTCGCTGCCCGAATTGGCCGCCACGCACCGCGATGCCTGGCGCGAACAGGGTGTAACGCTGCTGATCGGCCCCGAGGGCGGGCTATCTCCCGAGGAAGAAGCGGCGGCGATCCGCGCCGGATTCACGGGCGTGTCGCTGGGGCCGCGCATCCTTCGTACCGAAACCGCCGGGCTTACCTGCCTGGCGGCCCTGAACGCCGTACTTGGCGGATTCTGACCTTCCAAACTCCAAAGGAGTCGATGATGGGACTACTCGATAGCGTGCTGGGCGGCGTGCTCGGCCAACTGGGCGGGCAGCGCGAGGATGGCCAACCCGGCGGGGGCGGCATGAATCCGAAGCTGATGATCGCGCTCGGCCTGCTGGCCATGATGGCGATGCGCAACAAGACACAGGGCGCCGATGGCAGCATGGCACCGGCTGAAGCGGGTGATCCGGGCGCGGCGGGTGGCTTGGGTGGGCTGGGCGGGTTGGGTGGACTCGGGGGCCTGGGCGGAATGCTAGGGGGGATGCTCGGCGGCGGCAGCGCGCCGGCGCCCGGCGGCATGGACCTCGGCTCGTTGCTCGGCGGCCTGCTGGGCGGCCAGGGCGAAGCCACCGGCAGCGCGCAGGCGATGGGTGCCGCCACGGGCGGCATCGGCGCGCTGCGCGACATGCTCTCTCAGGCCGGTCTTGGTCAGCAGGTGGATTCGTGGATCGGCGCCGGCGCCAACGAGCCGGTCAGCCCGGCGGACCTGAGTGGCGCGCTGGGCGGCAGCGGCGCGCTGCAATCGCTGGCGGAAACCACAGGGATGTCGCCCGACGACGTGGCGGCCAGCCTCAGCGAAGGCCTGCCCGAACTGATCGACCGGCTCACGCCGAACGGCCAGTTGCCGCCATCGGCCTGACCCGCAAAACAAAATGCCCGCTGCAACAGCGGGCATTTCTTATTCAGCAGGCAGATTCAGGCGAACGAGTAGAACACCCGGAACTGGACCTTGCGCTCGGCCCAGAATTCGGCCGCGTCGCGGAAGACGTCGAGCAGCACCTCGCGCCCTTCCTTGTCGAATTTCTGCGCAATCGGCAGCCCTTCCAGCACGATCACGAAGCCCGGCTGCGGGCCGGCCTTGTAGATCATGTCAGTCAGGCAATCAGACAGCGCATCGAAATTCTTGCCGAAATGCTTCGGGAAAGTGAATTCCGTGGCTATCGTCTCGAGGATTTCCGCCTTGCTCGCGCAATGGGCGCAATTGGCGTACAGGAAATGCTGGTTCAGCGCGGCGGCCGCGTGGGCCAGCTCAGGCACGCGGAACGCGCGAATCGACTGGACGATGTTCGGACGCACCGTCTTGAACAGGTTCATGGCTCCCTCGCTGGTGCCGTCGTCGGCCCAGGTCACCATGGCGGGCGCGCATGCGGGCGGAAGTCTGTGCGTGAGCTCCTGGCGGGGCATCATGAGCACGTTGTCATAAAGGTTCTGGGCCTGATGGTGGGCCCGTTGCCAGCCATCTCCGGCGCCGCGCTCCTCGCGGGCGGCAAGGGCGTCGCCCAATCCGAAAATGTCAGTCATCATTTGGTTATCCGTTTGAAACTGTTGTAGTGGTCTTCCGTGTAATAGCAGTCGTTGGCGGCGCGCTGATCCCCACCACAAACGATCCGCCTGGCTCCCCGATTCCGGCTTTTGCTGTTGCTGTTCTTGACGGTGTATTCGCGGTAATACCCGCGCGGCTGCTGCGGCAGGATGCGTTCGTAATTGCCGAACCGCGAACCATCCTTGTCGAACGGGAACGGCCCGCCGGACTCGATGCGCTCCAACGTCTGGCGCGCATCGTTGGGCAACTGCTGCGTGGCGATGGTTCCCGCCATGCCGTCGATGCTGGCGCCCAGATCCTGCGTCGCCTGCCGTGCCACCGCAACCTGCGCACCGGTGGCGATGGCCACCGACAGCACCGCGCCCGCCAACACATGGCCCAGGCGTCGTGCCAGGCTCAGGGACTGCCAAAGTGACTGCCGCTGCGTCTGGTTCGGGGAAATCCTGGATCCCACGTTATCGAAATATTGGTTGGACGGTCATTCCGGCGCGCGAAACCTGCTCGCGGGCACCGGCGCGCCCGGGACGAGCGCCTGCATTCAAAGGCGTAAGGTTACGCGCATGTCCACCAATAATCAATCCCTGCGCGCCGTCGCGCCGGAAATCCTCAATTGTTTCAATATGTTATTTGGATGTGTGCGCATACTAACCTTGCATGCGACGCCCCGAACGGGCGCATGAAAAAAGCCGGGCGAGCCCGGCTTTCCGCATACCACGTGGCAAATACCCGACTTCAGCGCTTGGCCGCCGCGTCCACCACGACCAGCGAGGTCATGTTGACGATACGTCGCACCGTGGCCGACGGCGTCAGGATGTGCACCGGCGCCTTCACGCCCAGCAGGATCGGGCCGATGGCCACATTGTTGCCCGCCGCCACCTTGAGCAGGTTGTACGAGATGTTGGCCGCGTCGATGTTCGGACACACCAGCAGGTTGGCCTCGCCCACCAGTGCGCCATCCGGCACCAGCGAATCACGCAGCTTCTGGTCGAGCGCGCTGTCGCCGTGCATCTCGCCATCCACCTCGAGCTCCGGCGCGCGTTCGCGCAGGATGGCGAGCGTCTCGCGCATCTTGCGGGCCGAAGGCGCCTCGGACGTACCGAAGTTCGAATGCGACAGCAGGCCCACCTTCGGCTCGATGCCGAAGCGCTTGAGCTCCTCAGCCGCCATCATCGTGATCTCGGCCAGCTCGTCGGCGGTCGGGTCGATGTTGACGTGGGTGTCCACCAGGAAGATCTGGCGGCCCGGCAGGACCAGCCCGTTCATGGCCGCGTAGACCTTGTTCGTGCCACCCAGCACCTGGTCGATGTAGCGCAGGTGCGCGGCCGTGGTGCTGACCGTGCCGCAGATCATGCCATCGGCCTCGCCCTTCTTGACCAGCATGGCGCCGATCAGCGTCGTACGGCGGCGCATCTCCAGCTTGGCGTACTGCTGGGTGATGCCCTCGCGCGCCATCATCTTGTAATAGCTTTCCGAATAATCCCGGAAACGCTCGTCGTGCTCGGGGTTGACCACGGTGAAGTCCACGCCCATGCGCAGGCGCAGGCCGAAACGCTCGATGCGGTGCGTCAGCACAGCCGGACGGCCGATCAGGATCGGGTTGGCCAGCTTTTCGTCGACGATGACCTGCACCGCGCGCAGCACGCGCTCTTCCTCGCCCTCGGCGAAGACGATGCGCTTCTTCTCCATCTCCACCTTGCGCGCCGCCGCGTAGATCGGCTTCATCAGCGTGCCCGAGTGGTAGACGAACTGCTGGAGCTGGAGGCGGTAGGCGTCCATGTCCTCGATCGGGCGCGCGGCCACGCCGGACTTGGCGGCGGCCTCGGCCACGGCCGGGGCGATCTTGACGATCAGGCGCGGATCGAACGGCTTCGGGATCAGGTATTCCGGACCGAAGGACAGGTCCTGGATGCCGTAGGCCGTTGCCACGATGTCGCTCTGCTCCTGGCGTGCCAGTTCGGCCACGGCGTGGGCGGCGGCCACTTCCATTTCACGCGTGATCGTCGTGGCGCCGCAATCGAGCGCGCCACGGAAGATGAACGGGAAGCAGAGGACGTTGTTGACCTGGTTCGGATAGTCGGTACGGCCCGTGGCGATCACGGCGTCCGGACGCACTTCCTTGACCAGTTCCGGCATGATTTCCGGGTTCGGATTGGCGAGTGCCAGCACCAGCGGCTTGTCGGCCATGCGCTGGACCATGTCCTGCTTCAGCACGCCGGCGGCGGACAGGCCCAGGAAGATGTCGGCGCCATCGATGACCTCCGCCAGCTTGCGCTTGTCGGTCTTCTGCGAGAAACGCGCCTTCTCCGGGTCCATCAGCTCGGTACGGCCTTCATAGACCACGCCGACCAGATCGGTCACCCAGATGTTCTCGATGGGCAGGCCCAGGTCCACCAGCAGGTCCAGGCAGGCCAGCGCGGCCGCGCCGGCGCCCGAGGCGACCAGCTTGACCTCGGAGATGTCCTTGCCTACCACCTTCAGGCCATTGATGACCGCCGCGCCCACCACGATGGCGGTGCCGTGCTGGTCATCGTGGAAGACGGGAATCTTCATCCGCTCGCGCAGCGTGCGCTCCACGTAGAAGCATTCCGGCGCCTTGATGTCCTCGAGGTTGATGCCGCCGAAGGTCGGCTCGAGCGAGGCGATGATGTCGACCAGCTTCTGGGGGTCTTTTTCGTCGATTTCGATGTCAAACACATCGATCCCGGCGAATTTCTTGAACAGGCCGGCCTTGCCTTCCATGACCGGCTTCGAGGCTGCGGCGCCGATGTCGCCCAGGCCCAGCACGGCCGTGCCGTTGGTAATCACGGCAACGAGGTTGCCACGCGCGGTGTAGCGGAAGGAATTGGCCGGATCGGCAACGATCTCCTCGCAAGCGGCGGCAACGCCCGGCGAATAGGCCAGGGCCAGGTCGCGCTGGTTCGAGAGCGGCTTGGTCGGGGTGACGGAAATCTTGCCCGGGGTCGGAAACTCGTGATATTCGAGCGCGGCCTTGCGCAGCGCCTCACGCTGCTGTTGTTTCAGATCGTCTTGGGACGGGGACTGCTGAGGACTGGTCATCTGCGCATCTTCCGATCGGTGGAGCCGCACTGAAATTCGCGGAAAACCGAGCGGGCCGGCTCCACGTACCCGCTGTCTCTGCTTTTTGAACTGCGCATTTTATATTGTGAAATATTATTTCACAATAAGCGTTTTGCGCGGGGCAGCTTTGCGTTTCGGTACAATATGCCGCATGCCGAAGGGCTTGACCACCGGTAATCTCCTCGGCTTTTTCGCCAAACGCCCATCCCCCATGCCGGACCCCGCCAGCGCCCCGCTTTCCGAATTCGACCTGATTCGCCAGTTCTTCACCCGGCCAGTGCACAAGGCCGCGTTGGGCGTGGGCGACGATTGCGCGCTGATCGACGGCCGTCCGGGCCATCAGCTGGCCATCAGCACCGACATGCTGGTCAGCGGTCGCCATTTCTTCCCCGATGTGCCTCCGCGTGCGCTCGGCCATAAGGCATTGGCGGTCAATCTCTCCGATCTCGCCGCGATGGGCGCCGAACCACGCGCCTTCACGCTCGCGCTGGCCTTGCCCGAGGCGGACCCCGCCTGGCTGGCCGAACTGGCCGCCGGCATGCTGGTGCTGGCCGATGCCCACGGCTGCGAACTGATCGGCGGCGATACGACCAAGGGGCCGCTCACGCTGTCCATCACCGTGTTCGGCGATGTGCCCGGCCGTCAGGCGCTGCGCCGCGACGCCGCGCGCCCCGGCGACGATATCTGGATCTCCGGCACCCTCGGCGATGCCCGCCTTGCGCTGGGCGACTGCCGCGGTGAATGGCTGCTGCCCGAGCCGGATTTCACAATCATCCGGCCGCGCATGGACACCCCCACTCCGCGCGTGGCGCTGGGCATGGCGCTGCGTGGCATCGCCCATGCCGCGCTCGATATTTCGGACGGGCTGATCGGCGACCTCGGCCATATCCTCACGCGCTCGGCAGTGGGCGCGATCATCGACGTGGACGCGTTGCCGCGCTCCGAAGTGCTCGGCGCCCAGCCGCTGGCGCGCCAGCGCGAATGCGTGCTGGCCGGCGGCGATGACTATGAGCTGTGCTTCACGGCGCCCGCCGGCGCGCGCGAAGCCATCGCCGGCATCTCCCGGCAACTCGGCCTGCCGCTTACGCGTGCCGGCAACATCACTCCGGAGCCAGGCCTGCGCCTGGTGGACCGCGACGGCAACCCCTACGCCTTCGGCGGCGCCGCGTTCGACCACTTCGCTTCCTGACACTTCGCCCGTGACCCATGTCATGATGCCGCCATGCGCACGGCGGGAGCCACCGCCGCGCGCCACATTACAAAAGCAAGACAGACGAGCCAACTCCTGATGTCCGCCTATCCTCCCGGGGCCGCGCCGCGCGACCCTGTTTCCCCCGTCACGCTGGAAGCGGGACAAACCGCGCGCGTCACGCGCCCCACCGCCCGCTTCATGCTCGGCCATCCCGCGCGCGCCATCGCGCTCGGCTTCGGCTCGGGGCTGTCGCCGGTCAGCCCGGGCACGGTCGGCACGTTGTACGGCTGGCTGTCGTTCGTCGTGATTTCGATGTGGATCGAACCGTCCACGTGGCTCTGGATCATCGCCGGCGGTTTCCTCGTCGGCATCTGGGCGTGCATGCGCACCGCGCGCGACATGGGCGTGTACGACCATGGCAGCATGGTCTGGGACGAAATCGTGGCGTTCTGGCTGGTGCTGCTGTTCGTCACCCCCACCGGCTTCTGGGGCCAGTTCGCGGCGTTCCTGTGGTTCCGCCTGTTCGACATCGCCAAACCGGCGCCCATCGCCTACTACGACCGCACGCTCAAGGGCCCCGGCCTGCTCGGCGCGTTTGGCGTGATGTTCGACGACATCTTCGCGGCCTTCTACACCCTGCTCGTATTCGCGCTCTGGCGCTCGCTCTGAGCGGGCATCGCATCGTCTAATAAGGATTCGCCGATATGTCCGTCAGTCGCCTGCTTGACCAGCTCGCCATCCAGGCCGGTTCCGTCCTTGCGGAACATTCGCTGATGCTTGCCACGGCGGAATCGTGCACCGGCGGCCTCGTCGCGGCCGCGATCACCGATGTGGCCGGGTCGTCCGGCTGGTTCGAGCGCGGCTTCGTCACGTATTCCAACGAAGCCAAGTCCACCATGCTGGGGGTGCCGGCGAAGCTGATCCGCGATCACGGCGCGGTCAGCGAGGAAGTGGCCCACGCCATGGCCGAGGGCGCGCTGCTGAACAGCCGCGCGCAGGTGTCGCTGGCGATTACCGGCGTGGCCGGCCCGGGCGGCGGCACTGCCGACAAGCCCGTCGGCATGGTCTGCTTTGGCTGGAGCAACCGCGTCACCACGCTGACCGGGACGCAGCGGTTCAAGGGCGATCGCGCCCAGATCCGCCGCCAGGCTGCCGAGCACGCCATGCGCGGCCTGCTCGAACTGATCCGAAACGAGCAGTAAGCCGCCCGTTTCGGCCGCTGTCACGGTTTATCCGTGACGATAGCGGTTGATGGTCTCGCGCGTCTGCAACGCCACATTCCGGGCGGCCTTGGCGAAATCCTTGTCACGGCTCGCGTACAGGATGGCGCGCGAGGAATTGATCATCATGCCGGTGCCGTCGGCGGTACGGCCGGCCTTCACGGTCGCCTCGATGTCTCCGCCCTGCGCGCCAATGCCCGGGATCAGCAGCGGCATGTCCCCCACGATCTGGCGCACCTTGGCGATCTCATTGGGGAACGTCGCCCCCACCACCAGCCCCATCTGCCCGTTGGTGTTCCAGCGTTCGCGCGCGGCCTCGGCCACCACCTGGTAGAGCGGCTTGCCGTCCACCTGCAGGAACTGCACGTCCGAGCCGCCCGGGTTCGAGGTCCGGCACAGCACGATCACCCCACGGCCCGGATAGGCCAGGTAGGGCGACATCGAATCGAACCCCATGTACGGGCTGACCGTGACCGCATCGGCGCGGTAGCGCTCGAACGCCTCCAGGGCATAGTGCTCGGCCGTGGAGCCGATGTCGCCGCGCTTGGCGTCCAGGATCACCGGAATCCCCGGGTGGGCGTCGTGGATGTACTCGATCAGTTGCTCGAGCTGGTCCTCGGCGCGCTGCGAATGGAAATAGGCGATCTGCGGCTTGAAGGCGCAGACCAGGTCGGCCGTGGCGTCGACGATCTCGCGGCAGAACGAGAAGATCGCGCCGCCCGTGCTGGTCAGGGACAGCGGCAGCTTGGCCGGGTCCGGATCGAGTCCGACGCACAGCAGGGAATCGTTACGCTGCCATGCGGCGGACAGCTGCTCGGTGAAAGTCATGGGATGCTCGATATGGGTAAGGCCCCGGGGGCCGGACGTTATCCAAGGATAACGCGGCGGCGCGCCGGCTGGTTGTCGCGGGGCGCCGCCAGCGCGGTCCGGCGCACGATATATGGCGTTGGCGCAATTTTACCCGTTGCGTGCTATCGTTTTCGGGTTTTGCGCTTCCGCTTAATAAGAGCGACCCCGCCACGTCGCCAAATCCCGTCTCGCCTCCCATGTCCCTTGATCGCCGCGGTCTCGTCCTGCTCATCATCCTCACACTCGCCTGGGGCATCAACTGGCCCATCATGAAAGTGGGCGTGGCCCATTTCCCGGCCATGGGCTTCCGGCTGCTCTGCATGGCCGGCGGGCTGGTGGCGCTGGGGCTGGCGCTGAAGCTGCGCGGGGAGTCCCTCCACGTGCCGCGCGCCAGCTGGCCGATGGTGATCAAGCTGGCCATCCCGAACATGGTGATCTGGCACCTGTTCGCGATCTGCGCGGTCAAGATGCTGTCCTCGGGCCGCGCGGCCATCCTCGGCTACACCATGCCGATCTGGGCCGTGGTCTGGGGGCTGGTGCTGTTCCGGGACCGCATCGCCCTGTCCGCCTGGGTCGGCATTGCCTGCGCGCTGGCCGGCACGGTGCTGCTGCTCTCGGGCGAGATCGCTGCGCTGACCGGCAGCCCGGCCGGCACCCTGCTGATGCTGGTGGCGGCAGCCGGCTGGGGGCTGGGCACCCAGCTGATGAAGCGGACCCAGGTGGATATTCCCATCGGCGCGCTCACCTTCTGGATGCTGGCCATCACCCTGCCCTTCCTTGGCCTTGGCACGCTGCTGCTGGAGTCGGGCTGGCGCATGCCCACCGCCGTGGAATGGGGCGCCATCGCCTACAACGCGGTGGTGGTCTTTGCCTACTGCCACCTGGTCTGGTTCGCGCTGGCGCGCAGCCTGCCGCCGGTGGTGTCCAGCCTGTCGATCATGTTCATCCCCGTGGTGGGGGTCTTCTCGGGCATGTGGCTGCTCGGCGAGACGCCGCACTGGCAGGACTACGCGGCCATCTTGCTGATGTTCGCGGCGCTGTCTTCGGTGATGCTGGCCCCGCTGCTGCGCCGCCGCCTTTGAGCCGGCCTTTGAGCCGGCCAATTAGCCGGCCTATTAGCCGGCCCATAAGCTGGCCCATAAGCCGGACCCATAAGCCAGCCTGTAAGCCAAACGTAGGCCGGCGTTCGCGGCGCGCAACGGGCGCCGCGCGGGATGAGATTTCGCTTAACAAGCCCCCCTGCGTTGGATTACACTCGCGGCCATCAGAATCCCGGAGAAAGTACGTGGGCAGTAGCATCGGGTGTTCGAGTTGCCGCGGTCGTGCCGCGACATCGTCGGATGCCATGTCACTGCGGGCTGCGTAACGACGATCCGCGGGGCCCTGCCCTTGCTTATCGCCGTCCTTGCCCGCAGACACCTGCGGGTGAGTGTCTTTCCGTTTCCCCCTGCGGCGGTCGCCCTGACTGCCGTGTCGCGCTTCGGAGCTTCCCTCTCCCGGCCAGCCAGCCAAACCCAGGCAAACGCCATCGCCTTGCCCGCGCGCCGCTTTGTTGCGGCCGCCCGCAGCGCGATCACGCTTGCCCGTGGCCGCGCCATGGTCACCCGGCTGGCTTGCCTTGCCTGCGCCTGTCTTCGATGCATCGACAACCGCGCCATCAGTAACAAGGAACCCAGGGATGATCAACCTGTTCGTCCTGCAGAAAGGCCGGCTTGCCCAGGAGCAGGTCGACGAGCGCAATGAGCTGCTGCAGCACAAGCCCATCTGGATCGACGTCGTCAGCCCCGACGACGAGGAGCTGGCATGGATCAAGGAAGCCTATAACGTCGTCCTGCCGGAACTCGAGGACCTCGGTGACCTGGAGGCGTCAGCCCGGTATTTCGAGGGCGAGGACGAGAACATCCACATCCGCACCGACTTCCTGCTGGCCGAGGACGAGGCGTCGCGCAACGTGCGCGTGGCCTTCGTGCTCACGCGCGACGTGCTGTTCTCCATCCACGACGAGGATCTGCCGGTGTTCCGGCTGGTGCGCCTGCGCGCGCGCATGCGGCCGGGTTCGGTGCGCAACGCCAAGGACGTGCTGATGGACCTGTACGCCACCGACGCCGAGTACTCCGCCGACTCCATCGAAGAGATCTACGAGCGGCTGGAGGAAGCCAGCCGCCGGGTGCTGGCCGAGAACGTGACCGATGCCGCCGCCGCCGACGTGCTGGAAACCATCGCGCGCGAGGAAGATTTGAACGGCCGCATCCGCCGTAACGTCATGGATACGCGCCGCGCGGTATCGTTCCTGATGCGCAGCCAGTTGCTGTCCGCCGAGCAGCAGGACGAGGCCCGCCAGATCCTGCGCGACATCGACTCCATCGAGAACCACACCGCGTTCCTGTTCGACAAGATCAACTTCCTGATGGACGCGACGGTCGGCTTCATCAACATCAACCAGAACAAGATCATCAAGCTGTTCTCGGTGGTGTCGGTGGCGCTGATGCCACCGACGCTGATCGCGAGCATCTACGGGATGAACTTCAAGCTGATGCCGGAGCTGGACTGGGCCGCCGGCTACCCGTGGGCCATCGCGCTGATGGCTGTGTCGGCGGCGATTCCGCTGATCTACTTCCGCCGCAAGGGCTGGCTGAGCTGAGGGCGGCACCAGCGCCCATTGCCGGACACCCTAGTCCGGCAGCGTGGCCGCGCCCATGCGGCGCGCGATGATCGACGCCTTGACGCGGAAGTTGACGTGCACGTTGGCGCAATATGTCTTCTTGTCGAAGCATTTCGGCGCCGGCAGCGCCGCCGCGAGGCGCGCGGCCTGCCCGACGCCTAGCTTGGCGGCCGAGGTGTGGAAGTAGTGCTGGGCGGCGGCCTCGGCACCGAAGACGCCCTCGCCCCACTCCACCGAATTCAGGTAAATCTCAAAGATCCGCTGCTTGTCGAGCCAGAACTCGAGCATCCACGTGATGGCCAGCTCCTGGCCCTTGCGCAGGTAGTGCTGCTCGGGCGCCAGGAACAGGTTCTTGGCCAGCTGCTGGGTGATGGTCGACCCGCCGCGCACGATGCGCCCGCGCTGCTTGTTGCGCTCCCAGGCGGTCAGCATCGCGTCGAGGTCGTAGCCGGGATGATTGACGAAATCCGCGTCCTCGCTGGCGATGACCGCGCGCTTCAGGTGCCGCGAGATGTCGTCGTAGCGCACCCACTCGCGCTCGACCCCGCAACTCCAGAAATTCACGCCGCAGAGCCGCCAGCGCTCGGCGCGCAGGAAGGTCGTGGACGACGGGTTCACGACCTGCCACGCGGCAATCTGGAGGAAGAAGTACAGCTGCATGGCCAGCACGCCCGCCACCAGGCAGCCGGCCAGATAGCCGAGCCAGCGCAGCGGATTGGCCGCGCTGCCGGCGCGCGCCGGCGATCGGGAGGAGGTCCGCTGGCGCGCCAAGCCGGGTGGCCTCAGCGGGCGGCTTCGGCCTGGAGCCCGGCTCGCAATTCAGCGAGAACAGGGACGGTGTTGGGCCGCACGCCGCGCCAGTTGTAGAACGCCTCGGCGGCCTGCTCCACGAGCATGCCCAGGCCGTCGCTGGTGCGCGCGCCGCACTGGGCGGCGTAGGCCAGGAACACGGTCGGCCGGGCGCCGTACATCATGTCGTAGGCCAGCACGCCCTCGCCCAGCAGGTACTCGGGCACGGGCGGCACTTCGCCCTGGAGGCTGCTCGACGAGGCGTTGATCACTACGTCGCAGCGCTCCTCCTCGCTCAGGGCGGACAGCGCGTCGAGCCCGCCGCCCCACAGTTCCACGTTGTACTGGTCGGCGGCCTCGACGAATTCCTCGAGCATGTCGCTCGCCCGGGAAGCGGTGCGATTGGCCACCACGATCCGCGCCGGACGGCACTCGATCAGCGGCAGCATCGCCCCCATGGCCGCGCCACCGGCGCCGAGCAGCAGGATGCGCTTGTCTTCCAGCAGCACGTCCAGGTTGTCCTGGATGTCGCGGACCAGACCCACGCCGTCGGTGTTGTCGCCATGGATCAGGCCGTCCTCGATCCACATCGTGTTGACCGCGCCCGCGGCCTCGGCGCGCGGGGTCAGGCGGTCCGCCAGGTCATACGCTTCCAGCTTGAACGGGGTGGTCACGTTGAAGCCGTGGCCACCTTCGGCCAGGAAACGGCGCACCGTGTCGGCGAAGGCGCCGAGCGGCGCCTCCAGGCGGTCGTACTGCACGGCCTCGCCGGTCTGGCGTGCGAAGGCGGCGTGGATGGCCGGCGAGCGGCTGTGCGAAACAGGGTTGCCCACCACCACGTAGCGGTCTGGCTGCACGGGCGGGTTAGGCTGGGAAGTCGGGTCTGTGGTCATCAACGGGGTTGCAGGCGGACGTCGAGCCCGCTCCGCGTGAACTTGAACGTGGAAATGACTTCCAGGATGTCCTGGCGCTGTTGCATTTCCGGGGTAAAGGCGCCGAACGGCGCGGCGGCGCGCACGATGGCCACGGCCTGGCGGTCCAGCGCGGGGTCGCCCGAACTCTTGGCCACGTCGATGGACTCGACGTTGTAGCCGTCGCGGTTATAGCCGAGCTTGCCGAGCCGGTTGACGTTGATCACCAGGATCAGCTGGCCGTACAGCGGCTTGCCGTTGCGCTGGGGGAAATCGCTCGTGCCGCGCGTTTCGATCTTGCGGCGCAGGCGGTCGTAATACTGGGCGTAGTCCACGCCCTGGGCGCTGGTCGCGGTCAGCTGCATGCGCTTGGGGCGCTTGGCGTACTGCTCCAGGTTGCGGCCGATCTCGGCCTCCAGCCGCGCCATCTCGGTCACGGAGGTGCGGTCGTCCTGGCCGCGCGTGGGGGCCGGCTGCTGCTGTTCGCCCGGCTTCACGGGCTGGCTGCGCACGCTCGGCGCGGCCTCGCGCGATTGCGTCATCAGCCGGCGCTGCTCTTCTTCCAGTTGCTCGATGCGGCGCTGCGTCAGCCGCATCAGGTCGCCATCCTTGGACTCGGTCTGCGCCGGCAGCGGCGTGGTGGCGCGCTGGGCGTCATGGTCGCCGCCGCCGTCCAGGTTGGCCTGGGCCAGCACCGTCGGGTCGCGCGGCCGCTCGGCGGACTTGGAATTGACCAGCACCACGTCAAGCTGCGGATCGGACCGCTTGATCTCGAAGACCTCGGGCGCGGCAATCCGCACCATCAGGAGCAGCGCGTGAATGACCACCGACACGGCCAGCGCCTTGGCCAGCGTGCCGCTGGAATGCCACCACTGCAGGGGATGGCGGGGAGCAACAAGAACGGCGTTCACGATGGCGGCGGGCGGAGAGTCCGGGCAGGGCAGACAGTAAAGACGAAGGGCGGCCACCCCACCGCAGGCGGGGTTGGCCGGATCAGACTTCGATTGTAAGGGAGCGGATTGCTTTTCCGAAGGGGTCAGGCCGCCGGGCCAGCCCCGGTGTCGCGTGGCGCCGACGCCTCGTCGTCCGAAGCGGGCTCGGCATCCTCCCCGGCCGGGGTTTCCTGGCCTGCCGTACCCCCCTCGGCAGCCGCTTCCGCCGCATCTTCGGCCGCCGCCTCTGCGGCTGCCTCGGCCGACACTTCCGCCGCTTCCTCGTCGGTTTCCAGTTCCTCCTCGGGAACCTCGCCCTCGCCGGCAAAGACCTCAAGCACGCGGCACGACACTTCCAGCGAAATCTCGTCCGTCGAGGCAATCTCGAGCAGCACCTGGGTGCCCCGGGCCGCCTGCGCCAGTTCCGGCACGCGCGTCACCAGCGGAATCTCGGTAAAGCGCACCGCGCCTTCCTTGAGCACCGTCGCCATCAGCTTCTCGCGGCCTTCCTGGGCCAGCCAGCGCAGGCACCAGTAGCGTTCCATGGTGGACTGGTGCTCGGCATACGCCGCATAGGTGCCTTCGAAGTCCGCCACGGCAGCCAGCAGGTCGGCATCCTTGGGCTTGAACGGCGCCACCAGCTTGGCCGTGACGCCATGCTGCGCCACCGCCAGGATCTGCCACTGGTTCACCAGATCGACGTAGCGGCGCAGCGGCGAGGTGCTCCACGCGTACTGCGCCACGCCCAGCCCCTCGTGCGGCGCCGGGTAGGTCTGCATCCGCGTGCGGTGCATGCCCCACGCCTTCTGGGTGCGATAGATGCCCGGCACGCCGTGGTCGGCCAGCAGCTTGCCCCACGTGCTGTTGGCCAGGATCATCAACTCGGCCACGATCTTGTCCAGCGGGGAGCCCCGGCGGCGCTGCTCGATGCGCACGCGCTCGGCGCCGCCTTCGAGTTGATCGATATAGAAGTTGTAGTCGGCCCGGTTGTGCGACTCCGGCCGCAGCCCGCTGGCAAGGCGCGCGCGCTGGCGCTCGTCGTGCAGATGGTTGGCCAGGTGGAACAGGTGCGTCAGCGCGGCCCGGAACGGGTAGTCGCCGGTGCCGTTGGCCAGCGCGGCCTCGGTCACCACGTCCTCGAGCAGGTTGTGGCGCAGGTTGGCGGCAATCGGCACGCGCTCGGCGCGGGTCTCGCTGGCGGTGATGGCGATGCCGTCCGGCGTGTTCGGGTCCACCGTCACATACAGCGACAGCGCCGGGCAGGTGCGCCCTTCCTGGAGCGTGTAGCGCTCCACGATGGGGTCCGGCAGCATGGTGATCTTGTCGCCCGGGAAGTACACCGTGGACAGGCGCTGGCGCGCGATGGCGTCGAGCGCATCGCCACGCTTGATGCCCAGCGCCGGCGCGGCGATGTGGATGCCCACGCGCAGCTTGCCGCCATCGAGTTCGGTGACGGACAGCGCATCGTCGATCTCGGTGGTCGTCACATCGTCGATCGAGAACGCCTGCACGTCGGCCAGCGGCAGGTCGCCGCCCGGCTCGGGCACGTCCACGTCCGGGAAGCCGGTGCCCTTCGGGAAGCATTCGGAGAGGAACTTGGCCTCGTGCAGCGCGCGCGGGCTGGACACGCCGCCCACGGCCACCATCAGCCGCATCGGCGTCATGCCGAGCGCCGTGCAGGCGGCATCCATCGCCTTGAATTCGAGGCTGTTCTTGTCCGGCTTGAACAGCAGTTGCAGCACCTTGCCCCGGAACGCGTCCGGCAGCGTCAGCGCCTTGAGCTGGTCTTCATAGCCGGCCTGCACCAGCGCCTGCTGCTTCTTGCGTTCGACGGCGGCCAGCGCGGCCTGCAGCTGGTCTTCCGGCGCGCGCAGGTAGCGGCCACGGCCCTTGCGGCGGAAGTAGACCGGATTGCCATGCAGCGCCATGGCCAGCGCGGCCTGCTGCACCGGGCCGGCATCTGCGCCGTAGTATTCGGCGGCCAGCTCGGCAAAGCCGAATTCCTCGGCCGGCGCGCATTCCCAGAGGAAGTCGAGGTCGATGTCGGCGGTCAGGTCGCCGGTCTGCCGCACCATTTCGATTGCCGACGGCTGGGCAAACTGCAGCAGCACGTCGCGCGCCTTCACCTTGGTGCGCTTGCCTGCCGGCAACTCCACCTGGTAGGCCTCACCCTGCTGGGCGAGCACGGTGCCGGCGCGAATTTCGCCGCCTTCTTCAAACAGCAACTGCATGGATCGGTACTTTCAGAAATGCCGGGCGCCGTCGCAGCGTGAGCGTGGGAGCGGGTTTCCGGGCAGAGTCGACGGACCGCCCGTGATGGATGGGCGCCGTGGGCCGCCATAAGGCAATGGTTCCGGCAGATGTGGCCGGTCGGACTCGGGATGATACCGCACCGCCGCCGGCGCGGGCCGTTGCAGCAGGTCGGGCAGGAAGACCTCGGTCACCAGCATGGCACCGCCGCCGCGCCGGAACACCGAGCGCCGCGCGGGCAGCATCGGCACGTCCCGCATGGCCGGCACCACGCGGGCCAGGGCCTGCCGCAGCGGATGGTCCGGATGCAACCGCGCGAACTGGAACGGCTCGCGCCGCACGCGCGGATCGACGAACAGCGCGCCGCCCAGCGGGCGCTCCCCCAGCCCGCGCAGGAACGGCCAGTCGCGCGGGGCATGATGCGGATCGACGATGCTATGGGCGAAGATGGCTGGTATATCGTCGCAGATGAGCAGCACTTCGCGCGTGATAGCCGGCACCGGGCGGATCAGGCCGATGGCCTGCCATTCATCGGCAAACGGCCGTTGGAGCGACTGGGCCAGCCGCTTGACACGGAACTGCGCGGAAGCGGCCATCAGCCGGGCGGTGAGCGAGCCCTCGCCAATCACCCAGCGGCGCAGGTTGGAGGGGATGTCGGCGTCGAACGGCAAATGCGCCCGCCACGCGCCGGTGCGCGGCGTCCGGTACAGCGCATCGCTCATGCCAGGTCCGGCCGGGAGGCGGAGGCGGGCAGCTTGCCGCCGGGACCATAGCCGCAGAAGGCGAGCACGTCGTCCACGTAGTCTTCGAACTCGCTGATACCGTGGTCGCTGCCTTCGATGATGCGGATGTTGGCGCCGGGGCAGGCCTGGACCATCTCGCGGTAGTCGAGCACCTCGTCGCCCGTGGCAGCCAGCAGGTAATAGCGCGCCGGTTTAGTGACCTGTTCGACACGCAAGTCGAGCAATTCCTGAAGGTGGCTACGCTCCACCACCACCGACCCGCCGCCGTGATACAGCGGCTGCTCGCCGAGATACTTCTCCAGATCGGTCCATGGATGGATCGCCGGATTGAGCAGCACCGCGCGGCAGCCATGGCGCTCGGCCAGCCAGCGCGCGTAGAAACCGCCCAGCGACGAACCGATGATGGCGATGTCCGTCTCGCCCCCGGCGCGGGCGCCCCGGATGGCGGCCTCGGCCTGGGCAATGGCCTGCGCCGGCGAGACATTGAGCGTGGGGCAGGCAAAGGACTTCTCCACGCCCCAGGCGCGCATCCGCTCCTGCACAAGCCGCGACTTGAACGATTGCGGCGAGGAGCGGAAACCGTGCAGATACAGCAGCATCGTCGGACCCTTGTCGATTCTTGATCAGGCGGCGAGCGCGTCGAGCAGCTTCTGATGCACGCCGCCGAATCCGCCATTGCTCATCACGAGCACATGGTCGCCGGGGCGGGCTGCGGCCGTGACAGCCGCGACCAGTTCGCCCAGTTCCTGATAAGCGGCAGCCTTGTCGCCAAGTGGCGCCAACGCCTCACCGAGGTTCCAGCCCAGCGCGTCCTTGCCCGACGGCGCGCCGTAGCCGAACACGAGATCGGCGCCTTCCAGGCTGGCCGGCAGTTGCGCGGCCATGACGCCGAGCTTCATCGTATTGGAGCGCGGCTCCAGCACCGCCAGGATGCGGGCGTTGCCCACCCGGCGGCGCAGGCCTTCGAGCGTGGTCTGGATGGCCGTGGGATGGTGCGCGAAGTCGTCATAGACCGTGATGCCGTTAGCCACGCCGCGCACCTCCATGCGGCGCTTGACGTTGGCAAAACGGCCCAGCGACTCGATCGCCTGTGCCGGCGGCACGCCCACGTGGCGGGCGGCGGCGATGGCGGCAATCGCGTTCATGCGGTTGTGGGTGCCTTGCAAGTCCCATACGACCGTGCCCTGCACCGCATCGCCGAACCAGACATCGAAGGCATCCTTGCCCGCCGGGGCGGGTGTCTGCGCATCGCTCTCTTTCCAGTCGCCCACGCCAAACTGCTCCACCTCGCTCCAGCAGCCGCGCTCCAGCACACGTGCCAGCGCCGGCTCCACGCCGTTCACGAGGATGCGGCCCTGACCCGGCACGGTACGCACCAGATGATGGAATTGCGTCTCGATGGCAGCAAGATCCGGGAAGATGTCGGCGTGATCGAACTCAAGGTTGTTCAGGATGGCCGTGCGGGGGCGGTAGTGGACGAACTTGCTGCGCTTGTCGAAGAAGGCGGTGTCGTATTCGTCCGCTTCGATGACGAAGAAGTCAGATGGCGTCAGTCGCGCGGAGATACCGAAATTCTGCGGCACGCCGCCGACCAGGAAGCCCGGGTTGTAGCCGGCGTCCTCGAGAATCCAGGACAACATCGACGTGGTGGTCGTCTTGCCGTGCGTACCGGCCACGGCCAGCACCCACTTGCCATTGAGCACGTGCTCGCCCAGCCATTGCGGGCCGGAGACGTACGGCAGGTTGCGGTCGAGAATGGCCTCCATCAACGGATTGCCGCGCGAGACCACGTTGCCGATCACGAACAGGTCCGGCTCCAGCGAGAGCTGCGACGGGTCGAAGCCTTCGATCAGGTCGATGCCCTGGGCTTCCAGCTGGGTGCTCATGGGCGGGTAGACGTTGGCGTCGCAGCCGGTCACGCGGTGACCCGCCTGCCGGGCGAGGACCGCAAGGCCGCCCATGAAAGTACCGCAGATGCCGAGGATGTGAATATGCATGGGATGCGTCGGGGGGAGATGGCTTGCGCCCGGGCGCCGGGCGGGATAGCGATCGATTGTACCCGAGCCCTCCGCCCCGACTGCGACACCTCGCCCCGGCACCACGACCAAGCAAGCGGCGTATCATCGCGGCATGTCCAGACGCAACATCCCCGACCCAACCCGCGTACGCGAGGAAATCGCCCAGGCCGCGGCCCGCATGATCGCCGAGGACGGTGCCGACTACGCCACCGCCAAGCGCAAGGCCGCCAGGCAGTTGCTCGGCGATATGCGCGTTGCGGGAGAATGGCTGCCCGATAACGACATGATCGAGGAAGAAGTCCGCGCGTACCAGGCACTGTTCCATGCGGACAGCCAGCCGCGCATCCTCGCGCTACTGCGCCGGCTGGCCGTGCTGGCAATGGAGGATCTGGCCAGTTTCCGGCCCTATCTGGTCGGCGCGGTGCTCAACGGCACGGCCACCGAGCATTCCGATGTCTATCTGCAATGCTTCTGTGACAGTCCCAAGGACGTCGCCCTGCATCTGCTGAACGCCGGCGTGGACTTCGACACCAGCGAAAGCCGGCACTTCGCCGGCCGGAGCGACGTGGAGACGCTGAGCTTCCTGTGGCGCGGCCAATGGCCGGCGGCGCGGGAATGCCGCACGCTGGCTGGCGAGGTCCGCGCGGAACTCGGCGCGCCGGTCGGCATTCATATTGCGCTGTACGATGCCATCGACGAGCGCGGCGCCGTGCGGGCGGATGCCAGCGGGCGCGTCGCGCGTGCCGACCTGGCCGCGGTGCGCGCCCTGAGCACCGCCGAGCCCGCCGAACCGCCCGGGCCCTGATCCTCCGATTCCTCTCTCTATATAGATACCGCCCCAGATGACCGCCTCCGCACCCGGCTCCACCCCCATCCGCCGCTCCCGCCTGGGCCTGTGGCTCGTCGTTGCCATCGTGGCTGCCGCTGGCGGCGCCATCGTCGGTCATTTCGCGCTATCTCCCAAGCCGGTGGCCGACCAGGCCGTCGAGACCTTCTTCCAGACCAGGCTGCCGGACCCCGCCGGGGCGGAACTGGACCTGTCCAAACTGCGCGGCAAGACCCTGGTGGTGAACTTCTGGGCCCCGTGGTGCGGCCCGTGCGTGGAAGAAATGCCCGAGCTGACCGCCTTGCATGGCGAATATGCCCAGCGCAACGTGGAATTCGTGGGCATCGGCATCGATTCGGCCAGCAACATCCAGCAGTTCCTCAAGAAGGTGCCAGTGGCCTATCCGCTGGCCGTGGCCGGCTTCGCAGGCACCGAGTTGTCGCGCAGTTTCGGCAACGCGCAGGGTGGCCTGCCCTATACCGTGGTCATCAATCCCGACGGATCGGTGAAATATCGCAAGATGGGCCGCGTGCACGCCGAGGAACTGCGCAAGGTGCTACCCGGCGCGTGAAATCGGGCTTCTGGGCCGAAACACGGCCCAACTGCCCGGGATCTCCGGCCAATGGGGTGATTTCCACCCCGATCTGACCGCTGGAACACCAAAATCCGTGAGAACACTCTGAAAAGCGTCCGCCACGCCACGTGGCCTTGTATCGCACGCTAGACAAATCCCTCTAAGCTACGGTAATCTCCGCGCAATTTCGTTGATCTGGTCGAGCTACCGTGTCTTCAACTCCCGCCGCCAACGGCGCTGCACGCTACCGGAAGGTGCTGGTCCTGCATGGACCGAACCTCAATCTGCTGGGCACGCGCGAGCCGCAGACGTACGGGCACACGACGCTCGCCGATATCAACGATGCGCTGGCAAAACGCGCCGCCACGGCTGGCCTGGATCTTGATACGTTCCAGTCCAACCATGAAGGGGCGCTGGTGGATCGTATCCAGGCGGCACGCGGCGAGGGGGTGGACTTCATCCTCATCAACCCGGCGGCCTATACGCACACCAGCGTGGCGCTGCGCGATGCCCTGGCCGGCGTGGCGATCCCGTTCGTGGAAATACATCTGTCGAACGTGCATCGCCGCGAACCGTTCCGTCATCACTCGTATTTCTCGGATCAGGCCGTGGGCGTGATCTGCGGCCTGGGCTGGCAGGGTTACCTGCTGGCGCTGGAATACGTGCTGGGACAGACGGCGGCCCCGGGCAGTTGAAGGCTGCCCGCGCGCCGGCACAGCATCAGGAATGCCCGGACCCTGCCACGCGGCCAGCGCGGCAGACCAATCAATGACTCACCGCCGCCGTCTCCTTCCCGCGGAAGGAGACCGGACAACCCGATTCTGGAGGATAAGAAGATGGACCTGCGCAAGCTGAAGACGCTGATCGACCTGGTGGCCGAATCCGGCATCTCGGAACTGGAAGTCACCGAAGGTGACGGCAAGGTACGCATCGTCAAGGCGCCGCCCCAGGTGATCGCCGCCCCGATGGCCATGCCCCAGATGCAGGCCCTGCCGGGCGCTGCCCCCGTCGCCCCGGTGGCGCCGGCCGCTGCCGCGCCGGAAGCCGCCCAGGTGCCGTCGGGCCACGTGGTCACCTCGCCGATGGTGGGCACGTTCTACCGCGCGCCGTCGCCGGGCGCCGCTCCGTTCGTGAACGTGGGCGACACCGTCAAGGAAGGCCAGACCGTCTGCATCATCGAGGCCATGAAGCTGCTCAACGAAATCGAGTGCGACAAGGCCGGCGTAATCAAGGAAATCCTGGTCGAGAACGGCCAGGCCGTGGAATACGGCCAACCGCTGTTCGTGATCGGCTGATGCCAGCCTGCCCGCCGCGCCCCCGTCGCCCGCGCCCCAGCGGCCCCGGCACGGGGACCGGGGCGGGCCTGCATCGCCCCTGCTCCCCCATGCTTGGCATGCTTCAGGCCGCCGCGTGGCGCCCTGCTTTGCAACACCGGCCCCGCGCCGGGGCCCGACTTGCCGGGCTGGCACCCGTTCTCGCAGAGAGAGACCATGTTTGAAAAAATTCTGATCGCGAACCGGGGCGAAATCGCCCTTCGCATCCAGCGCGCCTGCCGCGAGCTGGGTATCAAGACCGTGGTGGTGTACTCGGAAGCCGACAAGGAGGCCAAGTACGTCAAGCTGGCCGACGAGGCCGTCTGTATCGGCCCGGCGCCGTCCCCGCTGTCGTACCTGAACATGCCGGCCATCATCTCGGCCGCCGAAGTCACCGACGCCCAGGCCATCCACCCGGGCTATGGCTTCCTGTCCGAGAACGCCGACTTCGCCGAGCGCGTGGAGAAGTCGGGCTTCGTCTTCATCGGCCCGACCTCGGACAGCATCCGCCTGATGGGCGACAAGGTGTCCGCCAAGCAGGCCATGATCAAGTCCGGCGTGCCGTGCGTGCCGGGCTCCGAAGGCGCCCTGCCCGACGACCCCAAGGAAATCCTGGCCACCGCGCGCCGCGTGGGCTATCCGGTCATCATCAAGGCCGCCGGCGGCGGCGGTGGCCGTGGCATGCGCGTGGTGCACACCGAGGCCGCCCTGATCAACGCCGTCAACATGACGCGCGAGGAAGCCGGCCGTGCCTTCGGCAACCCCGAGGTCTACATGGAGAAGTTCCTGGAGAATCCGCGCCACGTGGAAATCCAGATCCTGGCAGACCAGCATCGGCAAGCCATCTGGCTGGGCGAGCGTGACTGCTCGATGCAGCGCCGCCACCAGAAAGTGATCGAGGAAGCACCGGCACCGCACATCCCGCGCCGCCTGATCGAGCGCATCGGCGACCGCTGCGCCGATGCCTGCAAGAAGATCGGCTACCGGGGCGCCGGCACGTTCGAGTTCCTGTACGAGAACAACGAGTTCTACTTCATTGAGATGAACACGCGCGTGCAGGTGGAGCACCCGGTCACCGAGATGATCACGGGCATCGACATCGTGCAGGAACAGATCCGCATCGCCTACGGCGAGAAGCTGCGCTTCCGCCAGAAGGACGTGCAGATCCAGGGCCACGCCCTCGAATGCCGGATCAACGCCGAGGACCCGTTCAAGTTCACGCCGTCGCCGGGCCGCATCACCGCCTGGCACATGCCGGGCGGCCCCGGCGTGCGGGTGGACTCGCACGCGTATGATGGCTACTTCGTGCCGCCGAACTACGATTCGATGATCGGCAAGATCATCACGTACGGCGCCACGCGTGACCAGGCCATCGCCCGCATGCGCATCGCGCTGTCGGAGATGGTGGTGGACGGCATCCTGACCAATGTGCCGCTGCACCGCGAACTGATGCTCGATGCCAACTTCGTCGAAGGCGGCACCAGCATCCATTATCTTGAACACCGCCTGGCCCAGAAGGCCGTGGCCAAAGGCGAGAAGGCCTGAGGCCCCGCCTCGGCCGGCATCGTCGCAGCAAGGAATCACGTGGCTTTCCAGGAATGTGTGATCGAAATTGCGCAGGATCAGGCCGAGGCCTGGTCCGACGCATTGTTCGACCTCGGCGCGCTGTCGGTCTCGGTGGAAGACGCCGATGCCGACACGCCCGATGAGCAGCCGCTGTTCGGCGAGCCCGGGCTCGAGCCGACGCGGCTGGCCTGGAACCGCTCGCGCGTGGTGGCCCTGTTCGACGACGAGACCGACCCGGCGCTCGTGGTGGCTGCGGCCGCCAACGCGCTGAACGTCGATCCGGTGCCGGACTACGTGCTGCGCGCGGTGGAAGACCAGGACTGGGTGCGCCTGACGCAATCGCAGTTCGCGCCGATCCGCATTGGCGAACGGATCTGGGTGGTGCCATCGTGGCACGACGCCCCGGAGCCGGACGCCGTGGTGCTGGAGCTGGACCCCGGCCTGGCCTTCGGCACAGGCAGCCATCCGACCACGCGGCTGTGCATGCAGTGGCTCGAGCAGAACGTGCGGGCCGGCGAAACCGTGCTCGACTACGGCTGCGGCTCGGGCATCCTGGCCATCGTCGCCAAGAAGCTCGGTGCGGGCGATACGCTCGGCATCGACATCGATCCGAATGCCGTGGAGGCGTCGCGCTATAACGCCGAACGCAACCAGGTGGCGGCCACCTTCGCGCTGCCGGATTCCGTATCTGATGCCACCTACGATCTCGTGGTGGCCAATATCCTCTCCAATCCACTCAAGCTGATGGCGGCCATGCTCAGTGCGCGCGTGCGCCCGGGCGGCCGGCTGATCCTCTCGGGCGTGCTGGAACGGCAGGCGGACGAAGTGGCCGCCGCCTACGCGCCCTGGCTGGCCATGTCGGTCTGGCGCAGCGAGGAAGGCTGGGTCTGCCTGCATGGCACCCGCGCCGACGCCGCCAGCTCCCCCGCCACCCCTTCCTGATTCGACACCATGGCTGCCGCCAAGCTTGTCACGCGTTGTCCGGCCTGCCGCACCGCGTTCCGGCTTGTGGCGGACCAGTTGCGTCTGCGCCAGGGCCTGGTCCGCTGCGGACAGTGCGATACCGTCTTCGACGCACGCGAACACCTGATTGAAGTGCCGGTACCGGCCGCTGCGCCCACGGCGTCTGCCGCGTCGACACCAGCGCCGGTGCCGACCACGGCCGGCCCGAGCGTGGCCGCCGCGCTGGCCCATGCCGAGCAGGCGCAGGCCAGCGCGCGCGCGCATGCACAGGAGTCGCCGTTCGACCCGGGCTTCGATCCCGGCTATGACGTGCCGGCGCTCGATTCGCCGACGATGATGATGCCGGAGGCCGAGCAGCCGCCGGTACGGGAAGAGCCAGCACCCGAGGTGCCGCCGGCGCCGCAGCCGGAAGTAGAACTGGGTCTGGCGCCGGAACATGAGCGGGAAGCCGAGCCGGAGCCGGCGGTGGAGCCGGAACCTGAGCCCGAACCCGAGGCGGAAGTTGCGCCCGGACCCGAGCCGGAACCTGAACCCGAACCGGAGTCGGAGCCCATAGAGGCAGCGGCGGCACCCGCCCCCTCGGCACCGTGGCCGACCCTCGATCATTCGGCCTTCGGCGACCCGGTGCCGGCCTCGCCAGCACCCGCCCCGGCCGTGCCGGCGCACTCGTCACTCGACCCCGCAGCAGCATTCGCGCCGGCCTCGGCCAGCCCACCGCCGTTAGGCGCGTACAGCGCCAAGGCTGCGTGGCCGCCGGTGCCAGCATCGAACCCGCCCGCCAACACCGAGCCGGTACGCAGCGCGAGCGAATACCTGCGTGCCGCCGATCCCACCGTGGCGCCGGCCGAGGAATTCGCGCGCGATAACGACGACGTTGCCGCATGGGCCAGTGCCGATGCGATCGATACGTCGCGTGAAGGCACGCCGGATGCCATCGCACGCGAATCCACCACGCGCCACTGGATCCGCCGCGAAGTGCCGCCGGGCCCCGTCTTCGCCCCTGATTTCCTGCGCCACGCGCGCGACCGCGAACGCTCGCGCGCGCCGCGCGCCAAGGTGGTCGTGCCGGTCAGCAGGCGCGTCTGGGTACGCATCGCCGTGGTGCTGCTGGCCATCGGCGCGCTGCTGCAGGGCGCTTATCTCGGCCGCAGCCAGCTGGCTGGCCGTGTGCCAGTGCTGCGCCCGCTGCTTGAGGCCGCCTGCGCGCCACTTGGCTGCGAGGTGCCGCCCTGGCGCGACCTCGAAGCGCTGCGCATCGACAGCTCCCAGCTTCAGAAACAAGACGAAGCGACCGATGTTTACCAACTCGCCGTCACCATGCGGAACCAGGGCCGCGCCACCACCGCGCTGCCCGCGATCGAACTGGTGATGACCGACCTGCAAGACCAGCTGCTGCTGCGCCGCGTGCTGCAACCGGCCGAATACCTCGAGCCCGCGCAGCGCGCCTTCGCCACGCTGGGCCTGCGCGCGGGCAGCGAGCTGCCGGTTCGGGTACGATTCCGGACAGACCAGACAGCGGCCAACTACCGCGTGCTGATCTTCTACCCCTGATATCCAGCGCCCCGCCGCGCCGGCCCGGTCCGCACCGGACGGCGCGGACGAACATCCCATCCCAGTACAGGAGTGACCATGAGCAATGTGACCCTCGGCGGCAACGCCATCGAAGTTGGCGGCAAGTTTCCCCAGGCAGGCGACAAGGCCCCCGACTTTTCCCTCGTGGGCAAGGACCTGAAGGATGTGAAGCTGGCCGACTTCGCCGGCAAGCGCAAGGTGCTGAACATCGTGCCGAGCCTGGATACGCCGGTGTGCCAGGCATCCGCGCGCAAGTTCAATGAAGCCGCCAGCACGCTGGACAACACCGTGGTGCTGACCATCTCGGCCGACCTGCCGTTCGCCATGGGCCGCTTCTGCACGGCCGAGGGCCTGGCCAACGTGGTGACGCTCTCGACCATGCGCGGCGCCGAGTTCAAGAACGCCTATGGCGTGGACATCAAGACCGGCCCGCTGGCCGGCGTGACCGCGCGTGCCGTGGTCGTGCTCGATGAAAACAACGCCGTGAAGTACAGCGAACTCGTGCCCGAGATCAAGCAGGAACCGAACTACGACGCCGCCCTGGCCGCGTTGAAGTAAGCTGCCGGAGGCATTCGGCATCACCGGTATCTGACAAGTACGAACGCCGCCCGTCTCTGCACGGGCGGCGTCTTTTTCAACCGTATCAACCGTATTCGATTGCGAGGAAGAATGGCCAGCCTGATCTGTGGCTCCGTTGCCTACGACACCATCATGACGTTCGACGGGCGCTTCCGCGAACACATCCTGCCGGACCAGATCCACATGCTGAACGTGTCGTTCCTGGTGCCGGGCATGCGGCGCGAATTCGGCGGCTGCGCCGGCAACATCGCCTATACGCTCAAGATGCTCGGCGGCGAGCCGCTGATCATGGGCACCGTGGGCGAGGACGCCGGTCCGTACCTGGATTACCTGCGCAACCTCGGCATCGTCACGGATCACATCCGCACGCTGCCGGAGACGTTCACCGCGCAGGCGATGATCACCACCGATCTCGACAACAACCAGATCACCGCCTTCCACCCGGGCGCGATGAGCCAGTCGCAGCTGAACAGCGTGCAGGACGCGCTGACGGGCGGCCGCCAGCCCGCCCTGGGTATCGTGGCGCCGGACAGCCGCGAGGGCATGCTGCACCACGCGCAGCAGTTCGCCGACGCCGGCATTCCGTTCATCTTTGATCTGGGTCAGGCCATGCCGCTGTTCAACGGCGAGGACCTGCGCCAGTTCATTGAACTCGCCAGCTACGTGACGGTCAATGACTACGAAGCGCAGGTCCTGCTGTCCCGCACGGCCTGGACCAGCGCCGAAGTTGCCGCCAAGGTCCGCGCGTTCATCGTGACGCACGGCGAGCGCGGCGCCAGCATCTTTGCCGATGGCCAGCAGTACGCCATTCCGGCCGTGCCCGCCGAACAGGTCGTCGACCCTACCGGCTGCGGCGACGCCTTCCGCGGCGGCCTGCTCTTCGGCATCGAAAACGGGTTGGACTGGGAAACCACCGGCCGCCTCGCCTCGCTCATGGGCTCGCTCAAGATCGCCCGCCAGGGGCCGCAGAACCACTGGCTCTCGCGCGAGGACATCGGCAACCGGTTCCAGTCCGCATTCGGGTACCGCTACGCGTAACCCGGACGCTGCCCGGCGCCGCGCCCACCGGGCTGCGGTGTCCGGCCAGCCTCCGCGAACGTTGCGGACGCGCGGGTCTTTACGGGAAGGAAGTCAATCATGAGAAACATCGTGCCGAACATCGTCCGCACCGGCGGCGTGGCCGTCCTGGTGGCGGCAAGCCTGGTCTCCGGCTGCGCCAGCTGGTCGAACTCCAACAGCGTCTACACCTCGGGCCAGGCCCAGCGTGAGCAGACCGTGCGCTACGGCGTGGTGGAGGGCGTGCGCGAGGTGCTGATCCAGGGCGGGCAGACCGGCGCGGGCACGCTGGCCGGCGGCGCCATCGGCGGCATCGCGGCGGGCAGCACCATCGGCGGCGGCAACGGCGCGATTGCGGCGGGCCTGCTGGGCGCGGTAATTGGCGGCCTGGCCGGCAGCGCGGCGGAGAACAAGATCCAGCAGCGTCGCGGCCTGGAGATCACCGTCCGGCTGGACAACGGCGAGATGCGCGCCATCACCCAGGAAGCCGACGAGGCATTCCGCCCCGGCGAGCGCGTGCGCCTGCTGTCCTCGGGCGGCGTGACCCGCGTGACCCACTGATCGCACCACGCACCTGGACCGGGCACACCGTGCCCGACCCTAACGCCGCGCGCCTCCGGGCCGCGGCGTTTTTCTTTGGGCGATAAAAAACCCGCCGGGCGAATGCCATCGGCGGGTCGGCAAGACAGCTGTCTTGCGGACCGGATACGGCGTATCCGGTCAGTGCGGCACGCGATGCGTGCCCTGGCGCGTCCCAGTTGTGATCGTTCGCACGAGGCGAAGCGATTACGGACGGGTACCCGTCGGGAACGGCCAGGCCGCAGCCGGGTTCAGCGCGGTCTTTGCAGCAGCAGCGGGTGCAACGGCAGGTGCCGCGGCAGGCTTCGCAGCAGGCGCCTTCTTGGCAGCCGGCTTCTTCGCAGCAGCCTTCTTGGCGGCCGGCTTCTTGGCAGCGGTCTTCTTGACAGCAGCCTTCTTGGCCGGTGCAGCCTTCTTGGCCGGAGCGGCCTTCTTGGCTACAGCCTTCTTGGCGGCCGGCTTCTTGGCGGCAACGGCCTTCTTGGCCGGGGCCTTCTTGGCGGCTACCTTCTTGACCGCGGCCTTCTTGGCCGGCGCTGCCTTCTTGGCAACTACCTTCTTGGCGGCAACCTTCTTGGTCGCGACCTTCTTGGCGGCTACCTTCTTCACAGCGGCCTTCTTTGCCGGTGCCTTCTTGGCGGCTACCTTCTTGGCAGCAACCTTCTTGGTTGCGACCTTCTTGGCAGCAGCCTTCTTGGCGGCCGGAGCAGCCTTCTTGGCGGCGACCTTCTTCACGACGGCCTTCTTGGCGGCCGGCTTGGCGGCTTTCTTAGCCGCCGGCTTTTTCTTTGCAGCAGTTGCCATGGATAACTCCTTCACTAGCGTGAAATATCGAATGACCTAGGATGGCGACCCGACCGACCCGAAGCGCGATACCGCGTGACTCCAGTCGAGCGAGCGATTCATCGGCGCACGGCACAGCTTCGGTCGCACGCTAATGAATTCGGTGGCAGGGATGCCGCGACACGCGGCGTTCAAGCGGCAGCGCAACGGACCCCCGCGGGCGGCAAAGCCAGCCTGCAGGCGGGTGTCCGGGGCGTGCCGCGCCCTGGAATATTCGATTGGCCCGCGCCGCCCGTTACGTCGGCGCACGACCAGGAAAGAGGAGATATCGGTCAGCAGGCCTGCGGTGCGGGCATGGCCTCGCGCACGGCAGACGGCAATCATTCGGGGGTAGCTCGCCCATCCCGTCACTGGGCTACAGGAGACTGCACGCGTTTTGAGAAGCCGCATCGGCTTGGTCTGCGTCAAAGTTCTGGTGCTCCTCGGCTACCCGCATTCACTGCATCGAATCATCGCCATCATCGTTGCTTCTGCTTGTTGCTTGTCGCTGCGATACGTCGATGCAATGAACTGAGACTCTTGTCAAGGCGAATCATAATTCGTTTGTTCGATGATGTTAAGAAAAAAGTGCAAAAAAACTTGCGTGCGCGAGCGAGTCGATCTACTTCGCTCGCGCATCGCGATGACGGCATCATCGACACGCTTGTTCATCTCGACTTCCACACGCCATCCGAAGTTCCTCCGCGAGGTCGACGCGCGTCGATTCGATGACGCCGCGCGCTGTGTCGCAAGCCCTCGCGTGACACCTCGGCGCCTCCGCTCACACGCCGCCGAAGCATGCCGTGCGCGCCGTCATCGCGCGCGGCCGCGCACCGCGCGATTCACCGGAAAGCCGCATGCACGCTGGCTTTCGCGGCGATCGCATCGACCATGCGTGGTCTCTCGCCATGGCATGCCGGCAGCGTACGCGCACGCCGTCATGACCTCGCGCGGCAACGCACCGGCGCTCGCTCGGCACGCGTCGCGCGCATCGATGCGCCTGGGTCCAATGCCATCGCGTCGGACATGCGCCGACATCGGTGTGCGTCGATCCGACAGTTGCGCGAGTACGACGAAAGAGTGATGCGTCAGCGCAACGGTTTGTCACCGCACGCGATGCGATGACGAGGTTTCGACACGCTTCGACACGTCATCGACATGCTCCGGCAGCGCGTGGCACCACCCCGCGACACGCCTGATACAGCGTCGCGCCGCGCGCCTGCGAGGCAGCGCTGCGTGGTCAGAGAACGCAGCGTGCCGAGATGGGTGTGGAAGGGGTGTCGATGGAATGCCAGACCGCGGTCCGCACGCCACCGGACGACCCCGGAGTTCCCCTTAGAGGAATGCTTCGGCCCCGCCGCGCAGCGCCGCATGCTGCACGGCATAATCCCGCAAACCCCCGTACGGCGGTCGATTGCGGGCAGCGGCGGCGTGCCGCTGGTGCGTACGCAAACGCGCGGCGGTGATTGCAGCGCGGCGCGTGCGCCAGTAGATTGGCGTCGCGACACCTTCGCACGATCCCGACACACTGAACCAGGAGACCCCCATGCGCATTTCCCTCCCACGCTCGCTGCGGCACGCCACCGTGTTCGCGGCCGCCTTCGCCGCCAGCGCCGTCGCGCTCGCGCAGGCCACGCCGGCTGGCACGTGGAAGACCATCGACGACGCCACCGGCAAGCCGCGCGGCGTGATCGAGATCAGCGAGAAGGACGGCATCTACAGCGGGCGCCTCGTGAAGAGCCTCGTCGAGACCGCCGAGAGCAAGCCCAAGGTCTGCGACAAGTGCACCGACGCCCGCAAGGACCAGCCGGTCATCGGCATGACGCTGCTGACCGGCCTGCGCAAGACCGGCGACAACGAGTACACCGGCGGCGAGATCCTCGACCCCGAGACCGGTAAGCTCTACAAGTGCAAGATGGCGCTGGCGGACGACGGCAAGAAGCTCAACGTGCGCGGCTTCATCGGCATCAGCCTGATCGGCCGCACCCAGACCTGGGAACGCGATCATTGACCGGTCATCGGTTCCCGCACGCCGTCCTCGCCATCCTCGCCGTCACACTGTGCACGGCATGAATAGCGCCGCCGCCCACCCCGGGCGCCGGCGGCCCCGCCTCCCGCTGCGCTGACCCACCGTCAGGCAATTGACAGCCGCCTTCGGTACCATCGACGTCGGTACCCACCACAACAGATACCGGAGACAAGCATGCGTATCCCCATCCATGGCGGGGCGATGGCCATCGCCCTCGCCACCGCCGCACTGTGCGGCGCCGCCCCGGCCCATGCCGCTGACGCCTGGCCCAACCACGTGATCAAGTTCGTCGTGCCGTTCACGGCGGGCGGCGCCAACGACCTCGTCGCACGGGCGGGCGCCGAGGCGGTGAGCAAGCGGATCGGCCAGCCCGTGGTGATCGAGAACCGGCCGGGCGCCGGCGGCGTGGTCGGTGCCGACTATGTCGCCAAGAGCAAGCCGGACGGCTACACCTTCCTGGTGGGCGCCGTGGGCACGGTCACCAACAGCCTGATTCGCACGAAGATGCCGTATGCGCCCGATGACCTCGTGCCGGTTGGGCTGATCGCGGTCAGCCCGTCGGTCATCGTCGCGTCGCCGTCGCTGCCGGTGAACAACCTCAAGGATCTGATCGAGTACTCGAAGAAGCAGGGTGGCGCGCCGTTCGCCACCGCCGGCAGCGGCAGCACGCCCCACTTCGTCGAGGAGATGCTCAAGGAGAAAGGCGCGCAGCTGACGGTGGTGCCCTACAAGAGCGGCTCGGAGAGCATCACGGCGGTGATCGGCGGCCAGGTGGCGGCGACTTCGGAGGCCAGCGTGGTGGTATTGCCACAGATCAAGGCCGGCAAGCTCAAGGCGCTGGGCGCAACCTGGGACAAGCGCATGGCCGCGGCGCCCAACCTCCCCACCACGGCCGAGCAGGGCCTGCCCGAGGTGCGCATCGGCCATTGGGCCGGCATCTTCGCGCCGAAGGGCACGGATCCGGCGATCATCAAGCGGCTGAATGCGGAGTTGACCGCTGGCATGCAGACGCAGGAGATCCGCGAGCGGCTGCTGCCGAACGGCATCGAGCCGGCGGGCGGCTCGGTGGAGAGCTTCGTCGCCTTCATCCAGTCCGAGCGCGATCGGCTCGGTCTCCTGGCGAAGAACGCGCACATGACCGCCGAGTAATGCTTACAACGCTGTGATGACGCTGTGACGAGATAACGGCCCGCACGACGGGCCGTTTTTCGTTTTTCTGCTATGCCAGCGAGGCTGGGTACGGCGTTGCGGATCGACCAGTTTTCATTGAAGTGATGGTTGATCGTAGCGGCGAAGCATGTACAAAGTCAGACATACTTGCGTCGCTTGCGACGCATTTGTTCCGAATGGCAATAGCCCTCAGCCGCAATAGCCCTCAGCCGAGTTGCTCGCTTAGCGCGAGGCGCGCTTCGCCGATGAATTCGCTCTCGCCGCGCCGGGCGGGCAGCAGGTAGAACTCGGCATCGGGCAATGTCGGCAGGCGCCAGCGCGAGACGGCGGCGGCATCGAGCGGCGTTACGCCCGGCCCGATGGCCGACGCGTTGAGGCATGACACGCCGAGCCCCGCCGCCAGCGCGAGGTGCAGCCCCGCCACGCCGGACGCCGAGTGGGCAATGTCAAACGCGCGCTTCCGGCGCATCAGCAGCTGCACCACGAACTGGTGCATCGAGCAGGTATCGGGCAGCAGCACCAGCGGCAGCGTGGGCTGCGGCGACTCGGCGATCTCCGGCGCGGCCACCCAGGCCAGCCCTTCCCGCCGCAGCAGCGTGCCGGCACGGTCGGCGCGCTCTGCACGGTCGGCACGCGTGGCGCGAATCAGCCGCATGCTGAGCCCGATGTCGAAGGTGTCCAGGTCAGCGGCGGCCTCGATCGCGGCGCTCTTCATCACCGTGACGTGCAGTTTCAGATACGGATAGCGGTCGCGCAGCCGGCGCAGCATGCCGGCGATCTCGCCCGGCCGGAAGTAATCGGTCACGGCAAGCCGCAGTTCGCCATCCAGGGTGCGGCCGCGCAGCTCCTGCATTGCCATGTCGTTCAGCGACAGGATGCGGCGCGCGTACTCCAGCAGCCGCGCGCCGGCCGGCGTAACCGCCGCGCCCCTCTTGCCGCGTGTGAGCAGCGGCACGCCGGCGCGCTCCTCCAGCTTGCGCAACTGCTCGCTGACCGACGATTGCGACAGAAACAGGCGCGGCGCCGCCGCCGAGAGGCTGCCACTGTCGGCCACCGTCACGAATGTCTTCAGTTGATCGGTCTCGAATCCTCGCATCACGCCTGCTCCCGTCCCTGGTCACACCCCACTATCTCGCATTTTTACGATTCGGTGTTACCGATGGATGGTATCGCATATTCCTGCTTTTCCGATGTGATGGCGAACACTACGATAGGTTCCACGACACCGATTTCCGGTTCGCACCATCCAGAACAAGGAGCCAGCCATGCCCCACATCAACCTCCAGATCTCCGGCCAGCCCGACGCCGAACTGACCCGCCGTGCCGCCGCCACCGTGGCCGAACTGACCCAGCGCATCCTGCGCAAGGAGGAGAACGTGATCGCCGTGACCGTGGGCTACCTGCCGCGCGAGCAATGGATCATCGGCGGCAAGGCGCTGTCCGAGCGCAGCGATGGCCGCAACGCCTTCCAGCTCGACATCAGCGTGACCGACGAGACCAACACCAAGGCCGAGAAGGCGCAGTACCTGAAGGACACGTTCGCCGCGCTGTCCGAGGTGATTGGCGATGTGAACAAGGTGTCGTATATCCACGTCATCGACGCCCGCGCAGCCGCCTACGGCTATGGCGGGCTGAGCCAGGAATATCGGCACCAGCACGGTTGAGAGGTCCGGGGGACCCCGAGCGGCCCCCTGCCGGGCGCCCACCTTGTGCCGGCCGGCATTGTTAACTAGTGTGATGGAGCGCGGCGTGGCCACGCCGCCCCATCACACCGGAGCCAATCGATGAAGACCGTCACGCTGCCCGGCGGCGAGCGCGTGCCCGCGCTGGGCATGGGTACCTGGAATATCGGCGATCACCGCGACACGCGCGCCGAGGAGATCGCCACGCTGCGGCTCGGGCTGGACCTCGGGCTGCGGCTGATCGATACCGCTGAAATGTATGGCGAGGGGTTGTCCGAATCGCTGATCGGCGAGGCCATCGCGGGTCGGCGCGACGAGGTGTTTCTCGTCAGCAAGGTCTACCCGCACAACGCCAGCCGCGAAGGCGTGGTGGCCGCGTGCGAGCGCAGCCTGCGCCGGCTGGGCACCGACCGGCTCGACCTCTACCTGCTGCACTGGCGCGGCGGCGTGCCGCTCGAGGAGACCATGGCGGCGTTCCTGGCGCTGCGCGAAGCCGGCAAGATCCGGCATTTCGGCGTCAGCAACCTCGACCTGGGCGATATGGAGGAACTGTGGGAGGTGCCGGGCGGCGGCGAGGTAGCGGCGAACCAGCTGCTCTACAACCTGAGCCGGCGCGGCATCGAATTCGATTTGTTGCCTTGGCAGCGTGCACGCGGGGTGCCGGTCATGGCCTATTCCCCGATCGAGCAGGCCCGGCTGCTGCGCCACGCGGGGCTCCAGCGCTTTGCCAAGGCCCACGGCATGACGCCGGCCCAGGCGGCGCTGGCGTGGTTGCTGGCGTCGGACGATATCATCGCCATTCCCAAGACCGGCAGCCGTGACCGCCTGCGCGAAAACCTCGGCGCGCTGGCGCACCCGCTGACAGCAGAACAGCTTGCCGAACTCGACAAGCTGTTTCCGCCGCCGCGGCGGGCCGAGCCGCTGGCGATGCTCTGACTATATATATAGAGGGGGCGTGAATCGGCCCCGATCCGGGCCGATCCGGGCCGATCAGCGCTGGCTGGCCTTGTAGCGCTCCACTTCCACGTAGCGTGTCAGGTAGGTGCGCGCCTTCTCGCGGGTGTCGGTGGTCACGCGGTCGGCGGCCTGCCGGGCGCTGGTCTGGCCGTGCGCCGAGCTCATCTGGGCCGAGAGATAGGACTGGAAGGCGTCGTGCATCACGCCGAGCTGCGCCTTGCAGGCGTCGATGGCGCCGGCGGCCACGTCCTTCGAGGTGCCCTTCCCTTTCGCGCCGTCGTCGGCCTTGTCCTGCACGCATTCCATGTACTTGGCGCGTTCGGCCTGCCAGCCTGAGTTCAGCGTGGCGACTTCCTGCTTCTGGCTCGGGGTTTCCACGGAGGCCGGGGAGGCGCACGCCGCCAGCAGCACCACGGGCACGATCGAGCCCAGGGAAATGAAGGGAGAGAGGGGGGCAAATGTCTTTTTCATGCTCGACAGACCGCCCACACGGGCGGGCGGTTCCTAAAGTGCGCTGGCGCATTTGCAAGAAAGTATGTCAGACCGCGTGTCAGAGTCTCTCCTGCCCAGTGTCAGACAAAATCGCATTTGCCAATGTGCGCTTGACGCCTATGCTTTAGAGGCGGTTGCAACACACCACCCTCCTGGAGGAAATAATGAAACGTCGAACCTTCCTGTCCGCTGGCGGTGCCGGTCTTGTCACGGTTTCCGGTCTGTCCCTTGGCGCGCTCTCGCTCGCCGGCTGTACTACCACGGGCCCGGGCGACACGGGCGACAAGACCGCCAAACGGCGCGAGATTGACGCCGGCGCCACGGACACGCTGAATCGGCTGTATTCCACGGTCAAGGGGTCGCAGGATCTTGGCAACAAGGCACGCGGCATCCTGGTTTTCCCGAAACTGCTGTCGGCAGGCTTCGTCGTGGGCGGCGAGTATGGCGATGGGGTGCTGCGCTCCGGCGGCGCCAATCGTGGCTACTACCGTGCCATCTCGGGCTCCATCGGCTGGCAGATCGGCGCCCAGTCCAAGGCCTTCGTGCTGATGTTCCTGACCCAGGATTCGTACGACAAGTTCGTGCGCAGCAACGGCTGGCAGGTCGGGGCCGATGCCACCGTGGCCCTGGCCACGATCGGCGCCAACGGCCAGCTGGACACCAACACGGCCCAGCATCCGATTGTCGGCTTCGCCATGACCAACGCGGGCCTGATGGCCGGCCTGAGCCTCGAAGGCACCAAGATCTCTAAGCTCGATATTTGAGATTGCAGCATGGCGCGCACTGACGCGGAGGGGCTGACCTCCGCGCCGTGCGCGCCTTTTTCTTGCCCCGCCATTTCACGTCCCGTTTCCCGTCCCATTTCCCGCCATTTCTCGGCACCGCCCGCTCAACCAGATAGAATTCGACCCTTTCCGTTCTCGTGGCCGAATTCTCATGTGGTTTAAGAATCTCCAGATTCATCGCTTCACCGCCCCGTGGACCCTCAGCGCCGAAGACGTAGAGGCCAGCCTGGCGAAACACGCCTTCTTCCCGGGCACCAGCCTGGAGCCGCAGACCCAGGGCTGGGCATCCCCGCGCGACAACGGCCAGCTTGTGCACTGCGTCAACAAGCAGATGCTGCTGGTGCTCCGTACCGAAAAGAAGCTGCTGCCGGCCACCGTGGTCAACCAGGTGACCAAGGCGCGCGCCACCGAGCTGGAGGAGCAACAGGGCTTCAAGCCGGGCCGCAAGCAGCTCAAGGAACTGAAGGAACAGATCACCGAGGAACTGCTGCCGCGCGCCTTCAGCATCCGCCGCGATACCCGGGTCTGGATCGACCCCGTGAATGGCTGGCTGGCCATCGATGCCGCCGCCACGGCCAAGGCCGACGAAGTGCGCGGCATGCTGTTCAAGGCCATCGATCCGCTGCCGGTGACGGGCCTGCACGTGAACCAGTCGCCGGTGGCGGCCATGACCGAATGGCTGTCCACGGACACCGCGCCCCCAGGCTTCACCGTGGACCAGGAAATCGAGCTGCAATCGAGCGCCGAGTCCAAGGCCACGGTGCGTTACGTGCGCCATCCGCTCGACCCTGAGGATCTGCGCCGCCATATCGCCGCCGGCAAGCGCTGCACGCGGCTGGCCATGACGTGGAACGACCGCGTCTCCTTCGTGCTGACCGAGAACCTGGCGGTCAAGCGCGTGGCGCCGCTGGACGTGATCAAGGAACAGGCCGACGGCACCCTGCATGACGAAGCCGAGCGCTTCGACGCTGACTTCGCGCTGATGGCTGGCGAGCTGGCCGGCCTGCTGGGCGACCTGACCGACGCGCTCGGCGGTGAACGCAAGGCCGACGGCGGCGCCAGCCAGCCCGAGGTACGCAAGGCCGCCTGAAGGCCCATAAAGGCAGCCTGAAGCCAGCCTGGAGGGGCCTGGGGCGGCCTCCTGCCCCGGGCAGCGCTGGCCCTCACCCTCAAGCCTCGCGCTCGTCCAGCGTCAGCACGATGCGCCGGTCCTGCCGCCCCGCCCGCTCCCATGCCTCGGCCACCTCGGCCATCGGCATGGTTTCCAGGTCGAGGCGCAGGTCGCCATCCAGTGCGTACATGAGGATGTCCTCGACGTAGGCTTTCACATAGTCCTCCGGCGGATAGCTGGCCGGCCCGTAGCCCATCAGCCTGAGTCGCGAGTCGCGCAGCGACTGGGCGGGCAGGACGATGTCGCCCCCGGGCCGCTCGGACACCGAGACCAGCCGCACGCCGCGATCGTCGGGAGACGGCATGGTGTGGTCCGAGCGGGCCAGCGCAGCCGCCAGCACCTCCACCGGCTCCCCCCAGATGTAGTCCAGGATCACGTCGATCCCCTCCTCCGCATAGGCCGAGAACGTGTGTTCAAGCGCGTTGCGCGGCATGCGCAGGTCGACCGTGGCATCCGCCTCCAGCGTGGCCAGTGCCTCCTGGCGGTGCCCGGCGGCGATGATCCGCTTGGCGCCTAGCAGCCGCGCCGCCTGGACCGCCATGCGCCCCGCCGCCGTGGTGGCGCCGAGCACCATCACCGTCTCGCCGGGCTCCAGTTCGGCGCGGTGCGCCAGCGGCAGCCACGCCAGCAGCGCCGGCCGCACCAGCGCCGCCGCGAACTCGCCCGGCAGGCCCGCCGGCAGCGGTACAACCCAGTCCGCCGGCGCGAACTCGGCCATGGCGCCGAACGGCCGCCGCGTGATGCTGAAATAGACGCGCTCGCCACCGGCTGTATGGCCGACGCCATCCACCCCGCAGACCACCGGCAGCGTGAGCGGGCTGCTGGCGTGCATCCCGGCGGCGGCCTGCCGGTCGATTGCATGGATGGCGGCGGCACTCACCCCCACCAGCCGCTCGCAGTGCGTGGTGTCGGGGTCGGGGAAGGACTCGAAGCGCGGAATATCGCCCAGGCGGTGCAGAACCACGGCTTGCATCGGAAAACTCCTAGTTGGAACGTCCATCGGACAGGGAAAGCGAACCTTTCTGTCGACGATGGTAGGGAGCATTCCAGCCCGGGTATGTGAGCCGATTCTGAAAAATTCGGCGGGCGGCCGTGGCCCGCGTGATCCATTGTGCGGGGCCGGGCGATGCGGACACTGAAGGTCCCAGTGGAATCGATGGCGAGGTGCCAGTCGATCCCTTTCCGCAAGGAGGATCCATGTCCGATCTCAGCAACCTGCGAGCCAGCCCGCCCGGGCCGCGCGCCATCTGGTTCGATACGCCCGCCACCCGGTGGGAGTCGGAAGCCCTGCCGATTGGCAATGGCCGCGCCGGCGCCATGCTGTTCGGGGATACCGGCAACGAGCGTATCCAGTTCAACGAGCAAAGCCTCTGGGGCGGGGTGAACGACTACGACAGCAGCAACTACGATACCGGCGAGCTGGGTTTCGGCAGCTATCTCGACTTCGGCGAGATCAACGTGGCGTTCGGCACGGACCCGGTCGTGACGTTCCCACAGGCCCATGGGACCATGGCGGGCAACGAGGGCGTCAGCAGTTCGGTCGATGCCAATCCGAACACCAAATGGTGTGTCGCCGGCCCGGGCACGTCTGTCATGTGGCAGGCGCAGCTGCCGTTGCCCCGGCGGATCACCGCCTACAGCCTCACCAGCGCCAATGACCGGCCGGAGCGGGACCCCCAGGAATGGATCCTCCACGGTTCCCACGATGGCGAGACCTGGACGCTCCTGGACGCCCGCAACCCGGGCATCCCGTTTGAATCGCGCAGGCAGACACAGACGTTTCCGTTCGAGAACGTGCAGGAATTCCTGCTGTACCGGTTCACCTTCGTGCCGCCGCCCGGGGCAACCCACTTCCAGGTTGCCGAAATATCGCTCGACGGCGTCGATCTCGTGCCGCCTCTCCGACTGTTCATTTCCTCGCCCAGCGGCGACGGCGACGGGTCGTCAACTGGCAACCAGGATGTCTCGCGCACCTGGGACAAGGACCACGGGACGAAATGGTGCGTGGAATCTCCGACGGAAGCCGTCGAATGGCAGGCGCATTTTCCGCAGCCGGCCGTGGTGACGGAATATTCCCTCACGAGCGCCAATGACGTGCCGGACCGCGATCCCCGGCAATGGACCCTGTCGGCGTCCGCCGATGGCGCGGCATGGACCGTGCTCGATACCCAGCATCTCGACGAGCCATTCGAGCATCGCCGGCAAACCAGGACGTTCCCGATCGGCAATACCAGCGCCTACCGCTACTATCGGTTTGCCTTTACGCCGACGCCGGGGGTGACCCATTTTCAGGTGGCGGAGATCGGATTATCGGGCGATGCGGCAACGGAGGCGGCGTATCGGACCATCGCCAATTATCGGCGCCTGCTCGACACCAGCACCGGAATTCATACCACGCGGTTCATGGCCGACGGGAATCTGGTGACGCGCGAAGCGTTCGCCAGCCATGCCGACGACGTATTGGTGTTCCACTACACCTCCGCCCTGCCAGCCGGGCTCACGGGGTCACTGACCCTGCAATCCGCGCACGGCGCCACGGCCAATGTCGAACATGGGCACCAGGTCAGCTTCGCCGGCGTGCTGAAGAACGATCTCCACCATGCCGCCGGCGTGCGCCTGCTGCATCAGGGCGGCACGTTGGTCATGCAGGGGAATTCGCTGCGCCTTGTCGGCTGCGACGCCGTCACGCTGTTCCTCGATGCGCGGACGAACTACCTGCCGTCGCGCGAGCATGGCTGGCGCACGCACCACAATCTCCCGGCCGTCATCAACCAGACGCTCCAGGCCGCCGAGCAGGCCGGTTTCGCGGCATTGCGAAAACGTCACATCGACGATTTCTCGCCCCTGATGTCCCGGGTGGCGGTGGATTGGGGCCAGAGCGCGCCGCATATCAGGAAGTGGGCGATCGACCGGCGGCTGGCGGCTTATCGGGCCAGCTTCGACGATCCGGAACTGGAGCAGACCCTGTTCCACTTCGGGCGCTACCTGCTGGCGAGCGCCTCGCGCGCCGGCGGACTGCCCGCCAACCTGCAAGGCTTGTGGAATAACTCGAACACCCCGGCCTGGGGCGGCGATTATCACAACAATATCAATGTGCAGATGAACTACTGGCATGCCGAGGTCACGAACCTCAGCGAATGCCATCAGCCCCTGATCGACTTCGTGGTCGATGCCGTGGAATCCTGCCGCGAAGCCTCGCGCAAGGCGTACGGCGCCACGGTGCCCGGCTGGACCGCGCGCACCTCCCAGAGCATTTTCGGCGGCAACGGCTGGGACTGGAATACCGTTGCCAGCGCCTGGTATATGCAGCATTTCATGGAGCGGTTCCATTTCACGCAGGACCGGGATTATCTGCGCGACACGGCCTATCCGATGATCAAGGAGGTATGCACGTTCTGGGAGCACCGGCTGAAGCGGCGCGCGGATGGCAAGCTGGTCTCGCCGGACGGCTGGTCGCCCGAACACGGGCCGCACGAGGATGGCGTGATGTACGACCAGCAGATCATCTGGGACCTGTTCCAGAACTACCTGGAAGCCGAGGACATTCTCGATCTCGATCCCGGCTACCGCGCCACCGTGCAGGTGTTGCAGGACCAGCTCGCGCCGAACCTGATCGGCCGCTGGAATCAGCTGCAGGAGTGGCAGGAAGATATCGACAATCCCGCAGACAGGCACCGGCACACCTCGCACCTGTTCGCGGTCTATCCGGGCCGCCAGATCACGCCGGACACGAGCCCGGCGTTCGCGGCGGCGGCGATGGTATCGCTGCGGGCGCGGTGCGGCGACTTGGGGGACATCCCGTTCACGCCGGCATCCGTCACGGGCGATAGCCGGCGTTCCTGGACCTGGCCGTGGCGCTGCGCGCTGTTCGCCCGCCTGCTGGATGGCGAGCGCGCGCTGGTCATGGTGCAGGGATTGCTGACCTACAACACGCTGACGAACCTGTTCTGCAACCATCCCCCGTTCCAGATCGACGGGAATTTCGGCTTCGGCGCCGGGGTCACGGAAATGCTGCTCCAGAGCCACAGCGACATGATCGAGCTGCTGCCGGCCTGCCCGGCCGCCTGGGGGGCACGCGGTTCCTTCAGCGGTCTGCGCGCGCGTGGCGGCTACCTCGTCGGGTGTTCATGGGTCAACGGCACGGTCGTGAACTATTCGGTCGTGGCGGACCGGGCGCCCAACAAGCACAAGGTACGGGTGAAAGTGAACGGCGTGGTGGAGGAGATCACGCCTGCCTGAAAGCAAACAGGCGATGCTCTCGCATCGCCTGTTCACGGGTTCTGCCGGTTTCAGCGGCTGCCGGGGCCGGCAGCCTGCTGTCGCCGCCTCAATCCCAGGACAGCGCCCCGCCGGTCTGGTACTCGATCACGCGCGTCTCGAAGAAGTTGCGCTCCTTCTTCAGGTCGATCATCTCGCTCATCCACGGGAACGGGTTTTCCTCGTTCGGGAACAGCTGCTCCAGGCCGATCTGCTGGCAGCGGCGGTTGCAGATGAAGCGCAGGTACGACTTGAACATCGGCGCGTTCAGGCCCAGCACGCCGCGCGGCATGGTGTCTTCGGCGTAGCGGTATTCCAGATCCACGGCCTGCTTGAACAGCTCCGTGATCTCGGCCTTGAAGTCGGCCGTCCACAGGTGCGGGTTCTCAAGCTTGATCTGGTTGATCAGGTCGATGCCGAAGTTGCAGTGCAGCGACTCGTCGCGCAGGATGTACTGGTACTGCTCGGCGGCGCCGGTCATCTTGTTCTGGCGGCCCATCGCCAGGATCTGCGTGAAGCCCACGTAGAAGAACAGGCCTTCCATGATGCAGGCGAACACGATCAGGCTCTTGAGCAGCTTCTGGTCGTTCTCGGGCGTGCCGGTCTTGAACGACGGATCGGTCAGCGTGTCGATGAACGGGATCAGGAACTCGTCCTTGTCGCGGATCGACTTCACCTCGTGGTACGCGTTGAAGATCTCGGCCTCGTTCAGGCCCAGCGACTCCACGATGTACTGGTAGGCGTGCGTGTGGATGGCCTCCTCGAAGGCCTGGCGCAGCAGGTACTGGCGGCATTCCGGCGCCGTGATCTGGCGGTAGGTGCCCAGCACGATGTTGTTCGCAGCCAGCGAGTCGGCCGTGACGAAGAAGCCCAGGTTGCGCTTGATGACGCGGCGCTCGTCCTCGGTCAGACCATTGGGGTCCTTCCACAGGGCGATGTCGCGCGACATGTTGATTTCCTGCGGCATCCAGTGGTTGGCGCAGCCGGCCAGGTACTTCTCCCACGCCCACTTGTACTTGAACGGCACCAGCTGGTTCACGTCGGTGGAACCGTTGATCACGCGCTTGTCGGCGGCGTTCACGCGGCGCTCGCTCTGTACGGCGGCGGCGTTCGGGTTGTTGCCCAGGATGCCCGGCTGCGTGGCGGCCGGCGGCAGCGCGCCCTGCTCGTCAGCGGCGGCCAGGGTGGCAGGTTGCAGCGCGGGCTGCGGGGCAGCCTGCGGCTTGGCTTGAACGTCGTCGTCCCAGCTCAGCATGTTATTTCTCCGTTGTTCGTCGATGGCTGGCGTTGGCCAGCACTGGCGCCCGCGTCATGGGGCGCCGGCCCTCTCCCCCGGCCCCTCTCCCGCGAGCGGGCGAGGGGTGCAAACCGTTGGGGGGCTTGTTACGTCTTGCTTACTGGCAGGCTTCGCACTCGTCGAAGCCGGGGTCGCCCGGGCGCATGGTGCAGACCGCGCCTTCGGCTTCCGGCATGGCCGGCGCCGAGGCGGCGGCGGCTTCCAGCGCCGACACGCCACCGTCGCTGCCCGACGACACCGCGTTCAGCGAGCCGCGCGACACCGTGGACTTCTCCACGTGCGTGGCCGCCATCGTGCGCAGGTAGTACGTGGTCTTCAGGCCGCGCAGCCAGGCTTGCTTGTAGGTATCGTCCAGCTTCTTGCCCGACGCGCCAGCCATGTAGATGTTCAGCGACTGGGCCTGGTCGATCCACTTCTGGCGGCGGCTTGCGGCCTCCACCAGCCAGCTCGGCTCCACCTCGAAGGCCGTGGCGTAGATGTCGCGCAGGTCTTGCGGAATGCGGTCGATGCGGGCCAGCGAACCGTCGAAGTACTTCAGGTCCGCCACCATCACTTCGTCCCACAGGCCGCGCGCCTTGAGGTCGCGCACCAGGTAGTCGTTGACCACCGTGAATTCGCCCGAGAGGTTCGACTTCACGTACAGGTTCTGGAAGGTCGGTTCGATGCAGGCGGACACGCCGATGATGTTCGAAATGGTCGCGGTCGGGGCGATCGCGATGCAGTTCGAGTTACGCATGCCGTGCTGCTTGATGCGGGCGCGCAGGCTGTCCCAGTCCATCGACGAGGACATGTCCACCTCGAGGTAGCCGCCGCGCTCTTCGGCCAGCAGCTTGAGCGAGTCCTGCGGCAGGATGCCACGGTCCCACAGCGAACCCTCGTAGGTGCTGTAGCGGCCACGTTCCTGCGCCAGTTCGTTCGATGCCTCGTAGGCGTAGTAGCAGACCGCTTCCATCGACGTATCGGCGAACTTCACCGCGGCGTCGCTGGCGTACGGCGTGCGCAGCACGTGCAGGCAGTCCTGGAAGCCCATGATGCCCATGCCCACCGGGCGGTGGCGCAGGTTCGAATTGCGCGCCTTCTCCACCGCGTAGTAGTTGATGTCGATCACGTTGTCGAGCATGCGCATGGCGGTGCGGATGGTCTTCTGGAGCTTGGCGTGGTCGAGCACGTGGGTGCCGTCGGCCTGCTGCTTCAGGTGGGCCACCAGGTTCACCGAACCCAGGTTGCACACGGCGATTTCGCTCTCGTTCGTGTTCAGCGTGATTTCCGTGCACAGGTTGGAGCTGTGCACCACGCCCACGTGCTGCTGCGGGCTGCGGATGTTGCACGGGTCCTTGAACGTGATCCACGGATGGCCCGTCTCGAACAGCATGCCCAGCATCTTGCGCCAGAGCTGCACGGCCGGCACCTTCTTGAACAGCTTCAGTTCGCCGCTGGCGGCGCGGGCTTCATAGCCCAGGTAGGCCTGCTCGAACGCCTTGCCGACCTTGTCGTGCAGGTCCGGGCAGGTGGCGGGCGAGAACAGCGTCCATTCGGCGTTTTCCATCACGCGCTTCATGAACAGGTCCGGAATCCAGTTGGCCGTGTTCATGTCGTGGGTGCGGCGGCGGTCGTCGCCGGTGTTCTTGCGCAGTTCGAGGAATTCCTCGATGTCCAGGTGCCACGTCTCCAGGTAGGCGCAGACCGCGCCCTTGCGCTTGCCGCCCTGGTTCACGGCCACGGCCGTGTCGTTCACCACCTTCAGGAACGGCACCACGCCCTGGCTCTTGCCGTTGGTGCCCTTGATGTGGGAGCCCAGCGCGCGCACGTTGGTCCAGTCGTTGCCCAGGCCGCCGGCGAACTTCGACAGCAGCGCGTTTTCCTTGAGGGCTTCGTAGATGCCTTCCAGGTCGTCCGACACCGTGGTCAGGTAGCACGACGAGAGCTGCGAGCGGCGCGTGCCCGAGTTGAACAGCGTGGGCGTGGACGACATGAAGTCGAACGACGACAGCAGCTGGTAGAACTCGATGGCGCGGGCTTCGCGGTCGCGCTCTTCCAGCGCCAGGCCCATGGCCACGCGCATGAAGAAGGCCTGCGGCATTTCGATGCGCTGCTCTTCGATATGCAGGAAGTAGCGGTCGTACAGCGTCTGCAGGCCGAGGTAGTTGAACTGGAAGTCGCGCGAGGCGTCCAGCGCGGCGCCCAGGCGGGCCAGGTCATACGTGGCCAGCTTCTCGTCCAGCAGCTCGGCGGCGATACCGCGGGCGATGAATTTCGGGAAGTACTCGGCGTAGCGCGAGGACATTTCGGCCTGCGTCACTTCGCCGCCGAGGATTTCCTTGCGGATCGTGTGCAGCAGGATGCGCGCGGTGACCTGGCTGTAGTCCGGGTCCTTCTCGATCAGGGTACGCGCGGCCAGGATGGCGGAGTCGTACACCTGCGTCAGCGGCACGCCGTCATACAGGTTCTTGAGCGTTTCCTTCAGGATCGGCTCGGCGCTCACGCCCTTGCCCAGGCCGCTGCAGGCGGTGTCGATCAGCTCATGCAGCGCGGCCAGGTCCAGCACGCGGGTCACGCCGTTGTCGGTCACGTTGAACGCCACGCCCTGTTGCACGCGCGCCACGGTCTGCGCATTGGCCTGCGCGCGCTCCTGGGTGCGCTTCTCGCGGTACAGCACGTAGGCACGGGCCACTTCATGCTCGCCCGAGCGCATCAGCGCCAGTTCCACGTGGTCCTGCACGTCTTCGATATGGAAGGTGCCGCCATTCGGGCGGCTGCGCAGCAGCGCGCGCACCACGTTCTGGGTGACCTGCTCCACCAGCTCGCGCACACGCGCGGAGGCAGCGCCCTGGCCGCCGTTGACGGCCAGGAAGGCCTTGGTCACGGCGACGGCAATCTTGTTCGGCTCGAACGCCACCACGGCCCCATTGCGGCGGATGAGCTTGTAGTCCTGATAGTTGGCGGCAGCGGCGGGGGTCTGCTGCGACGTACCGGCGGCGCCGACAACGCCAGCCGATCCCGTGATTTGTTGTTCGTTCTGGGCCGTTTGCATGAGGTAACTCCTGTTTTAACCCTTGTAATGAAGTGACAAAGTCCCTAGCAAAATGCGCTTCAGAAGACACTCGACACCGGTTTTGCCGGGCGAGAACCAAACTGCACAGGCGTTCATTCTGCTAGGGACTCTTGCGATACCGCCAGCCGCGTCACTACTGTGGCGCCGGCGTCGCAATCCGTTGCGGCGCTGGCTTCACACCTCGGCCGGTTCCCCGGTAGTACCACTAGATATAGTGGTCACTGCGAAAAACTGGGCTAAGTATAGTGAAACGAATCGGAAAGACCAGTCTTGACAAGTCTGATGCCCCGCTGCGGACGAGGTGTGCGGCAGCGCCACATTCCCGCAAGCCGCGCTACGCCAAGGGATGGCGGCGGCCCGTGCGCCACCGCACAAATTTTCTAAAATTTTTTAATCGGGGCGAGTCGCCGATAGGCGGCCCAAGTGTGGGGATTTCACATCGCTGTCACGCGGGCGAATGCCTGAATATGAGGCATCGTGCACAAGGGGGTGGCGGTCAGGAACCCCGCCGATACGGCAGTAGCGCTGGCGTCACATCGGCCAGTCTGGCAAATCGGTCCCAGTCGAAATGGGGGCCGGGGTCGGTCTTGCGGCCCGGGGCGATGTCGCTGTGGCCGGCGATGCCGGTGATCGGGTAGGTCGTGCGCAGGGCGGCGACGATGCGGGCGGCGGTGTCGTACTGGCCCAGGGTGAAGGGCTGGTCGTCGGCGCCTTCGATCTCGATGCCGATGGAGAAGTCATTGCAGCGCTGGCGGCCGCAGTAGGCCGATTGGCCGGCGTGCCAGGCACGTTGCGTACACGCCACAAATTGCACCAGTTCGCCCTCGCGGGTGATCAGGAAGTGGGCGGAGACGCGCACGTCGCGGATGGTCTCGAAGAACGGGTGGCGGGCGATGTCGAGCCGGTTCTGGAAGAAGGCCTCGATGTCGCCCGTGCCGAACTGGCCCGGCGGCAGGCTGATGTTGTGCAGCACCACCACGTCCACGGGCATGCCGTCGGGGCGGGCGTCGAAGTTGGGCGATGGCACGCGGCGCGCGGCCGGCACCCAGCCGTCGGCGTCGGGCAGCCAGTCTGCGGCCACGTCAGCCATCTCGGCCCTCGCGGCCCTCGCCTTCCGCCATCGACTCGCTGTCGTCGCGCCCCTCCCGGCCATCGCGCCCTTCGCGCTCGTCGCGGATCTCCAGTTGCTGGATCCGGTAGCGCAGCTGGCGGAAGTTCAAACCCAGCAGCGGCGCGGCCGTGGTGCGGTTGAAGCCGGTCTGGCGCAGCGCGCGCAGGATCAGCTCGCGCTCCAGGGCCTCAAGCCGGGCAGGCAGGTCGATTGGGAACGTGACGTCGCGCAGCGCATCGACCATCGGATCGATGGATGGCTGGGGCAGGGGCTGCGGCGCCTCGGCAGCACCACCCGCCGCCTCCGGCGCCGTCAGGCTGGCCGCCGACCATGCGGGGCTGCCCCAGGTCTCGTAGCCGGTCGGCGCGGCGTTGGGCACGAGGGCCGCCACCGGCGCGGGCGCGCCTTGCAGCGGGCTGGCGCGATCCACGCCGGCTTCGAGCGGACCGAGGTCCGCTACCTCGATCTCGTCCGATTCGGCGAAGGCGTAAGCGCGTTCCAGCAGGTTTTCGAGTTCCCGCACGTTGCCGGGGAAGCGGTATGCCGCCAGCCGCGCCAGCGCCGGGCCGGACAGCCGGCGCGGCCGCGCATCGCCATAGCGCACGGCCAGGTGTTCGAGGATGACCTGCGCCAGCACCGGAATGTCCTCGCCACGCTCGCGCAGCGTCGGCATGCGCAGCTCCAGCACGTTCAGCCGGTAGTACAAGTCCTGGCGGAACGAGCCGGCGGCAACCATCGCGGCCAGATCCTTGTGGCTCGCGCACATCACGCGCACGTCCACGGTGTCTTCCCGACTGGCGCCGATCTTGCGCACGCGCCGCTCCTGCAACGCGCGCAGCAGCTTCACCTGCATGGTCAGCGGCAGGTCGGCCACCTCGTCCAGCAGCAGCGTGCCGCCGTGCGCGGCGTGGAAGAAACCGCCGCGCTCGGCGTCGGCGCCCGTGAACGCGCCCTTCACGTAGCCGAAGAATTCCGACTCCATCAGCGTCTCGGGAATCGCGCCGCAGTTCACGGCCACGAACGGGTGCGCGGCGCGGGCGCTCACGGCGTGGATGGCGCGCGCCGCGCGCTCCTTGCCGCTGCCCGATTCGCCGCTGATCACCACCGGCGCCATGCTGCGCGCCAGCCGCGACAGCGAGCGGCGCACCTCCTGCATGGCCGGGGACAGCCCCGGCAGCAGTCCGGCGGCGCGGTCGGCCGCTTCCGCGGCCTCGGCAGCCTCGGCGCTGCGCGCGCCGCCCTCGGCGGGGTTACGCTGCTGGCGGCCCAGCGCGTTCAGGATCAGGGTGCGCAGCTGGTCGAGCGAGACCGGCTTGGCGATGTAGTCGAACGCGCCGGCCTTGAGCGCATCGACGGCATTGTCGGCGCTGCCGTAGGCGGTGATCACGGCCACCGGCGTGCGCTCGGGCGAGGCCGACAGCTGCCGCACAACCTCGATGCCCAGCCCGTCGCCCAGCCGCATGTCGGTCAGCACCAGGCTGTAGCGGCGCTCCGCCAGCCGCAGCCGCGCCTCGGCCAGCGAGCCGGCCATCACCACGTCGTGACCCATGCGGCGCAGCGAGATGTCCAGCAGCTCGCGCAGGTCGGCCTCGTCGTCGATGACGAGTATCGGATCGGGAACGGGCGGTCTGGCGGACATGGCGTGGGGGTTGGGTTGCGGGGGCGGCGGATCAGGCCTGGGCGGCCGGGGCGGCCGGTACGACATCGGGCGTCTCGATCCGCATCGTCAGCACAAATGCCTTGGCCGGCAGTGTATCGCGAGCGCCGGGCCCGAGCAGCCCTGTGCGTTCCAGCAACGGTTCCAGCGCGATGGTGCCGTAGCGCACCTGGGCGTCATTGGCGCCGCACAGCTCGCGCGCCATGAACAGGCCCAGCCCGGTGCCCTGCGCGTTGCTGGTGAAGAACGGCTCGAACAGGCTGCGCTGCTGCTCGCGCGTGACCTCGGCGCCGTCGTTCCAGACGATCAGTTCGGCATGGTGCTGGTCCAGCGCATGGGCCAGCAGGCGGATGGCGCCGGGCAGCCGGCTGCAATAGCGCCAGGCATTGTCGAGCAGGTTGCCGAGCACCTGCTGCAACTGCGCGGCATCGAAGATCACCGGGCGTTGCAGGTCTACGGCGAGGCGGATCGCATTGACGTTGATGTCGGCGCGCGGGCCGCCGCGCGAGCGCATCTCCAGCCGCCAGCGCTCCACGATCTCGGGCAGCGCCTGGCCCAGCTCCACCGCGCTGTGGCCGGTGCGGGGGCGGCGCGAGAGCTGCAGCACATCGGACACCACCTGGTCGAGCCGGCGCACGTTGTCGCTGATGATGCGCAGCAGCCGGGCGTCGATATTGCCCTCGCCCGCCCCGGAATCGGCCAGCAGTTCGTTGGCCTGGCTGATGGCCGCGAGCGGGTTGCGGATCTGGTGCGCCACGCTGGCCACCAGCCGGCCCATGCCGGCAAGTTTCTCCTGCTGCACCTGCTCGGCAATCCGTTCCCAGCTTTCGATGTGGACCAGCACCGTGTCGCGCATCTCGCTGCGCAGCAGCGTCTCGTCCTCGGGGCTCCAGGCCATGGCCTCGTTCTGGGCGATGGCCAGGCGAAGCCGGGCCGCGCCTTCGGGCGACATGTCGTTCCAGCCGACGGTATCGAGCGCGCTGGGCGTGGTCAGGGCCCCGCCCAGCGTGGACCGCAGCCCGGCCAGCCCCGGCAGCACGAAGCGCAGCCGCAGGCGGGTGTGCAGCATCGGCCCGCCCAGCGCCGACGGGCGCGACGGCAGCGGCAGCAGCTGCAGGATGCGCGGCACATCGTCATTGGTCTGGATCCAGTCGCGCAGCATTTCCATCAGCGGCTGCAGGCGCGGAATGCGGCGCAGGTCGAACAGCACCTTGTCGCGCTCGCCGGCGCGCACCTGCCCTTCCCGGATCCGCTCGTGCGGCTGCACGCCCAGCAGCACCACGGCGGCGGGGTTGGCGGCCACCACCACGCCGTTGGCGCGCACCAGCATCACGCCGTCCTGCATGTCGTTGACCATGAGCCGGTTCACCAGCTGCTGCAGACGCAGCTCGCGCTCGCGCGCCAGCGCAATCTGCTCCTGGGCGATCTGCCGGTTGGCGAGCATGTACATCACCAGCGCGGCGATCATGAACACCAGGCCGAACAGGCCGGAACCGAGCAGGTTGGCATCGGCCTGGCGCACCAGCAGCGTCTGCACGAACGGCTGGCCCATCACCACCAGCGCCGACATCGCCGCCGCGAACAGCGCGAACATCAGGCTGGTCAGTGCCCCGGCCTCGAGCGCCGGCAGCAGGAAGATCATGGCGAGCCCCTCGCTGTGGCTGCCCAGCCGGCCCACCACCGCGAAGATCCCGGCCAGCAGCGCCAGGTCGACCATCACCTGCACGCGCACCCGCACATGGAAATGGCGGCGCCACAGCGTGCCCACCAGCGTGACCATGGCGATGCAGAGGTACGGCAGCACCACCGGCAGCGCGGCGGCCATGCGCGGATTGGCGGCCAGGGTGGCTGCAGCGCCGGCGGCCACGCCGGCATCCGGTGCGGCGCGCTCTAGCGGCAGCCACACGTAGCCCACCAGCAGCAGCGCCACGGCCGCGCGGGTCCAGCAGAAATAGCGCAGCAGGCGCCAGTGGAACTCGGGGGGCTCGGGCTGGCGCCAGAGCTCGACCAGCACGCGCCAGCCGTTCAGGCGGGACCAGGCCGAGCGGCGCGAGGTCATGGGCGCGCGTCGGTATCGCCGTGGCCGGACATCTCCGAGCCGTCCGGCAGATGGCTGCGCCGGCAGTAGTGCAGGCCGTTCCAGCCGATGGCCTCGCCGCGCGGCAGGTGCACGCCGCACTGGGCGCACTGGACCATCGGCTCGGACGCCGCCGCGCCATCGGCCTCGCGCTGCGCCGGGCCCGGGCGGG
>NZ_CAJPVH010000034.1 GCF_905397395.1 Cupriavidus campinensis
GCCGCACCGGTGCGCCGGGGAGACCCGCCATGAGCAGCGGCCTGCGCTGGCGGGCGCTGGCCGGCGTCTCGGTGGGCCCCCTGGTGGGTGCCCTGATGGCCGGCGGCTGCGCGGTGGGGCCGGACTACGAGCGGCCCGCCGTGGACGTGCCCGAGACCTACCGCTTCGCGGAGCCCCCGCCGGCTACGGTTACGGTTACGCCCGCCACGCCCGCGCCGCCAGCCATCGACCCGCAATGGTGGGGCCAGTTCGGCGACCCGGTGCTCGACGCGATGATCGCCCAGGCGCTGGAACGCAACCGCGACATCCTGATCGCCGCGGCCCGGGTGGACGAATACTACGGGCGCGTGATGTCCACGCGCGGCCTGATGTTCCCGCAGGTGGGCGTGGAGGCTGCCGCGAGCCGGCAGCGCCTGAGCAACAGCGGCGGCACGCTGTCGCCGGTGGGCAATCCGTTCAACCAGGTGCAGGCCGATGTGTTCGCCTCGTGGGAGATCGACCTGTTCGGCCGGCTGCGGCGCCTGACCGAGTCGGCGCGCGCGCAGTGGGCGGCGTCCGACGAGGCGCGCCGCGCCGTGGAGATCAGCGTGGTGGCGGCCGTGGCCTCTGGCTACGTCACGCTGCGCGACCTGGACAACCGCCGGCTGGTGGCCGGCGACACGCTGGACAGCCGGGCCGGGGCGCTGGAGCTGTTCCGGCAGCGCTTCGAGGGCGGGGTGGTGTCCGAGGTGGAGGTGGCGCAGGCGCAGTCCGAGTACGCATCGGCGCAGACCTCGGTGGCGCTCTACGACCAGCTGGTGTCGCAGCAGGAGAACCTGCTGTCCGTGCTGATTGGGGAGAACCCGCGCGCCATGCCGCGCGGCCTGCCGATTGGCGAGTTGCGCCCGCCGACGATTCCGTCCGGCCTGCCGTCCGACCTGCTGGAGCAGCGCCCGGACCTGTTGCAGGCCGAACAGCAACTGGTGGCCGCCAACGCCGAGATCGGCGCGGCACGGGCGGAGTACTTCCCGACCATCACGCTGACCGGGCTGTTCGGCGCAGCCAGCACGGCGCTCTCCGGGCTCTGGGTGGGCGCGGCGCAGACGTGGTCGTATGGCGCATCGGTGGCGATGCCGATTTTCAGCGCGGGGCGCATTGCCGGCGATGTCCGCCAGGCCGAGGCGCGCCAGCGGCAGGCGCTGCAAGGCTACCAGCAGGCCATCCAGATCGCGTTCCGTGAGGTGGCGGACGCGCTGGTGGGCGTGCAGCGCACGCGGGACCAGCTCGCGGCCAAGACCGCGCAGGTCGATGCGCTGGCGCGCTATGCCGCGCTCGCGCGCGACCGCTACGAGGGCGGCTATACCAGCTACCTGGAGGTGCTCGACTCGGAGCGCGCGCTGTTCTCGGCCCAGATCGACCAGTCGAGCCTGCGTGGCACCGAGTTCGGACAGATCGTGCAGCTTTACAAGGCGCTCGGCGCCGGCTGGCCGCTGCGTGCGGCCGGCAACCCGCAAGCCGGGCGCCGGGATCAGGTATCCACAACGGAGTGATGACATGAAAAAGCGAGTATTGGTGATGGTGGCGATGTTGGTCATGGCAGGCGCGGCCCAGGCCCAGCCGGATACCAAGGTGGATGTCACGCGGGGGCAGGGGACGGCCACGATGACGGGCACCGCCAAGGTGAATGCGACGATCACGAAGATCGACGCGCCCACGCGCACGGTGACGCTGAAGACCCAGACGGGCAAGGTCGTGGACCTGGCCGTGGGCCCCGAGGCGCGTAATTTCGACCAGCTCAAGGTGGGCGACAAGGTAGCGGTGGAATACCGCGAGGCGCTGACACTGAAGCTGGAGAAGGGCAGCGGGCCGCTGTCGATGGAAACCAAGCCCATCGAGGAGCGTTCGGCGGCGGGTGCCAAGCCGGGCGGCGTGATTGGCCAGGAGGTGACCGTGGTGGCCGATGTGGTGGCGGTCAGCCCGTCCAAGCACACCGTGACGGTGAAGGGGCCCAAGGGCAATGTCATGGACCTGATGGTGGAGGACCCCGCCCAACTGGCCGATGTGAAGAAGGGCGACCGCATCAAGGCCGTCTACACGCAGGCCGTGGCTGTGAACGTGCAGGCGGCGACGAAGTAGCCTTATCGCATCCATCGCCCCCCATCGCCATGTCGCGCCGCCTTGCTGTCAACCTCCGCGCCTGCGTCTGCCTCGCCATGTGTGCCGTGGCCTGGCCGGCCCAGGCGTATTTCGATCATTTCCTGAACAACACCATCGTCGGCCGCCTGAGCCGCCCGCAGACGGAGACGCTGGCCGCCATCTACCGCACGGCGCTGTCCGAGAAGGACGATGGCAGCACCACGCCGTTCCAGCTGGAAGCGGACAAGGATGCGAAGGCCGCCGAGGGCAGTATGACGCTGGTCAAGACCACCCAAAAGGGTGACCAGCGGTGCCGGCAGGTGAAGTCAGAGTTCCGGCAGGCGGGCAAGACCGAGAAGTGGACGGGCTGGTACTGCCGCAAGGGCGATGGCGACTGGCGGCGCACGCAGATGAAGGAGTAGCCGGGCCGCCCCTCACTTGGGTGATGCGCGCACCGCATGGTGGACCATGGTCCAATACCGACCCGCGCCCCGGTTGAATATCTTGTTCAAGAGGCAGCGTCCGCGTCTGGCGCGGACGCTTTGACCATCGTCACCCCCTTGCGAGGCATTGCACCATGAGCCGACACGATACGTCGAAGCTGGCGAGCCTTTCGCCCTTCGAACTCAAGGATGAACTGATCAAGCTGGCCGGGAGCGTGTCCAACCGGCTGATGCTCAACGCGGGGCGGGGCAACCCCAATTTCCTGGCCACCGTGCCGCGCCATGGCTTTCTGCAGCTAGGGCACTTTGCCATGATCGAGTCGGAGCGCGCGTTCTCGTACCTGCCGGTGGGCGTGGGCGGGTTTCCGCGCCGGGCCGGCATCGAGGAGCGCTTCGACCAGTTCACGCGCCAGCACCAGGGCGTGCCCGGCGTGAGCTTCCTGACCGGCGCGGTCTCGTATGTGCGCGACCAGCTCGGGCTGGACGGTGGCGACTTCCTCTATGAGATGTGCGAGGGCTTCATGGCCTGCAACTACCCGGTGCCGGACCGGATGCTGCGGCTCAGCGAAAAGATCGTCAAGCAGTACATCCGCCGCGAGATGATCGGCACGCATCCATTCGATGGGGACTTCGACCTCTATGCCGTGGAAGGCGGCACGGCGGCCATGACCTACCTGTTCAACTCGATGCGCGTGAACGGGCTGCTGAAAGCGGGCGACACCATCGCGCTGGGCATGCCGATCTTCACGCCGTATATCGAGATTCCCGAACTGAAGGAGTACAGCCTCCACGAGGTGAATATCAACGCCGACCCGGCGGCCGGCTGGCAATACCCGGACAAGGAACTCGACAAGCTGCGCGACCCCAAGGTCAAGGCGTTCTTCCTGGTGAATCCGAGCAACCCGCCCTCGGTGCGGGTGAGCGACGCCAGCCTGGAGTATCTGGCGGGCATCGTCAAGGAACGCCCCGACCTGATCATCCTGACCGACGACGTGTACGGCACCTTCGCCGACAACTTCGTCTCGCTGTTTGCCATGTGCCCGCACAACACCATCCTGGTGTACTCGTACTCGAAGTACTTCGGCGCCACGGGCTGGCGGCTGGGGGTCATCGCCACGCATAAATCGAACCTGTTCGATGCGCAGATCGCCGCGCTGCCCGATGCCGAAAAGAAGGCGCTGAACGAGCGCTATTCGTCCATCACCACCGAGCCGGCCAAGCTGCCGTTCATCGACCGCATCGTGGCGGACAGCCGCACCGTGGCGCTGAACCACACGGCAGGGCTTTCCACGCCGCAGCAGGTGCAGATGGTGCTGTTCTCGCTGTTCTCGCTCATGGATACGGCGGACACCTACAAGGACACCGTGAAGCGGCTGATCCGCAGCCGCAAGGCCGCGCTGTACCGCGGCATGGGGGCCAAGGCGGATCCGGTGGACGAGAACGTGGTGGATTACTACACGCTGCTCGATGTGGAGCGCGAGAGCCGCGAGGTGGGGCCAGAGTTCGTGAAATGGCTGCTGGCCTCGATCCAGCCGCACGAGCTGCTGTTCCGGCTGGCCGAGGAGGCCGGCGTGGTGCTGCTGCCAGGGGGGGGATTCGGTACCCAGCATCCGTCCGGGCGGGTCTCGCTTGCCAATCTCAACGAAGAGGACTACGTGAAGATTGGCCGCTCGGTGCGCAAGCTGCGCGACGAGTACCTGGAGAGATATCTCGCGCAGGGCGGCAAGACCAGCAAAGCGGATAAGGCAGGCAAGGCCGGCAAGGCGGGCAACGGCAAGTCAGGCAAGTAGCCGCCCGTCCTCCACAAGAACAATCTGAAGGAGGTGCCCCATGAACTGGTTCGTGACGACCCTGAAGGCCTATCCCGAGATCTCGATTTTCCTGGCGCTGGGTATCGGGTACTGGGTGGGGGGGAAGAGCTACAAGGGCTTCAGTCTCGGGGCGGTGACGTCGACGCTGCTGGTCGCGATCGTGATCGGCATCCTCGGCGTCAAGATCTCGCCGAACGTGAAGTCGGTCTTCTTCCTGATGTTCCTGTTCGCGGTGGGGTATGGCGTGGGGCCGCAGTTCGTGCGGGGCATCGCCAAGGACGGCGTGCCGCAGGCGATCTTTGCCGTGGTGCTGGCGGTGCTGTCGCTGGCGGCGTCGGTGGCGGCGGCGATGATCGCCGGCTACGACCTCGGCTCGGCCGCGGGGCTGTTCGCCGGCTCGCAGACCATTTCGGCGTCGATGGGGCTGGCGACGGACGCCATCAACCGGCTCGGCCGCTCGCCAGAGGAAACCAAGGTGCTGCTGGACGGCATGCCGATTGCCTACGCGGTGACGTATATCTTCGGCACGGTCGGCTCGGCCATCATCCTCGCGCAGATTGGGCCGAAGCTGCTGGGCATCGACCTGGTGGCCGCCTGCAAGGAGTATGAGCACCTGCTGGGCGCCAGCGAGGGCGAAGACGCCGGCATGCAGTGGCACAACTTCGAGCTGCGCGCCTACAAGCTGGCAGCTGACGCGCCATACATCGGCAGGACCGTGGGCGATGTGGAGTCCCACACGCAGGCGGGCTTCCGTGCGTTCATCGAGCGCATCCGGCGCGACGGCAAGATCATCGAGACAGACCCCTCCACGGTCCTGCAGGCGGGCGATGTGGTGGCGATTGGCGGCAAGCGCAACCAGCTGATCGAGTTCCTCGGCCCGCGCGGCGCGGAGGTGGAGGACCGCGAGCTGCTGGACACGCCCACCGAGGGCGTGGACATCTACATCACCAACAAGGCCGTGGATGACCGGACGCTGGAGGACCTGGCGCGCGACCCCGGCGCGCGCGGGGTGTTCTTGAGGAAGATCAAGCGCGGTCCGACCGAGACCGTGATTCCGGTGCTGCCGAAGACCAAGCTGTATCGCGGCGATGTGGTCACGCTGGTGGGCCGCACGCGCGACATCAACGCCACGGCCAAGACACTCGGCTATGTGGACCGGCCCACCACGGTGACCGACGTGGCCTTCATGTCGCTGGCGATCACCGCGGGTGCCCTGATCGGGGCCATCGTGCTGAACGTGTCCGGCATTCCGCTGACGCTGTCCACGGCCGGCGGCGCGCTGATCGCGGGCATCATCTTCGGCTGGTATCGCGCCATCCACCCGACCTTCGGCCGCATTCCGGAGCCGACGGTCTGGTTCATGAACTCGGTGGGCCTGAACGTGTTCATCGCGGTGGTGGGCATCTCCGCCGGCCCCGGCTTCGTCGCCGGCCTCCAGAAGCTGGGCATCAGCCTGTTCCTGTGGGGCATCTTCGCCACGGCGGTGCCGCTGTTCATCGGCATGTTCATCGCCAAGTACGTGTTCCACTTCCACCCGGCGCTGCTGCTGGGCGTCTGCGCCGGCGCGCGCACCACCACGGCGGCGCTCGGCATGATCTGCGAATCGGCCAAGAGCCAGGTGCCGGGGCTCGGCTATACGGTGACCTACGCGGTCGGCAACACGCTGCTGACGATCTGGGGGATGGTGGTGATCATGATTCTGGCGTGAGGGGTGGCGTGGCGGCCGCTCAGACCGTGTTGAGCGGAATCTTCAGGTACCGAATGCCGTTCGCTTCGGCGGGCGGCAGCTCCCCCGCGCGGATATTGACTTGCACCGCCGGCAGTATCAGTGTCGGCATGGCCAGCGTCGCATCGCGCGCCTGGCGCATGGCAACGAACTGTTCCTCGCTCACGCCATCGTGCACGTGGATGTTGCCTTCACGTTGGGCTCGGACAGTTGTTTCCCACGCGGGCCCACGGGATTCGGGTGGATAGTCGTGGCACATGAAGAGGCGGGTATCCGCGGGCAGGTTCAGCAGCGTGCTGATGGAACGGTATAGCGCATGGGCATTCCCACCGGGAAAGTCGCAACGGGCCGTGCCAACGTCAGGCATGAACAGCGTGTCGCCGACGAAGACTGCATCCCCAATCTGGTATGCCATGTCAGCGGGTGTATGGCCGGGCACATGGAGCGCCTTGCCCTTCAGGCCGCCAATGACGAATTCCTCGTTCTCATCGAACAGGTGGTCGAACTGTGAACCGTCGAGCTGAAACTCGGGCTCCAGGTTGAACAGCTTCTTGAAGACGCCCTGCACACTGCGGATGTGTTGGCCAATGGCAATCTTGCCACCCACCTGACTCCGGAGATACGGCGCGGCTGACAAGTGGTCAGCGTGCGCATGCGTTTCCATAATCCACTCGACCTGCAGCGCATGCTCCCGCACGAAGGCGACGACCTTGTCGGCACTTGCCGTCGAGGTCCGCCCCGCTTTGGGGTCATAGTCCAGGACAGAGTCGATGATGGCGCACTCGGGGCGCCCCGCCTGATAGACCACGTAGGTCACGGTCCAGGTCGCGGGGTCGAAGAATGGCTGAATGGTGGGTTGCATGCGGGCCTCCTTGGGTGCAACACATTCTATTCACAAACATTATATTATTCAATATAATGTAAGTATCGAAATTGAAGGCTCATCCATGAGCGAGACCCATCCCGCTATCGACCTGGGCGCCATGCAGGCTGCTGCAGTGCAGGCCTGCGCGCTGCTCAAGCTGCTTGCAAACCAAGACCGGCTGCTGCTGATGTGCCAGCTCTCTCAGGGCGAGCGATGCGTAAGTGACCTGGAAACACAATTGGGCATACGGCAGCCTACGCTCTCCCAGCAGTTGGGCGTGCTGCGCGAGAACGGTCTGGTGACAACGCGCCGCGAAGGGAAGAGCATCTTCTATTCCATTGCCAGCCAGGAGGCGCTTGCCGTGATGGCTGTGCTGTATGAGCAATTTTGCGCCAACACAAAGTAGAGGCGATATGTTGATTGACCTAGCTAACTTCACCCCCGGTTTGTCGCTGGCCGGAGGGCTCATCATTGGCGCAGCCGCTGCCGTGCTCGTCCTGTTCAACGGCCGGATTGCAGGCATCAGCGGCATCCTTGGAGGCCTGCTCAGCTTGCCGCGCCATGACATGACTTGGCGCGTGGCCTTCCTCGTCGGGTTGGTCAGCGCCCCTGTCCTGGGCAGCCTGCTCGGTCACCCGGCAACGCCCGATATTCAGGCGAGCTGGGGCGAGATTCTGGTCGCCGGCTTCCTGGTCGGCCTCGGTACCCGCTACGCCAGCGGCTGCACAAGCGGTCACGGCGTCTGCGGCATCTCGCGCGGGTCCGTCCGCTCGCTGGTCGCGACCACGGCATTCATGACTGCGGGATTCCTGACCGTCCTCGTACAACGGCACATGATCGGAGGTTGACATGATGGCATTCGCTGCATTGTTGGCCGGCCTGCTTTTCGGCGTCGGCTTGATGGTTTCCGGCATGGCCAACCCGGCAAAAGTGCTGGGCTTTCTTGATCTGGCGGGACGCTGGGATCCATCGCTGGCCTTTGTCATGCTTGGGGCGATAGGCATTGGCTCGCTCGCATTCTTCATTGCCAGACGTCGCAAACGCTCGTTACTGGGACTGCCCATCCAACTCCCGGCCAGCACCGAGGTAACGCCGAGGCTCGTTCTGGGCAGCATCGCGTTCGGCATTGGCTGGGGCCTGGCCGGCTTCTGCCCGGGCCCGGCGCTGGTTGCCATGGGTGCGGGTTATCCGAAGGCCGTGGGCTTCGTTGCCGCCATGGTGGCGGGCATGGTCGTCTTCGAGCTGATTGAGCGGATGAAATCGGGCATGCAACGCGCTTAAGCCGCGCCGCGCAGGCTTGGCGGACAGTAGACCGGATTGACGCAACAGGACACGGCGAATGCTAAGAAAAAACATGCCTGCCTTTCAACCCCAGTTGGCGTGGCTTTACCTGCAAGGCCTGGCGTTTGCCATCGTGTTTGGCGCCGTTGGGGCATGCGCTGCCCACGCGTTCCGCTGGGCGCTGGAGCGGGCCAGTGCGAGTCTATTCAGGAGCGAGGACGATGTCTCGGTCGTGCTTGCGCATTTGGGCTGGCATTGGAAACTCGCCGTTCCGATTGCCGGCGGGGTGCTCGCGGGCGTCATCCTGCTCGCAGCGTTGCGCTACGAGAAGCGTAGCGGTACCAGCGGTGATTACCTGGAAGTCATCGACGGGCGCATGTCATCCATTCCGACGGCACCTTCGCTATTGCGCTGCCTGTCGTCCTTTTTCTCCATCCTGTCTGGCGGCTCAGTGGGCAAGGAAGGGGCGATGGTGCAGCTATCGGCCACCATCGGGTCCATCTGTTCGCGCTGGATCGGCGGCCTGCACGGCGATCGCTTCCAGTTGGCCATTGCGACTGCTGCGACGGGCGGGCTGGCGGCGGTCTATCACACGCCGCTCGCCGCGGCGATCTTTATTGCCGAGATTGCCTTCGGCGGCATTGAATTTCGACGCCTGGCGCTACTCTTCGCCGCGGCGGTCGCGGCAACCTGGCTGACCATGCTGCTGGGGCAATTCAGCCAGCCATACCTCTTGCCGGTGCATGAGTTCAAGCTCGATACCGCTGCGCTGCTTGTCGTCATGTTCGTAGGGGTTTCCTGCGGCCTGACTGGCTCCCTGCTGCTCACGGCGATTCGATTCGCGAAGATTGGCTTCGCCAAAGTGCCGGGTGGCCTTGTGATGCGGATGGCATTGGGCGGGCTGCTCGTCGGCGGTCTTATCGTGATCGCCCCGGAAGTCGCGGGGAATGGCTTCGCGCCGATTTCCCAACTGTTGCGCGATGAACCCGTGTCGGCCGCATTGTTCGCGTTGCTGGTGCTGAAGATACTGGCGACCGCGGCAACTGTCGGATCAGGCGCCGTCGGCGGGTTGTTCACACCATCGCTGCTGATTGGCGCGCTGACAGGAATGGGGTGCGTATCGTTGGTCAACGATGTGCTGCCCATTGCGCAGAACCCCATTCTGTTCGGCGTGGTGGGTATGGCGGCCGCACTCGCGGCGACCACCCAGGCCCCGCTTATGTCGACGCTCATGGTCTTTGAGATGACGCGCGAACCGCTGCTGATTTTTCCGATCATGCTCGCTACCGTCGTTGGCTACGGCACAACCAGCATCCTTGGGCAGACAGGAACCTATGCCGTAGTAGGGCGACACCGCGAGCGGTTTGCCAGTCGCAGTCGCTTGATGGAGATCTCGGTCGACAAGGTCATGCGGCCACTGGCGCGCTTTGTCCTCGAGAGTGCGTCCGTGGAGGAAGCGAGAAATCAAGGGCTCGCGGAGAAGAATCGGTTCGTATTCGTCCTGGATCAACATCATGCCTTTGTCGGCGCCGTCTGGATGCACGATCTGATGGCCGTCAGAAATACGGGCACGGCGGAGACCTCGATAGCGGCGCTAGTTTCCCGTGACTTCCCGACGGTGTGCGCACATGAGCGGCTTCGGGACGTTTGGGAAACGGTGGTGGCATCCCCTGCGGAGCGGATTCCAGTTCTCGCCGACCCGACGACAAGGCGGGTGGTAGGCGTTTTACACAAGAGCGTCGTGCTCGAGCACGCACGAGAGTTGCTGGGCTGAAGCGCATCCGCGTCTTTCCAGGGCGCCACGTTCCAACGCATGCGCCAGGGCAGGATGCCCTGGCATGAAGTCACGGCTGGTTTGCCGGCAGCGACGATTTTGCGGCGGTTACGCAACCCTGCGGGTGTGGTTGCCCGGGACGCATCCCGCTTGGCTGGCGGGGCCGCCTGTTACAGACCGGCCGGGAAACAAAAAACCCCGCAATCCTATGATTGGCGGGGTTTGGCGGACCTTGTGGAAAGGTCGGGGTCTTGCTGGTGCCCGGGGTCGGACTCGAACCGACACGCCTTGCGGCGGGGGATTTTGAGTCCCCTGCGTCTACCTGTTTCACCACCCGGGCATTTGGGCGGCGATACCCGGACGGGCATCGCACGGCGATGAACCGCGGATTATGCCGGAAATCCCCCCGCCGAACAACCGCCCCGGGCTTGCGGTAGCATAGCGCGCAGCGCCGCCCGCTTCAGCCCCCGTCCTCGTCGCGGCGTCTCCATCGGAGCACCGTGACATGTCAGACCAGCCGTCCCTGGCCAGCCTTGCCGAGTTGCCATCCCAAGATCCCGCGTTCTACGCGCACGCCTACAACAACCGCGCCCGCGTGCCGGACAACGCCACGCACATGGCCCGCTGGGCCGCCGATTCGGCGCTGGTGCGTGCCGCCGCGGCGTCTTACCTCGAGAACCTGCCCTATGGCGATCCGGCGTCGCCCCATGCCGACGACGAGCGCCTCGACTACTTCCCCGCCACGGGGGTGCCCGCCGGCACCCGTCCGCCGCTGCTGGTGTTCGTCCACGGCGGCTACTTCCGGGCGCTCGACAAGCGCGACCATAGCTTCGTAGCCGGCGTGCTGCCCCGGCGCGGCGTGTCGGTGGCGATCATCAACTACTCGCTGTGCCCGGCGGTCACCGTGGAAACCATCGTGCGGCAGGTGGTGCAAAGCGTGGCGTGGCTGTACCGGCAGGGCGATGCCCTCGGCCATGACCGCGACCGCATCTTCGCGGCCGGGCACTCGGTGGGCGGCCATCTGGTGGCGATGCTGATGACGGCGCTGTGGCCGCAGGTGGGTGTGGACCTGCCGGTGGGCCTGATCCGGGGCGGGCTGTCGATCAGCGGCCTCTACGATCTCGAACCGCTGCGCCGCGCCGACTTCCTCCAGGTAGACCTGCGTTTGACCGAGTCAGATGTGGTGCGCCTCTCGCCGGCCTTCCTGCCGCCGGCCACGCGCGCGCCGCTGCTGACGGCGGTGGGCGAGATCGAATCGAGCGAATATCACCGCCAGAACGCGCTGATCCGCGCCGCCTGGCCGGACAACGTGCGTGAGGACATCCCGCTGCCGGGCCGCCATCATTTCAACGTGATGGACGACCTGGCGCGCGACGGCAGCCCGATGCTGCGCGCGCTGCTGGCGATGATTGGCGGGGTGTAGGCGGGAGGGTTTTAGGACGCGTCCGAGTTCGGCGCCTGCTCGAGCAGGCGCAGCAGCGACGAGGTGTCGTCGCGTCCCCAGCCGTTCGCCATCATCTGGTCGAGCTGGGCCGAGGTGACGCGCATCGCGGGCAGGTCCAGCCCGATCTGGTCGGCGATGTCCTGCGCCAGCCCGAAATCCTTGGCGTGGAGCCGCGACTCGATGCCGGCGGCGAAGTCGCGCGCGACCATCTTGGGTCCCATCAGGTCGAGCATGCGGCTGCCGGCAAAGCCCGTGGAGAGCGCCTGGAACACCTTGCCGGTGTCCACGTTCTGCGCGGCGGCAAAGCGCATGGCCTCGGCGATACCCTCGATATTGACCACCTGGGCGATCTGGTTGCACAGCTTGGCGACCTGGCCCGCGCCGTGATCCCCGATATGCGTGATCGACTTGCCGAGCAGGTTCAGCAGCGGCCGCACGGCCTCCAGGTGCTCCGCCTTGCCGCCGACCATGATGGTCAGCGTGGCCGCCTGTGCGCCGGTCGTGCCGCCCGACACCGGGCAGTCGAGCGCGTGGATGCCGCGTGCCGCCAGCGCCTGGGCAATCTCGCGCGTGACGATCGGCGAGATCGTGCTGTGATCGACGCAGATGGTGCCGGGCGCGGCGCCCTCGATCACGCCATCCTTGCCGAGCAGCACTGCGCGCACGTCTTCCGACGAGGTGACGTTGGTGAACACCACGGCCGCCCCGCGTGCGGCGTCGGCGGGCGTGAAGCACGGCTCCGCGCCGAGCTGGCGGGCCGCCTCGGCGGCCTCCGGGCGGCGCACGAAGGCCCGTACCGTGTGGCCGCCGGCAATCAGGTGGCCGACCATCGGCGCGCCCATCGCGCCGAGGCCAATAAATGCAAGGGTGGTCATCTGCGGTTCCTTATCCCCATCGTAAAAAAGCCATGTGCCGCCGGCTTGGGCGACACATGGCGAGGATAGCCGAGGACGCCGCCAGGCGCCACGCAGGCACCTGTGCGGGCCGGGCTCAGAACGGCAGCGGCTGGATGGCGCGCAGGATCAGCAGGGGGCTGTTGCGGCCTTCCTTGCTGCTGAAGGCGAACGCATTGCCGGGGCGCACGGCCTTCACGCAGAACGAGATCGTCTTCTGGCCAGCCGAGAGCGCGTTCGCCACCGCCGCGCTGACGTCGATTTGCCGATATTGCTGCACATGGTTGAGGTAAAGCCGTGCCACGAACCGGCCGCCACACGCTGGGGCGTTGGCCATGGTCAGGGTGTCTTCGTTCCACGCCGTGTCGGTCACGAACACCTGCAGGATATCGGCCGCCGTGCCGGTGACGTTGCCGCCATGGAGCATGATCCGGTACTCGGGCCTGAAGCGGGCGGGCAGGGCCTGCGCGCCTTCAGGGATCTGGAACTTCATGTAGAAGCTCAGCGGCGGCGTGGCGCCTTGCGCCGCCTGCGTGGCCAGTTTCACGTCGCGGCCGAACTTCGTGTGGACGTCATCGCCGCCGCTGACCATCGCGTCAGCCTCAGGCGCGTTGTAGTCGTACGGAATCTCCCGCGCGCAGGCGCGCTCCTTGTTCAGGCACTCTTCGGTCAGATAACGCATGGCCTTGGGCTGCCAGCCATTGAAGAAGTCGGCATGCCCGGAATAGAGGGGACCCCAGTTCTCCTGGGACACCTTGCCATGGGCGTTCAGGCTCGGATCCTTCGAGAGCTGCGCATGCGTGAGATCGCGCACCTGGCCCAGCGCATAGGCGAGGTTGATGCTCAGGTGCGGCACGCGCACCGGATAGCCGACCGGGCAGGCGCCGCTGCGGTCGGCATAGGCCATGTTGTTGTAGCCGCCGTGGTGGGAGCGCAGCGTCGGATTCAGGTTGATGCCGTCCCAGCAAGTGGGGAAGCTGATGCCGATGTTGAGTTGCGTGCCCTTCACCGGATCGGGTACGCAGTCGGTCGGAATGGTGTTGGTGTAGCCCCGGCGGCTGCCGGTACACAGGAACGAGATGCGCGGGTTGGGCTGCGTGCCGGCGTGGTTGCCGGCCAGCATCTGCAGGCCGGGGGGCATGGGGCTGACCGGATAGCGGTTGGAACTCGGCACCGCCACGTTCGAGTAGTAGGTCTTCTTGTAGATGGGCGGCACGATCGTGCCGTCCGCCAGCTTCAGCGAGGGGGCCCAGTACGAGCTGGTGTCCGCGGCGTTCTCGCAGGTGGTGCCGGGCTGCGCCAGCAGGTCGGCGCCCGTAGTGTAGGCGTTTGCCGTCGTGTTGCCGAAGAAGTCATGCCGCATTGCCGTGCCTGGGCGCTGCGGGTGGACGATGGGGTCGTCCGCCAGCGTGTGCGAGTACAGGCAGAGCGCATTGGCACGGCCATCGCGCAGGGTGCCCTGCGCCATTGCGGAGAAGCTGGCGGCCAGACCGCCCACCAGCACAAGGGTTTTGAAACAGGAAGCGTTCATCGGTCGTCGTCTTTGCGAAAGGGGCCGCCTGACAGGAACAGGCGCAGTTGATTCTAGCGACGATAAACGCAATAAATTATCTCAATATCCCTCGTATTGTTGCGGTTTTGAGATTCAACGATTCTGCGATGCTGCGAGTCGCCACAGCGACGTCACTTCGGCCTTGCGAGCCTGGTGCAGCGGGTCATCCGGATCACTCGCCTTGGGATGGCGCGGGCGGATATCGGAGCGGCCCAGCACCTTCAGCCCCGCGTCTTCGATCCAGCCCAGCAGTTCCTCGCGCGTGCGCAGGCCCAGGTGCTCGGCGAAATCGGAGAGCAGCAGCCAGCCCTGGCCGGCCGGCTCCAGATGGTCGGCCAGGCCGGCGAGGAAGCCGCGCAGCATGCGGCTTTCCGGGTCGAACACGGCATGCTCGACCGGCGAACTCGGTCGCGCGGGCACCCATGGCGGGTTGCAGACCACCAGCGGGGCGCGGCCAGCCGGGAAGAGGTCGGCCTCGACCACTTCCACCTGATTTGTCAGACCCAGCCGCCCGAGGTTGTCGCGGGCGCATGCCAGCGCGCGCGGGTCCTGGTCCGTGGCCACCACGCGGCGCACGCCGCGCTGGGCCAGCAGCGCCGCCAGCACGCCGGTGCCCGTGCCGATGTCGAAGGCGAGCTTGTCCGAAGGCAGCGCTTCCTTGGCGACGAGGTCGAGGTATTCGCCGCGCACCGGCGAGAAGACGCCGTACCACGGGTGAATCCGTTCGCCCAGGGCCGGGATCTCGACGCCCTTCTTGCGCCACTCGTAGGCGCCGATCAAGCCGAGCAGTTCGCGCATCGACGCCACATAGGGCGCCGTGGCCGGGCCGTAAACCTGCGTGCAGGCCTCGGTCACCTCGGGCGCGCGGCGCAGCGGCACCACGTGGCCGGCGTCGAATGGCAGCAGCAGCATGCCCAGCGTGCGCGCGCGCTGCGACTGCGCCAGCCGGTGCTTGTGGAATGCCTCGGTCATATTGGCCGGCGGCTTGGGCGCGCGCTTGGGCTTGCGGTCCGTGCGGCGGGCCATGGCCTGGAGCAGCTGGCGCGCGTTCTGGAAGTCGCCGCGCCAGAGCAGGGCCACGCCTTCGCTGGCCAGCCGGAACGCCGTGTCGGCGGGCGTCTGGTCATCGGCGATCACCACGCGCTTCGGCGGCGGCAGGCCAGCCTCGGAGCGCCACAGCGCGCTGCGCTCGGCGCCGTCTTCGGTCCAGTGGATGGTCGGGAGGGAGGAGGAGTCAGACATATTTATATAGAGGGAGGCGTGCGCCACATCGGCAGGCAATCTTAAATGTGCCGATTACAGCTCATAGGCCTCGTGATCGCCCGACATCGCCTGTTCCACGAGCTTGCGGTTCAGGGTGGGCGAGAACAATTCGATGAAGGTATAGACGAAGCTGCGCAGATACGCGCCCTGTTTGACGGCCAGGTGGGTCACATTGGTGCCAAACAGATGGCCGACCGGGATGCCGCGCAGGTTGCGGTCGCGCTCGGCGTCGAACGCCACGCCGGCCACGATGCCGATGCCCAGGCCGATCTCGACATAGGTCTTGATCACGTCGGCGTCGATGGCCTCGAGGATGATGTCCGGCTGCAGCTGGCGCAAGGCGAACGCCTTGTCGATCTTGGGGCGGCCCGCGAAGTTCGGATCGTAAGTGATCAATGGATAACTTGCGAGATCCTCGAGCGCGATGTGCTTCTTTTCCAGCAGCGGATGGTCGGGCGGCGTGATGACCGTGTGCGACCACTGGTAGCCCGGCAGGGAGACCAGGCCCTTGTCGCCCGAGATGCCCTCGGTGGCGATGCCGATGTCGGCCTGATCGTGCAGGATCATGTCCGCGATCTGCGCGGGGTTGCCCTGCTGGATCGACAGCCGCACCTTGGGGTAGCGCTTGGTGAACTCGCCAATCACGCGCGGCAGCGCGTAGCGCGCCTGGGTGTGCGTGGTGGCGATGGTGAAGTTGCCCTGGTCCTGCGCCGCGTAGTCCTTGCCCACGCGCTTCAGGCTCTCCACCTCCTGAAGGATCTTCTCCACCGAGGTCAGGATGCGGCGCCCCGGCTCGGTCAGGCTGCGGATGCGCTTGCCGTGCCGCGTAAAGATATCGACGCCCAGCTCTTCCTCCAGCTCGATGATGGCCTTGGAGACGCCAGGTTGTGACGTATAAAGCGCTTTAGCGGCCTCGGTCAGGTTGTAGTTCTGACGGACGGCCTCGCGCACGAAGCGGAACTGGTGCAGGTTCATATAACTCGGTGCGTATAAACAAACAACTTCTTATTAGTTTGAGATATGAGGCCAGTTTATTACGATTTTCGAACTTTGTTAAATAACGGCCTGTCCGTATTGCGTCCGCGCCCAGCCTGACCCCCGGCGAAGCGTGAAAGTGATGGGAAAGGCATTGTCGAGACCCCCCGAATGTCCCTTGCGTACACCGCTTCCGGTCTGATGGTAGGTATCCTGGTCGGCCTGACCGGGGTAGGCGGGGGCTCGCTCATGACCCCGCTGCTGACCCTGCTGTTCGGCTTCTCGCCGGCCACGGCGGTGGGTACCGACCTCGCGTTTGCCTCCATCACCAAGGGCTTCGGCACCATCGCGCACCGCGCCCATGGCCACGTGCAGTGGCAGGTGGTGCGCCGTCTCTGCATCGGCAGCCTGCCTGCCGCGCTGGTCGCCATCCTCGTGCTCAAGAGCGCCGGGGAGCTGGACGCGCGCTGGCTGCATGGCATTCGGCTGATGATCGGCGTGTCGGTGCTGCTGACCGTATTGTCGCTGCTGTTCCGCAAGCAGATGCTGGCCTGGCTCGAACGCAACCCGCGCTTCCAGCTGGAAGGCCGCCGCCAGATGGTGGCCACCGTGGTGGTGGGCGCCGTGATCGGCGTGCTGGTCACGGTGTCGTCGATCGGCGCCGGCGCGGTTGGCGCCACGCTGATCCTGCTGCTGTACCCCCATATGAAGCCGGCCGAGGTGGCCGGCACCGATATCGCCTACGCCGTGCCCCTCACGGCGGTGGCTGGGCTGGGCCACGTGTGGCTCGGCACCGTCGACTGGAATTTGCTGCTGGCACTGCTGGTGGGCTCGATCCCCGGCATCTGGCTGGGCGCGCAACTGTCCCGGGCGCTGCCCGAGCGGCTCGTGCGCGCCGCCCTGGCTACCACGCTCACGCTGGTCGCCATCAAGCTCGTTTCCTAAGCATTCAACGAATACTGAACGGACCCACACCATGTATCAGTACGATCAATACGACCAGCGCATCGTCCAGGAGCGCGTTGCCCAGTTCCGTGACCAGGTGCGCCGCCGCCTTGCCGACGAACTGACCGAAGAGGAATTCCTGCCGCTGCGGCTGCAGAATGGCCTGTACATGCAGCGCCATGCCTACATGCTGCGCGTGGCCATTCCGTACGGCCTGCTGTCGTCGAAGCAGATGCGCATGCTGGCGCACATCGCGCGCGAGTACGACCGCGGCTACGGCCACTTCTCCACGCGCCAGAACATCCAGTACAACTGGATGGACCTCGAGCGCGTGCCGGACGTGCTGGCCGACCTTGCCAGCGTGGAGATGCACGGCATCCAGACTTCGGGCAACTGCGTGCGCAACATCACCACCGACCACTTCGCCGGCGTGACGCCGGACGAGACCGTGGACCCGCGCGTGCTGGCCGAACTGCTGCGCCAGTGGAGCACCTTCCAGCCCGAATTCGCCTTCCTGCCGCGCAAGTTCAAGATTGCGATCTCGGCCTCCGCCAACGACCGCGCCGTGGTGCAGATGCACGACATCGGCATCTACGCCTACCGGAACGCCGCTGGCGAGACGCGCCTGCGCATCCTGGCCGGTGGCGGCCTGGGCCGCACGCCGATCCTGGGCACGATCATCAAGGACGACCTGCCGTGGCAGCACCTGCTGACCTACGTGGAGTCGGCAATTCGCGTGTACAACCGCTACGGCCGCCGCGACAACAAGTACAAGGCACGCATCAAGATCCTCGTGAAGGCCATCGGCGCCGAGAAGTTCGCCGCCGAGGTCGAGGAAGAGTGGCAGCACAGCAAGGACGGCCCGGGCACCATCACGCAGGACGAATTCGACCGTGTGGCGCAGTACTTCGCCCCGCCGGCCTACGAGAAGCTGGCCGACACCGACGCCGGCTATGAGAAGCACCTGCTCGAGGACAAGGCGTTCGCGCGCTGGGTCAGCCGCAGCGTGCACGCCCACAAGGTGCCGGGCTACGCCGCCGTGACGCTCTCCACCAAGCCGGGTCCGGTCTCGCCCCCGGGCGATGCCACGGACAAGCAGATGGAAGCCGTGGCAGACCTGGCCGACCGCTACGGGTTTGGCGAGCTGCGCGTGGCGCACGAGCAGAACCTGGTGCTGCCGGACGTGAAGAAGCACGACCTGTTCGCCCTCTGGCAGGAAGCGAAGCAGGCCGGCCTGGCGACGGCCAATATCGGCCTGCTGACCGACATCATCGCCTGCCCGGGCGGCGATTTCTGCTCGCTGGCGAATGCCAAGTCGATCCCGATCGCGCTGGGTATCCAGGAGCGCTTCGACAACCTCGACTTCGTGCACGACCTGGGCGAGATCTCGCTGAACATCTCCGGCTGCATTAACGCGTGCGGCCACCACCACGTGGGCAACATCGGCGTGCTGGGCGTGGACAAGGACGGTTCCGAGTGGTACCAGGTGACGCTCGGCGGCGCCCAGGGCAACAACACCGCGCTGGGCAAGGTCATCGGCCCGTCGTTCAGCGCCGAGGAAATGCCCGAAGTGGTGAGCCGCATCATCGAGACCTTTGTCGCGCACCGCGTGGAGGACGAGCGCTTCATCGACACGTTCGCCCGTATCGGCATCGCCCCGTTCAAGGAACGTGTGTACGCCGACAAGCAGCGCGAAGAGCGCGCCGAAGCCTGACGACCCCGGAGAGACTGAACATGGCAAAGATCATTCAACTGCAACGCGACGCCGCCGACCTCCGCCCCGTGATCGTCGAGGACAACTGGACCGTGCTGCGCGCCACCGAGACCGAGCCGCTGGACGAGGCCCGCGTGGCCGCCGCCGCGCAGGGCACGGGCGCCGTGCTGTTCCCGCTGTCGGTGTGGAAGGCGCACGAAGCGCTGCTGGCCGGCCGCGACAAGGCCATCACCGGCGTGTGGCTGGCGCCCGAAGACGAGCCGGGCGATGCCGAGGCGTTTTTCGGCCGCGTGTCGCTGGTGGCCGTGGATTTCCCGGTGTTCCGCGATGGCCGCGGTTTCTCGTCGGCCTACCTGCTGCGCACCCGCTACCACTGGGACGGCCAGCTCCGCGCCATCGGCGATGTGCTGCGCGACCAGCTCAACTTCATGAAGCGCTGCGGTTTCGACGCCTTCGCGGTGCGCGCCGACAAGAACATCGACGACGCCATCAAGGGCTTTACCGAGTTCACGGTGGCCTACCAGGCCTCGGTGGACGAGCCGCTGCCGCTGTTCCGCCGCAACCGCGCGGAAGTGACCGCCCGGGGCGCTGCATGAGCACGGTGATCTCCGACATCCCAGTGGTGGAGATGGGTGCGCCGGTGTCCGGCCTGCGCCCGCCCGCGCTGTGGACCCAGCCGGTCTACACGGGCACCGTGGAGGCGCTGGAAGCCAAGGAACGCGCGCTGGCCGAGCGGCTGGCCGGTATCGCGGGCCGCTTCTTCCGCGCCCGCTTCGCCACCAGCCTGGCTGCCGAGGACATGGTCCTGACCGATGCCATCCTGCGCGGCGGCGACGCCGTGCGCGCCGGCATCCGCGTGTTCACGCTGAACACCGGCCGCCTGCACGCCGAGACGCTGGCCGTGCTGGACCAGGTGCATGCGCACTACGGCTACGCCATCGAGCAGTTCACGCCGGATCAGGACGCGGTGGAGAACTACCTGAAGAACCACGGCCTGAACGCGTTCTACGACAGCGTGGACCTGCGCAAGAGCTGCTGCGGCATCCGCAAGGTGGAGCCGCTGAACCGCGCGCTGTCCCACGCCGATGCGTGGATGACCGGCCAACGCCGCGAGCAGGCCGTCACGCGCGCCGAGCTGCCCTTCGAGGAGCTGGACGAAGCGCGCGGCATCCCGAAATTCAATCCGCTGGCCGACTGGACCGAGGCCGAGGTCTGGGCCTACCTGGTGCGCCACAACGTGCCGGTGAACGCGCTGCATGCCAAGGGCTACCCCAGCATCGGCTGCGAGCCGTGTACACGCGCCGTGAAGGCTGGCGAAGACGTCCGCGCCGGACGTTGGTGGTGGGAGAGCAAGGACTCGAAAGAGTGCGGGCTCCACGAGCAGAACATCAAGCATTGAAGTATTGAATCGAGGCCGAGAACGACATGGGCATCATGAACGACATCGCAGAAGCAGGGGTTGAACACCTGCTCCAGGTCCAGAACGACCACCTCGACCGGCTGGAAGCCGAGTCGATCTACATCATCCGTGAAGTGGTGGCCGAGTGCCGCAACCCGGCGCTGCTGTTCTCCGGCGGCAAGGACTCGATCGTCATGCTGCACCTGGCGCTGAAGGCTTTCCGCCTGGGCGACCGCAAGGTGGAACTGCCGTTCCCGCTGGTGCACATCGACACCGGCCACAACTATCCGGAAGTGATCGCCTTCCGCGACCAGCGCGTGGCGGAATTGGGCGCGCGCCTGGTGGTGGGCCACGTCGAGGATTCGATCAAGCGCGGCACGGTGCGCCTGCGCAAGGAAACCGACTCGCGCAACGCGGCGCAGGCCGTGACGCTGCTGGAAACCATCGAGGCCCACAAGTACGACGCCCTGATGGGCGGCGCCCGCCGCGACGAAGAGAAGGCCCGCGCCAAGGAACGGATTTTCTCGTTCCGCGACGAGTTCGGCCAGTGGGACCCCAAGGCCCAGCGCCCCGAGCTGTGGAGCCTGTACAACGCCCGCATGGCGGCAGGCGAGCAGATGCGCGTGTTCCCGATCTCGAACTGGACCGAGCTGGACGTGTGGCAATACATCGCCCGGGAAAACCTGGCCCTGCCGCCGATCTACTACGCGCACCAGCGCGAAGTGGTGCGCAAGAACGGCCTGCTGGTGCCGGTGACGCCGATCACGCCTAAGCAGGATGGCGATGTGAGCGAGGTGCTGTCGGTACGCTTCCGGACCGTGGGCGACATCTCCTGCACCTGCCCGGTGGCCAGCACGGCCGCCAACCCGGTGGACATCATCGCCGAGACCGCGGTGACCGAGATCACCGAGCGCGGCGCCACCCGGATGGACGACCAGACCAGCGAGGCGTCGATGGAGCGCCGCAAGAAGGAAGGCTACTTCTAAGCCGCAGCCAAGGACCAGAGGGACCAAATATCATGACTCAACAAGCATTGCACCAGGGCCTGCTGCGCTTTATCACCGCGGGTTCCGTGGACGACGGCAAGAGCACGCTGATCGGCCGCCTGCTGTATGACAGCAAGGCCGTGCTCTCCGACCAGCTGACCGCGCTGGCCAACGCCAAGAACAAGCGCACCGCCGGCGAGCAGATCGATTTTTCGCTGCTGACCGACGGCCTGGAAGCCGAGCGCGAGCAGGGCATCACCATCGACGTGGCCTACCGCTACTTCTCCACCGCGCGCCGCAAGTTCATCATCGCCGACACGCCGGGCCACGAGCAGTACACCCGCAACATGGTGACCGGCGCCAGCACGGCGCACGCCGCCATCGTGCTGGTGGACGCCACGCGCGTGACCGTGCAGGACGGCCGGGCCGAACTGCTGGCGCAGACCAAGCGCCACTCGGCCATCCTGAAGCTGCTGGAGATCCAGCACGTGATCGTGGCCATCAACAAGATGGATCTGGTCGAGTTCAGCGAGCAGCGCTTCAACGAGATCCGCACCGCCTACACCGAACTGGCCGCCCAACTGGGCCTGAAGGATGTGCGATATGTGCCGGTATCGGCGCTCCGTGGTGACAACATCGTCCACGCCAGCGACGCCATGCCGTGGTATCAGGGCGAGCCGCTGCTGCCGCTGCTCGAGGCCCTCCCCGTGGAGGACCCGGCCCCCGAGGGCGATGCCGCGCTGCGCTTCCCGGTGCAGCTGGTGATCCGCCAGGACGGCGCCCAGTCGGACGATTTCCGGGGCTACGCAGGCCGCGTGGAAGCGGGCACCGTGCGCGTGGGCCAGAAGCTGCGCGTGCTGCCGGCCAACCGCGACGCCGTGGTGGCCGAGGTGCTGACGCCGAACGGCGCGGCGGACTCGGCCAACGCGGGCGACACCGTGACGGTGCGCCTGTCGGAAGACGTCGATGTATCACGCGGTGACATGTTCGTGGCTGCCGATGCTGCCTCGGTCTCGGCCAAGAAGTTGCAGGCCGACCTGTGCTGGTTCGACGACGAATCGCTGAACCCGGCCCGCAAGTACGTGCTCAAGCACACCACGGCCAGCGTGTTCGCGCGCGTGTCGGCGGTGGATCGCGTGCTGGACGTGCACACGCTGTCGCACGAGACCGGCCGCCACGACATCCGCCTGAACGACATCGGCTCGGTGCAGCTGTCGCTGCAGAAGCCGATCGTGTGCGACGTCTACGGCGATAATCCTGCGACGGGCGCGTTCGTGCTGATCGACGAGGCGACCAACCACACGGTGGCGGCGGGCATGATCCGTGCGTATAGCTGACATCGATATCGTCAGACGGCAAGTAGAACAGTGAGCGAGATGACCCCGCATCAAGACAAACGGACCGGACGCGTGACCCTGATTGGTGCAGGCCCCGGTGCGGCCGACCTCATTACGGTGCGTGGCGCACGCCTGCTGGGCGAGGCCCAGGTGGTGCTGCACGACGCGCTGGTGTCGCCCGAGATGCTGGCCTGGTGCCCCCAGGCGCAACTCGTGGAGGTGGGCAAGCGCTGCGGCCAGCGCAGCACCGCGCAGCTGTTCATCAATCGCCAGATCGTGGACCTGGCCACCAAGTACGAGCGCGTGGTCCGGCTCAAGGGCGGCGACCCGATGCTGTTCGGCCGCGCCGACGAGGAACTGCAGGCGCTGGAAGCGGCGGGCATCGAGTATGAGGTGGTGCCGGGCATCACGGCGGCGCTGGCGGCGGCTTCGGCCATCCGCAAGCCGCTGACCAAGCGCGGCGTCTCGCGCAGCGTGGCCTTCGCCACCCAGGCCAAGGCGGCCGATGCGGTGGACGTGGAAGCTGACGTCCGCGCCGACACCATCGTCTATTACATGGGCCGCGACCAGGCGGCCAACATCGCTGCCCAGCTGATTGCCCACGGCAAGCCGGCTTCGACGCCCGCGTGGGTGGTGGAAGCGGCCACCACCGCGAAACAGCGCAGCCACCAGTTCACGCTACGCCAGATGGCCGCTGGGGAGGCCGCAGCGTGGATGGACCCGGTGCAGCCGAGCCTGCTGATGATCGGCGAGGCCCTGGCGGACCGGGCGACGGAGGCGGTGGAAGAGGCTGGGCCGGACGGACATCATCACGAACGCGCCGCCTGAATTGGCGGGGGCGGATGAAAAAGGCCAGAGCGATGCTCTGGCCTTTTTTTGCTCATCGCCGATCACGAACCCAGTTTGCAAATCCGTACATCGACGCATAGTATACGGATATCGATATCTTGAATGCATACAAGATGATATGTTGTATGGATTCAGGCGGGCTCAGCCATCAAACTGGAGTGATGACGTGTTGTACCGTGGTACGAAGGATGAAACATTTGTGCGTCAGGCGCTTAGCCAGGCGGACTATTCCTGCGGTAGATGGATCGCAAACCAAAGGTTCTTCGACAAGCCAGAAGACTCGGAATTGGATCCGCAGGCGAAGGCGGCAATCATCATCGCCGTCGCCATTTACGTGGAAACTGCGCGCCTGGACCAGAACGAACTACAGGGCGCGCTGGCCCTGCGGACGGTAGGGGAGGCGCATCGGCTGATCGACAGACTCCATCCCCTCACGTTCGGAGGCTGGAACGGATTGAGCGGGCTGAGCCGGCGTCTCAAATGACCTGAAACGCGTCGCGCGCCGGCCTTCGCGCGAGAAGCCCTGACAGCTTCTTGAGCGCAAGCGACAACTGCCCGCGTTCGGCGACCCCCCCGAGTGAAATCCGGATGGCACCTGGCGTGGACGTGCCGTCCGCAAAGGCGTCGGCGCCCGTCACGCGGAGATCTTCTGCGCGCGCGGTCCGGGTGAAGTCTGCTGATGTCCAATAGCTCGGCAATGGATGCCAGATGTGAATCCCCAGGGCCGGATTGGCATCGAAGCCCGCCAACCATTGTCTGGCGATCTGCTGCCGCGCGTCAGCCTCCGCCCGAATGCCATCAAGGAGCGTCTTCGCGGCACCATCGAGGATCCACTGCGTGGCGAGTGCCGTCGCCAGCGGCGACGCCATCAGCGTGATGGCCCGGAGTGCGGTCAGCATCGCGTTCTGAACCGCCGGATCCTTCACGACAACATAGGCGGTTCGCAACCCTGGGCTCAGACACTTCGATAGTGTCGATACATAGGCGGTCTGCTGCGGAGCCAGTGTCGCGATGGGTGGGGGCGCGTCGGGCGTGAGCAGCCAGTAGGGGTCGTCTTCGATAATCAGGATGCCCTGCCGCTCAGCGATACGGGCGATGTCTCGACGCCGTGTCTCGGGCATCGTATGCGTCGTGGGGTTCTGTAGCGTTGGATTGAGGTAGACCAGCCGAACCCCTTCCGTCTGGCATGCCGCTTCAAGGCTGTCTGGGCGCATGCCGTCGCCATCGACCGCAATCGTGACGATTCGCCTTCCGAGTTGCGATGCGGCGGCCCGTACCCCGGGATAGATCAAGGGCTCGGCGGCAATGGCGCCGCCGTGTTCCGTGCCCGCCATGATCAGGGCTGCCAAAGCCGTCTGGGCGCCGGGGCATGCCACGACGTCGTCTTCGGCTACCGACCCCAGCATCGGCGCAAGCCAACGCGCGCCGGCGGACCGGTCGGTTGTGGTGCCGCCACCCAGGTGGTAGGTCATCAACAGTGCAGGATCCGCGCGCAGGGTGAGTTGCCCGATCCCCCGTCGCAGCATCTCGCCGACATCGATGCCGGGCGCCGGCGGCGGCACGTTCATGCTGAGATCCACGGCCTGGGACAACTCGTAAGCCGGTAGCGCGACGAACGTCCCTTGAGAGCCGCGGGCGACGGTAAGGCCGCGCCGGGCCGCCTCGTTCAGGCCACGGGTCACCGTCGTCAGGTCGACCTGGAACAGGGACGCGAGCTGTCTCTGCGAGGGCAGGCGGTCTCCTGGGGCAAGGCTGCCGTCTCGCATCGCCACCTCGATCAGGTCGGCGATCTGCAGGTATCGCGAACCGCCTCCTTCCCGAAGTGGCCGGGCCCAGTCGGGCCGGGCGGGTGCCTCGCTCGGGTGTTGTTTCGACATTAAAATCTCTTGTATGGGTGTTGTCTTACATTAGCATGCCTCGCGGTTCGGGTAAATCCATACAACACCGGATAACCCGTTTTTCTTGCGAAGGTGGTTGTTATGCATGTGTGTGTGGCCGATACGCGGCGCGTCCGTCGGCGAAAGTCCCCCCGTTTCCTTTCTCCTGTTCTCTGGCGTTGGCTGATCCTCGCCGCCCTCCCGCTAAGTCTGGCCGGTTGTTCGTGGGAACTGCTCAATCCCAGCGGGTCCATCGGCGTGCAAACGCGAAACCTGATCGTGCTGGCCACGGCGCTGATGCTGATGGTGGTGATCCCCGTGATCATCCTTACGCTGGTGTTTGCGTGGCGGTATCGCGAGGGCAATACCAAGGCCGAGTACGCGCCGCGCTGGTCGCATTCGACCCGAATTGAAGTGGTGGTGTGGGGTATCCCGTGCGTGATTGTGGCGCTGCTCGGCATCATCATCTGGGACACCACGCACAAGCTCGACCCGTTCCGCCCGATCGAATCGAAGGTGGCGCCGCTGGAAGTGGATGTGGTGGCGCTCGACTGGAAGTGGCTGTTCATCTATCCGCAATACGGCGTGGCGTCACTGAACGAACTGCCCGTGCCGGTGGGGACGCCGATCAACTTCCGCATCACGGCCGAATCGACCATGAACGCGCTGTTCATCCCGCGCCTGGGCAGCATGGTCTACGCCATGGCCGGCATGCAGACAAAGCTGCATCTGATTGCCGACGAGCCTGGCGTGTTCGATGGCCGCTCTGCCGCGTATAGCGGCTCCGGCTTCTCGGACATGCATTTCCGCACAGTGGCCACGTCGCGTGCCGAATTCGATGCATGGATCGAGCGTGCCCGGGCATCGGGCCACACGCTTGACGAACAGACCTACCGCAAGCTGGAGCAACCGAGCAGCAAGGACCCCGTCACGCTCTACGCCAAGGTGGACCCGCGTCTGTTCCAGGGCGTGGTGGACCAGTACATGGCCAGCAATGGCGAAATCTGCCGCGCTGACAGCCCGGTGACCATCAGCGCCATTGCCGGCGCCAACATGCCGCCGCTCCCGGCGCAGCAGCAGACCCTGGAGCGCTAATCATCATGCTTGGAAAACTCTCTCTCGACGCCATCCCCCTGCACGAGCCCATCATCATGGGCACGCTGGTGGTGGTGCTGCTGGGCGGCGCCGCGCTGTTAGGCGCCATCACGTACTACAACAAATGGTCCTACCTCTGGAAAGAGTGGATCTGCTCCGTCGACCACAAGCGCATCGGCGTGATGTACATCATCCTGGCGCTGGTCATGCTGCTGCGCGGCTTTGCGGATGCCATCATGATGCGCACCCAGCAGGCCATCGCCGTGGGTGAGGCAACCGGCTACCTGCCCCCGCATCACTACGACCAGATCTTTACCGCGCATGGCGTGATCATGATCTTCTTCGTGGCTACGCCGTTCATCCTCGGTTTGATGAACGTGATTGTGCCGCTGCAACTCGGCGCGCGCGACGTGGCGTTCCCGTTCGTCAACTCGCTGAGTTTCTGGATGTCGGCGATGGGCGCGGTGCTGGTCATGATGTCGATGTTCGTCGGCGATTTTGCGGCCACGGGGTGGGTCGCCTATCCGCCCTTGAGCGGGCTCGGCTACAGCCCCACGGTGGGCGTCGACTACTACATCTGGTCACTGCAGATATCGGGGCTAGGCACCACGCTGACCGGCATCAACTTCATCGTCACGATCCTGCGCATGCGCGCACCGGGCCTGAACCTCATGAAGATGCCGGTGTTCACGTGGACCGCGCTGATCACCAACATCCTGATTGTCGCCATCTTCCCGGTGCTGACCGCCACGCTGGCGCTGCTGGCCGCCGACCGCTACCTGGACATGCACTTCTTTACCAGCGAGCTTGGCGGCAACGCGATGATGTACGTGAACCTGATCTGGATCTGGGGCCACCCGGAGGTCTACGTGCTGATCCTGCCGTGCTTTGGCGCGTTCTCGGAGATCATCGCCACGTTCTCGCGCAAGCCGCTGTTTGGTTACTCGTCGATGGTGTACGCCACATCGTCGATCGGTGTCCTGTCGTTCTTCGTCTGGCTGCACCACTTCTTCACGATGGGCTCGGGCGCCAGCGTCAATGCCTTCTTCGGCATCATGACCTCGATCATCTCGATTCCGACCGGCGTGAAGCTGTTCAACTGGCTGTTCACGATGTACCGCGGACGCATCCGCTTCCATTCGTCGACGCTGTGGACAATTGGCTTCATGGTGACGTTTGCCGTGGGCGGCATGACCGGCGTGCTGCTGGCCGTGCCGGGCGCGGACTTCGTGCTGCACAACAGCCTGTTCCTGATTGCCCACTTCCATAACGTGATCATCGGCGGCGTGGTGTTTGGCTGCCTGGCCGCGATGACGTTCTGGTTCCCGAAAGTGTTCGGCTTCACGCTGAACGAGTTCTGGGGCAAGGTCGCGTTCTGGTGCTGGCTGATCGGCTTCTACCTGGCGTTCATGCCGCTGTACGCGCTGGGCCTGCAAGGCATGACGCGCCGCATGAACCACTACAACAACCCCGAATGGCAGCCGTACCTGATCGTTGCACTGGTGGGCGCGGTGGTCATCGGCTGCGGCATCCTGGCGATCCTGTGGCAGCTGTTCGTCAGCGTGCGCGACCGGAACGAGAACCGCGACCTGACCGGCGATCCATGGGATGGCCGGAGTCTGGAGTGGGCTACCGCCTCGCCGGCGCCGTTCTACAACTTCGCGCACGTACCGCACATCACGTCGCTGGAACAGCATTGGGATGACAAGGAAGCGGGCCGCGCCTACGTGGCGCCTGCCGCGTACGAAGACATCCATATGCCGCGCAATACGTCGGCGGGCTTCATCGTATCGGTGTTCGGGCTGGTGCTGTGCTTTGGCCTGGTCTGGCACATCTGGTGGATGGCGGGCTTTGGCCTGGCCGCGATGATCTGCACGTTCATCGCCCGCGCCTATGACCGTGACGTGGACTACTACGTCCCTGCCGCCGAAGTGGAGCGCATCGAGCGCGCCCGCTTTGCGCAACTGAAAGGGGCCAACTGATCATGACGACGACCTTGAAACTGCGCGCCGAGGCCGCGCAGGCACCGCATCACGAGACCCACGCCGCGCATGCGCATGACGACGACCACGCGCATCACGCCGAACAGGCGCAAACCAGCCTCAAGCTTGGCTTCTGGCTGTACCTGATGAGTGACTGCCTGATCTTCGCCTCGCTGTTCGCGACGTTTGGCGTGCTCGTCAATGGCACAGCCGGGGGCCCGACTGGACGCGAGCTGTTCGATCTGCGCTTTGTACTCGGCGAAACGATGCTGCTGCTGACCAGCAGCCTGACCTTCGGCGTGGCGATGCTGAAGGTACGGAACGGCAAGGGCAACCCCAACGAAGTCATCCGCTGGATGGTGCTGACATTCGCGCTCGGTGCCGCCTTCGTCGGCATGGAGATCTTCGAGTTTCACGAACTGCTGCACGAGGGCGCAGGCCCGAATCGCAGCGCCTATCTGTCGGCGTTCTTCATGCTCGTGGGCACGCACGGCCTGCACGTCAGCGCCGGGCTGCTCTGGATCATCGTGATGGTCAACCAGGTGCAGGTGTTCGGTCTCGATGGCATCGTGCGTCGCCGCCTGGCCTGCCTGAGCCTGTTCTGGCACTTCCTGGACCTGGTCTGGATTGGCGTTTTTACCATTGTCTACCTGCGGGAGTTCCTGTGATGGCCAACCAACCACATGCGCATGAGGATGACCATGGCAGCCTGCGCAGCCACCTGACCGGCTACGTACTCTCGCTGGTGCTGACGTTCATCTCGTTCGGTGCGGTCATGGGCAAGCTGTTGCCGCCGCGCGCCGGGCTGCTGATGATCGTGACGCTGTGTATCGTCCAGTTGCTGGTGCAGCTGGTGTTCTTCCTGCACCTTGGCCCGCGCAAGGGCCAACGTGGCAACACGGCTATCTTTGCGTGTACCGTGTTCCTGATCGCCATTGTCGTAGCGGGGTCGTTGTGGGTCATGCACAACGCCAACCTGAACATGATGCCGATGCAGTCGGTGCCTGTTGGCAGCAATCGATAGATTGCAGGCATCTGACACGTCCATCGGTGAAGCGGATGGACGTGTCTTCAGATCATTCCCCTATTGGCGACTGCCGCGATGGTGTTGTTGCCACCGCCCCCACGCAGTACGCCGCAATCGCGTCCAGCACGCTCTCGGCCTCGCCCACCGCCGCGGCGCAGCCAATCCGCATCGCCGGATATTGCGCCCGGCATTGGTCGATCAGCGCCGGCAAATCGCGGCGGATGTGGCCGCCCTGGCCGAAGAACACCGGTACGACGGTGACTTCCTCCACGCTCGCGCTGGCCAGTTCGCCCAGCGCCACGGGCAGCGACGGCTCCATCAGTTCCAGGAACGCCAGCCGCACGGCGGTGTCCGGCAGCACGGCGGTCAGCTTGGCCTGCAGGCGGTCGAACGGTTCGCGCCAGCGCGCGTCGCGCGCGCCGTGGGCGAAGAGGACCAGGCCGGTGGTGGCAGCCATGGCGGTCAATGCCGGTCCACCCAGCGCAGGGCGCTCAGCGCCAGTGCCAGGTAGAGCGTGCCGGGAACGAGCGCCGAGACGATCGGCGGCCAGGTGTGCAGCAGGCCGACGTGCGAGAACAGCGTGTTCGACAGGTGGAACGACAGCCCCAGCATGATGCCGCCGAACACCTTCACGCCCACCGCACCGGCACGCGCATGCAGGTACGCGAACGGCAGCGCCAGCGCCACCATCACGAACAGCGTCAGCGGATAGACCACCTTCTTCCAGAAGGCGATCTCGTAGCGCTGCGTGTCCTGCTTGTTGTCGCGCAGATGGCGGATATAGCGGAACAGGTCGAGCGTGGACATCCGCTCCGGCGTGACCAGCAGCACTGACAGGATCTGCGGCGTCAGCTCCGAATGCATCACCATGTTCGGGAACTTGGCCTGCTCGGCACGGAAGTCCGGTGCCAGGGCGTCGCGCTGGGCGCCGTCAGGGTGGGGCAGTTCGATGAAACGGGTCTCGTTGACGTCATTGAGCTGCCACGCCTGGCCGCCCTGATAGCGGCCTTCCTTGGCGACGCGGATCACGCGCAGGCGGTATTGCTGGTCGAATTCGTAGATGGTGATGCCGTTGATGCTCTGGTCCGGCTTCAGCCCCTGCACGTTGACGAAGCGGGTGACTTCGCCGCCCGCGCCCTCGGGCGTGGTGTCCTTGTCGCGATCCTTGACCCAGACACCGGAGCGGAAGCCCGCCGACACCGTGGCGCCAATCGCCTCCAGCTTCACCTTCTGGGCGTACTGCTCGGCCGCCGGGCCGATGAATTCGCCGAAGATGAAGGTGACGATGGCCAGCGGCACGGCCAGCTTGAACAGCGAGAACAGCGCCTGGCGCGTGTTCAGGCCGGCCACGCGGAAGATCGTGTATTCCGACTGGCTGGCCAGCTGCGAGAAGACGTAGATCGCGCTGATCAGCACCGCGATCGGCAGCACCTCGTACACCCGGGTGGGCGCTTCCAGCATGACGTGGAAGAACGCCACCAGCGAGGTGTAGCCGCCCTGCACGCTCTCCAGTTCATTGAGCAAGTCGAAGAACACGAACAGCGAGAGCACCGCGAACAGGATGAACGCGAACACGCCATAGATCAGGCGGCCGAAATACCGCTCGTAGACCTGGAGGACCCTCATGCCTGGCTCCCCTTGGTGTCCTTGCGGCGCAGACCGAAGACGGCGCGCCAGCCGCCCAGGCTGCGGTTCTGCCGGTATCGGAACATGCCCACGGCACCGAGGAAGGCCGCCAGGTGGATCGGCCAGATCGCCATCCAGAACGAAAGTGTCCCCGAGCGCACCCAGGCCTGCGCCAGGTTGATCATGTTGCTGTAGGTCAGGTAGATCAGCACGGCGAAGACGAGCGGCGTATAGCGGCCCAGGCGCGGGTTCACGTACGCAAGCGGGATGGCGATCATCACGAAATTGAAGGCGAGGATCGGCAGCGAGACACGCCAGAGCAGTTCGCCCAGGTTGTCACGGGTGGGATTGCGGATCAGGTCCAGCGTGTTGCGGGCCTTGGGCGGCACGTCGCTCTCGTTCTCGGGCGGCTTGTTGTCCACCTTGACGGCGTAGCGGTCGAATTCCAGGATGCGGTAGTCGAGCTGGCCCGGCGTGCCGGCGTAGCGCCGGCCGTGTTCCATCACCACCAGACGGTCGCCGTTCGGCATGGTCTGGAACTGGCCCTGGTGGGACAGCGCCACGCCGATCTTGCCTGCCTCGGCATTGGCCACGAAGACGTTGCGCGCGTACTTCATGTCCGCGTCGATACCCTCGATGAACAGTACGTAGTTGCCGTTGGCCGGCTCGATGAAACGGCCCGAGGCGATCATCGACAGCACGCCGCGCTGCTGGAAGCGGTCGCGGAACAGGCTGCTCTGCTGGTTGGCCCACGGCCACGCGAACATGCCCAGCAGCAGCGCCATGACAAAGAACGGCGCGGCGAACTGGAGCACCGGCTTGATCAGGTCGCGCAGGGAGATACCGGCCGAGAACCACACCACCATCTCGGAGTCCTTGTACCAGCGGGTCAGGACGATCAGCGTGGAGATGAACAGCGTGGCCGACAGCAGGATCGAGAGGTAGCCGATCGTGGCCAGGCCGATCAGCATCAGCACGTCGTTGGGGCTGGCCTTGCCATTGGCGGCCATCCCCAGGATGCGGATCACGAGCGACGTGAGCATGAAAGTCAGCATCACCAGGAACACCGCGCCGGCGGTGTAGGCGAGCTCGCGTCGCAGGGCTTGTTGAAAGATCATGCGGAATCGCTTCCGGCTGCCGGCCGGAGCGGGCGATGTACCGGGGGCCGAGGGACTGGCAGGACCGCGGGCTGTCAGCGTGGCGGATCGGCGGCGGCAGATCGCGGATGAAAATCGCGGATAATGGGGCCTTTCTTTTCGACGAGCCCCTGAAGGAAGCGCGATGGAATTTAGCACAAAAGCCCTGGATTGGAGCAAAGCCGGCCAAAATGGTTTCCTGGCCACGAAGACCGACTGCCTGGTGGTTGGCCTGTTCGAGGGCCAGAGCCTGGCGGGCGTGGCCAAGGCCCTGGATGTCGCCACCAAGGGGCTGGTGGCGCGTCTGGTCAAGCAGGGCGACTTCGAAGGCAAGCGCGGCACCCAGCTGATGCTGCACGAAGTGGCCGGGATTGGCGCCGCCCGCGTGCTGCTGGTGGGCCTGGGCAAGGAAGCCGAGTTCTCGGACAAGGCCTTCGTGGAGGCCGTGCGTACCGCCGTGCGTGCGCTGTCCGGCACGCGTGCCGCGTCCGCCCTCTGGTGCCTGGCCCAGCAGCCGCCGGCCCAGCGCGACGTGGCCTGGGCCGTGATCACCACCATCACACTGGTACGTGACGCCGGCTACCGCCTGCTGGAGCGCCATCCGGAACTCAAGCGCCCGCCCAAGGGCGTGGGCGCCGACAAGCCGTCGCTGCGCAAGATCGTGCTGGCCGTGGACGCCGCCGACGCCAAGCAGGCCACCCAGGCCGTGGTGCGCGGCACCGCCATCGCCAACGGCATGGAGCTGACCCGCGACCTCGGCAACCTGCCGTCCAACATCTGCACCCCGACCTACCTGGCCAATACCGCCCGGGCCATGGCCAAGCGCCACAAGCTCAAGGCGGAGATCCTGGGCCGCAAGCAGATCGAGGCCCTGAACATGGGCGCCTTCCTGGCCGTGACCAAGGGCAGCGTCGAGCCGCCGCAGTTCATCGTGCTGCGCTACGACGGCGCCGCCGCCAAGCAGGCCCCGGTGGTGCTGGTGGGCAAGGGCATCACCTTCGATACCGGCGGCATCTCGCTGAAGCCGGGCGAGGGCATGGACGAGATGAAGTACGACATGTGCGGCGCCGCCTCGGTGCTCGGCACGATCCAGGCCGTGGCCGAAATGGGCCTGAAGATCAACGTCGTGGCCGTGGTGCCGAGCTGCGAGAACATGCCCAGCGGCATCGCCACCAAGCCGGGCGACGTGGTGACGAGCATGTCCGGCCAGACGATCGAGATCCTGAACACGGACGCCGAAGGCCGCCTGATCCTGTGCGATGCGCTGACCTACGTGGAACGCTTCAAGCCCGCCGCCGTGGTGGACGTGGCCACGCTGACCGGCGCCTGCATCATCGCGCTCGGCCACGTGAACAGCGGCCTCTACGCCCGTAACGACCTGCTGGCCGACCAGCTGCTCGACGCCGGCCGCAAGGCCATGGACACCGCCTGGCGCATGCCGCTGGACGATGACTACCAGGACCAGCTCAAGTCGAACTTCGCCGACATGGCCAATATCGGCGGCCGCCCGGCGGGCAGCGTCACGGCGGCCTGTTTCCTGGCGCGCTACACGGAAAAGTACGACTGGGCCCACCTGGACATCGCCGGCACGGCCTGGAAGAGCGGGGCGGCCAAGGGCGCCACCGGTCGTCCGGTACCGCTGCTGACGCAGTTCCTGATGGATCGCGCGTCGTAATCGACGAAAAAGGTAGCCGGGATGACGCGCATCGACTTCCACAGCAACGTGCCGGACTCGCTGGCCTACGTCTGCCGCCTGGTTCGCAAGGCGTACGGGGCGGGCCAGAAGGTGGTGGTATACGGCACGGCGCATCAGCTGACGCAGCTCGATGCGCGACTGTGGACGTTCTCGCCGCTCGACTTCCTGCCGCATTGCGGGCTGGACAGCCCCAACGTGGCGGTGACGCCGATCATCCTGGCCGCCACGCTCGAGGGCGTGCCGCATCACCAGATCCTCGTCAACCTGTCACCCGAGGCGCCGGCGCAGTTCGCCAGCTTCGAGCGGCTGATCGAGGTAGTGGGGGCCGGCGAGGCCGAACGCGCCGCCGGGCGCGACCGTTACCGTTTCTACCGTGAGCGCGGCTATCCGCTCACGCACCACGACATTGGCCAGTCCGCCAAGGGAGAATCCGCATGAGTGAACGTACCACCTCGCGGGTTATTCCGCGGCTGGGCCCGAACGACAGCGTGCCGTTGCTGACGGAAGTCGTGGACCTGCCCGACCTGCCGGAGACCGCCTTCGCGCCGCCGGGGCCCGCCTCGGCAGGCGTCGGCACGGTCATCGACACGGCAAACATGCCCGAGTCGGGGCTGGTGTCGTCAGTGGGGGATACCGAGGGTGGGGTGGAGGACGATCCGGAAGCGCCGATGATCGACCCGGTGCCCTTCCTGCCAGGCGAGGATGACCTGCGCGCGGTGCGCTCGGAATTGCTGACGCGCGTGATGATGCGTTTCCGCACCGAGTGGCCGCAGGTGGTGGAAGCCCATACCGAAGCCACGCTGCAATCGCGGCTGGCGCCGCTGACCGCGCAACTGGCCAGCGAGCTGACGCAGGCGCTGGAGGCGAGGCTGGTGGAATGGCTGGATGCGACGCTCGAGGAGATCGAGCGCGATCCGGGCGGGATGTAGCAGCGAAAGCAGAGAAAGCAGGGAATTTTCCCCTCTCCCGCAGGCGGCAGAGGGGAGAGGGGAGTCGGAGACCCCAAACAGGGTCAGTCCGTCACGGCGCCCTTGCTGGCCGTCGAGGCCAGTTTCGAGAACTTCGCCAGCACGCCACGCGTGTAGCGCGGCGCCGGCTGCTGCCACGTGGCGCGGCGCTTGGCCAGTTCCTCATCGGACACGTTCAGTTGCAGCTTCAGCTGGTGCGCGTCGATCGTGATCGAATCGCCTTCCTTCACCAGTGCGATGGTGCCGCCCACGAACGCCTCGGGCGCCACGTGACCCACCACCATGCCCCAGGTACCGCCCGAGAACCGGCCGTCGGTAATGAAGCCCACCGACTCGCCCAGCCCCTTGCCGATGATGGCCGAGGTCGGCGCCAGCATTTCCGGCATGCCCGGGCCGCCCTTCGGGCCCAGGTAGCGCAGCACCAGGATGTCGCCGGCGTTGATCTTGTCGGCCAGGATGGCGTCCATCGCGCTCTGCTCGTCCTCGAACACGCGCGCCGGGCCGGTGATGACCGGGTTCTTCAGGCCGGTGATCTTGGCCACCGCGCCTTCTTCGGCCAGGTTGCCCTTCAGGATGGCCAGGTGGCCCTGCTCGTACAGCGCCTTGTCGAGCGGCAGGATCACGTCCTGGTCTGCGCGCGGCTGGTCGGGCACGCCTTCCAGTTCCTCGGCCAGCGTGCGGCCGGTGATGGTCAGGCAGTCGCCATGCAGCAGGCCGGCGTTCAGCAGCAGCTTCATGACCTGCGGAATGCCGCCCGCGCGGTGCAGGTCGGTGGCCACGTACTGGCCCGACGGCTTCAGGTTGCAGATCACCGGCACGCGGCGGCGGATGCGCTCGAAGTCGTCGATGGTCCACTCCACCTCGGCCGAGTGCGCGATGGCCAGGTAGTGCAGCACCGCGTTGGTCGAGCCGCCCGTGGCCATGATCAGCGTCACGGCGTTCTCGATCGACTTGCGCGTGATGATGTCGCGCGGCTTGATGTCCTTCTTGATCGCTTCTACCAGCACGCGCGCCGATTCCGCGGCGCTGTCCACCTTTTCCTGGTCCGGGTTGGCCATCGTCGACGAGTACAGCAGGGACATGCCCAGCGCCTCGAACGACGAGCTCATGGTGTTGGCCGTGTACATGCCGCCGCACGAACCCGTGGACGGGCAGGCGTTCTTCTCCACGCCCTCGAAGTCTTCCTGGCTCATGCGGCCGGCGGTGAACTCGCCCACGGCCTCGAACGACGACACGATGGTCAGGTCCTTGCCCTTCCAGTTGCCCGGCTTGATGGTGCCGCCGTAGACGTAGATGCCCGGCACGTTGGTGCGCGCCAGCGCGATCATGCCGCCCGGCATGTTCTTGTCGCAGCCGCCAATCACCACCACGCCGTCCATCCATTGGCCCTGGGCCGCGGTCTCGATACAGTCAGCGATCACTTCGCGCGAGATCAGCGAGTACTTCATGCCCTCGGTGCCCATCGACATGCCGTCCGAGATGGTCGGCGTGCCGAAGATCTGCGGGTTGGCGTCGGACGCCTTGATGGCTTCCACGGCCGCATCGGCCAGGCGCTGCAGGCCGGCGTTGCAGGGGGTGATGGTCGAATGGCCATTGGCGATGCCCACCATCGGCTTGTCGAAGTCTTCCTTCTGGTAGCCGAGCGCGTAGTACATCGAACGATTGGGGGAGCGCGCCACGCCTTGCGTGATGTGCTTCGAGCGTTTGTTGAATGCCATGGTGGGGGTCTCTCCGGGGAGTTTGCGGCGGGCTCGGACGTGGGCCATGCCACGGCCTGCCGTGTTTGTGGCCTGAAGGATGCCGCCTGCGTAGTATCATGTCAAATATATTATTTGACATGTATTGAGTCGAAAAACATATCACAGCGACGAACGGGAGCGTGCGTGGACCTGCGGCAACTGCGGTACTTCGTGACAGTGGCGGAAGAGCTACATTTCGGCCGCGCGGCACGGCGGCTGGCCATGACCCAGCCGCCGCTCTCGCAACAGATCCAGGCGCTGGAGGAGGAGATCGGCGTGCAGTTGTTCGCGCGCACGCGCCGGTCCGTGATGCTGACGCCCACCGGCCAGCAGTGGCTGCCCGAGGTGCGTCGCGTGCTGGCCGATGCCGCCGCGCTGCCGGGGCTGGCCCAGCGGCTGGCGCGGGGCGAGGTGGGCTCGCTGGCGCTGGCCTTCGTCAGCACGGCCGACTACGGCATCCTGCCCGAGCTGCTGCGGCATTTCCGCGCACGGCACCCCGAGGTGCAACTGCAACTGCGCGAAGCCACCAGCGACGTCCAGCTGGAGGCGCTGGCCGAGGGTGGCATCGACGCGGGCCTCGTCATCCGTCCGCAACTGGCCGTGATGCCGCACGGGCTCTCATACCTGCCGCTGGTGCGCGAGCCGCTGGTGCTGGCCGTGCCCGATGGCTGGCGGCCCGCCAGCCTCGCCGCCGATGCCCCCGCGCCGACCGAAATCGCCCTGCGCGACGCCGCGCACGAGCCGCTGATCATCTTCCCGCGTCGTAGCGCGCCGGCGTTTTATGACATCATTACGGGCTACTATGCGCGGGACGGCCTGACGCCGGCGATTGCCCAGGAGGCTATCCAGATGCAGACCATCGTGAGCCTGGTGTCAGCAGGGATGGGCGTGGCGCTGGTGCCCGCATCGCTGTGCAACCTGCGGCGCACGGGCGTGTCCTACCTGACGCTGCGCGATGCCGGCTCGCTGATCGAGACCGGCCTGGTCTGGCGCGAAGGCGCCGCCGGGCCCTCGGCCGGGCAATCGGGGATGGCGCCGGTGCTGCGGTCGTTCATCGACATCGCAGCCGGGCTGGCCACCGCCATCGGCCTGTCGCAGGACGATGGTATCAAGGCAGCATGACCCAGACGGCATTACCCCAGAACCGGCGCGCCGCGCATCCGCACACTATATAAATACCCTCTCCTCCGCCATGCTCGTTCATCCGCAATTCGACCCGGTCGCGATTCACCTGGGCCCGCTGGCCATCCGCTGGTACGGCCTGATGTACCTGGCCGGCTTCATCATGTTCCTGTGGTTCGGCCGCCTGCGCGTGCGCCAGCCGCATATCGCTGCGCGCGGCTGGGCCACGCGCGACCTCGACGACATGCTGTTCTACGGCGTGCTCGGCGTGATCCTGGGCGGGCGTCTGGGCTATGTGCTGTTCTACAAGCCCACCTACTACCTCACGCATCCGCTCGAGATCTTCAAGGTCTGGGAGGGCGGCATGGCGTTCCACGGCGGCTTCCTCGGCGTGGTCGTGGCGATGTGGGTGTTCGGCAAGGTACGGCGCCGGCACTGGCTGGAAGTGACCGATTTCATCGCGCCGATGATCCCGTGCGGGCTGGCCGCCGGCCGCATCGGCAACTTCATCAATGGCGAACTCTGGGGCCGTCCGACTGACCTGCCGTGGGGGATGATCTTCCCGCAGGCCGGCGACAACATCCCGCGCCATCCGTCGCAGCTTTACCAGTTCGCCCTGGAAGGCGTGGCGCTGTTCATCATCCTGTGGCTGTTCTCGCGCAAGCCGCGCCCGATGGGGGCGGTGTCCGGCGCGTTCCTGATCGGCTACGGCGGCTTCCGCTTCCTGGCCGAGTTCGCGCGCGAGCCCGACACCTTCCTCGGCCTGCTGGCGCTGAATTTCTCGATGGGCCAGTGGCTGAGCCTGCCGATGGTGCTGGCTGGCGTGCTGATGATGGTCTGGGCCTACCGGCGCCAGGGCAACGGCGCCGCTGCCGGCGCGGCGCGCTGATCGCCGTCAGTTCCCGGCGCCCCGGATGGCCTCGATCCGCTCGCGCGTGAGCGGGTGGGTCGAGAAGAAGCTGGCATCGTCCTCGGACTTGTCCGAAGGCTTGCCACCATGGGCGCCTTCCAGCCTGGCCAGCACATCGGCAAGGGCGGAGACCGGCAAGCGGTTCCGCCGCATCACCTCCACCGCGTAGGCGTCCGCCTCGCGCTCATGGTCACGGGAATAGCGCATGGTCAGCATCGCGGCCGGCACCGTGGCGAGCACCGTCGAAAAATCCCCGAAGAAGTACGCCGCCAGCGCGCCCACGGCCGATGCCTGGATCACCTGCTGCAGGCCGTGGCGCTGCGCCACGTGGCCGGCCTCGTGCGCCAGCACGCCCATCATGCCGGCGCCGGTGCCGATCAGGGCCACCAGTTCGTCCGTGACCACGATGGTGCCGCCCGGCAGGGCCAGCGCGTTCGCGCCGAGCCGGCCGCCATGGCGGAACAGCAGTTGGTAGGCGTGGTCCGGATCGTCGGGGCGGCGTAGCGCGGCGAAGTTGTCGCGAATCCGCTGCTGGTCGGCGGCGGGCAGCTGGCTTGGTGTCACGAGGCCGTGGTCGAGGCTGTCGAGCGTGGCCTGGCCCAGTTGCGCCTCGATGGACGCCGGCACGGTTGCCGCCAGCAGGCCGGCGCTCCACGGCAGCAGGTAGAAATAGGCGGCCAGCACGAAGGCTACTATCCCCAGCAGCGCGAGCCCCGTGAGCCGCCAGCTGTTCTGCGCGCGCGACACCCAGCCCTCGCGGTGGCCGGTGCTGGCCAGCATGGCCTCGAAGGTGGCGTGGTCGGCCACCTCGCAGTACGCGCCGTCATCGAAGGTCACCAGGCGCGGCGCCCGCTTGTTGCGCTCGGACACCCGCAGCGAGGCCAGCGGCGCGCGGCGCACCTCCTCGCCCGCGGCATCGTGCAGGATGGCCTGCCCGCCCTGCACGATCAGCACGACGGGATGGGCGCGCGACGAGCGCGTGTCGAAATACCGGGCCGCTACCATGGCATTGCTCCGGGCGGCGCTCAGAGCGCGATGTCGATGTCGTACCAGTCCACGGCGGCGTCGCCCAGCGCGCTGACCTGCTCGGCTTCACCGGCCACGAAGGCGTCCAGCGGCCCGGCGGCGAACATCGTCACCGATTCCACGCGGTAGCGGGTGGAGCGGACTTTCGCGAAAGGCAGGAACAGGCCGCAGGTGAGGGCGATGGCGATCCAGTTCGTGAGGGTGATGAAGATCATGCGGCCCGCGCCCACGCGGCTCTCGAAGCGGTGCGGGGCCAGTGTGGTGTGGCTCCAGACCAGGTTCTGGAGCTTGGCCGTGAAGTAGGGGCCGGTCAGCATGAGGCCGAAGTAGGTGAACGCGACCGTTCCGCCGAGCACGATTGCCACGCCGCCTTTCGTACCGGCGCCGGCCGGGATGGCGATAGCGCTGAGCACGGCGCCCACGATCATGAACAGCGCCGTCACCATGCCGGTACGCAGGTACACGCCATAGAAGTGACTGGACGTTGCATCGAACGCGAACGGTGCCGTGCCAAAGCGCGTGTGATTGTGCTGGTAGTGCTTGAAGCGCTGGTGCGCCAGCGGCGCCAGCAGGCCGAGCGTCAGCATCGACAGGATCGGCCACAGCAGGAACACCTTGTAGGCTTCCCTGTCGCCGCCGGTGAAGGCGAAGCGCAGTCCACGATAGCTCGAATTCGCCATGCGGAAGCGCAGCGAGCGCACCAGCAGAAACGGCCACACTGCGCCAAAGACCACGGCGAACACCAGCGGCAGCGCCGGGCTCACCGCGCCGCTGAACTGGACCACCATGGCCAGCACCAGCACGATGGCGCGGCCCTTGAGGATCGCACCCGGCTTGCCGTGGTAGTCGAACGCGGCGTCATCGAGCCGCGTGTTGCGGTAGAAATACTGGAGCGTGCGGACCTTGGCCCAGGCGGAGTAGATGCCGAGCGTGAGCACCGTGAGCAGCGCGTTGACGATCCAGATACGGAAGTATTCCGAGCCCGATCCGGTGAACGAGAGCCGCAGCGGTGTCGGCGGCGGGGGGGTATGCCCCAGATCCGATGATCCCGCACCGATGAAGTGCTCGCCCTTGTGATCCCATGCCATGTTTGACCTCCCTGGTCGTCGGGGCGTTGTGGATCGGCATTATGGCGCCCACCGCCCTCGTTTCATATTTGCAACCGATTTGCCCAGGCCTTTCGTGCGCCAGGCGGCACATTGTGGCACTGCGGTGAACGCTTTCCATCACAAAACGTGGGAATAGACGCGTCAGAGACTGTGGGTTCGCCAACGGCTCTCGTAACGACGAAGAAACATCCTGTTACATGCTCCATGAAATGTAACAAGTCGCCAATCGTCCACCTCAATAAAATCAATGACTTGGCGTGGATGGCACGGTATTCGCTTCATGACTTGTTACAAGAAGACGGGCGGCATGGCGAAGCTGCCCGCGGCGATGGACCGAGGGAGGACATCGACCGGATGACACGCCACGCAGCAGAAAAGCAACGGGAAAGTCCGCGTCCCAACGGGGCGCTTCAGCGGGGGCAGGCGCGGGCCAGCGCCAGGTAGCAATTCTGGTCCACGCACGTCGGCATGAATGCCGGCAAGCGATGAGATGTCCGACGGCGGTTCTTTCAGGCGCGGACGATTTCCCCGGCAGGGAGGCCTGGGGAGATCGTCCGCCGCACCTCTTTGTGCTCCCCGAATGCCTGCAATTTTTTCTGCAAAAACGCCTGGCGAGGCTTGCGCGCCACGCCTTCTGCCGCTTTCCGCAATGCAGCATCGAAACCGCTTGCCACGCTGCCGGCGCTCTCCATAATTATGAATTATTGCGGCGCATACGCCGCGTGAGCAGTCTTCCCGGCATCCGGGACCGGAGGCATCGTGCGAATCATCCGGCAGGCGCTGTACCTCGAAGTGGCAGACCGTTTGCGGGCGATGATCGACGATCACACGCTGATGCCCGGCGCATGGATTGACGAAGTGGCGCTGGCCGCCTCGCTCGGCACCTCGCGCACGCCGCTGCGTGAGGCGCTCAAGGTGCTCGCGGCCGAAGGGCTGGTGCGGCTGGAGCCCCGGCGCGGCTGCTTCGTCAACGCACTGACCGAGCAGGATCTCGATGAGATCTTTCCGCTGATGGCGCTGCTCGAAGGCCGCTGTGCCTACGAGGCCGCGCGCAACGTCACCCAGGACGATCTCGACGCGCTGGAGGGCCTGCACGCCGACCTCGCGCGCTACGCCCAGGCCGGCGACATCGACGCCTATTACGAAACCAACTACCAGATTCACGAGGCGCTCCAGCGCCTGGCCGGCAACCGCTGGCTGTCCGGCGTGGTCAGCGACCTGCGCAAGGTGCTGCGCCTGTCGCGCCACAAGAGCCTGAAGCTGCCGGGCCGGATTCACGAATCGTGCGCCGAGCACATGTCGGTGTTTTCCGCGCTCAAGGCGCACGACCCGGAAGGGGCGGAGGCGCTGATGAAGACCCACGTGCTGCGCCAGCGCGGCGCGCTGCGGGCACTGGATCGCGCCGATCCGGCCCCGGAGCCGGCCGGGTCAGCTGACACCGCCGACGCCCCCGTTCTTCGCAACGTTCTCGCTGCAGGAGTCTCATGAGCGCCCTCGATCCCGCCGAACAGAAAGTCAGCGCCCCGCTGGAAGCCACGGAACCGGTCGGCGATACCTTGCTGTCGCGCTTCGGCCGCTGGTGGAGCCGCAAGGGCGACGCTGAAGCGGCCCCGGCCAAGCGGCCCAAGGTGGAGGAGGGCGACACCCCTGCGCTGTCCACGCGCGCGATGAAGCGCCAGCGCGAGCAGCTTCGCCCCTGTTTCGATGCCCGGCTGACCGATGGCGCCGCCAACGCCGCCGCGCAGGCGTGGCAGGCGGAATACGAAGCCGCCTCGGAGCCCGTGCGCCAGGCGATGCTGACCGTGCTGGCCGAAGTGGCGGCCGGCGCCGATGGCCCCGGTGCGAAGGCAGGATCACATTCCGGATCACATTCCGGATCACATTCGGGATCACATTCGGGCGCGGCGTCCGGGCTGTCGCAGGCGCTGTCCAACGCGCGCATCCGCTTCTTCAAGCGGTTGGCCGCGCACCACGGCAAGAGCGACAACAGCGCGTGCGGCCTGCACTTCCTGATCCAGCTGCGCGCGGACATGCTCCGCTGGCACAAGCGCGTGCCGGGCCTGCGCGTGCTCGACGAAGACCTGGAGGCGCTGTTCTCGAACTGGTTCGATGTGGGCCTGCTCGAGTTGCAACCCATCACCTGGGACTCGCCCGCCTCGCTGCTGGAAAAGCTGATCCGCTACGAGGCCGTGCACGAGATTGCCTCGTGGACCGACCTGCGCAACCGGCTCGACTCGGACCGCCGCTGCTACGCGTTCTTCCACCCGCGCATGCCGCGCGAGCCGCTGATCTTCGTCGAGGTAGCCTTCGTGCCCGAGATGGCGGCCAATGTGCAGGCGCTGCTCGACGAAGCCGCGCCGCTGGAAGACCTGCGGCGGGTCAAGTGGGCCATCTTCTATTCGATCTCGAACACGCAGGCCGGGCTGCGCGGCGTGAGCTTCGGCAATTTCCTCTTGAAGCGTGTCATCGAGGAATTGCAGCGCGAGTTCCCCAAGCTGAAGCAGTTCGCCACGCTGTCTCCGCTGCCCGGGTTTGCCGATTGGCTGCGCAAGCAGCACGGCGACGCGATCGCGACGATTCTGGGCGAGAAGCGCCTGGCGCGCTGGACCGAGCGCCACGGCACGCCGCCCACGGATGGCGCCGGCTGGCTGGCCGCGCTGCCCGCCGATGCGCCGGACCCCGTAGTGCGTGATACCGCGCTGACGCTGGCCGCGCATTACCTCGTGCGCGAGGGCGCGCCGGGGCAGCCGGCGGACCCCGTGGCGCGCTTCCACCTGGGCAATGGCGCCTGCGTGGAGCGGCTGAACTGGGCTGCCGACCTGTCGCGAAAAGGCCGCGCCCAGTCGTGCGGCATGATGGTGAATTATCTTTACGTGCCGGAGGCGCTGGATGACAATCTGGCACGCCTTGGCGATGGCAATCCCCGCATGAGCCGTGCGGTGGGCAAGCTGCTGTGACCCCTGGGTCGGGCACGGATGGCGCCGGGCAATCTTGTCGGGTGAATGTAGTACTTCGATTGACTTTCCGCAGCAAGTAGAGAGAGGAGACAGTACATGAATCGTCGTCAGTTCCATCTGACCGCGTGCGCGCGTGCGTTCGCGGTTGTGGCGGGTGTTGCCGCCGCGTCGGCAGGGTCGATGTATGCGCCGGCCGCCCTGGCCGATACGTGGCCGAGCAAGCCGGTCACCGTGATCGTGCCGTTCCCCGCCGGCGGCGGCACCGACGCCTTCGCGCGTCCGCTGACCGCCCAGTTGTCCAAGCAGCTCGGCAAGCAGTTCGTGATCGACAACCGTGGCGGCGCGGGCGGCACCGTGGGCGCCAGCATCGCCGCCAAGGCCGCGCCGGATGGCTACACCATCTTCATCGGCGGCGCGCACCATGCCATCGCCCCGTCGTTCTACAAGAAGCTCGATTACGACATCGAGAAGGATTTCATCCCCGTCACCGTGATTGCCCAGCCGCCGCAGGTGGTGGTGGTGAATCCGACCAAGGTGCAGGCCAACACGCTCAAGGAGCTGATCGCCTACGCCAAGGCCAATCCGGGCAAGCTGAACTACGGCTCTGCGGGCAATGGCTCCTCGCACCACCTGGCGGGCGAGCTGTTCAAGCTGCAGACGCAGACCTTCATCACGCACATCCCCTACAAGGGGGCCGGCCCGGCGCTGTCGGACCTGATCGCTGGCCAGGTGGACATGCTGTTCGACGGCCTGGGTTCGTCGGCGCAACACATCCGCGCGGGCCGCATCAAGGCGCTGGCGGTGGCGTCGAACAAGCGCTCGCCGGCCTTCCCGAACGTGCCGACGGCGGCCGAGGCGGGCGTGCCGAACTACGAGGTTTCCACGTGGTACGCGCTCTGGGCGCCGAAGGGCACGCCGAAGGAAGTGATCGACCGGCTCTACACCGAGACCACCAAGGCGCTGAACTCGCCGGAAATGAAGCAGGTCTGGCTCCAGAATGGCTCGGAGACGCCGGCGTTCACGCCTGAACAGTTCGCCACGTTCCAGCATGCCGAGATCAAGCGCTGGGCCGAGGTGGTGCAGCGCTCCGGCGCCAAGATCGACTGATGGGCGGCACCGTCACGTTCGCGCGGGACGGCGCCGTGGCCACGGTCACGCTGTCGCATCCGGGCAAGCTCAACGCGATCTCGACCAGCATGTGGCAGGCGCTGGCCACGGGCTTCGCGGAGCTGGCGGCGGATACGTCGCTGCGCTGCGTGGTGGTGCGGGGCGCCGAGGGCAATTTTGCCGCCGGCGCCGACATCGCCGAGTTTCCGGTCGTGCGGGGCGACGAGGCGTCGGTGCGCCGCTACCACACGGAGATCCTCGCCCCGGCGCTGGCGGCCATCGCCACGTGCCCGCATCCGACGCTGGCGATGATCGAGGGTGTCTGCGTGGGCGGCGGGCTGGAAATTGCCTGCCACTGTGATTTGCGCATTGCCGCGGCGGGCAGCCGCTTCGGCGTGCCGATCAACCGGCTGGGTTTCCCGATGGCGCCCGGAGAACTGGGCGGGCTCCTGGCGCTGGCCGGGCGCGCCGTCACGCTGGAAATCCTGCTGGAAGGCCGCGTGTTCGATGCGGCCGAGGCCGAGCGCAAGGGCCTGCTCACGCGCGTGGTGGCCGAGTCCGCGCTCCACGACGAGGTGGCCGCCACGGTGCAGCGCCTCTGCGCCGGCGCGCCGCTGGCCGCCCGGATCAACAAGGCGACGATCCGTCGCCTGTCGTCCGATCCCGCGCCGCTTACGGCGGCCGAGATCGACGCGCATTTCGCCTACGCCGGCAGCCGCGATCACGCCGAAGGCGTGGCCGCCTTCCTGGCGCACCGGCGGCCCGAGTTCACCGGGGAGTAAGATGGCGGCCGGCCGGCACGTCCGCGTGCCGGTTTCGCCACCGTAATCCCGTCTTATTCGCCGGCATCCTATTTCCTTCGATTCCGTACCATGAACGCCAATCTGTTCGCCCTGTTCGAATCCCGCTTTCCCGTCGACCGCAGCGCGTGCTGCATCGAGACCCATGACGGGCTGTACTACAGCTGGGATGACCTGGACCGCGCCACCGCCAAGATCGCCAACCTGCTTGCCGCGCTGAAGCTGCCGGCCGGCGCGCGCGTGGCCGTGCAGGTGGAGAAGTCGCCCGAGGCGCTGTTCCTGTACCTGGCCACGCTGCGCGCGGGCTACGTGTACCTGCCGCTGAACACCGCGTACCAGGAATCGGAAATCGACTATTTCGTGGGCAATGCCGAGCCCGCCGTGGTGGTCTGCGGCAGCAAGAACTTCGGCTGGGTGTCGAAGGTGGCGTTCCGCCACAACACCGCGCACGTATTCACGCTGGACGACGACCGCAGCGGCTCGCTGCTGGCCCGCGCGGCCGCCCAGCCGGATACCTTCCAGACCGTGACGAAGGGCGACGATGACCTCGCGGCCATCCTCTATACCTCCGGCACCACGGGCCGCAGCAAGGGCGCGATGCTGACGCACCGCAACCTGGCCTCCAACGCCCAGACGCTGCACGAATACTGGGGCTGGCGCAGCGACGACGTGCTGCTGCATATGCTGCCCATCTTCCACGTGCACGGGCTGTTCGTGGCCTCCCACGGCGCGCTGCTGGCCGGGGCCAAGATGATCTGGGCGCCCAAGCTCGACATGGCGCAGATTCTTGCCTTCCTGCCGCGCGCGACGGTGATGATGGGCGTGCCGACCTACTACGTGCGCATGCTGCAGGAGCCGCGCTTCAACCGCGAGGTGTGCCGCAACATGCGGCTGTTCGTGTCGGGCTCGGCGCCGCTGCTGCTGGAGACGTTCGACGGCTTCCGCGAGCGCACCGGCCACACCATCCTGGAGCGCTACGGCATGAGCGAGACCGTGATGCTGGTCTCGAACCCGTACGATCCCAAGCTCGGCGAGCGCATTGGCGGCACGGTGGGCATGCCGCTGCCGGGCGTGTCGGTGCGCGTGATGGACGGCGAAGGCAACCCCTGCACGCCGGGCGCCATCGGCAATGTGGAGGTCAAGGGCCCGAACGTGTTCAAGGGCTACTGGCGCATGCCGGAGAAGACCGCCGAGGAATTCACCGCCGACGGCTGGTTCAAGACCGGCGACGTGGGCCGCTTCGGCGGTGCCATCGTCAGCCAGGCGGGCGAGCGCAAGGTGCCGGACAACTATCTGACGATCGTGGGCCGCAGCAAGGACCTGATCATCTCGGGCGGCTACAACGTCTATCCGAAGGAAATCGAGAGCTTTATCGACGAACTGCCGGGCGTGGTGGAATCGGCCGTGATCGGCGTGCCGCATGCCGATTTCGGCGAGGCCGTGGTGGCCGTGGTGGTGCGCAAGCCGGGGGCGGAGATCGACGAGGCGGGGATGATCGGCACGCTGCGTGGGCGCATCGCCAACTTCAAGGTGCCCAAGCGCGTGCACGTGGTGGACGAGCTGCCGCGTAACACGATGGGCAAGGTGCAGAAGAACGTGCTGCGGGAGCAGTTCGCCGCGCTGTGATGGATTTCCCCCTCGCCCTGTGGAAACGGGGGAGGGGGAAGCCAGACTGGCTGGTTACTTCACCATCTGCACCGACCCATTGACCGACACGGTCACATGGGCCTTGCCGCCTTCCATCGGGATCGGCGCGCCGGCATCGGCGGACATCGCCTTGGCGGCATACATGCGCGGCGTCGGCGGCACCACGCCGCCGCTGTCGTTCATCGACACTTCTCGAATCGTATAACCGCTATAACCGAACAGCTTGGTGCTGACCTGGGCTTTGTCGCGGAATGCCGACACGGCTTGCTCGGCCAGCTTGGCCTCGGTGGCCTGGCGTGCCTCGCGCGAGAGCGAGAAGGCAACGTTCTGCACCTGCATCTGGTTGGCCAGTTCTCCGGCCAGCTTCGACACCGCCGCGAAATCCTTCGACTTCAGGATCACTTCCGAGCGCCCGCGCCACGTGCTGATGCGGCCGTTGCGGTCCGTGCTCGGATGGATGGTGAAGCCGCCCGACTGGGCCTCCACGCCCGAAGTGCGCTTGGCCTGCGCCAGCACGGCCTGCGTGCGCGCCGACAGCGCCGACGAGATGGCCGACGGCTCGGCGCCTTCCTGTTCCGCGGCCAGCGTCAGTTGCACCACGTCGGTGGGTACCTCGGTGACCGCCTCGGCGGACAGCGACAGCACGCCGGCGGGCGGCGGCAGGGTCTGGGCCGATGCCACGGCAGCCGTGGTAGTCAGCAGAGAGGCCGCAAGCAGATGCTTCATGTTTTGTTCTCCCGATCAAAGTGATGGCTTTCAGACGCCTTTCCGTGCACTTCGTTCCGCGCGCGCTTCCCATGACTGTATCCGGGTGTTTCGCCGTGTAATACGGGGGGGCAGGGCAGTCAGAACGTCTGCCACGCCTTCCAGAGCATGTACGAGGCCAGGCAGGCCAGCAGCGCGGCGAACACGCGCCGCAGCGCGTTCACGTCCATGCTGTGGGCCGCCCGGGCGCCCAGCGGCGCGGTCAGCACGCTGGTGATGGCGATGATGCCCAGCGCCGGCAGGTACACATAGCCGAGCGAGCCCGCCGGCAGCCCGCCCACATTCCAGCCGCCCCAGACGTAGCCGACCACGCTGGCGAGCGCAATCGGAAAGCCGAGCGCGGCCGAGGTGGCCACGGCGTTGTGGATCGGCACGTTGCACCAGGTCATGAACGGCACGGAGATGAAGCCGCCGCCGGCGCCGACCAGGCTCGAGATCAGGCCGATGACCGAGCCCACGCCGACCATGCCCGGCGTGCCCGGGAGCCGGCGCGCGGCGGGTGGCCGGCGGCTGCGCAGCATCTGGAGCGCCGAGAAGCCCACGAAGACCGCGAACAGCAGCGACAGCCAGCCGGTCTTGAGCACGCTGAAGATCTTGCCGCCGCCGATCAGGCCACCCAGCAGGATGCCCGGCGCCAGCGCCAGCACAATGCCCCAGCGCACCGCGCCGCGCTTGTGGTGGGCGCGCACGGACGAGAGCGAGGTGAACAGGATGGTCGCCATCGACGTGGCGATGGCCATGTGGACGATGTGGCTGTCGGAGACCTGCATGGCCGTGTAGAACAGCGTCAGGAACGGCACCATCAGCATGCCGCCGCCCACGCCGAGCAGCCCGGCGCAGAAGCCGGTGAAGGCGCCGAGGATCAGCAGCCCGGGAATCAGGACAGGACTCATGGCAGGTCCGTCACTTCATCAGCCGTTCGGTGATATAGCGCCATTCCGCCGGCGTGACCGGCGTGATGGAGAGGCGGTTGCCGCGCCGGAGCACCACCATGTCCGCCAGCGCCTCGTGCTCGCGCAGTGCGGGCAGCGGAATCAACGCGCTCTTGCGTACGAAACGCACATCCACGAGCGACCAGCGCGGTTCCTCGGGCTTCGAGGCCTTGTCGTAGTAATCGCTCTTGGGATCGAACTGCGTGGGATCGGGGTAGGGCTGGGAGCAGACCTCGGCCAGTCCGGCGATGCCGGGCTCGGGGCAGGAGGAGTGGTAGAACAGCACACCATCGCCGATGCGCATCTGGTCGCGCATGAAGTTGCGCGCCTGGTAGTTGCGCACGCCGGTCCACGGCAGCGTGCCGCGCTTGGCAAGATCGTCGATGCTGGCTTCGTCCGGCTCGGACTTCATCAGCCAGTACTGCGGGGCGCGTTGGCCCGGTTTGGCGGCGGGTGGCGTCACGGTACCAGTGTCCGTCGGTCAATAAAAAAAGGCGGTGGTTCTGAAAACCACCGCCTTCTGAGGGGTCCCCGCCTCGGCCGCTGGGTCGGCATCCTGAACCCAAGTGAGGTTCAGAGTGGCTGCGGAAGTCGTATTTTGGGTACATCACCCACTCAGGGAGTCCAGGCGAACCCAGACTATGAATGCGGTGACGCGCTCGCCCACACGACATAATCCCGCACCATGCAATGCATATCGGTTCAAGGAGTTATGACCCTCACGAACCAGGCAGGGAAACTGTCAAACGTCTGACTTTATATTCACCTTATGCTGCGAGCAGCTGGGGTGATGTCAGACGTTTGCCGTTTCGAAACAGGATGGGATGAAAACGGCGGTCGGGCGCGATAACCTGACCTGTATGCTGCACCGGTAAGGCGTTTGTGCAGTCTGGCTACACTATACACCGCGTCGTCAGGCATACCAAGTTCGGCATGTTGCATCGTTACATTTTCAACACCGGACATCGGCCAGATCCGACATTGCGCCATCGGCTTCACATGCCTGTCATGTGCGGCCGATGCGGTGTGATTTCAAGTCCGGCCAGATTCGGCCGATGTCGATGTCAGCCCTGCGCGCGGGGGTCGGTGCCCACGTGCGCGTACTGCCGCAGTGCCTCGTCGGCGCGCTCGTTCAGCTCGCGGATGCGGGCCCGCACGGCGTCCACGGGAATCTGCCCGTCCTCTTCCTGCTTGCGGCGCATGGCCAGCAGGTCCGAGGCAATGCTGATGGCGGCCATCACGGCCACGCGCTCCACGCCCTTGGCGGAGACGTTGCCCTTGAGCTTGTTCATCTGGTTGTCCACCAGCGCCACGGCTTCCAGCAGCGCGGCTTCATTGTCCGGCGCGATGGCGAAGCGGTAGGGCTGCCCCGCGATGTTCACTTCGACTTGCTTGTTGCTCATGCGTGTTCTCCGGGGGCGGGGTGCGCGCCGCTGGCATCGGGGTCGGTGCCGGTGGCCGGGGCGCCTTCACCCAGCAAATCGAGCTGGCGCGCATCGCTGGCCGTGGGCAGCTTGTCCAGGATCGACTGGATGCGCAGCTGGGCTTCCTCGATCTTGATATTGAGCAGTTCGCGGTCGGCCGCCATGGCTTCGCGGTCCGTGCGCAACTGGCTCGCCTCGGCCCGCAGGCGGTCGATCTCCGCGCGCAGCCGCTGGTTTTCCGCCGCCAGGGTGTCTGCATGATGCAGCACGCGCCCGATCTTGGCGGCCAGTTGTTCGAGTTCGTTGAGCATAGTGCCTGTCTGTCCGATGGATTGTGGGTCAGGTTTCGGGATTCTAGCCGATGCCGGATCGGCCACGTTGTCAACGAGACGTTTCTGACTGCAGCGTCGCCAGGAAGTTGCATCGATCGTCACGCAACATGCGGGTAACCGGCCCCGGAGTGGACGGTTCCGCACCACGTCCGCCAGATTGACGGCCCCGGTGAAACTGCCTACACTCGCGCACGTTCCAGGTGCTCGCGACCCTGCCCACAGGGCCGCAGTTCAACGGGAAACAGGGAGTCCGGGGCGCGCCGCGCGCTGGGCCAACCTGTGCTGCCCCCGCAACGGTAAGCGACCGCGCACGCGCCATGCGCCGCGCAAGGGCCTGCCAGCATGCCACTGATCCACCCCGCCATGTGACGGGGATCCACCGATCGGGAAGGCGGCCGGCCTGATGTCGTCAGCCCGGATACCGGCCTGAACGCGGGCGCACCGCTCCACACGGCGGCGCGCCACTTCGCCATATGGCCCGCGGGGGAACGGGCCCGGCCGTGCTTCCATCCATCCAGCAACATGCGTTCCTCGCTCCACAGGCCGACCGCCGCGACACAGCCGCCGGTCCGCCCACTCGTGCCCGCCATCCTGGCGGCCATCGCTGTTTTCTCGTCCGTTTCCCTGCCCGCCATGGTCCACGCGCAAACCGCGCCGGAGGCCAGCGGCGCCGCCCCCGGCCAGACGCTCGCCCCGGTCGTCGTCACCGCCTCGCGCACCGCGCAGGCCGTGACCGAGGCGCTGCCGCACACCACGGTGGTCACCCAGGAAGACATCGTCAATGCCCAGGCGCCGGACCTGCGCTCGCTGCTGCGCGGCCAGGCGGGCGTGGAATTTGCCACCACGGGCGGCATGGGCGCCAACACCACGCTGTTCATGCGCGGCGCCAATTCCAACCAGGTGCTGATCCTGGTGGATGGCGTGCGCATTGCCGGCGCCAGCGGCGGCACCGCGCAGCTCGCCAATATCCTGCCGGACCAGATCGACCATATCGAGGTGGTGCGCGGCAACGTCTCGGCCCTGTATGGCTCCGACGCCATCGGCGGCGTGGTGCAGATCTTCACCAAGAGCGGCGCCGGCCAGGCCCCGGCGGCCAATGCTTCGGTGGAGTACGGCAGCAACAACACGCGCCAGGGCACCGTCGGCTATGGCGGGCAGGTGGGCGATACCTCGTTCAACGTCACCGGTTCGATCTTCAAGACCGACGGCTATTCGTCGATCGACGCCGCGGCATGGAATCGCGACAACCCCACGCGCGCCCGGCAGGGCATCGGCCCGAACCCGGCCGACAACCCGTACGAGAACAAGAGCGTCTCCGGCCAGGTGAAGCACAAGTTCAGCCAGGACTGGGACGCCGGCGTGGCCGCGTACTACGCCAACAGCCAGCTCTCGTACGACAGCGCCAGCGGCAAGCCGACCGACGACCTGCGCATGGATAGCGAGCTGTACACGCTGTCCGCCTTCGTCAACGGCAGGCTGCTGCCCGACTGGCGCACCCATTTCAAGGTCGCCCAGAGCGAGGACCGCGCCGAAACCAGCAAGAACGGCCTGTTCGACAGCCTGTTCAGCACCCGTTCCCGCCAGTTCAACTGGCAGAACGAGTACGCGCTGACGCCTGACCACACGCTGCTGTTCGGCACCGACTACCTCCAGCAGGAACTGTCGTCCAGCGCCTACAACGCCCCCACGCGCAATGTGTTCTCGGTCTACGGCGGCTACGAAGGCAAGATCGGCCGCCACCAGCTGCAGCTGAACGCGCGCAACGACCATTATTCGGACTTCGGCAACCAGGGCAGCTTCTTCGCCGGCTATGGCTTCCACCTGACCCAGGCGGTCAAGCTGATCGCCAACGTCAGCAACGCTTTCCGGGCGCCGACCTTCAACGAACTCTATTACCCGAACTTCGGCCAGCCGAACCTCCAGCCCGAGCGCGCCAAGTCGGCCGAACTGGGCGTGCAGGTGGAAACCGCCGCCACCGGGCTGCTGCGCGTGACCGCGTTCGAGACCCGCTACAACGACCTGATCGTCTCCACGCAGCAGGCCAGCGGGTTGTTCCTGGCGCAGAACGTCAACAAGGCCAAGGTGCAGGGGGTGGAGGCGTCCTGGCGCGCCAACCTGCTCGGCACGGATGTCGGCGCCAGCGTGACCTTCCAGAATCCGGTCGATGAAACCAACGGCACCCAGCTGCTGCGTCGCGCGCGCCGCCATGCGTCGGTCGATGTCGGCCGGAATTTCGGCGATTTCCGATTCGGGGGCGAGTGGCTGGTGTCGTCGTCGCGGATGGACAATGGCTCGCGCCGGCTGGGCGGATACGGTATCTTGAACCTCACCGCCCGCTACAACATCGACAAGCAATGGTTCGTCGCCGCCCGCGTGGAAAACCTGTTCGACAAGAACTACCAGCTCGCCTATCCGTACGCCACGCAGGGCCGGGCGGGGTTCGTCACGCTGGGATGGCGCCAGAAATGAGGCCCGGCAAGGCGCCGCGCGGGGACGGTGCCCGCCATGGCTGAGGCGCGCCGCGCGCTGGCCGTCTGGCTGGTCCTCGCCCTGGCGGGGCTGGCCGTGTTCGGGCTGTCGCTGGCGCTGGGCAGCGTGTCGCTCGATGCCGCGCAGCTCTGGCAGGCCCTGAGCGCCACCGATGCCGGCATGGCCGGCGCCATTGTCAGGGAATTACGACTCCCCCGCGCCGTCGCCGCGTTCGCGTGCGGTGGCCTGCTGGCGCTCTCCGGCGCGCTGATGCAGGTGCTGCTGCGCAACCCGCTGGCCGAGCCCTATGTACTAGGCGTCTCGGGCGGCGCCGCCACCGGCGCGTTGCTGGCGATGCTGCTGATGCTGCCGCTGTGGACCGTGCAGGCGGGCGCCGCCGGCGGGGCGCTGCTGTCGATGGTGCTGGTGGCCTCGCTGGCGCGCCGGGACCTGCTCCACCCGCGCGTGCAGGGCGGCCACCACGAGGCGGGCGCCCGCCTGCTGCTGACCGGCGTGATCCTGGCCGCCGGCTGGGGCGCGCTGATCACGCTGATCCTGGCCATCGCGCCGGAGTCGCGGCTGCGCGGCATGCTGTTCTGGCTGACCGGCGACCTCGGCGGCACCGCCAGCTACGGCGCCGCGCTGGCCACGCTGGCCGTGGCGCTGGCGCTGGCCATGCCGATGGCGCGCTCGCTCAACGTGATGCTGCTCGGCGAGACCGTGGCGCAATCGCTGGGCGTGCAGGTGGGCCGGGTGCGGCTGGCCACGTTCCTGATCGCCTCGTTCGCCATTGCGGCGGCGATCACCACCGCCGGGTCGATCGGCTTTGTCGGCCTGGTTGTACCGCACATGGTGCGGCTGGCCTGGGGCAACGACCAGCGGCTGCTGCTGCCGGCGTCGGTGCTGCTGGGCGGCACATTGCTGATGGCGGCGGATCTGATCGCCCGTACCGTGATCGCCCCGACCCAACTGCCGGTGGGTGTGATTACCGCGCTGCTCGGCGTGCCGACCTTCCTCTACCTGCTGCTGCGGAGGCCGCGATGAACCACTGGTCTACGCCGCTTGCGCCCTGTCCCAGCCTGCACCTGCGCGACGTCGCCCTGCGCACCGGGTCGCGCGTGCTGGTGGAGCATCTGTCGATGGCCATCGCGCCGGGCGAGTTCTGGTGCGTGGTCGGCCCGAATGGCGTGGGCAAGTCCACGCTGATGGGCGTGCTCGCCGGCCTGCGCGCGCCCGATGGCGGCGAGGTCCGCATCGACGGCACCCCGGTCACCCGCGCCGCGCCGGCCGCGCTCGCGCGCCAGCGGGCCTACCTGCCGCAGGCCGTGCATGACACCTTCTCGATGGCCGTGCAGGACGCCGTGCGCGTGGGACGCCATCCGCACATGAGCGGCTGGGGCTGGGGCCAGGGCGATGACGACCGCGTGGTGCGCGACGTCATGACCGAACTCGACCTCGACGCCCTGACCACGCGCGACGTCCTCACGCTCTCCGGCGGCGAGCGCCAGCGCGTGTCGCTGGCTGCCGCCATGGCCCAGCAGGCGCCGCTGCTGCTGCTGGACGAACCGGTGGCTCACCTCGACCTGCGCCACCAGATCCTCGTGCTGGAACTGCTGCGCCGCCTGACCACGGCGGGCCGCCACGCGGCCATCGTGATCCTGCACGATCTCAACCTGGCGCGCCGCTACGCCACGCATGCGCTGCTGATGTCCGAAGACGGCCAGGCGCTGCATGGCCCCGCGCCGGATGTCCTCACCCCCGCGCAGTGCTCCCGGGCGCTGCGCACCCCCATTGTCAGCGTCAGCGACGGCCTCTATACCGCGCTGATTCCGAATGGGACGACTGGAAATTCGTAAATGAGCGATATCGACAACAACACGCCGGACACCTCGGAAGACGATGGCCGTGACGCCCGCCACAAGGCCCGCATGGCGCGCAAGAAGGAGGTGGTGGATGCCAAGATCTCCGCCGCGCAGACCGAGCGCGGCGTGATCGTGATCACCACCGGCAACGGCAAGGGCAAGTCCAGCTCGGGTTTCGGCATGGTCGTGCGCGCGATGGGGCACGGCATGCGTACGGGCGTGGTCCAGTTCATCAAGGGCGCCATCCCGAGCGGCGAGGAGATGTTCCTCCAGCGTTTTTCGGAAGAATGTGAGTTCCACGTGATGGGCGAGGGCTACACCTGGGAGACCCAGGACCGCGCACGCGACGTGGCCAAGGCCGAGGCCGCCTGGGACATCGCCCGGCGCATGCTGCGGGATCCCGCCATCGGGTTGGTCCTGTTCGACGAACTGAATATCGCGCTGAAGCTGCATTACCTCGACGTGGAGCAGGTCATCGCCGACCTGCGCGCCCGTCCGCCGATGCAGCACGTGGTCATCACCGGCCGCGGCGCGCCGCCCGCGCTGGTCGAGGCCGCCGACACCGTGACCGAGATGACCCCGGTCAAGCACGCGTTCCAGCAGGGCATCAAGGCCCAGCGCGGCGTGGAAATGTAAAGACACTGCGGAAATATCGATGTCCACCTTCACCGACACCCCCCTGCAACGCCCCCCGATCGCCCCGCTCGATGACTCGCTGCGCGCCGCGCTCCAGGCCGCCATCGACGACAAGACCAAGCCGCCCGGCTCGCTGGGCCGGCTGGAGTCGCTGGCGATGCAGATCGGCCTGATCCGGGGCGAGACCCAGCCGGTGCTGACCCGCCCGACCATCATCGTGTTTGCCGGCGACCATGGCGTGGCCGATGCCGGCGTGAGCGCCTTCCCGCCTGAAGTCACGGCCCAGATGGTGCTGAACTTCCTCGGCGGCGGCGCGGCGATCAACGTCTTCACGCGCCAGCACGGCATGGTGCTGGAAGTGGTGGATGCCGGCGTGCGCGCGCCGCTGCCGGCCGCGCCGGGGCTGGTCAACTGCCGTGTGGCCGATGGCACGCGCAATTTCGTCGAGGAAGCCGCGATGACGCCGGCGCAGGCGGGCGCGGCCATCCAGGCCGGCATGGCGCGCGTGCTGCGCCATGCGGAGCAGGGCACCAATGTGATCGGCTTCGGCGAGATGGGGATCGCCAACACCTCCGCCGCCGCCTGCCTGATGAGCCGGCTGACCGGCCTGCCGCTGGCCGACTGCGCCGGGCGCGGCACCGGGCTGGACGAGGCCGGCGTGGCCCGCAAGCGCGAGATCCTCGAGCGCGCGCTGGCCCGCCATGCCGAAGTCACCGCGCCGCTGGACGTGCTGGCCACCTTCGGCGGCTACGAGATCGCGGCGATGACGGGCGCCTACCTGGCTGCCGCCGCCTGCCGCATGGTGATTCTGGTCGATGGCTTCATCGCCTCCGCCGCGCTGCTGGTGGCGGCGCGGATCGACCCGACCGTGCTCCAGTACTGCGTGTTCTCGCATTGTTCCGATGAGCGCGGCCACAAGGCCCTGCTGGCCGAATTCGGCGCCGAGCCGCTGCTGGCCCTGAACCTGCGCCTGGGCGAAGGCACCGGCGCGGCGCTGGCATGGCCGCTGGTGGCTTCGGCGGCGGCGTTTCTCAAGGAAATGGCGACGTTCAGCGGTGCCGGCGTGAGCCCCGGCGCGGCCTGATCGGACCCCGGAAAACCCGACCATGGCCGACGAACTGCGCTTCTTCCTGACCGCCCTCGGCTACTTCACGCGCGTGCCGCTGCCGCAGCGGCTGGCCGGCTGGGTCGGTTTCCAGCCGCACTTCCTCAACGCGGCGGCGCGCTACTTTCCGCTGGTGGGGCTGCTGGTGGGCGTGGCCGGCGCGCTGGTCACCTGGGGCGCGCTGGCCTTGTGGAGCGCCCCCGTGGCCGTGGCGCTGGGCATGATCGCCACGCTGCTGCTGACCGGTGCGTTCCATGAGGATGGCCTGGCCGATTGCGTGGATGCCTTCGGCGGCGGCTACCGGCGCGAGGACGTGCTGGCCATCATGCACGACTCGCGCGTGGGCGCGTTCGGGGCCATCGCCATCGTCATGGCGCTGCTGCTCAAGTGGCAGCTGCTGCTGGCCACGGGCGACGCGGGCGGGCTGGCCGTGCTGCTGGCAGTGCTGGTAGCCGGCCATGGCGCGAGCCGGGCGATGGCGATCTCCTTCCTCGCCACGCACGACTATGTGCGCGCCGAAGGCAAGGCCAAGCCGGTGGCACAGCGGCTGGCCGGGGCCGGCCTGCTGTTCGCGCTGGTCTGCGGCGTGGCGCCGCTGGTGCTGCTTGGGCCGATGTTCGCGGGCGTGGCCATCGTCGTGCTGGTAGGGGTGCGCGCCGCGCTGGGCGCGTACTTCGTGCGCCGGCTGGGCGGCTACACCGGCGATTGCCTCGGCATGGCGCAGCAATGCGGCGAACTGTCGATCTACCTCGTGGCGGCCGCATGGACGTGGTCCTGATCCGCCACGCCCGGCCGGAAGTGGCGCCGGGCATCTGCTACGGCGCGCTGGACCTCGCGCTGGCGCTGCCCGTCTCGCCGCCCGCCGAGCGGATCGTCGCCACGCTGGACGGCCTGCGGCCGGACCGCATCCTGACCAGCCCGGCGGCCCGCGCGCGCGACACGGCGACAGCCTTGTCCCACGGCATCGACACCCGCATCGACCTGGAAATCGAACCGCGCCTGCGCGAGCTGGACTTCGGCCAGTGGGAAGGGCGGGAGTGGGCGACCATCGACCGCGCCGATCTCGACCACTGGGCAGCGAACCTGATGGCGGCGCGCCCCCACGGCGGCGAGAGTGCTGCGCAGGTCATGGCGCGCGTGGTGGACTGGGCCGGTTCGCTGCCGGCCGACGCCGGCGGCTGCCTGTGGGTGGTGACCCACGCCGGCCCCATCCGCATGCTGGCCGCGCACTGGCTGGGCCTGCCGCTGGCGCGCACGCTGGCGTGGGAACTGGGCTTTGGCGCCACGTGCCGTTTCCATCTGGAGGGTACGGATGGCAGCGGCGCACGGCTCGGCTGGTGGAACCGGCTGTCGAACTAGTTCGAATTCGGTCGAACGAGTACGAATCTGAGTCAGGACGGCCGGCGCGAGCGCGCGATATCGAGATCCTTGCATATCTCGGCCGCGCCCTGCACCACGCGCGGGCCGGCGCGGTTGACCAGGTCACCGTCGATGATGAACAGGTTGTTGCGCGCCACCGCCGTCACCGACTTCCATTTTTCCCACATCGAGAAATCCGCCAGCGGCTTGTCCGGCCGCGTGGCGCCGATGCCCGCCGTCATCATCGCCTCGGGGTTGCCGGCCACCACCGCTTCCACGGACACGGTCGGCACCAGCGGCGGTTCGTTCCCGAACAGGTTGCGGCCGCCGCACAGCGCCAGCATGTCGCTGACCATGTGCTGGCCGTTCAGCGTCATCAGCGGCTGCTGCCAGACCTGATAGAAGACCGTCACCGGGGGCCGGTTGGCGTAGGTCTTGCGCAGCGTCTCCACCTGCTGGCGGAAGTCCGCGGCGGCGCGCGTGGCCACCGGGCCGGTGTCCATCAGCTTGCCCAGCTTCTCCAGGTTTTCCGGGATCGATTCGAGCTTGCGCGGCTCGCTGAAGTACAGCGGCAGGCCGAGCGCGCGCAGGCGGTCGGTCTGCTTCTGCGCGTTGCCGTGGCGCCAGACCACGATCAGGTCCGGCTTCAGCGCGGCAATTCGTTCGAGGTCCAGCGCCTTGTTGTCGCCCACGCGCGGCAGGTCGCGCGCCTGCGGGGGGTAGTCGCTGTACGAGACCGTGCCGACGATGCGGTCGCCGCCGCCAGCGGCGTAGAGCAGCTCCGTCACATGCGGGGCCAGCGAGACGATGCGGCGCGCGGGCTGGGCCAGCGTCACGGTGTTGCCGGCATCGTCGATCACGGAGATGGCCGCGTGGGCGGGGCAGGTCAGTAGCGCGGCAACCAGGGTGGTCAGCGCGGCGATGGACTTCGTCATGTCAGGGGGCGAGAGAGGAGGTGGCGTCGGCCAGCGCGCGGTCAAGCCGGCGCCAGCAGGGTTCGTCATCGGGTGGCAGGCCCAGGCGCAGGCTGGCGGGGCAGCCGCCGGCCGCATCGAACAGCCGGGTCCACACGCCTTGCTGCGCCAGCGCCGCGTGCAGGGCCGGCGCGCGGGCATCGGGGATCCAGCTGAACAGCGGCTGCGACACCGGGGACAGCCCGTGTTCGCGCAGCAGCATGGCCAGCCGCTGGCCGGCGGCGGCCAGCCTGGCGCGCGTGGCGTGCTGCCAGTCGGTATCGGCAAGGGCATGCTGGGCGACGGCGCGCGCCGGGCCGGAGACGGTCCAGTGGCCGAGTTGATCGCCGAGAGCCGCGAGCAGGTCCGGCGCGGCGAACACGAATCCGCAGCGCACGCCCGCCAGCCCATAGAACTTGCCGAGCGAGCGCAGCACGACGAGGCCCGGCGCGGCGGCCTCCGCCACCAGCGACGGCGCGGCCAGCGCATCCATGAAGGCCTCGTCCACGACCAGCGTGCCGTGCCGGGCCGCCACTTGCCGATGCCAGTGGCGCAGCGTCTGCGCCGGCAGCAGCCGCGCGGTGGGGTTGTTCGGATTCACGACCACCAGATGGTCGAGGTCATCGGCCAGATCGACCCGGGCGAAATCGGCTTCATCGAGCGGCACGACCGTGTGCCCGGCCAGCGCGAACGCCGGGGCGTACTCGCTGTACCCGAGCGCGGCAATGCCCACCCGCCCGGGCCGCAGCAGGCGCGGTAGCGTGCGGATGGCCGCCTGCGAGCCGGCGACCGGCAACGCGTGCGCACCGCCGTAGGCGCGCGCGGCGATGTCCGCCAGGGCGTCATCGTCCTGCGGCAACCGTTGCCAGACCTCGGCGGGCAGCGGCGGCACCGGGTAGCCATCGGGATTGATGCCCGTGGACAGGTCGAGCCATTCGGCCACGGGCCGGCCATAACGGCGCGCGGCGGCGAGCAGGTTGCCGCCATGGCGGATCGGGGCGAGGGCGCTCATGCGGCCACCTCCAGCCCCATCGCCAGCGGCACGCTCAGCATCGCCAGCCCGAGCCAGAGCCACAGCGTGCGCTGCACCAGCCGCAGGCAGGCATCGACATGGGCCGCGCCGGGCCGCTCGCCCACGCCGAGGGGCGGGCGCTCCTCCCACTCGCCGTGATAGCGCGCGCCGCCACCGAGCGCCACGCCCACCGCGCCGGCGCCGGCCGCCATCACCGGACCCGCGTTGGGGCTGGACCACGCGGGCGCCTGCGTGCGCCAGCAGCGCAGCGCCTGCCCGGTAGCGCCGAGCAGCGCATAGGTCAGCGCGGTCAGCCGGGCGGGGATCAGGTTGAGGCCATCGTCGATCCGCGCGGCGGCCCAGCCGAAATGCAGCAGGCGCGGCGTGCGATAGCCCCACATCGCGTCGAGCGTATTGGCGAGCCGGAATACGATCACCGCCGGCGCGCCGCCGATGAAGAACCAGAACAGCGCGCCGAAGATGGCATCGTTGCCGTTCTCGAGCGCCGATTCGCAGGCGGCGCGGGCCAGCGCCTCGGCGTCGGCATCGGTGGTGTCGCGGGAGACGATGCGCGCGGTCAGCCGGCTGGCATCGGCAAGGTCGTTGCGCGCCAGCTCGGCGGCAATCGGCGCGATGTGCTGGTCCATTCTGCACGCGCCCAGCGCCGAGTATAGCGCCGCCGCGTGCAGG
>NZ_CAJPVH010000035.1 GCF_905397395.1 Cupriavidus campinensis
GACGCCGCCTGGCTCGCATTGGCGCCACCGGCTGCCGGAGCGGCGCTGGTACCGGCGCTGGGCGCGCCATCGCCGCCGCCGCCACAGGCACTGAGCGCGAGGGCGGCGCAGGCCGCCAGGATCGTCATCGGCATGGGTCGCGCGAAGGCGTTCGCGCGGGAGGGCATGGAATCGTTACGCAAGTGTTTCCCTGGCATCGGAATGCGGCTCTGTAGTCGTGGATGGAGGGGACTGCCGGGTGTGGACGCGCGCGCGGGGGCGCGGTGTCATGCGGGCATGGGCGTCCGGGGCAGGTGGAACGGGACGATGTTAGGGAGCGCCTCCCGCATCGTCCAGCCTGCTAACAATGCCTTACGTTGTGACCCGCGCGCGGCGCACGGGGGTGCAATAGGCGTTACGCGTTACGCGTTACGCGTCGGCGGGCGGGACGTCGCCCATGCCGTTCCCGAGCGACGTCATCACCGCCATCAGCTGCTCACGCAGCCAGCGGTTGGCGCCGTCGTTCTCGCCGCCGGCATGCCAATAGAGATGCAGTTCCAGCGCCGGCACCTTGAACGGCAGCGCCAGCAGCCGGTTGGCGTAGGGCTCATTGGCGATGCGCGCGTAACGCATCGGCAAGGTGGCGAGCAGGTCCGTGCAGCTGACCACGCGGCAGGCCGCCGCATAGTGCTGGCAACGCAGCCGCACGCGGCGCGTCAGGCCCATTCGGTGCAGCGCCTGATCCTCCAGCCCCGCCCCGCGCCGACGTGACGATACGTGCACATGTTCGGCCGCCAGATAGCGCTCCAGCGTCAGCTCCTTCTTGACCAGCGGATGGTCGCGCCGGGCCAGCACCACCATCGGATCGGACATGAACGCGGCATGGTGAATCGCCGGCGAGACCGGCAGCAGGATGTCGATGGCCGCATCCAGCGTGCCGGCGAGCAGTTCGGACTCCATCTCGCGGCGGTCGAAGCGGATCGCCGCAATCTCCACATGCGGTGCCATGGCCGTCACACGCGCCATCAGCGGCGGCAGCAGCGTAGATTCCAGCGCGTCGCGCATGCCGATGGTGAAGCGGCGCGTGGTGGCGGTGGGGTCGAAGTGCGGCGTATCCTGCAGCGTGCGCGCGAACGACTGCAGCGCGCCGCGCACCTCGCCCGCCAGCGAGCGCGCCAGCGGCGTGGGCGCCATGCCCTGCCCGCGCCGCTCGAACAGCGGATCGTCGAACAGCGTGCGAAGCCGCCCCAGCGCATGGCTGACGGCGGGCTGCGTCAGGTTGAGCTGACGCGCGGCTGCGGTGATGCTGCCTTCGCTGTAGATGGCATCGAACACCACGAAGAGGTTCAGGTCGATCCGGGATAGCTGCATGGCAGGCATTCTGGCATGGAAATGCAGGACATTGATACTGTCCAATCCAGAAAATTCATTTTTCTTATTACGCGCAGTCCGCTAGAGTAGGCCCCAGTCGGCATCCGTCCCAAGCGATGCCTGCCGTCACACCCCCGAATGTAGCGAGGAGACCCCATGCAATTCGAGTACACGCCCAAGGTCAAGGACATGCAGGCCCGGCTGCTGGCCTTTTTCGACAAGCATATCTATCCGAACGAAAAGCGCTTCTACGCCGAGATCCAGGCCAACCGCGAAGCCGGCAACGCCTGGATTCCCACCAAGGTGGTCGAGGAACTGAAGCCGCTGGCGCGCGAGGCCGGGCTGTGGAACCTGTTCCTGCCGCGCTCCAAGCGGGCACCGGAGGGGCTGTCGAACCTCGAATACGCGCCGATGTGCGAGATCATGGGCCGCGCGCCCTGGTCGCCCGAGGTGTTCAACTGCGCCGCGCCGGACACCGGCAACATGGAAACGCTGGAGCGCTACGCCTCCGAAGAACTCAAGGACCAGTGGCTGGAACCGCTGCTGCGCGGCGAGATCCGCTCGGCCTTCCTGATGACGGAGCCGGACGTGGCCTCGTCGGACGCCACCAATATCAGCTGCCGCATCGCGCGCGATGGCGACCATTACGTGATCAACGGCACCAAGTGGTGGTCGTCGGGCGCCGGCGACCCCCGCTGCAAGGTCTACATCGTGATGGGCAAGACCAATCCCGATGCGGGCCGCCACGAGCAGCAGTCGATGATCGTCGTGCCGGCGGACACCCCGGGCATCACGATCAAGCGCTTCCTGCCCGTGTTCGGCTATGACGATGCGCCGCACGGCCATATGGAGATCGAACTCAAGAATGTGCGCGTGCCGGCTGCCAACATCCTGCTGGGCGAAGGGCGCGGCTTCGAGATCGCCCAGGGCCGCCTCGGCCCGGGCCGGATCCACCACTGCATGCGCAGTATCGGCGTGGCCGAGCGCGCGCTGGAACTGATGTGCAAGCGCAGCCTGGACCGCGTGGCCTTCGGCAAGCAGATCGCCCGCCAGGGCGTGACGCAGGAGCGCATCGCCGAAGCCCGTTGCGACATCGAGATGGCACGCCTGCTGACGCTGAAGGCCGCCTACATGATGGACACCGTGGGCAACAAGGTGGCCAAGGCCGAGATCGCCATGATCAAGGTGGTGGCGCCGAACGTGGCGCTGCGCGTGATCGACTGGGCGATCCAGGTGCACGGCGCCGCAGGTGTCTCGGGTGACTTCCCGCTGGCCAACTGGTGGGCGCACCAGCGTACGCTGCGCCTGGCCGATGGTCCGGACGAGGTGCACCGCAACGCCATCGCCAAGCTGGAACTGGCCAAGCACATGAGCCTGAACCCGGACAGCATCCAGATGCCGGTGACACGCGGCTCCTGAGCCACGGCACCCCGGCAACTGCTGGACGTCGTAGTTTGCCGAAGCGCGCGGCCCGTGGGCCGCGCGTTTTTTCATTGGTGCGGCTGCGATGACCGCACCGCCAGCAGGCTTATTTCTTCTGTGCTCTAATCGCTCGGACCCTGGCGACGCTGGTCGCCGGGCCCCTTCCCCATCGGAATTTTCCGAACATTTCCGAAGCAGCCAGGAGAGCGCTCCCTCATGATCGACGTCTACACCTGGGCGACGCCCAACGGTCACAAGGTTCACATCATGCTCGAGGAATGCGGCCTCGAGTACAAGGTCCATCCGATCAACATCGGTGCTGGCGACCAGTTCGGCGAGGACTTCCTCAAGATCAGCCCGAACAACAAGATCCCGGCCATCGTCGATCCCGACGGGCCGGACGGCAAGCCCATCTCGCTGTTCGAGTCGGGCGCCATCCTGCTGTACCTGGCCGGCAAGACCGGCAAGTTCCTGCCCGAGGACGTGCGCGGCAAGTACGAAGCCCTGCAGTGGCTGATGTTCCAGATGGGCGGCGTGGGGCCGATGCTGGGACAGGCGCACCACTTCCGCATCTACGCGCCGGAGAAGATCGAGTACGCGGTGAACCGCTACACCAACGAGGCCAAACGGCTCTATGGCGTGATCGACAAGCAGTTGTCGCAGCACCCCTGGCTGGCCGGCGACAGCTACAGCGTGGCGGACATCGCCACCTTCCCCTGGCTGCGCAGCTGGCAGAACCAGGGCGTGGAGCTGGACGACTATCCGCACCTCAAGCGCTGGTTCAACGAGATTGCCGAGCGCCCCGCCGTGAAGCGCGGCGTGGAAGTGCTCGCCAAGGAGCGCAAGCCGATGCGGACCGATGCGGAGCGCGAGATCCTGTTCGGCGCCACGCAGTACCAGCGCCGCTGATCGCTGGCATCCCGGTCAGCCGTCAGGCCGCCCGGGGCAGCACGAGCGCAGGTTCGGCTTCGCCGACCGGCGAGCGCGCACAGCACAGCAGGCCCGCGCCGGGCACCATGGCATCGATGCAGTAGTCGTCGTAACGCTCCGGCGCGAAGGCCATGCCGGGTTGCAGGTAGACGGTACGCACGCCGGCCGTACCGCGTGTGGCACGCCATTGCAGGCACAGCGTGCCGCGGTAGCAGGTGGCCCATATCGTGTCATGGGCGTGCAGCCGCTGGGCCCAGTCGGGCTCGCCGGGCTCGATCACGACGAAACTCGGGGTGCCGGGCCGGCTGCCGGCCTGCGGCACGGTGCGCACCAGCACGCTGTCCAGCACGGCCTGGAGCATGACCGGCTGCCCAGACTGGGGCGTGAAGACATCGCCCCCGGCCAGCGCGGCCAGTTCCTGGCCGGCGGACAGCACGCGCAGGCCGCCGCGCAGGCAGGCCCACCACTCGGCCGGGGCGGAAACGATGCCGGATTGCATGTCGCCGGCACGCAGGAACACGTGGTGGCAGGCGTGACCGAGCCCGGCCGTTGCCGGAATGACACATAACTGTAAACCGACGCTCAGGTCCGGAAAGTCCGGCAGGGGCGGCGTTGCACCGCACAACCCGGCGTCGAAAAACGAAAAAATCTGCATGGCATTCCCCAAAACGGAGCCTGGGACGCATGGGTCCCACGGAATGCGCAATGTCGGCAGGCCACGATGCGGCGCGGATTTCCGCCCGCCGACCTCCCCCCTCACTGCGCGACTGCCCCGTTTCGGTACGGCTTAAGTGCCGTCCGGTAATACCATCGCTTCCGTACCCGTTTTGGGTACATCCCTTATGATGCGGATCTGGTACCGATAGAACGACGAACTATAGGTTGTCGTGACGCTTGGGTCAAACCCTTAGGCTCTGAGCGACTTAAAATCCACAAAGCAGCATATGACAGGCGACCCTCTCAAGCTGTTCGGGCGACATCTGACCTGGTTGCGCAAGCAGCGCGGCTGGTCTCAGGAAGCCCTGTCGCTGGAAAGCGGTCTGGCAAGATCGTACCTCAGCGGCATCGAACGCGGCACACGTAATGTGGCTCTTTATAACATATGTACTCTAGCTGACACACTCGGCGTGGCACCGCCCGAGATGCTGGATTTTTCGCGCCACGAAACCGCCGCCGCGCCCGTGGAGGCGCCGCGTTCGCCGTATCAGGCCGACACCTCGCCGGCCGTGCAGGCGACGATGCGCTACATGGCCGAACTGAGCGATTTCGAGCGCGACGTGGTGGCCGGCGTAGCCCGCGCGCTGGCCCGCAAGCAGCCGCGCTGAGCCTGCCCCACCCGCCGCACCTTATACCGTCAGCAAGCCCTGGCGTTCGATAAAGGCGATGACCTGATCGAGCCCCTGCCCGGCCTTGACACTCCCCATCACGAATGGCCGCTCCCCGCGCATCTTGCGGGCGTCGGCTTCCATGATCTCGAGTGAGGCACCCACGTACGGCGCCAGATCGGTCTTGTTGATGACCAGCAGGTCAGACTTCGTGATTCCCGGCCCGCCCTTGCGCGGGATCTTCTCCCCGCCGGCCACGTCGATCACGTAGATCGTCAGGTCGGACAATTCCGGGCTGAAGGTGGCGGCCAGATTGTCGCCGCCAGACTCGATGAAGACGATGTCGGCATCGGGGAACTTCGCCAGCATGCGGTCCACGGCCTCGAGGTTGATCGAGGCATCCTCGCGGATCGCCGTGTGCGGGCAGCCGCCCGTCTCCACCCCCATGATCCGCTCCGCCGGCAGCGCGCCGGAGATCGTCAGCAGGCGCTGGTCTTCCTTTGTATAGATGTCATTGGTAATGGCGACCAGGTCATAGCGGTCGCGCATGGCCTTGCAGAGCATTTCCAGCAGCGTGGTCTTGCCGGAGCCCACGGGGCCGCCCACGCCAACGCGCAGGGGCGGATTTTTCTTGGTTCGGGTCATGTTTGTGGCTGGGTCAGGAACGGAACAGCCGGGAGTACTGCGTCTCGTGGCGTGCAGAGAGCAGCCCCAGCATTGGGGAAAACGTGGACAGGCGGGGCGGATCGGCGTCGGCGCGTTGCACCGCTTCATCGACCACGGCCAGCACGGCCGGGTGCAGCCCGCGCAGGATGTGCTGGCCGGCCACCTGGCCGAGCGGCACCGCCTTGATCGCGGCGGCGACCTGGTTTTCGGTCCAGTTGAAAGCATAGGCCGCCAGGCCGTCACGCGCGTCCACGCCCAGCGCCACGCAGGCGGCCGTGAACGCGGTGGGCAGGCAGATTGGCGCCAATTCGGACAAGTCCGATGCCATGGCGGCACCGCCCCACCCCATCTGGCCGATCAGCTTCGACAGCGACCAGCCCATCTGCTCGGTTTCGAGCCGAAGCTCGGCCGTCTCGCGCGTGGCGTGGAACCAGTCGTTCCAGTGCCGCACGGCGGCCAGGTCGCGCGCCAGCCAGGCACGATGAAGCAGCAGCCAGACCGGCGCCTCGCAGTGCGCCTGCACATGCGTGAGGTTGTCCCGGATCCACCGCTCGGCGCTGGCCGCATCGGTCACCAGCCCGCAGTCGATGGCCGCCTCGAGCCCCTGCGAATAGCTGAAACCGCCAATCGGCAACGCCGGCGACGCCAGATGCAGCAGCGAGATCAGTTGGGGGAGCGCGGTCATGGGGCGGTTGGGGCGGATTCAGTGCTTGTGGCCACAGTGCTCATCATGAACGTGGCCATGGTCATGCCCGTGGTCATGGCTGTGACCGTGGTCATGCCCGTGGTCATGCCCATGATGGTCATGGAACACCGCCTGCGCCGCCGCGTAATCCTCAGCGAAGGTGGCGTCGTGGCCGTGTTTGTGGCCGCCGCCGTAGGCACCGGCCTCGGGCTCGAAGGGTAGTTCGGCGCGGGTGGCCTGCACGCCGAGGCGGGCCAGCATGTCCGCCAGCACGGCGTCGAATTCCAGCCGCAGGTAGTCGCGGCCGACTTCCACCGGGGTGTGGCGGTTGCCCAGGTGGTAGGCGGCGCGCATCAGGGCCAGCGGATCGGTTGCCGTCACTTCCAGTACGGACTCGGGGGCCGCCTGCACCTCGACGAAGGTACCGTCCTCGGCCACCAGCAGGTCGCCGCCACGCAGCACGGTGCCGCGCGGCAGGAACAGCGCGGCTTCCGCCCCGTTGTCTAGCACGGCGCGCAGGCGGCTCTTGCTGCGCTCGCCGAACGGCAGCACGAGCTTGGGGGCGCGCCGCACCAGCACCGGCGCAATGCCGTGCGGGGCGGGGAGGAGTTTGTCGATCTTGATCACAATCAGGGGCCGTCAGAACAGGAAATAGCGCTGCGCCATCGGCAGCACGGTGGCGGGTTCGCACATCAGCAGCTGGCCATCGGCGACTACCTGATAGGTCTCCGGGTCCACGGTGACGTGCGGCTGCCAGTCATTGTGGACCATATCGCGCTTGCTCACCGTACGCGTGCCGCGCACCGCCGCCAGCGTCTTGGCCAGCCCGTAGCGCCCGCCCACGTCCGCCGCCAGCGCGGCCTGCGACACGAAGGTCAGCGACGAGCGCGGCAGCGCCCCGCCCGCCGAGGCGAACATCGGCCGGTAGTGCACCGGCTGCGGCGTGGGGATGGACGCGTTGGGGTCGCCCATCGCCGCCGCCGCGATCATCCCGCCCTTCAGGATCAGGCTCGGCTTCACGCCGAAGAAGGCCGGCTTCCACAGCACCAGATCGGCCCATTTGCCCACCTCGATCGAGCCCACCTCGTGCGCGATGCCATGCGTCAGCGCCGGGTTGATCGTGTACTTGGCGATGTAGCGCTTCACACGGAAGTTGTCGTGGCCGCCGCGCGCGTCGTGCGGGTCGCCCGGCAGCTTGCCGCGCTGCGCCGCCATCTTGTGCGCGGTCTGCCAGGTGCGGATGATGACTTCGCCCACGCGGCCCATGGCCTGCGAATCGCTCGAGATCATCGAGAAGGCGCCCAGGTCGTGGAGGATGTCCTCGGCCGCGATGGTCTCGCGGCGGATGCGCGACTCCGCGAAGGCGATGTCCTCGGCAATCGCCGGGTCCAGGTGATGGCACACCATCAGCATGTCCAGGTGCTCGTCCAGCGTGTTCACGGTGTACGGGCGCGTGGGATTGGTCGACGACGGCAGCACGTTGGCCTCGCCGCAGACCTTGATGATGTCCGGCGCGTGGCCGCCGCCGGCGCCCTCCGTGTGATAGGTGTGGATCGTGCGCCCCTTGAAGGCGGCGATGGTGGCCTCCACGAAGCCGCCCTCGTTGAGCGTGTCCGTGTGGATGGCCACCTGGGTGTCGGTGGCATCCGCCACGGTCAGGCAGGTGTCGATGGCCTGCGGCGTGGTGCCCCAGTCCTCGTGCAGCTTCAGGCCGATGGCGCCCGCCTCGACCTGCTCGGTCAGCGGGCCGGCCTGGCTGGCATTGCCCTTGCCGAGGAAGCCGATGTTCATCGGGTAGGCGTCGGCCGCCTGCAGCATGCGCTCCATGTACCACGGCCCCGGCGTGACGGTGGTGGCGAAAGTGCCCGTGGCCGGGCCGGTGCCGCCGCCGATCATCGTCGTCACGCCACTCATCAGCGCTTCCTCGATCTGCTGCGGGCAGATGAAGTGGATGTGGCTGTCGATGCCGCCGGCGGTGACGATCATGCCCTCGCCCGCGATGACCTCCGTGCCGGGCCCCACGACGATGGTCACGCCGGGCTGGATGTCCGGATTGCCGGCCTTGCCGATCGATGCGATGCGGCCGTGCTTGAGGCCGATGTCGGCCTTGACGATGCCCCAGTGGTCCACGATCAGCGCGTTGGTGATGACGGTATCGACGCAATCCTTGGCCATGCGCTGGCTCTGGCCCATGCCGTCGCGGATCACCTTGCCGCCGCCGAACTTCACTTCCTCGCCGTAGATCGTGTAGTCACGTTCGACCTCGATCACCAGCCCGGTGTCGGCCAGCCGCAGGCGGTCGCCGGTGGTGGGGCCGAACATCTCGGCATAGGCCTGCCTGGAGATTTTCACGCTCATCACAGCGCTCCCATGATCTTGCCGTTGAAGCCGTAGACGATGCGGTCGCCGGCGAGCGCCACCAGTTGCACCGTGCGCGACTGGCCGGGCTCGAAGCGCACCGCCGTGCCGGCGGCGATATCCAGCCGGAAGCCGCGCGCGGCCTCGCGGTCGAAGTCGAGCGCGGCATTGGTTTCGTAGAAGTGGAAGTGCGAACCCACCTGCACGGGGCGGTCGCCGGTGTTGGCCACCGTGACGTTCACCGTGGCGCGGCCCGCGTTCAGTTCGATTTCGCCGTCGAGCGGCATCAGTTCACCGGGAATCATCGCAAGGCTCCTTGAGGGTGACGTCCGCCGCTCAGGCGACCAGCAGGCCGGCGCCGTACAGCGCCACGCCAGCCCCGGCCACGCGGGCGATCCAGCCCGCATGGCGGCGCAGGAACAGGCCCGCGCCGATGCCCAGGCCGTGCAGCACCATCGTCGCCACCGCGAAGCCGCCCACGTAGGCCAGCACCGCGGGCATGGCGCCAGCCGTGGCCGGCAGCTCGGCGCCGTGCGCGTAGCCGTGGAACAGCGCGAAGCCGCCGACGACGGCCATCCCGGCCATGGCCGACAGGCGCGCCCGCACGGCCACCAGCAGGCCGATCACCAGCAGCGACACCGCGATCATCGGCTCCACGGCCGGCAGCGTCACGCCGGCAAGACCCAGCGCCGCGCCCACCAGCATCATGGCGACGAAGGCCAGCGGCAGGCGCAGCAGGTCGGCCTTGGCCGGCGCGCCTTGCCCGAAGGCGCCGCGTGAACTGGTGGCGAGCGCGCTCCACACGCCCACGGCGGCCATCGCCAGCAGGTGGTCCGCGCCGGTGAACGGGTGCAGCAGGCCGGCCCAGAGGCTGGCGCCTACGGTGGCGGCGTCATGGCCGGGATGGGCGAAGGCGGACGCGGTGGCCAGGGTCAGCACGGTGCCCGTGGCGGCGCGATGGAGGAATCGGTGCATGGTTGCTCTCTTGTTGTGGAATCGGGTGTCAGACGATGGGATGGTGCACGGTGACGAGCTTGGTGCCGTCCGGGAAGGTGGCCTCGACCTGGATCTCGGGGATCAGTTCGGCCACGCCATCCATGACGTCCTCGCGGCTGAGCACGGTGGTGCCCTCGTGCATCAGGTCGGCCACGGTGCGGCCGTCGCGCGCGCCTTCCATGATCGCGGCGGTGATCAGGGCCACGGCCTCGGGATAGTTGAGCTTGAGCCCGCGTGCGCGGCGGCGCTCGGCCAGCAGGGCGGCGGTGAAGATCAGCAGCTTGTCCTTCTCGCGCGGCGTCAGTTCCATCGTTCTGTTCCTCGTTCTTTGCTTGTCTTGTTGTCAGGTGGCCCAGAGGCGCAGCGGCCGGGCCGCCACGCCGTGGATCGGCGCGCGCAGCGCGGACCAGGCGCCGGTCATCACGCGCCGCACGGCTTCCATGTCACGCCCCAGGACGCGCAGGAGCAGCATGGACTGCCCTGCAGACCCGGCAAGGCAGGTCACGCCGGCGCGCAGGTCCGGCGCGTAGGGTAATGGTTCGGCCAGGGTTTCGGCCAGTGCCGGCGTGGCGCCCTGCCCCACCGCCCAGAGCGTGCCGAGGATGTGCAGGCCGTCCATGCCCGCCACGGCGGGGCGCAGCGGCGAGGTGGCATCGACCTGCGATTGCTCGATCCACAGCGCGCGGTCCGGGCCGGCCACGCGGGTGTCCAGCCACAGCGCGCCGCTCGACCAGCGCTCGCCCGAGGCCTGCCGGCCCAGCACCACGGCATCCCAGCCGATGGCGCTGCCGGTGGGCGCCACGACGACGTCCGTGGCAATGCGGGCGCGCGCATCGTCGAACACGATGTTCTCCTGCGGCAGCCAGTCCAGCCGGGCGCCGTCGGCCACATCGATGCGCACCTGCTGGGCGGCCTCGCGGCCGAGCGACTTGTACCATTTGGTGGCGCCCGGCGTGGCCAGCACGGCATGGGCGCCGGCTTCCACGGCGATGTCGATGTCGAGCCTGTCACCGCCGGCCACGCCGGCGGGCGGATGCAGCACCACCACGTGGCAGATGTCGCCCTCCGGATAGAGGGGCTTCTGCACCAGCAGCGGCCCCTGATGGCGGCGCTCGACCAAGGCGGTGCGGCCCGCGCGCGCGGCGAAGCGCAGGCGCAGGCTGGCATGCCAGGCGGCGGGCATGGCGAGTTGGGATGGGAAATCGGGGTGACGCATGGGCGAAGATTACACCGCGATCAGCTCCCGCACACCATCCTGTTCCATGGTGGCGCCCTCGCCCCGGGCCACCACCTCGCCCCGGCTCATCACGACGTAGTGATCGGCCAGATGACGGGCGAACTCGTAGTACTGCTCCACCAGCAGCACCGTCATGCCGAACTCGTCCACCAGCAGGCGCAGTGCGCGGCCGATGTCCTGGATGATGGACGGCTGGATGCCTTCGGTGGGCTCGTCGAGGATCAGCAGCTGCGGCTCGCTCATCAGCGCCCGGCCGATGGCCAGTTGCTGCTGCTGGCCGCCGGAGAGGTCGCCGCCGCGGCGCGAGCGCATCGTGCGCAGCACCGGGAACAGCTGGTAGATGCGGTCCGGCACGCCGTTCGGGCGCGCGCGGCTGGCGGCGCCGATCAGCAGGTTCTCCTCGACGGTCAGGCGCGGGAAGATCTCGCGGCCCTGCGGCACGTAGGCGAGCCCGGCCGAGACGCGCTCGTACGGGGCCTTCTTCTCGAGGGCCTTGCCCTCCCAGCTGATGTGGCCGCTACGCGTGGGCACCACGCCCATCAGGCATTTGAGCAGCGTGCTCTTGCCCACGCCGTTACGGCCGAGCAGCGTGGTCAGCTTGCCCTGGGGCACCTCGAACGAGATGTCGCGCAGGATGTGGCTGCCGCCGTAGAACTGGTTCAGTGCATTGACCTGCAGCATGGTTACCTTCCCAGATAGGACTCGATCACGCGCTCGTCGCGCTTCACGGCGTCTAGCGTGCCTTCGGCCAGCAGGCTGCCCTCGGCCAGCACCGAGACCTTGCCGGACGGTCCGGCCAGCGCCGCCACGAATTCCATGTCGTGCTCCACGACCATCATCGAGCAACTGCCGCGCAGGCTGTTCAGCAGGCCGGCCAGCTGCATCGTCTCTTCGTCCGTCATGCCGGCCACGGGTTCATCGAGCAGCAGCAGTTGCGGCTGCTGCATCAGCAACATGCCGATCTCCAGCCGCTGCTTCTGGCCGTGGGACAGCAGGCCGGCCGGGCGATACGCCTCGTCTTCGAGCCCGGTCAGCGCCAGCGTTTCCTCGATGCGGCGATGGCCCTCGCCGGTCAGCCGCGCGCGCAGCGACGACCACCAGCGCTTGTCCGCCTTCATCGCCAGTTCCAGGTTCTCCCATACTTCGTGCTGCTCGAACACCGTGGGCTTCTGGAACTTGCGGCCGATGCCGACCTGCGCGATGCGCGGTTCGGTCATCCGCATCAGGTCGATGGACTGCCCGAGGAAGACGCGCCCGCTGACGTTGGCGTTGCGCGGGCCGGTCTTGCCGGTGATGACGTCCATCATCGTGGTCTTGCCGGCGCCGTTCGGGCCGATCACGCAGCGCAGCTCGCCGTGATCGATGGACAGCGACAGCTTGTTGAGCGCGCGGAAACCGTCGAACTGCACGGTCAGGTCCTCCAGGTAGAGGATGGGACCGTGCGAGGTGTCGATGACGCCGGGCTCCAGCACGCGGCCCAGGCCGGTGGCGTCGCCGCTCTCCGCCTGATCCGCGCCGCGCTGTGCACTGTGTTGTGCGCCAGGTTGTGAGGTGGCCGCGTTCATGCCTCGCTCCCTTGTTGCGGGGTCACGGCGGCCGGGTTCACCGCCTCGCCCGTGGCCGCCTGGATCTTCTGGGCGGCCGTGCGCTTGCCGCGCAGGCGGCGCCACAGGCCCACCACGCCATCGGGCAGGTACAGCGTCACGAGCACGAACATCGCGCCAAGCAGGAACAGCCAGTACTCGGCGAAGTAGGCCGTGAACATGGTCTTGGCACCGTTGACCAGGAAGGCGCCGACGATCGGCCCGATCAGCGTGCCGCGGCCGCCCACGGCCACCCAGACCGCCATCTCGATGGAGTTGGCTGGCGACATCTCGCCCGGGTTGATGATGCCCACCTGCGGCACGTAGAGCGCGCCGGCAATCCCGCACAGCACGGCCGAGAAGGTCCAGACGAACAGCTTGTAGCCGAGCGGGTTGTAGCCGGAGAACATCACACGCATCTCGGCATCCCGCACGGCGGTGACCACCCGGCCCAGCTTCGACGTGACGATGTAGCGGCACGCCACGAACCCGGCCAGCAGCGCCAGGAAGGTCAGCACGAACAGCGCGGCGCGGGTTTCCGGCGCGGCCACGGCGTAGCCGGCGATGCGCTTGAAGTCCGTGAAGCCGTTGTTGCCGCCGAAGCCGGTCTCGTTGCGGAAGAACAGCAGCATCGCCGCGTAAGTCATGGCCTGCGTGATGATCGACAGGTACACGCCCTTGATGCGCGAGCGGAACGCGAAGAAGCCGAACAGCCACGCCAGCACGCCCGGCACCAGCACCACCAGCAGCAGCGCGTACGGCAGGTGCTCGGTGCCGTGCCAGAACCAGGGCAGTTCCTTCCAGTCGAGGAACACCATGAAGTCGGGCAGGTCGCTCTTGTACACGCCTTCACGGCCGATCGACCGCATCAGGTACATGCCCATCGCATAGCCGCCCAGCGCGAAGAACAGGCCGTGGCCGAGGCTCAGGATGCCGCAGTAGCCCCACACCAGGTCCAGCGCAATGGCCGCCAGCGCGAAGCACATGATCTTGCCGATCAGCGTCAGCGCGTAGGCCGACAGGTGCAGCGGGTGGCCCTCCGGAATCACCAGCGCGCAGATCGGCACGCCGACCGCGACCACCAGCGTGAGGATGACCAGCGCCAGCCACACCTTGCGCGAGAAGAGCGGCTGGCGCTCGGGAACCGAGAGGCGGAACGGCGCCCCGTTCGAGGAGTTCGATTGAAAGCTACGCATGTCATGCCTCCGCGCTGCGCCCTTTGAGCGCGAACAGGCCCTGCGGGCGTTTCTGGATAAACAGCACGATCAGCACCAGGACGAAGATCTTGGCCAGCACCGCGCCGTAGAACGGCTCGATGAACTTGTTGATGAGGCCGAGCCCGAAGGCGCCGACGATGGTGCCGGCCAGCTGGCCTACACCGCCGAGCACCACCACCATGAACGAATCGATGATGTAGGCCTGCCCGAGGTCCGGCCCTACGTTGCCGATCTGGGACAGCGCGCAGCCGCCCAGCCCGGCGATGCCGGCACCGAACGCGAAGGCGTAGCTGTCCACCTTCCACGTGCGCACACCCACGCAGGCCGCCATGGTGCGGTTCTGCGTGGTGGCGCGCACGAACAGGCCGAGCCGGGTGCGGTTCAGCACGGCCCACGCCACGGCCACCACGGCCAGCGCGAAGGCGATGATGACGATGCGGTTGTACGGAATCACGAGGCCGGCCATCGCGGTGACGCCTCCGCTCATCCAGTTGGGATTGGCCACTTCCACGTTCTGGGCGCCGAAGATGGTGCGCACGGCCTGCATCAGCAGCAGGCTGATACCGAAGGTGGCCAGCAGCGTCTCGAGCGGGCGGCCGTACAGGTGGCGCAGCACAATCCGCTCGATGGCGAAGCCGACGACGCCCGCCGCCAGGAACGACGCCGGCAGCGCCGCCAGCAGGTACCAGTCGAACGCGTTGGGCGCATAGGCGCGGAACAGCGTCTGCACCACGTAGGTGGCGTAGGCGCCGATCATCAGGAACTCCCCGTGCGCCATGTTGATGACGCCGATCAGCCCATAGGTGATGGCCAGGCCCAGCGCGGCCAGCAGCAGCACGCTGCCAAGGCTCAGGCCGGCAAACAGGTTGCCGAGCAGCTCGGCGCGACCCTGCTCGCCACGCATCTTGTCGATGGCCTGCTGCGCGGCGGCGCGTACATCGGCATCGGGCTCCTTGAACTTGCCCGCTTCATCGCGCTCCACCAGCGGCGTCAGCTTCTGGCGGATCTGCGGATTGCTGTCCTGGCCGAGGATGCGGATGGCTTCCAGCCGCGCGTCGCGCGTGGCGTCGGTGCCCTGCGCCAGCACGGTGCTGGCCCAGATCACGTCGAGCCGGGCGCGCAGGCCGGCGTCGGCCTCGGCCTTGCGGGCCGCTTCCACGGCTTCACGCGAGGCATTCTCGGGTTGATCGGACAAGGTGTTGATGGCCTGCGTGCGCACCGCGATGTCCGGCGATTGCAGCAGCAGGCTGCTCGCGGCGCTATCGACGATGGCCCGCAGGCTGTTGTTCAGCGTGAGCGACTCGAGTTCATCGGCCTTCACGGTCACCGGCTTGCCGGTGACGGCATCGACGGTTTTGCCATCGTCCTGGCGCACCATGCCCACTGATGGCGCATATTGCAGCGTGTCGTCCTGGAGCGCGCGCAGGATCGGCCCAGCCTGTTCGGGCGGCGCCTGCGTCAGCGCGGCGAGCGCAGCCGTCTTGGCGTCGAAGTCGTCTTCAACCAACGGCTTGAGGTCAGCCTGCGTGAGCGGTGCCGCCCACAGCGGCGCGGCGGCCAGCAACAGCACAGCCAGCATGGCGCGCAGCCACGGCAAGGCGGACGGGAATGGAGATCGGTGCATAGGGCTGGCTGGCGTCTGATATGGCGCGATGGTTCGCGTCTTTTATGCGTGGAACGACCGAGGGAGGGCTCCCCTCCCCCAAGGGAGAGGGGCAAAACACCATGGATACGCTGAAGATCAGCGGCCGGCGACAACCTTGTCCGGCTTGCCTTCGTTACCCGCGATGAACGGGCTCCACGGCTGCGCGCGCACCGGCTTCGCCGTCTTCCACACCACGGAGAACTGGCCGTCGCCCTTCACTTCGCCGATCATCACCGGCTTGTACAGGTGGTGGTTCTCGCCCATGGTCAGCGTGAAGCCGTCCGGCGACTTGAAGGTCTGGCCGTACATGGCCTGGCGCACCTTGTCCGCATCGGTGGTGCCGGCCTTCTTGACCGCCTGCGCCCACATGTGGATGCCGACGTAGGTGGCTTCCATCGGGTCGTTGGTCACACGCTTGTCGCCGCCGGGCAGGTTGTTGGCCTTGACCCACGCCGCCCATTGCTTCTTGAACGCGTCGTTCTCGGGGTTCTTCACGGACATGAAGTAGTTCCAGGCGGCCAGATGGCCGACCAGCGGCTTGGTGTCGATGCCGCGCAGTTCTTCCTCGCCCACGGAGAAGGCCACCACCGGCACGTCCTTGGCCTTCAGGCCGGCGTTGCCCAGTTCCTTGTAGAACGGCACGTTGGAGTCGCCGTTGATCGTCGAGATCACGGCCGTCTTGCCGCCTTGCGAGAACTTCTTGATGTTGGCGACGATGGTCTGGTAGTCGCTATGTCCGAACGGGGTGTAGACCTCCTCGATGTCCTTGTCGGCCACGCCCTTGCTCTTCAGGAACGCGCGCAGGATCTTGTTGGTCGTGCGCGGGTACACGTAGTCGGTGCCGAGCAGGAAGAAGCGCTTGGCGCCGCCGCCTTCCTTGCTCATCAGGTATTCCACGGCCGGGATGGCCTGCTGGTTAGGCGCGGCACCGGTGTAGAACACGTTTTTCGACATCTCCTCGCCCTCGTACTGCACCGGGTAGAACAGCAGCGAGTTCAGTTCCTCGTAGACCGGGAGCACGGACTTGCGCGATACCGAGGTCCAGCACCCAAACGTGACGGCGACCTTGTCCTGCGTGATCAGCTGACGCGCCTTTTCGGCGAACAGCGGCCAGTTGGAGGCGGGGTCCACCACCACCGGCTCGAGCTTGCGGCCGAGCACGCCGCCGCTCTTGTTGATCTCGTCGATGGTCATCAGCGCCACATCCTTGAGCGAGGTCTCGGAGATGGCCATCGTGCCCGACAGCGAATGCAGGATGCCGACCTTGATCGGATCCTTCGACTGCGCCAGCAGCGGGCTGGTACCGATCATCGCCGCGGCGGCTACCGCCGACAGCTTCAGCATGTCACGTCGTTTCATTGCAGCTCCCAGTTTGTCGTATATGGTCAGGGACTCTACGCACCCCGGGTGATCCTTCTGCAACTAGCGTGCCATGGACTGCCAGGCCGGGAACGATCAAAGGTGGGAGGAAACGTCACGGCGGGTGATGCCGACGCACCATTGCGGTGCCAACCGGGCCGCCGGTGCCGCGCCCGGCGCCGCACCGGCATCGTGCACGGCCGCAAATCAGTGCAGGATGCAGGCCGGCGGCAGTGCATCGCGCACCGTCGGCAATAAAAAACGGGGCCCGAGGGCCCCGTCTTCGCTGCATGCCTGACGATGCTTACTTCATCATCGGCATCATGTTGGCATTCATGTTGTGCATGATCCAGAGGGAACCGGCCAGCACGATGAACAGGATCAGCAGCGTGAACAGAAACGCCATGACGTTCCAGCGCTGACCCTTGGAGCCATCCATATGGAGGAAGTACTTCAGGTGGACCACGATCTGGACCACGGCCATGCCGAGGATGATCCAGAGGATCGTGCCGCGGTCCATGGTGCCGTCCATCACGATCTTGAACGGGATCACCGTCAGGATCACGGCCAGCACGAAGCCGATCACATACGACTTGACGCTGCTGTGGCCGTGCGACTCGCCGTGGGCAGCCGTTGCATGTTGTTGTGCCATTACAGTGCTCCCATCAGGTAGACCACGGTGAAGACGCCAATCCAGACGATGTCCAAGAAGTGCCAGAACAGGCTCAGGCAGTTCAGGCGCTTTTCCATCGTCGCGGTCATGCCCTTCTTGTTCAGCTGCCACATCAGCACGAGCATCCAGACCATGCCGCTGGCCACGTGCAGCCCGTGGGTACCCACGAGCGTGAAGAACGACGACAGGAACGCGCTGCGGCCGGGGCCGGCGCCTTCGTGGATCAGGTGATGGAACTCATAGATTTCCATCGACATGAACGCGGCACCCAGCAGGAACGTCACGCCGAGCCAGAACAGCACGCGACCCTTGCTGCGGTTCTGCAGCGAGATCATGGCGAAGCCGTACGTGATCGACGAGAACAGCAGGATGAACGTCTCGACCAGCACGAAGTTGAGCTCGAACAGCTCCTTGCCCGACGGGCCGCCCGCCACTTCGCCGCGCAGCACGGCGTAGGCGGCGAACAGGCACGCGAACAAGATGCAGTCGCTCATCAGGTACAGCCAGAAACCGAAGACGGTGTTCTCGCTGGTGTCGTGATGGGCGTGGTCGTGGTCATGCGCGGCATCGTGCGCGTGGCCGTGGGCGGGGGCTTGCGCCCCGAAACGGTCTAGAACTTCAGTCGACATGATGATCAGCCCTGCGTGGCGATGCGCTGCTGGTGCAGCGTTTCGATCTGCTCGACCTGCTTGGCCGGCACGTAGTAATCGATATGGTCGTCGTTGGCGCGGCGGATGAACGCCACCACCATGCCAACCAGGCCCACGGCGGCAAGCCACCAGATATGCCAGGTCAGCGCGAAGCCCAGCACGAGGCTGAAGGCACCCATGTAGAAGCCTGCGCCAGTGTTCTTCGGCATGTGGATCTGCTCGTAGCCGTCCGTGCGGATGGTCTCGCCACGGGCCTTCATGTCGGCAAACGCGTCCAGGTCACGCACCACCGGGGTGTGCGCGAAGTTGTAGAACGCGGGCGGCGACGACGTGGCCCACTCCAGCGTACGGCCACCCCACGGATCGCCCGTGACGTCGGCCAGCGCCTTGCGGTTGCGGATCGACACGACGATCTGCAGCACCTGGAAGCCGATACCCATGGCGATGAACACCACGCCAATCACGGCCGCGTACAGGAACGGGGTCCAGGCCGGGTTGTCGGTATGGTTCAGGCGGCGGGTCATGCCCATCAGGCCCAGCACGTACAACGGCATGAACGCGAAGTAGAAGCCAACCAGCCAGCACCAGAACGCGCACTTGCCCAGACGCTCGTCCAGCTTGAAGCCGAACGCCTTCGGCCACCAGTAGGTCACGCCGGCCAGGTAGCCGAACAGCACGCCACCGATGATCACGTTGTGGAAGTGGGCAATCAGGAACAGGCTGTTATGCAGCACGAAATCGGCTGCCGGCACGGCCATCAGCACCCCGGTCATGCCGCCGATCACGAAGGTGATCATGAAGCCCAGCGTCCACAGCACCGGCGACGTGAACTGCACGCGGCCACGGTACATCGTGAACAGCCAGTTGAAGATCTTCACCCCGGTGGGGATGGAGATGATCATCGTGGTGATGCCGAAGAACGCATTCACGCTGGCGCCGGAGCCCATCGTGAAGAAGTGGTGCAGCCAGACGATGAACGACAGCACCATGATGGCGGCGGTGGCGTAGACCATGCCCTTGTAGCCGAACAGCTTCTTGCCCGAAAACGTCGAGATGATCTCCGAGAAGATACCGAACGCCGGCAGGATCAGGATGTACACCTCGGGGTGGCCCCAGATCCAGATCAGGTTCACGTACATCATGGCGTTGCCGCCACCGTCGTTCGTGAAGAAGTGCATGCCGAAGTAACGGTCCAGGCCCAGCAGCGCCAGCGACACCGTCAGCACCGGGAAGGCAGCCACGATCAGCACGTTGGTGCACAGGGCGGTCCAGGTGAACACCGGCATGCGCATCAGGGTCATGCCTGGGGCGCGCATCTTGAGGATGGTCACGAGGAAGTTCACGCCGGTCAGCAGCGTGCCCAGCCCTGATATCTGCAAGGACCAGAGGTAGTAGTCCACCCCTACGCCAGGACTGTAGTCGATGCCCGACAGCGGCGGATAGGCCAGCCAGCCGGTACGCGCGAATTCACCAACGCCCAGGGAGATGTTGACCAGCATCGCGCCGGCCACGAACAGCCAGAAGCTCAGCGTGTTCAGGAACGGGAACGCCACGTCGCGCGCGCCGATCTGCAGCGGCACCACAAGGTTCATCAGGCCCGTCATCAGCGGCATGGCCACGAAGAAGATCATGATCACGCCGTGGGCGGTGAAGATCTGGTCGTAGTGCTCAGGGGGCAGGATGCCGGGGTCGCCATTGGTGGCTAGCGCCAGCTGGGTACGCATCATGATGGCGTCGGCGAAGCCGCGCAGCAGCATGATCAGCGCCACCAGCGAGTACATCACGCCGATACGCTTGTGGTCGACGGACGTGATCCACTCGCTCCACAGGTAGTTCCACTTCTTGAAGTACGTGATCCCGCCGAGCAGCGCCAGCCCGCCAAGGGCCACGCAGCTCAGCGTGATCATGATGATCGGCTCATGAAACGGAATCGCCGACAAAGTCAATTTGCCAAACATCATTGCTCCTAGGATTGCGCGCCCAGCGCCGGCTTGGCCGGCGTGGTCATGGACACCCGCTCTTCGCCGAGCGTGTTACGCGACGTGCAGACCGGGCCACCATCGAAGCCCTCGCGGGCCATGGCGCGGCCGTCGGCGCCCATGTACTGATGCAGGATGCCGGTGTACAGGCCGTCTTCGACCTTGCCGTAGAGGGCAACCGGCTCCGCTTCGCTCGGCTTGGCCAGGACCTTGTAGTCCGCAGCGTCGAGCTGGCGGTCAGACGCGCGCACCTTGGCCACCCACGCGTCGAAGTCGAAGTTCGACATCGCAACGGCCTTGAACTTCATGCCCGAGAAGCCGCCGCCGCTATAGTTGGCGGACATGCCGTCATACGTGCCGGCTTCGTTGGCGATGAGGTGCAGCTTGGTCTCCATCCCGGCCATGGCGTACACCTGGCTGCCCAGCTGGGGGATGAAGAACGAATTCATGATCGAATCCGAGGTGATCTTGAAGTTCACCGGGGTACCCACCGGCAGCGCCAGCTGGTTGACCGTGGCGATCTTCAGTTCCGGATAGATGAACAGCCATTTCCAGTTCAGCGCGACCGCTTCCACGGTAATCGGCTTGACGCTCGATTCCAGCGGCTTGTACGGGTCCAGGTCGTGCGACGACTTCCAGGTGATGTAGCCCAGCACCGCGATGATGATGCAGGGGATCAGCCAGACCACCACCTCGATCTTGGTCGAGTGCGACCAGTCCGGCTCGTACCGGGCAGCCTTGTTGGTGGCGCGGTACTTCCAGGCGAAGACCAGCGTCAGGACGATCACCGGCACCACCACCAGCAGCATGAGCCAGGTAGCGATCAGGATGATGCCCTTGATGTCGACACCGACCTGACCCTTCGGGTCGAGCAGCGTCATGTTGCAGCCGGCCAGCAACAGCAAGCCAAGGCTAGGCAGGAACCGCGTCCAGCGCGGCATTATGGGTTTTTTCATGTCACGACGGTCTGGTTGGGCCGCTCCCGACATGCAGGCGCGGCACCGCCATCCGCTGCACGGGGCAACTGGCTGGCTGGGCTGGGAAAAACCGGAGGACGTGTCCAAAGCTGGCGTTGCGGAACTGGCGATGCAAGCGCCTGCGGACCATGCGGCCGGGCAACGCCATGAACGCGGCTGGACAGCAACTGACGACTGCGTGCGCGGGATGCCGGAGGGGGCGGTGCGTGCGCTGAGGTAACCGACTGCCTGAACTGCGATCGATCCCGGCTCAAGACTGCCGCCGGGACGAGCGTTGTGTCACGATGCTCACGCGATTTCCACCGGTTTCGACCACCCCGCCAGCGCAGCGGGCACGGTCTTCGCGCGGATACCGCATAACATAAAACATCGTGGGCGCGACTGTACCGCAACGCAACATTAGGGGTAAACCCACGGGGTGCGGAAACACTGTTCGGAAAATCGGACAATGACATCGGCCGCCCGAAAGTGTCGCGCGCAGGGGACAGCCATGTCGTGATGGATCGTTTTTCAACGATTCCACTGGACAAACGACGAGGGCCGCGTTCTAGCGGCCCTCGTATTTTTCCGATTCAGATCGGAACTGGCTGGCGCTCAGGAGTAGCGTCGGCTGATCGATTCTGCCACGCAGACCGGGCGGTCGCTGCCCTCCCGCTCCACCGTCACCTCCCAGGTGGACTGGGCGCCGATCAGGCCGTTGGGCATCGGGTCGAGCCGCTCCACCTTGAGCAGCTTCACGCGGGCGCGCAGGCGACTGCCCACCGGCACCGGCGAGGTGAACCGCACCCGGTTCAGGCCATAGTTGACACCCATCTTGACGCCTTCCATGTGGATCGCGTTCTGCATGAACTGCGGCAGCAGCGACAGGGTCAGGAAGCCATGGGCCACCGGGGCGCCGAACGGCGACTCGCGCTTGGCGCGCTCCACGTCGATGTGGATCCACTGGTGGTCGCCAGTGGCCTCGGCAAACAGGTTGACCTGCTGCTGCGTGATCTCGGTCCAGTCGCTGACGGCCACTTCCTGGCCTTGCAGGCTTTCCAGCTCTTCCAGCGATGCGATGGTGCGCATGGTGTCTCCTCTTTTGCGTCGTCTCGATTCGGGGTTCGTATTATGCCGGCCGCCGGCCGTACATGCCCATGCCCTTGACCGTGCAGACCAGCTCGCCGTGCTGGTTGGTGGCTTGCCACTGGGTCAGCACCACGCCGCGGTCCGGCTTGGACGAGGACGGGCGCGTCTCCAGCACCTTCAGCACGGCCGTCAGCGTGTCGCCCGCATAGACGGGCTTGATCCAGCGGATCTCGTCCACGCCCGGCGAGCCCATGCTGCTGCTCCGGTCGCCCATGGACTTCACCAGCAGCTTCATCATGATCGCGCAGGTCATCCACCCGCTCGAAATCAGCCCGCCGTAGATGCTCTTGGCGGCGGCGTCCTTGTCGATATGGAACGGCTGCGGGTCGTACTGGCTCGCAAACGCCACGATCTCCGCCTCGGTGACCGTGTAGCTGCCCAGCGGATGCTCGCTGCCAACCTGGTAATCCTCGAAATACATCTTTGACATGTTCGCTCCGTAGATGGCGTTACCAGAAGCAAAAAACCGCGCCGGGGACAACGGGCGCGGTTTCTGTACAACGTGGGGCTCAGGCGGCTGCCTGGAAGCCCGGCTGGCTGGCGAAGCGGCCCAGGTGGTGGTCCACATCGCCAAACGTGGTGTTGATCAGCGTCAGCCGCTTGAACATGTGCGCGGCCGGCAGTTCGTCCGTCACGCCCATGCCGCCGTGGATCTGCACCGCCTCCTGGCCAACCGTGCGGGCGGCCTGCCCCACGCGCGCCTTGGCGGCGGACACGTAGCGGCGGCGCTCCTCGGGGTTCGACTCCTCGAAGCGGGCCGCAGCCAGCAGCGTGATCGAACGAGCCTGCTCGGCATGGATGAACATCTCGACCATGCGGTGCTGGAGCGCCTGGAAGCGGGCGATGGGCATGCCAAACTGCTGGCGCGTCTTGGCGTACTCGAGCGTGGCGGCGTTCAGCGTGTCGATCACGCCCACGGCTTCGGCGCACAGCAGCACCGCGCCGTAGTCGGCCGTGGCTTCGAGCACGTCCCAGCCCTGCCCCTCGGCGCCCAGCAGCGTGGCCGGGGCGTCCTGGAAGGTCACGTCAGCAGCGCGCAGATTGTCGATGGTGCGGTAGTCGGTCACGCTCACGCCGGCGCCGTTCGTATCGACCAGGAACAGCGAGATGCCAATCGTGTCGGCATCGGCGCCGCTGGTGCGGGCGGACACCACGAGCTTATCGGCCTGTGCACCGTGGATCACCACCACCTTGCGGCCGTTCAGCTTGCCACCCTTGGCCGTCACGCGCACATCATTCAGCGCGTAGCGCGACTGCGGCTCGTTGAACGCCGTGGCCAGCTTGACCTCACCGCCAGCTACCTGCTCGAGCAGGGCGTCCTGGCCGCCGGCCAGCTTCAGCGCATGCGCGGCGACCACGGTGGCGAAGTACGGCTCCACCACCAGGCCACGGCCCAGTTCCTGCTGCACCACCATCATGTCGACGGCCGTGCCCGAGAAGCCGCCCTGCGCTTCCGGCACCGGCAGCGCGGTCAGGCCCAGTTCGACCAGCGCGCCCCAGGTGCCCTCGCCGTAACCAGCCTCGGCCTTGATGTTTTTCTTGCGCGACTCGAAGTCGTAGCTCTTGTCGATGAAGCGGCGGACGGCGTCGGCCAGTTGCTTCTGTTCGTCGCTGAGATTGAAGTTCATGTTGCGTGTCTCCTCACAGCCCCAGAATCATCTGGCTGATGATGTTCTTCTGAATTTCGTTGGACCCGCCGTAGATGGAGGTCTTGCGATAGTTGAAGTAGTACGCGGCCAGCGGCGCGGCGTCGTCGAAACCGGTCACCGCGTGCGGCTGCTCGCACTCGAGGTAGGCCGTATCGAACGGCTGTGCGTACGGGCCGACGGCTTCCACCATCAGTTCGGTCAGCATCTGCTGGATCTCGGTGCCCTTGATCTTGAGCATCGATGCCTCAGGGCCGGGACCCTTCCCTGCCGCCTCGCTGGACACCACGCGCAGCACGGTCAACTCCAGCGCCATCAGTTCGATCTCGAGCGCAGCCACCTTGGCGCCGAATACCGGATCTTCCAGCAGCGGCTTGCCGTTCTTCTGCTGCTGGCGCGCCACGCGCTTCAGGAAGCCCAGTTCGCGCTTGGAGTTGCCCACGCGGGCAATGCCGGTGCGCTCATGGCCGAGCAGGTACTTGGCGTAGGTCCAGCCACGGTTTTCCTCGCCCACGCGGTTCTCGACGGGCACCTTCACGTTGTCGAAGAAGACCTCGTTCACTTCGTGCTCTTCGTCGAGCATGATGATCGGGCGCACGGTAATGCCGGGCGTCTTCATGTCGATCAGCAGGAACGAGATGCCTTCCTGCTTCTTGGCCTCGGGGTCCGTGCGGACCAGGCAGAAAATCATGTCGGCGTGCTGGCCGAGCGTGGTCCAGGTCTTCTGGCCGTTGACGATGTAGTGCTTGCCGTCCGACGTCAGTTCGGCGCGCGTCTTCAGCGAGGCGAGGTCCGAACCCGAACCTGGCTCGGAGTAGCCCTGGCACCACCAGTCCGTGCAATCGAGGATACGCGGCAGGTAGTAGGACTTCTGCTCGGCATTGCCGTACTTCATGATCACGGGCGCGACCATCGCCACGCCGAACGGCAGCACGCCGGGCGCGCCGACGCGGGCATTTTCCTCGTCCCAGATATGGCGCTGCGTGGCGTTCCAGCCCGTGCCGCCGAACTCCACCGGCCAGTGCGGGGCCGACCAGCCCTTGCCGGCCAGCAGCTTGTGCCACGTCTTGAAGTCATCGCGGTTGGGGCGGCGATGATTGAGAACCTTCTCGCGGATTTGCGCCGGCAGGTTGGCTTCGAGCCAGCTACGCACTTCCTGCCGGAAGGCGTTGTCGGCCGCCGAGTAGTTGAGATCCATGCCCGTCTCCAGTGGTGCCGGCTCCCTAGTTGAGCGCGCGGCGAGTTGTTTTACCTGCGCATCGCTGCGCGGGAAAACCGGGCACAGGATGCTTGTTCAGTGGGCCGTCTGCTTCAGTGCGTCCGGCACGATGAGCGGAAAGGTCTCGATGCCCTCCTCGGCCAGCGCCTGCACATCCTCCGCCGAGGCCGAACCGCGAATACCGCGTTCCGGTGCCTCTTCGTAGTGCATGCGCCGCGCCTCCTCGGCAAAGCGATCGCCCACGTCCTCGGTCTGTGCCAGCACCTGCCGTACCGCCGACAGGTAGCGTGCCTGCAGCGCCTGCAACGCCTGCTGGACTTCGGCGTTCACCGCGCCCGGCGCATTGGCCGGCTTGGGTGTCTCCTGCCTGGCGGTGGCGCCCGAGAGATTCAGGCGCGGCGCGCTCGGCAGGCGACTGACCGCGTGGTCGCCACAGACCGGGCATTGGACGAGGTCGCGCGAGAACTGCGATTGCGCATCTTCCTCCGAGGCGAACCAGCCCTCGAAACGATGGTCTTGCGCACAGCGCAGGTCGAGCACCTTCATGATCTTTCCAGCCCGTCGGGCAAATATTAGCCGTGAATCGAAATTTTGTGAACGGTCGTGCTAATTTTTTCTGTGACCGTTTCGCCTAGCAGGATGCGTGGGAAACACAAACTGCCAAGGCGGGCCCGCGAGACTGGGAAAACCAAGGGAAAACCCCGGGATGTCCGCCTCGCGGCCGCCGCAAGCTTAACAGTAATGTGCGAATTCAGCCGACGCCACTGAGCGGGAACGGTGGCTCGGCTTGCTCGCCCGGCTGCCACGCGCCCGAGAGGATTTTTTCAAGCCAGAACGCGCCGATGATCGTCTTGACGTCGGTGATCCGGCCCTGCCGGACCCAGTCGATGACCTGGCCCGCCGGCGTGATGAACGTCTCGAGGAATTCGCCGTCATCGAGCTTCGATTCGCCGGCCGTGAGGTCGCGTGCCAGGAACAGGTCGATGAATTCGGTGGAGTAGGAGATGACCGGGTGGATCCGGGTCAGATAGTCCCAGCGCTGGGCGGTATAGCCGGTCTCCTCGAGCAGCTCGCGCTGGCCGCAACGCAGCGCGCCCTCCTCCGGATCGAGCTTGCCGGCCGGAAACTCGAGCATGACCTCGCCCACCGGATAGCGGAACTGGCGTTCCATCAACACGGTGCCGTCATCGAACAGCGGGATCATCATGACCGCACCCGGATGCAGCACGTACTCCCGCCCGGCCTGCTTGCCATCTGGCAGCCTGACGATGTCTTGCTTGAGGGTGAGAAATTTACCGCGATGGAGGGTGGCGGACGCCACGCAGGTTTCGCTGAGATGCTCGTCGGCACCGCTTGCGGGCGCCGGGGGGGCCTTGTGGGTCTTGTCCGTCATGAACGCTCCGGTGAGGAAAGCACGGCCGGGGCGCAGGCAAGCCGTCAGGCCGTGCGATGTTTGACCAGGTATTGCCAGGTGAAGCCGGGGAAGGCAAACACCAGCATCATGCAAGCCGTGATGGCGTAGAACTGCCAGCCCTGCGGGAAGGTGTTGCCGAGGCCGGCCTCCACCGCGAAACCGGCGGCACCGGCCACCGCGTACCACACGATCAGTTCCGCCACCCGCACCCACAGCGGCTTGCGGGCATCCTTCCAGCGAAGGCCCACCGCCGCAAACAGGCGCTGGTTGACGAACGGCAGGTTGGCACACACCAGTGCCAGCAAGATGACAAACCAACCGCCCGCCGAGGAACTCATGATCCGGTGCCTATTCTATGGGTGACGATCAGGACGCCAGCGTGGCGCGGATTGCCTGGTAGCACAGGTTCATCAGCGCTGCCGGGAAGAGACCCAGCAGGATGATGGCCAGGCCATTCAGGCTCAGCACCGAGCGCAGGCCAACCGATGCTTCCAGTGGCTCTTCACCCACCGGCGCATCGAAGTACATCAGCTTGATCACGCGCAGGTAGTAGAACGCGCCGATCAGCGAGAACAGCACCGCGACGATCGCCAGCCAGCTCATGCCTGCCGCAACCACCGCCTCCAGCACGGCCAGCTTGGCGTAGAAGCCAACGGTCGGCGGAATGCCGCTCATCGAGAACATCATCACCAGCATCAGCAGCGCAAACCACGGATGACGGCGCGACATACCCTTCAGGTCATCGAGCGTCTCGGCCTCGAAGCCCTTGCGGGTGCGGACCAGGATCAGGCCGAACGTGCCAAGCGTGGTCAGCATGTACGTCACCGAGTAGAACATCGACGCGCTGTACGCATCAGCGGCGCCATCCGTCTTGTTCGCCACCACGCCGGACAGCAGGCCCAGCAGGATGAAACCCATGTGCGAGATGGTCGAGTACGCCAGCATCCGCTTCAGGTTGGTCTGCACGATGGCGGTCAGATTACCGATCGCCAGCGACAGCACCGACAGCACGACCAGCATCATCTGCCAGTCGTTGGCCAGCGGCAGCAGGCCCTCGACCAGCACGCGCATGAACAGCGCGAAGGCCGCGACCTTCGGGCCGGCCGCGATCAGCAGCGTCACGGCAGTCGGCGAACCCTGATAGATGTCCGGAATCCACATGTGGAACGGGGCGGCGCCGAGCTTGAACGACAGGCCGGCAACAATGAACACCACGCCGAAGGCCAGCATCGTCGTATTGATGCGACCCGATTCCACGGCACGGAACACCTCGCCCAGGTTCAGCGAACCGGTGGCACCGTACATCATCGACACGCCGTAGAGCAGGAAGCCAGAAGCCAGCGCGCCCAGCACGAAGTACTTCATCGCCGACTCCGACGTCACGCGCGACTCGCGGCGCAGGGCCACCAGCGCATAGGACGACAGCGACAGCAGTTCCAGACCCAGGTACAGGGTCAGGAAGTTGTTGCCTGTGATCATGACGATCTGGCCGCCCAGCGTGAACAGCGCGAGCATGTAGAACTCGCCCGCGAACATGTCGCGCTCGCCGAGGTAGCTGCGCGTATAGACCAGTGTCAGGAACATGCCGGCTGCGCAGAACGCCGACAGCACGTTGGCCATCGGGTCGATCACGACCATGTTGGCAAACGCGTAGTGCGTTTCGCCGGCGGCGGCGTTCATGCCGAACCAGACGGTGAGGACCAGCGTGGTCAGCAGCGACAGCGGGTACGCCACGCTCTTGCTGCCCTTGCCGCGGGCAAGGTCGATCCAGTTGATCGCCGCGACGGCAATCGCCAGGAAGATGATTGGCGCCACCGGAGCCAGGCTAGAAGACGGTTGCATGTTGATTTCTCTCCCCCGCTGTTACAGCTTGGACTGCGCCACGTGGGACAGCAGGTTCGCGACCGACGCGTGCATCACATCGGTAAAGGGTTTCGGGTACAGGCCCATGTACAGCGTCATGATGGCCAGCAGGCCCAGCATGAAGAACTCGCGCTTGTTCAGGTCGATCAGTTCGCGCACGTGCTGGTGCACGATGTCGCCAAAGATCACGCGCTTGACCATCCACAGCGAGTACGCCGCGCCAAGGATCAGGGCCGTGGCGGCCAGCAGGCCAATCCAGAAGTTGTACTTCACGGCACCCAGGATGACCATGAACTCGCCCACGAAGCCCGACGTGGCCGGCAGGCCGCAGTTGGCCATCGCGAAGAACACCGAGAGTGCTGCGAACTTCGGCATGGTATTCACCACGCCGCCGTAGTCGGCGATCTGGCGCGAGTGCACGCGGTCGTAGAGCACGCCGATGCACAGGAACATGGCGCCGGAGATGAAGCCGTGCGAGATCATCTGGATGATGCCCCCTTCCACGCCGATGTCGTTGAAGATGAAGAAGCCCAGCGTCACGAAACCCATGTGGGCAATCGACGAGTACGCCACCAGCTTCTTCATGTCAGCCTGCACCAGCGCCACGAGGCCGATGTAGATCACCGCGATCAGCGAGATGGTGATGATGAACGGGGCGAGCGTGTGGCTGGCATCCGGGGCGATCGGCAGCGAGAACCGCAGGAAGCCGTAGGCACCGAGCTTCAGCATGATCGCGGCCAGCACCACGGAACCGCCGGTCGGTGCTTCCACGTGGGCGTCCGGCAGCCAGGTGTGGACCGGCCACATCGGCACCTTGACCGCGAAGGCCATGAAGAACGCCAGGAACAGCGCGATCTGCTCGTTCATCGACAGCTTGGCCTGGTGCCAGGACAGGATGTCGAAGGTACCGGTCTTGCTGTAAAGGTACAGCAGCGCAACCAGCGTCAGCAGCGAGCCGAGCAGTGTATAGAGGAAGAACTTGAAGGCCGCGTAGACGCGGTTCGGGCCGCCCCAGACGCCGATGATGATGTACATCGGAATCAGCGTGGCTTCGAAGAACACGTAGAACAGCATGCCGTCGAGCGCGCAGAACACGCCGACCATCAGGCCGGACAGGATCAGGAACGCGGCCATGTACTCGGCCACACGCTCGGTGATCACTTCCCAGGCCGAGATCACGACGATCACGGTGATGAACGAGGTCAGCACCACGAACCACATCGAGATCCCGTCCACGCCGAGGTGGTAGTTGATCTTGAAGCGCTCGATCCAGCTCGCGTTCTCGACGAACTGCATGGCCGCCGAGGCGGTATCGAAGTGAAATACGAGCGGCAGCGTGACGACGAAGCTGGCCAGCGCGCCGAACAGCGACATCCAGCGCACGTAGCACTTGCTGCGATCAGAGCCCGAGGCGAGGACCAGCAAGCCGAAGAAGATAGGCAGCCAGATTGCGAAAGACAGAACCATTTCTTTGTTTTCCTTACTTGGTGCCTATCACTTGGTGCCTATCACGCCAGTGATCGTCAGCGTCAGGAGCACCAGCATGCCGAGGATCATCGCGAACGCGTAATGGTAGATGTAGCCGGACTGCAGGTAGCGGCTGGCAGCGGCAAACGATGCCACCACGCGGGCCGAACCGTTGACGAACAGACCGTCGATCAGGCCCTGGTCGCCGCCCTTCCACAGGCCGGTGCCCAGCAGGCGCGCACCGCGTGCGAACACTGCCTGGTTGAACGCGTCCATGTAGTACTTGTTGTCGAGCAGCTTGTAGAGGCCCGAGAAGCGTTGCTGGATCGCGGCCGGGATGTCCGGGCGCTTCATGTAGAAGAACCACGACAGCACCACACCGGCAATGGCCAGCCACAGCACCGGGGTCGTCAGCGAATGGATCGCCATCGGCACCCAGCCGTGGAATGCTTCACGCAGTTCTTCCATTGCATGGTGGTTCTCGCCCACGAAGATCACGTCCTTGAACGCAACGCCGTGCTTGAAGAACTCGCCGAACAGCATCGGCTCGATGGCGATGGCGCCGATGATCACCGACGGAATCGCCAGCAGCACCAGCGGCAGCGTCACCACCCACGGCGATTCGTGCGGCTTCTCGCCCGGGGCCAGGCCATGGTGATGGTCGTCGCCGTGCGATTCATCTTCTTCCTCGTGGTGGTCGTGGTGGGCGTGCGGCTTGCCGAAACGCTCTTCACCGTGGAACACCAGGAAGTACATGCGGAACGAGTAGAACGCGGTCACGAACACACCGGCCAGCACGGCGAAGTACGCAAAGCCCGAACCGGCGATATGCGACTCGGCCACGGCCTCGATGATCGAGTCCTTGGAATAGAAGCCCGCGAAGAACGGCGTGCCGATCAGGGCCAGCGAGCCCACCAGCGACGTGATCCAGGTGATCGGCATGTACTTGCGCAGGCCGCCCATGTTGCGGATGTCCTGGTCGTGGTGCATGCCGATGATGACCGAACCGGCTCCAAGGAACAGCAGTGCCTTGAAGAACGCGTGCGTCATCAGGTGGAACACCGCCACCGAGTAGGCCGAAGCACCCAGCGCCACGGTCATGTAGCCCAGCTGCGACAGCGTGGAGTACGCCACCACACGCTTGATGTCGTTCTGGATGATGCCCAGGAAGCCCATGAACAGCGCGGTGATCGCGCCGATCACCAGCACGAAGGACAGCGCGGTGTCCGACAGTTCGAACAGCGGCGACATGCGTGCCACCATGAAGATACCGGCGGTCACCATGGTTGCCGCGTGGATCAGTGCCGAGATCGGGGTCGGGCCTTCCATCGAATCAGGCAGCCACACGTGCAGCGGGAACTGTGCCGACTTGCCCATCGCGCCGATGAACAGGCAGATGCAGGCCACGGTCAACATCATCCAGTCGGTGCCCGGGAAGGTCACGGCGGCCAGTGCCTCGCGCTTGGCGAACACGGCGCTGTAGTCCATGCTGCCGCTGTAGGCCAGCAGCAGGCCGATACCGAGGATGAAGCCGAAGTCACCCACGCGGTTGACCAGGAACGCCTTCATATTGGCGAAGATCGCCGTCGGACGCGTGTACCAGAAACCGATCAGCAGGTACGAGACGAGGCCCACCGCTTCCCAGCCGAAGAACAGCTGCAGGAAGTTATTGCTCATCACCAGCATCAGCATCGAGAAGGTGAACAGCGAGATGTAGGCAAAGAAGCGGTTGTAGCCGGCGTCGCCCTGCATGTAGCCCACGGTGTAGATGTGCACCATCAGCGACACGAAGGTCACGACCACCATCATCATCGCGGTCAGCGAATCCACCAGGAAGCCGACTTCCATCTTCAGGCTGCCGATGGCCATCCATTCGTACACGGTGCCGTTGTAGCCGGCGCCGTCCATCACGTCGCGCAGCACCAGCAGCGAGAGGACGAAGGCGATGGCGACACCGAGGATCGTGGCGGTGTGGGCCACGATGCGGCCGCCGCGCGTATCCGAGGAGAACGTGCCGAAGAACTTGGTGCCGAACAGGCCGGCTATCGCGGCGCCGGCGAGCGGCGCCAGCGGAATCGCCAGCAGCAGGTTGGGGTTGAGCGTGGTTGCCATAGGACGCTTATTGGTGTGCGGTCGGGGAGCAGTCTTGGGTCATGGAGGTCATGGATCAGCCCTTGAGCGTATCCATGTCATCCACGTTGATCGTGTCCAGGTTACGGAACAGCACGACCAGGATTGCCAGACCGATTGCCGACTCGGCAGCGGCCACCGTGAGGATGAAGAAAACGAAAACCTGTCCGGCCAGGTCGCCCATATAGTGCGAGAAGGCGACGAAGTTCATATTGACCGCAAGCAGCATCAGCTCGAGCGCCATCAGCAGCACGATCACGTTCTTGCGGTTCAGGAAAATGCCAACGATGCTGATTGCGAAGAGGATCGCACCGAGCACGAGGAAGTGGGCGAGAGAGAGCACAGCGTTATTCTCCGGGCTTAGTTCTTATTGGCGGCTGCGTTCGCATCCGCTCCGGCCCGGCCCTCGGCCGGCATGTTCACCAGGCGCACGCGGTCATCGCGGCGGGTACGCAGCTGGTTCGACACATCCTGTGCCTTGACGTCCTTGCGGCGGCGCAGCGTCAGTGCCACGGCGGCGACGATGGCCACGAGCAGGATGATGCCGGCCACTTCGAACGCGAAGATGTAGTCCGTGTAGATCAGCTTGCCGAGCGCGCCGGTGTTCGAGTAGTTGGGGTCCTGCGAGCCGGGCGGCAGCACAGCGGCCGTGGTGCCGATGAAGTTGCGCACCAGCACGATCGCCATTTCGGCGATGATCAGCGCGCCCACCACCGAAGCCAGCGGCACGTAGGTCCAGAAGTCGCGGCGCAGGTGCTCGATATCGATATCGATCATCATCACCACGAACAGGAACAGCACCATCACGGCGCCCACGTAGACGAGCACGAGCAGGATGGCGAGGAACTCCGCCTTCAGGATCATCCAGATCGCCGCGGCGGTGAAGAACGCCAGGACGAGGAACAGTGCGGAATGCACCGGGTTCTTTGCCGTGATGACTTTCAGTGCGGAGAGCACCAGCACCAGCGCAAAGACGTAGAAGATGGCGGTCGTGAGTTCCATGGTCCCTATCGGATCCTCTTTGGGCCACGCGGCACGAACCACCCCCGGGGTGGTCCGCGCCATGCGCGGCATCCTTCTGGTGGCCCCTGTTCAGGGCCGATTCAAATTCAAATTCACTTCAGGTCCAGGCGCTGTTTCCGGCACCCGCCCTGTTCAGCGATGCTGGCCTGCTTAGCGGTACTTGGCGTCCGCAGCCTTGTTCGCCGCGATCTGCGGTTCGTAGCGGTCGCCCACGGCCAGCAGCATGTCCTTGGTGAAGTACAGGTCGCCGCGCTTCTCGCCGTGATACTCGAGAATATGCGTCTCGACGATTGCATCGACCGGGCAGGCTTCCTCGCAGAAACCACAGAAAATGCACTTGGTCAGGTCGATGTCGTAGCGCGTGGTGCGGCGCGTGCCGTCCGTACGCTGGTCCGACTCGATCGAGATGGCCACGGCCGGGCACACGGCTTCACACAGCTTGCAGGCGATGCAGCGCTCTTCCCCGTTCGGGTAGCGGCGCAGCGCGTGCAGGCCGCGGAAGCGCGGCGACATCGGCGTTTTCTCTTCCGGGAACTGGACGGTGATCTTGCGCGCGAAGAGATAGCGGCCGGTCAGCGCCATGCCCTTGAAGAGTTCCTTCAGGAGCAGGCTGTTGAAGAAGTCCTTGATGGCGAGCAGCATGACGATTGCTTCCTATTTATTTCCGCGCGGCGCGCCCTGCCACTTGCAGCGGCGCGCCGTCGCCGGGCACATCAGTGCCAGATGTTCCACGGCGACTTGATCCAGATCGCCACGATGATCAGCCAGCCCACGGTCAGCGGAATGAAGATCTTCCAACCCAGGCGCATGATCTGGTCATAGCGGTAGCGCGGGAACGATGCACGGATCCAGATAAATACCGACAGCAGCAGGAAAACCTTGATCAGCAGCCAGAAGAAGCCCGGGATCATGTTGGTCAGCGCGCTCGAGAACGGGGGCGCCCAGCCACCGAGGAACATCAGCGCGGTCATCGTCGAGATGACTATCATGTTGATGTATTCGGCCAGGAAGAACAGCGCGAAGCCCATGCCCGAGTATTCGATCATGTGACCCGCCACGATTTCCGACTCGCCTTCCACCACGTCGAACGGGTGACGGTTCGTTTCCGCCACGCCCGAGATGAAGTAGACGCCGAACATCGGCAGCAGCGGCAGCCAGTTCCACGAGAGTACGTTGATGCCCATGTTGGCGAAGTAGCCGGTGTTCTGGCCGTTCACAATGGCCGACAGGTTCAGGCTGCCCGACACCATCAGCACCGTCACGAGCGCGAAGCCCATGGCGATTTCATACGACACCATCTGCGCAGCGGCGCGCATCCCGCCGATGAACGCATACTTCGAGTTCGAGGCCCAGCCGGCCAGGATCACGCCGTAGACGCCCACCGAGCTGATCGCCATCACATAGAGCAGGCCGGCGTTCACGTCCGCCATCACCACCTCGGCCTGGAACGGAATCACCGCCCAGATTGCCACGGCCGGCATCAGCACCATCAGCGGGGCCACCAGGTACATGCCCCGGCTGACCTGCGACGGCATCATGACTTCCTTGAGCAGCAGCTTCAGCACGTCGGCAATCGGCTGCAGCAGGCCGAGCGGGCCCACGCGGTTCGGGCCGATCCGCACGTGCATCCAGCCAATCAGCTTGCGCTCCCAGAGAATCAGGTAGGCCACGCACAGCAGCAGCGGCACCACAATGACCACCGCGCGGATGAGAATCCACAGCGGCGTCCACGCGCCACCGAACACAGCCTGGCCTTGCGAGGTAATCCAATCGATCATGTTGCGTTCTCGCTCTTCTTATGCGGTGGCCGCCGGCGTTGCCTTGGCCTGCTGGCCCGGCAGCTCGATGGCTTTCTCGACGGTGACGTTGCCGTACAGCGCACCCAGCGTCGCGGCGGCCACGGTAGCGGCCGGCACGCGCACGGTGTTGGCCGGCAGCGTGATTTCCAGCGCGGCCGGCAGCACCACGCTACCCTCGCCCTGCGTCACGCGCACCGGGTCGCCCACCTGCACGCCCAGCTTGTCGAACAGGTCGGACGACAGCGCCACCTGCATCGCACGGCGCGCGGCCGCGGTCAGCTGCAGCGAGTCGGCACGGCGCACGATCGGGTCGGCATGGTAGATCGGCACATCGGCAATGCGCTCGATACCGTTGGCGGCAGCAGCCGTCACGCGGATCGGGGCATCGGTGGTGTTGTTCAGTTGCGGTGCCACCGGCTTGGCCAGCACTTCCTCGCGTACGGCTTCGGCCGTGTCGAAGTCGAAGCCCGGCACATCCAGCAGGTTGCCCAGCACGCGCAGCACCTTCCAGGCGGGACGCGATTCGCCCAGCGCGCGCACCACGCCGTTAAAGCTCTGCGGCACGCCTTCGGCATTGACGAAGGTACCGGCGGTTTCCGTGAACGGCGTCACCGGCAGGATCACGTCGGCGTACTGCATGGCCGCTTCCGAGCGGAACGGCGACAGCACCACGACCGTACCGGCCTGGTTCAGCGCGGCCAGCGCCTTGCGGGCGTCGGCGGTATCGAACTCGGGTTCGGCGTTCAGCACGATGTAGGCCTTGCGCGGCGCGTCGAGCATCGCCTGCGCATTGGCGCCGCCTTGCTGCGGCAGCGCGCCGGCGATGTAGCCGCCGACCGTATTGGCCGCTTCGGTCAGGAAGCCCAGCGTCGCGCCCGTTTCCGTGGCGATCCACTGTGCCAGCGCGTGCAGCGCCGAGAATTGCGGATGGCGCACAGCCTCGTTGCCGAGGAACACCGCACGGCGTTCGCCGGACAGCAGCGCTTCGGCCACCTTGGCCGCGGCGTCGCCGCCATCGAAACCCTCGGTACCGGCGGGAGCCGCCACACCCTTGGCAGACGCCACGGCGCGGGCCACACCGGCCAGCGCGGCGGTCCAGGCGGACGGGGCCACGTCGATGCGCGTCGCCGGCATCAGCAGGTCTTCACCGCCAGCACCCAGCACCGTCACGCGGGCGCCCTTCTTGCCGGCCTGACGCAGACGCGAGGCCAGCAGCGGGTGATCCTTGCGCAGCGACGAACCAATCACGAGCACGCGTTGCAGCGTGGTCACATCGGCCACCGGCATGCCGAGCCACGGCGCGCCCTTCAGGGCCGCCGAGAAATCGGTCTGGCGCAGGCGGAAGTCGATGTTGTCGCTGCCGAGGCCACGCACCAGCTTGCCGAGCAGGTACAGCTCTTCGAGCGTGCTGTGCGGACTGGCCAGCGCGGCGATCTGGTCGGCGCCATGGTCGCGCTTGATGCTCGCGAGGCCGTTGGCGACGTATTCCAGCGCGGTCTGCCAGTCGGTTTCCATCCATTCGCCGCCCTGCTTCAGCAGCGGACGCACCAGGCGGTCCGGGCTGTTCAGGCCTTCATAGGCGAAGCGGTCCTTGTCCGACAGCCAGCACTCGTTGATCTCTTCGTTTTCCAGCGGCAGCACGCGCATGACGCGCTGGTTCTTGGTCTGGATAACCAGGTTCGCGCCCAGGCCGTCGTGCGGCGACACCGACTTGCGACGCGCCAGTTCCCACGTACGGGCCGAGTAGCGGAACGGCTTGCTCGTCAGCGCGCCAACCGGGCACAGGTCGATCATGTTGCCGGACAGTTCCGAATCCACGGTCTGGCCAACGAAGGTCGTGATTTCCGAGTGCTCGCCACGGTTCAACATGCCCAGTTCCATCACGCCGGCCACTTCCTGGCCGAAGCGCACGCAACGGGTGCAGTGGATGCAGCGGGTCATCTCCTCCATGGAGATCAGCGGGCCCACGTTCTTGTGGAACACCACGCGCTTCTCTTCCTTGTAGCGCGACTCCGACGCACCGTAGCCCACCGCCAGATCCTGGAGCTGGCATTCGCCGCCCTGATCGCAGATCGGGCAGTCGAGCGGGTGGTTGATCAGCAGGAATTCCATCACGGACTTCTGGGCCTTGACGGCCTTTTCCGAGTTCGTGAAGACCTTCATGCCAGGCGTCACCGGCGTGGCGCAGGCGGGCAGCGCCTTGGGCGCCTTCTCCACCTCCACCAGGCACATGCGGCAGTTCGCCGCGATGGAGAGTTTGCGGTGGTAGCAGAAATGCGGGATGTAGGTGCCCAGCTTGCGGGCGGCTTCCATCACGAGGCTGCCTTCCGCAACCTCTACCTTCTTGCCGTCGATCTCGAGTTCAACCATGTTCTGCCACGCTTAAGAATGGGCCGGGACCATGCACTGCTTGTGTTCGACGTGATACTCGAACTCTTTCCAGTAGTGCTTGAGCATGCCGCGTACCGGCATCGCCGCAGCATCGCCGAGCGCGCAGATCGTGCGCCCCATGATGTTTTCCGCGACGTTGTTGAGCAGGTCCAGGTCTTCCTGGCGCCCTTCTCCGTGTTCAATGCGATTGACCATGCGATAGAGCCAGCCGGTGCCTTCGCGGCACGGCGTGCACTGGCCGCACGATTCTTCAAAATAGAAATACGACAGACGCAGCAGCGAGCGCACCATGCAGCGGGTCTCGTCCATGACGATCACGGCGCCCGAGCCCAGCATCGAGCCGGCCTTGGCGATCGAGTCGTAGTCCATGTCCGACGCCATCATCAGGTCGCCCGGCACCACCGGGGCAGACGAGCCACCCGGAATCACCGCCTTGATGCGCTTGCCGCCGCGCATGCCGCCGGCCAGCTCGAGCAGCGTCGAGAACGGCGTGCCCAGGGGGATCTCGTAGTTGCCCGGACGCTCGATGTCGCCCGAGATCGAGAAGATCTTGGTGCCGCCGTTGTTCGGCTTGCCCAGCTTGAGATAGTTTTCCGGGCCCACTTCCAGCAGGAAGGGCACCGCGGCAAACGTCTCGGTGTTGTTGATCGTGGTCGGCTTGCCGTACAGGCCGAAGCTCGCAGGGAAAGGCGGCTTGAAGCGCGGCTGGCCCTTCTTGCCTTCGAGCGACTCCAGCAGCGCCGTTTCCTCGCCGCAGATGTACGCGCCGTAGCCATGGTGCGCATGGAGCTGGAAGTTGAAGTCCGAGCCCATGATCTTGTCGCCGAGGAACCCGGCCGCACGCGCTTCCTCGAGGGCTTCCTCGAAGATCTTGTACTCGTTCCAGATCTCGCCGTGGATGTAGTTGTAGCCCACGGTGATGCCCATCGCATACGCGCCGATGGCCATGCCCTCGATCAGCGAATGCGGGTTGTAGCGGATGATGTCGCGGTCCTTGAACGTGCCCGGCTCGCCCTCGTCCGTATTGCAGACCAGGTACTTCTGGCCCGGGAACGTACGCGGCATGAAGCTCCACTTCAGGCCCGTGGGGAAGCCAGCGCCGCCACGGCCGCGCAGGCCGGACGCCTTGACGTCGGCAATCACCTGCTCGGGCGGAATCTTCTCGGTCAGAATCCGGCGCAGCTGCTTGTAGCCGCCGCGCTTGACGTAGTCTTCGAGGTGCCAGTTCTTGCCGTCGAGGCCAGCCAGGATCAGCGGCTTGATGTGACGGTCGTGCAGAGAGGTCATGTTACTTGGCTCCCTTGGCGGCTTCGGTCTTCAGCTCGTCGACCAGCGCGTCGAGCTTGTCGTTGCTCATGAAGCTGCACATACGGGTGTTGTTCACGATCATCACCGGTGCATCGCCGCAGGCGCCCATGCACTCACCCTCTTTCAGGGTGAAGCAGCCGTCGGCGGTGGTCTCGTTGTAGTCGATGCCGAGCTTGCGCTTCAGGTAGTCGCCCGCGCGGTCGCCGCCGGACAGTGCGCACGGCAGGTTGGTGCAGACGGTGAGCTTGTACTTGCCCACCGGCTTGGTGTCATACATGTTGTAGAACGTGGCCACCTCTTCCACCCACACGGGCGGCATGTCGAGGTAGCTGGCGACGAACTGCATGACTTCGGGGGAAACCCAGCCCACCTCGCCCTGTGCCACGGCGAGTGCCGCCATCACGGCCGACTGTTTCTGGTCGGCCGGATACTTCGCGATCGCGCGATCGATTTCCTTGAGAGCTTCTGCTGATAGCATGGTCATTGCAGTAATACGGCGAAAGCCGGCTCGCGGCCTCCGCTGGTTTGCAGCCGTCGCTGCCATGTTCCGCCGGCCAGGTCGCTCTGCGCCCCGCCGGTCCGTCGCAGGCATCGCCTGCCGCCCCCGACACTCGCGGGGCCGGCCGCATGAACCCGAATCGTCGTCCGGGTGACGGCCTTTACGCCTGGGTGGAGACTCCCCGTCTCCGGATTCTCGATCGACTTAGCGGTCGATCTCGCCGAACACGATGTCCTGCGTCCCGATGATCGTCACGGCATCGGCGATCATGTGTCCCTTGGCCATTTCGTCCAGCGCGGCCAGGTGGGCAAAGCCAGGTGCACGGATCTTCAGGCGGTACGGCTTGTTCGCGCCGTCCGAGATCGCGTAGATGCCGAACTCGCCCTTCGGGTGCTCCACCGCCGCGTAAGCCTCTCCAGCCGGCACGTGAATGCCTTCGGTGAACAGCTTGAAGTGGTGGATCAGCTCTTCCATGTTGGACTTCATGTCCACGCGCGAGGGCGGTGCCACCTTGTGGTTCTCGGTGATCACCGGGCCCGGGTTGCGGCGCAGCCAGTCCACGCACTGCTTGATGATCCGGTTCGACTGGCGCATCTCTTCCACGCGCACCAGGTAGCGCGCGTAGCAGTCGCCGCCGTTGCCGACGGGGATGTCGAAGTCGAGCTGGTCGTACACCTCGTAGGGCTGCTTCTTGCGCAGGTCCCACTCGATGCCCGAGCCGCGCAGCATCGGGCCGGTAAAGCCCATCTGCAGTGCCCGCTCCGGGCTGACCACGCCGATGTCCACCAGACGCTGCTTCCAGATACGGTTATCGGTCAGCAGCGTCTCATATTCATCCACGTACGTCGGAAAACGGTTCGTGAAGTCTTCGATGAAGTCCAGCAGCGAGCCCGAACGGGCTTCGTTCATCACCTTGATGGCACGCTCGTTGTGGATCTTCGACGCCCGGTATTGCGGCATCGTGTCAGGCAGGTCGCGGTAGACGCCGCCCGGACGGTAGTAGGCCGCGTGCATGCGCGCGCCCGACACCGCCTCGTACATGTCGAACATGTCCTCGCGCTCACGGAACGCGTAGAGGAACACCGCCATCGCACCCACGTCGAGCGCGTGCGAGCCGATCCACATCAGGTGGTTCAGCAGGCGGGTGATTTCGTCGAACATCACGCGGATGTACTGCGCACGCACCGGCACCTCGAGGCCCAGCAGGCGCTCGATGGCCATCACGTAGGCGTGTTCGTTGACCATCATCGACACGTAGTCGAGACGGTCCATGTACGGCACGCTCTGGATCCAGGTCTTCTGTTCGGCCAGCTTCTCGGTGGCACGGTGCAGCAGGCCGATGTGGGGGTCGGCACGCTGGATGACTTCGCCGTCCAGCTCGAGCACCAGGCGCAGCACGCCGTGCGCTGCCGGGTGTTGCGGGCCGAAGTTCAGGGTGTAGTTCTTGATATCTGCCATGACGTCGATCTCAGTGCTGCACGCCGCCGTAGTTTTCCTCGCGAATCACGCGAGGCGTGACTTCGCGCGGCTCGATCGTCACCGGCTGGTAGATCACCCGTTTCTGTTCCGGGTCGTAGCGCATCTCCACGAAGCCGGAAACCGGGAAATCCTTGCGGAACGGGTGGCCGACGAAACCGTAGTCGGTCAGGATGCGGCGCAGGTCCGGGTGGCCTTCGAACACGATGCCGTAGAAATCGAAGGCTTCGCGCTCGAACCAGTTGGCCGAATTCCACACGTCGATCAGCGACGGCACCACGGGCAGGTCATCATCCGGCGCGAACACGCGCAGGCGCAGGCGCCAGTTGTGCGTGATCGAGATCAGGTGCGACACGGCCGCGAAGCGCAGGCCGTCCCAGGCGCCATCGGCGTAGTCGGAGTAGTCGACGCCGCAGATGTCCAGCAGTTGCTCGAAGCGCAGCGACGGCTCGTCGCGCAGCAGGCGGGCCACTTCGAGGTAGTCGTCGGCCTTGACGATCAGCGTCAGCTCGCCAACCGCTTCGACCAGGCTCTGCACGCGCTTGCCGAGAACCTTTTCGAGCGCAGTCTTGAGGGTGTCCAGGTTATTCGCCATGTCAGCCCTTGCGCGCGATGGTGTTGGTACGCTTGATCTTGTTCTGCAGCTGGATCACGCCGTAGATCAGCGCTTCCGCCGTCGGCGGGCAGCCCGGAACATAGATATCGACCGGCACGATGCGGTCGCAGCCACGCACCACCGAGTACGAGTAGTGGTAGTAGCCGCCGCCATTGGCGCACGAGCCCATCGAGATCACCCAGCGCGGCTCGGCCATCTGGTCATAGACCTTGCGGAGCGCGGGGGCCATCTTGTTGCACAGCGTGCCGGCCACGATCATCACGTCCGACTGACGCGGCGACGGGCGAAAAATCACGCCGAAGCGGTCCATGTCGTAGCGCGCGGCGCCGGCATGCATCATTTCCACGGCACAGCACGCCAGGCCGAACGTCATCGGCCAGAGCGAGCCCGTGCGGGTCCAGTTGATCAGCTTGTCAGCGGTAGTCGTGACGAAGCCTTCATTGAGAACGCCTTCGATTGCCATTTCACATCACTCCCAATCGAGCGCGCCCTTTTTCCAGATGTAGACGAAGCCCACGATGAATTCCAGCAGAAACACGCCCATGGCGATGAATCCCGGCCAGCCGATATCCTTGAGGGCGACACCCCACGGAAACAGGAAGGCAGTTTCGAGATCGAACAGGATAAAGAGGATGGCGATGAGGTAGTAGCGCACGTCGAACTTCATGCGCGCGTCCTCGAACGCTTCGAAGCCGCACTCGTAGGGCGACAGCTTCGCGGTATCAGGATTGTTGGGACCGAGTATCCGACCAATGGACATCAGTGCCACACCGAGCACGACGCCAAAGAGGATGAAGATGAGGACGGGGAAGTAGGCTTCGAGAGTCAAGATACGGCCAGCCTTATCTGGAATGTTGTCAACAGCACCAGCTGAAGCGGCGTCCTGTTGCCCACCCCAAGCGCCATCCCGTCTTAGCTACGGCGCCGCCTTGCGGACTGCCGGCGCCGCAATCCAAAGCATGGCCCGAGGGCCGGCTCCGGACGGACGCCGATCAAGTTGTTTGGTGCCGACGGCGAGACTCGAACTCGCACAGCTTTCGCCACTACCCCCTCAAGATAGCGTGTCTACCAATTTCACCACGTCGGCTGGGGGAGAAACAATATTGCCTTGCGCCGGGTTTTTACACCCTCCGAAGCCCGTGTGGAAGAGTCTGTCTTCCGCCTTGAGCCCCGTCGCTGGGGAATCGTTTCAAGCCTTGCATTCTAACCCAAGATCCCTGATTTGTTCAATGCACAACTTTAAAAAAACTCAGGAATCAGCCAGATCGCAGGCGGATTATTTCGGTACAGCAGGACCTGCCGGGGCCGAGGCCGCAGCGGCCGCGGGCGCCGACGCACCAGCCGGCGCGGAGGCCGGCGTGGGCTGCTGCGCGGCACCCATCACGCCCAGCGAAGCGGTGGGCTTGTAGTTGCCCAGCAGCGTCAGGCCCAGCGTGCAGACAAAGAACAACGATGCGAGCACGGCCGTGGTACGCGACAGGAAGTTCGCGGAGCCCGAGGCGCCGAACAGGCTGCCCGATGCACCGGAGCCGAACGCCGCGCCCACATCGGCGCCCTTGCCGTGCTGCAGCAGGACCAGTGCGATCACGCCCAGCGCGGACAGGACCTGCACGATTACCAACAAAGTCTTGAAGATTGCCATTTGGTTGAATTCGTTTCGAACTTGCCTGATCAGACGATCGGAACCGGCATCAGGCGTTGCCGATCGCGAGGAAATCATCCGCCTTCAGCGAGGCGCCACCAATCAGGCCCCCGTCGATGTCGGACATGGAAAACAGTTCGGCCGCATTGTCCGGCTTTACGCTGCCGCCGTACAGGATGGCCATGCGCGATGCCACGCCAGCATCCTTGCCCGCCACCTGCGCGCGCAGGACGGCATGCACGGCCTGCGCCTGGGCACTGGAGGCGGTCTTGCCGGTGCCGATCGCCCAGACAGGCTCATAGGCCAGAACAATCCGACCAAGCTGCTCGATAGACAACGCATCCAGCACGGCTTGCAACTGACGACCGACCACGGCTTCGGTCTGCCTGGCTTCGCGCTCGGCGAGCGTCTCGCCTACGCAGACCACGGGCACGATGCCAAATTCCAGGGCCCGCAGCGCCTTGGCCGCCACGGTGGCGTTGGTTTCGCCGTGATAGGTGCGGCGCTCGGAATGGCCGACCAGTGCGTAGCTCACACCAAACTCGGCCAGCATCGAGGCAGCCACCTCGCCCGTGAAGGCACCACGTGCCTCAGCCGACACATCCTGGGCACCCCAGGCCACTTGCGAGCCCGACAACAGCGTCTGGCACTGGGCAAGATAGGGGAACGGTGCGCAAACAGCCAGCGTCGCGCGGGCCGAAGCCGCCTTGATACCGTCGAGCAGCGCCGCATTGGCGGCCAGGCTGCCGTGCATCTTCCAGTTGCCGATGACCAGCTTTTGTCTCACAAGTGCCCCCTCTGAAATAAACCCACTATTGTAGCGTGGCCGGAAGGGGTCCGCCACAACGGGCGGACAATTGCATACACCGAGCCGATCCGGCGCAGCAGGACGCCCGGCGGGCGTCCTCAGCCGCCCGTTATTACCAGGCCAGCACGATCTTGCCGATGTGCTCGCTCGACTCCATCAGCCGATGGGCGTCGGCAGCCTGCGCGGCCGGGAAGACCTGATGGATCACCGGCTTGATCTTGCCGGCCGCCAGCAGCGGCCACACCTGCTGGTGCAGCGCCTCGGCGATCTTGCCCTTGAACGACGACGGACGGGGCCGCAGCGTCGAGCCCGTCACGGTAATCCGGCGGCGCAGGATGTCGCCCAGCGGAATCTCGGCTTTGCCGCCGCCCAGCAGGGCGATGATGACGATGCGGCCGTCATCGGCGATGCAAGACAGCTCGCGCGCCAGGTACGAGCCGGCCACCATGTCGAGGATCACGTCCACACCCTTGCCCTCGGTCAGCGCCTTGACCTCGGCCACGAAGTCCTGGGTCTTGTAGTTGATCGCCCGATCGGCGCCCAGCTGCTCGCAGGCCTTGCACTTCTCGTCGCTGCCGGCCGTCACGAAGACCTTGAAGCCAAGCGCCTTGGCGATCTGGATGGCGGTCGTGCCGATGCCGCTCGAGCCGCCCTGGATCAGCAGCGTCTCGTCCTTGCCGCGCGGGCCTTTGCCCAGCAGGCCACGGTCGAACACATTGCTCCAGACTGTGAAGAAGGTCTCGGGCAGCGCAGCGGCCTCGATATCGGACAAACCCGCCGGCACCGGCAGGCATTGCGCCACCGGGGCCGTGCACAGCTCGGCGTAGCCGCCGCCCTGCACCAGCGCGCAGACGCGGTCGCCCACCTTCAGGCCAAAGCGGTTGTCGGCGTGCGACAGGTCGCCGCCCACCACCACCCCCGCCACTTCCAGGCCGGGCAGGTCCGAGGCACCCGGCGGCACCGGGTAGTTGCCGGTGCGCTGGAACACATCGGGACGATTGATGCCGGCCGCCGCCACGCGGATCAGGATCTCGCCCGCCTTCGGCTCCGGATCGGGGCGCTCGGCAAGTTGCAGGACTTCGGGCGCGCCGTATTCACGGATCTCGATGGCTTTCATGATCGTTCCTCATCAGTGTGTCGTGCGTGGCATGCAGGCCGGGCAAACCCCATCCGCATGGAATGACCGGCAGTGTAAACAAAAAAGCGGCTGGACATCGCCAGCCGCTTTTTTTGGTACTACGAGGACTACGGGTACTGCGGAACCGGCTTACTGCTGGTCGGGCGAGGCCGGAGCCGCCGGGGCGTCGCTCTGGACGATCGGGCTGATGCTGCCGCCCTCTTCCGCCAGCGCTGCCTTCAGCGACAGGCGCAGACGACCCTTCTCGTCGGCCTGGATCAGCTTCACGCGCACCTGCTGGCCTTCCTTCAGCCAGTCCTTGATGTCCTTCACGCGCTCGTTGACGATCTCGCTGATGTGCAGCAGGCCGTCCTTGCCCGGCAGGATGTTCACGATGGCACCGAAGTCCAGCAGCTTCAGCACGGTACCGGCGTAGATCTTGCCCACTTCGGCTTCCGCGGTGATGCCCTCGATGCGGCGCTTGGCTTCCGCCATACCTTCCGTCGAGGTCGACGCGATCGTGATCGTGCCGTCTTCGCCGATGTCGATGGTGGTGCCGGTCTCCTTGGTCAGGGCCTGGATGGTCGAGCCGCCCTTGCCGATGACTTCGCGGATCTTGTCCGGATGGATCTTCATCGTGATCATGCGCGGTGCGTGTGCCGACAGCTCGGTACGCGCATGGCCCATCGCGCCCTGCATGTTCTGCAGGATGTGGATGCGGCCTTCGCGGGCTTGCGCCAGCGCCACCTGCATGATTTCCTTCGTGATGCCCTGGACCTTGATGTCCATCTGCAGCGCGGTGATGCCCGCGTCGGTGCCGGCCACCTTGAAGTCCATGTCGCCCAGGTGATCTTCATCGCCCAGGATGTCGGTCAGCACGGCAAACTTGTTGCCTTCCAGGATCAGGCCCATGGCCACACCGGCCACGTGCGCCTTGACCGGAACGCCGGCGTCCATCAGCGCCAGGCAGCCGCCGCAGACCGAAGCCATCGACGACGAACCGTTCGATTCGGTGATTTCCGACACCAGGCGGATCGTGTACGCGAACTCGTCGTCCTTCGGCAGGACCGGGATCAGCGCGCGCTTGGCCAGACGGCCGTGACCAATTTCACGACGCTTCGGGCTGCCCACGCGGCCCGTCTCGCCAGTGGCGAACGGGGGCATGTTGTAGTGGAGCATGAAGCGGTCGCGGTATTCGCCGGCCAGCGCGTCGATAATCTGCTCGTCGCTCTTGGTACCCAGCGTGGCCACCACCAGCGCCTGGGTTTCCCCACGCGTGAACAGGGCCGAACCGTGCGCGCGCGGCAGCACCGACGAGCGGATCTCGATCGGGCGCACGGTGCGCGTGTCGCGGCCGTCGATGCGCGGCTCGCCGGCCAGGATCTGGCCACGGACGATCTTCGCTTCGAGGTCGAACAGGATGTTGCCGACTTCCACCTTCTCGGCTTCCACGCCAGCTTCGGCCAGACCGGCGGTCACTGCGGCGTAGACTTCCTTCAGCTTCTGGCTGCGGGCCGACTTCTGGCGCAACTGGTAGGCTTCCTGCAGCAGCGGCAGGCCGATCTCGCCAACCTTGGCGATCAGCGGCTCGTTCTTGGCTGCCGGGGCCCAGTCCCACTCGGGCTTGCCGCCGTCGCGCACCAGGTCGTGGATCGCGTTGATGGCGATCTGCATCTGCTCATGGCCGTACACCACGGCACCCAGCATCACGTCTTCCGACAGCTGTTGGGCTTCCGATTCCACCATCAGCACGGCGCGCTCGGTACCGGCCACCACCAGGTCCAGGTCGGACGTGGCGATCTGCGAGCGGGTCGGGTTCAGCAGGTACTGGCCATCCTTGTAACCCACGCGGGCGGCACCCACCGGGCCGTTGAACGGAATGCCCGACACGGCCAGCGCGGCGGACGCGCCGATCAGCGCAGGGATGTCGGCCGGCACTTCCGGGTTGATCGACAGCACGTGGATCACCACCTGCACGTCGTTGTAGAAGCCTTCCGGGAACAGCGGGCGCAGCGGACGGTCGATCAGGCGCGAGGTCAGCGTCTCGTTTTCCGACGGACGGCCTTCACGCTTGAAGAAGCCACCGGGGATCTTGCCGGCAGCGTAGGTCTTTTCGATGTAGTCGACGGTCAGCGGGAAGAAGTCCTGGCCCGCCTTCGGGCTCTTGGCTGCCACCACGGTGGCCAGCACCACGGTGTCTTCCACGTCGACGATTACGGCACCGCCAGCCTGGCGGGCGACTTCGCCGGTTTCCATACGGACCGTGTGCTGGCCCCATTGGAATTCCTTGACGATCTTGTTGAACATGGTCATGAGCGTTTCCTTGATACATGCATGCGGGGCGCACACACGCGCGTCCCGCGACGCCTGCGCTCACAGCGGCAGGCGAACTGCCGGATTCATGCCGGTCGCAGTCTCAGGGAAGTGCTATGCCATTCCATCGCAACACCACCAGGCTGGCGATGCGGCGATGGAATGACACAAAACCCCGGTTCCTTGGCCGGCTCCGGTCACAGAGCAATATAAAGAGCGAGGTAACTTACTCCGTTACACGTCTTGGCGCAACGGGCGCCCGGGCTGCTTGGCCAGGACGACTTAGTGAAGCAAACATCACAATCAATGCCGGCCCGGCGGGGATGCCGCCGGACCAGAAAAGCAAAATGCCTGCCTCAGCAAAGCTGACGCAGGCATCGCGGCCTCACGTGAAATCGTGCAGGAACAACTTGTGCAGGATTCGTGCTGCCATCCGCAGACCTTACTTACGCAGGCCCAGCTTTTCGATCAGGGCACGGTAACGGTCAGCGTCGCTGGCCTTGAGGTAGTCCAGCAGGCGGCGACGACGGCTCACCATGCGCAGCAGACCGCGGCGGCTGTGGTGATCCTTCATGTTGGCCTTGAAGTGGGGGGTCAGTTCGTTGATGCGGGTGGTCAGCAGGGCGACCTGAACTTCGGGGCTACCCGTGTCGTTGGTGCCGCGGGCGAACTGCTTGATAACTTCGGACTTGTTGGCGATTGCCATGATGATTTCCTTTCACTTGCGAACGCTGCAGCGCGGGATGCGCCACCTGCGTCGTGCCTTGAAGCCTGGTATGGACTGAGGCATGCGCCGTGCGCAGGGGTCCTTGCACGACAGCCGCGGATTATAGCCGAATTTGCCGGCGCGGCGAAATCCGTCCGCGCGGCCTGCCCGGTCAGCTCGCCGGGCGCTCCATGCGGCACGTGGTGGGCAGGGTTGTCTGGGCGGTCTTGAGCTTCTTCACAGTGCGGAAGCCGTAGCCAGACCCTTCGTTGTCGAAGCGCACGTCCCCGCCCTGCTTCGCCATGACCGAAACATAGAGCGGCTGCAGCACCTGGTGGTCGTCCGCACGCACGGTGGCGTCGTGGAAATCGTTGGTGAAGCGCATGTTCTCGAGCGCCAGCGCCACCTTGACGGCATCCGTGGAGCCGGCCTGGGTGATGGCCCGCGCCAGCATTTCCACCATCATCTGCATGCGCAGGTGCACGTAGTCGTCGCGCGGCTCGGGGTAGCGGGTGCGGAATGCCTGGTAGAAGGCGTCGGACGCTGCGCCGCCCACGTTCGGGTGCCACTCGGCCACCGCCAGCACGCGGCCCACGCCGGCATCGCCCATCGCCGCCGGCGCGCCCAGCCCGTTGCCGTAGAACGTATAGAAGCGGGCGCCCAGCCCGCCCTCGCGCGCGGCCTTGACCATCAGCGTCAGGTCGTTGCCCCAGTTGCCGGTGATCACAGCGTCAGCGCCGCTGGCCTTGATCTTGGCGATGTACGGCGCGAAATCCTTGATCTTGCCGATCGGGTGGAATTCGTCGCCCACGATCTGGATGTCCGGCCGCTTGGCCGCCAGCATCTCACGTGCCGATTTCGCCACTTGGTGACCAAAGCTGTAGTCCTGGTCGATCAGGTAGACCTTGCGGACAGTGTGTTCGCCGCGAATCGCCTCGGTCAGCGCCTGCATGCGCATGTCCGAACTCGCGTCGAAGCGGAAATGCCAGAAACTGCAATTCTCGTTGGTCAGCGCCGGATCGACGGCCGAGTAGTTGAGGAACAGCACGCGCGCCTCCGGCTGGCGCATGTTGTGGCGATTGATCGCCGCCACCAGCGCCCCGGCCACGGCCGAGCTGTTGCCCTGCAAAACGAAGGGGATGCGCTTGTCCACCAGCGCGCGGAACTGGATCAGGCTTTCATCGACATTGCCCTTGCTGTCGAACGTGACCAGTTCCAGCGGACGGGCGCCCTCGGCGGTCTTCACGCCGCCGCGCGCGTTGACGCGGTCGATGGCAATGCGCAGGTTGCGCGCCACGGCGTCCCCGGCATTGGCGAACGGGCCGGACAGCCCCTCGATCATGCCCAGCCGGATCGGCGCGCCAGCCTCGCCCTGGGCATGCGCGCTCCCCGCCAGGCACAGCAGCGTCGCCGCCAGCCATGCACACCACGGGCCGCGCCGCCACCCCTTTTCCGCTCCGGACATCCTCACTCCCCTTCTACATCGCACGACGAAGGCGTGGATGGTACGGCAGCCGGGGCGATGGGGGCAATCCCATGAAAAAAGCAGCGTCCGATGCACATCGGCGCCGGACCGGACTACACTTCCAGCATTCGTACGATCGCCAGTCGAGAAATCCCCATGACCTCCCCCCTCCGATATTCCGGCCGCCGGTTGGCCCAGACCGTGGCTCTGGGCCTGGGCGCCGCCCTGCTTAGCGCCTGTACCGCCCTGGCCCCGGTGGATACCGGCCTGAAACTGGTCGGCCAGCCCGAGAGCGCCGTGATGGCCACCTTCGGCAAGCCCACCGACGTCTACAAGCTCGACGACGGCACCGTGCGCTGGTTCTATTCGAAACAGCCGCTGGGCCAGGAATCGTACGCCGCCGACTTCGACAAGAATGGCAATCTGACGAATTTCCGGCAGATGCTCCGGACGCCGGAACTGTACAAGGCGCAGGTCAATGTCTGGACCAAGAAAGACGTGCTGGAGCACTTCGGTGCCCCGCGCGAGCCAAATCAGTACTTTCCATTGATGAAACGCGAGGTGTGGAGCTACCGCTTCCGCCACGAAGACCAGTGGTACTCGCTGTTCAATTTCTATTTCGATGACGCCGGCTTGCTGCGCCAGACCCAGATCACGCCAGATCCACTGTACGACCGCTCCGATCGCCCGTAGCCGTATCGATTGCGAGACATCGCCATCCAACGAAAAACCGCCCGTCGTCGCGGGATACGCGACTGACGGGCGGCTGATGGTCGCGGGGGCCTTGTGGGCCCCCGGCGCCGGTACGCGGATCGGAGGTCAGATCTGCGGGTTGATCTTCTGTACGGCCTTGTCGTGCAGCTTGTTCAACGCGGCCAGGTAGGCCTTGGCCGATGCCGCGACGATGTCCGGATCGGTGCCCACGCCGTTGACGATGCGGCCGGCCTTCGACAGCCGCACGGTCACTTCGCCCTGCGCCTGTGTGCCGGTGGTGATGGCGTTCACCGAGTACAGCACCAGTTCCGCGCCGCTGTTGACCTTGCCTTCGATGGCATGCATGGTGGCGTCGACGGGACCATTGCCCTCGGCTTCACCAGTCTGCTCGCTGCCATCCATATTGAAAACCACGCGCGCATGCGGGCGCTCGCCGGTCTCGGAGCGCTGCGACAGCGACACGAAGCGGTAGTGCTCGTTCACGTCGTGCGCCTCATCCGAAACGATGGCCATGATGTCTTCGTCGAAGATCTCGGCCTTCTGGTCGGCCAGTTCCTTGAAGCGGCCGAAGGCGGCGTTGACTTCGCTCTCGCTCTCGAGTTCGATGCCCAGCTCCTGCAGGCGCTGCTTGAACGCATTGCGGCCCGAGAGCTTGCCGAGCACGATCTTGTTGGCGGTCCAGCCCACGTCTTCCGCGCGCATGATCTCGTAGGTGTCACGTGCCTTGAGCACGCCGTCCTGATGGATGCCAGAGGCGTGCGCGAAGGCGTTGGCGCCCACCACGGCCTTGTTCGGCTGCACCACGAAACCGGTGATCTGCGAGACCAGCTTGGAGGCCGGCACGATCTGCGTGGTGTCGATGTTCACGTCCATGTTGAAGTAGTCGCGGCGCGTCTTCACGGCCATCACCACCTCTTCCAGGCTCGTGTTGCCGGCCCGCTCGCCGAGACCGTTGATCGTGCACTCGATCTGGCGCGCGCCGCCCAGCTTCACGGCGGCCAGCGAGTTGGCCACGGCCATGCCCAGGTCATTGTGGCAGTGCACCGACCAGACCGCCTTGTCCGAGTTGGGGATACGCTCACGCACGGAGCGGATCAGGTCCGCGTAGCCTTCGGGCACCGCGTAGCCAACCGTATCGGGCAGGTTGATCGTGGTCGCGCCTTCGGCAATCACGCCCTCAAGCACGCGGCAGAGGAAGTCCATGTCCGAACGGCTGCCGTCTTCTGGCGAAAATTCGATGTCGTCAGTGAACTGGCGCGCGAAGCGCACGGCCAGGCGCGCCTGCTCGTACACCTGGTCCGGCGTCATGCGCAGCTTCTTCTCCATGTGCAGCGCCGAGGTGGCGATGAACGTATGGATCCGGAACGAGTTGGCCGGCTTGAGCGCCTCCGCCGCGCGGGCGATGTCCTTGTCGTTGGCGCGCGCCAGCGAGCAGATCGTCGAATCCTTGACCACCTGGGCGATCGAGCGAATGGCTTCGAAGTCACCATTGGAGCTGGCCGCAAAGCCGGCCTCGATCACATCGACCCTCAGCCGTTCCAGCTGGCGCGCGATGCGAATCTTCTCTTCGCGGGTCATCGAGGCACCGGGCGACTGCTCGCCATCACGCAAGGTGGTATCGAAAATGATGAGTTTGTCAGACATTTTGTGGAGCTCCTGGGCTGTACCTTGTTGTGTGCCGTGCCGTCCCGTCCTTGGTGCCGCCGGGCGTCGCAGTCCTCGAAATCGAATGCAAAACGCCCCGGCGTGCATGGGTGCAGGCCGGGGCGTTTGAAAACTAGGAAAATTCCTGGTGATTCCGCGCTAGGGCGATAGCGTCCCTCAGCGCGCGCGCGTCCCGACCCGATGGCCTAGTAGGCCACCTAGAGTGGTGCGGGCGAGTAGGGACTGGCGCGAAATCATGTCGGGGACTATATCCGGTTTGGCGCGCGCGTGCAAGGCGGGCCGACCCGGGCCGATTTCAGCCCTTCGGCGGAATCCGCAGCTTCTGACCCGGATAGATCTTGTCCGGGTGCGAAAGCATCGGCTTGTTCGCTTCGAAGATCTTGTTGTACTCGGCACCATTGCCGTAGGCCACCTGGGCGATGGCCCAGAGCGTGTCGCCCTTGACCACGGTATGCCATTGCGATTCAGTGGACTCCACGTTGACGGACATCTTGTCCTCCACCGACTCCACGCCTTCCACATTGCCGGCACAGAGGATGATCTTCTCCCGGGTTGCCTGGTCCGGCGCCACGCCGAACACCGTCGCCTTGCCCTGCGAGCCGTCCACCTGGACCATCAGCCCGGTGGCGTCGAGCCCCATCTGCTTGATGTAGGCCTCGATGGCGTCGCCGGCGGCGCGGTTGGCGGCCTCCACCTTCTCTGCCGAGGCGTCCGCCTTGGCCGCTTCCTGCGCAGCCTTGGCCTCGCCCTTGCCGAACAGCTTTTCGCCCGCTTCCTTGATGAAGTCAAACATGCCCATGACATTCTCCTGACGGTGAGTGGAACGTAATGCGACCCGCGTGATGCGGATTGAAATGCCGCCGAAACGACACAGGGCGCCCGAAGACGCCCTGTTGCCATGCTTGCTAGTTACCGCCGCCGAGCCCGTCGGGTCCGCCGGCGCGTGCCTTGCGTACCCCGCCTGGCTCGCCGTGCAGCGCGCGCCAGGCCCACAGCAGGTAGCCTGACACCGCGTAGGCCACAAACAGCCCGAACAGCGCCACCGGCGGATCGGTGGAAACCACCACGAACAGCACCAGCACGAGCACCATCATGCCGAAGGGCACGCGGTAGCGCACGTCCAGCGCCTTGCCGCTGTAAAACGGGGCGTTCGAGACCATCGACAGGCCCGCATAGAGCGTAATCGCAAAAGCGACCCACGGCATCCACAGCTCCCTGACCGGCAGCTTGTTGTCGATGACCAGCCAGACGAAGCCGGCCACCAGTGCCGCCGCGGCCGGGCTTGGCAGGCCCTGGAAGAAACGCTTGTCCACCACGCCGATATTGGCGTTGAAGCGCGCCAGACGCAGCGCTGCGCAGGTGCAGTAGACGAACGCGGCGATCCAGCCCCATTTGCCGAGATCGCGCAGGATCCAGGTGTACATGACCAGCGCCGGCGCCACGCCGAACGACGTCATGTCCGAAAGCGAATCGTACTGCTCGCCGAATGCGCTCTGCGTGTTGGTGATGCGCGCCACGCGGCCGTCCATGCCGTCCAGCACCATGGCCGCGAAGATGGCGATGGCGGCCGAGTCGAAGTGGCCGTTCATCGCCGCCACGATGGCGTAGAAGCCGGCGAACAGCGCGGCGGTGGTGAACGCGTTGGGCAGCAGGTAGATGCCGCGCCGGCGCGGGCGCACGTACTCGATGTCGGGCCCTTCCTCGGCCTCGTCGTAGCCGGGGTCGTTGCGCAACTGGTTGCGGCGGAACGGTCGCAGATGCGTCACGTTGCCGATGCTGACGCGCTTGTTCCGTCGATTGAAGGCACCCATGCCAGCCTCTCCTATCAGTGTGGACGGCGGCGGCTTACTGCTGCGCGCCCTGCACGTCCAGTTCGGCCAGCACGGTCGACGAGGCGGACACCTTCTCGCCAATCGTCACGCGCGGGCGCGCATCGACGGGCAGGTACACGTCCACGCGCGAGCCGAAGCGGATGAAGCCGTAACGCTGGCCACGCGAGAGTGTGTCGCCCACCTTGGTGTAGCACAGGATACGGCGCGCCACCAGCCCGGCCACCTGGACCAGCGTGACCACCTTGCCGTCCTGCGCGCGGCGAATCACGATGGCGTTGCGCTCGTTTTCCACCGACGCCTTGTCCAGATCGGCATTGACGAACTTGCCCGGGAAGTATTCGAGCTTCTCGACCTTGCCGTCCACCGAAACGCGGTTCGAATGCACGTTGAACACGTTCATGAACACGCTGATCTTGAGCGCCTCGCGCCCGGCGTACGGGTCCTGGGTCTTCTCCACCACGACGATGCGGCCGTCGGCGGGCGCCAGCACCGCGTTCGGCGCCGACGGAATCGGCCGGGGCGGATCGCGGAAGAACTGGAGCACGAAGATCGTGAGAATCCACAGCGGCAGCGCCCACCAGAAACCTGCGCTGACATGCACCAGCAGCGAGATGACGAATGCGCCGGCCAGGAATGGCCAGCCTTCACGGGCGATCAGCGGATGAGGATAGTTCATGCAAGACTTGGTCTGAAGTTCAGGTAGAAACGATACGCCGTGCCGGGTCGGCGCCATGGACTGGCCGCCGTCGGGGCTTTGTAGGGGTATCGCCGCGAATAATAAGAAAGATTCGAGCCAGCGCCCGAATAAAGTCCGACAAGGATAACAAAAAGCCGTCCAGCCTCCGCCAAAATGCCTCACGCAACACTGCGCGGGGCCGGCGGCGGGCTGGACGGCCGAGGGCGGCGGGCCCCGGGGGCCCCGCCCTGCCAGCTGTCGTCAGCTTAGTTCTTCGACTGGTCGACCAGCTTGTTCTTGGCAATCCACGGCATCATCGCGCGCAGCTTGGCACCCACTTCCTCGATCTGATGCTCGGACGTCAGGCGACGGCGCGAGATCAGGGTCGGGGCGCCGGCCTTGTTCTCGAGCAGGAAGCTCTTGGCGTACTCGCCGGTCTGGATGTCCGTCAGGCACTGCTTCATGGCCTTCTTGGTCTCTTCCGTCACGACGCGCGGGCCGGTGACGTATTCGCCATATTCGGCGTTGTTCGAGATCGAGTAGTTCATGTTGGCGATGCCGCCTTCGTAGATCAGGTCGACGATCAGCTTCAGCTCGTGCAGGCACTCGAAGTAGGCCATTTCCGGCGCGTAGCCGGCTTCCACCAGCGTCTCGAAGCCAGCCTTGATCAGCTCGACGGTACCGCCGCACAGCACGGCCTGCTCGCCGAACAGGTCGGTTTCGGTTTCTTCGCGGAAGTTGGTCTCGATGATGCCGGCACGGCCGCCGCCGTTGGCGGTGGCGTACGACAGCGCGATGTCACGGGCGGCGCCGGACTTGTTCTGATGCACGGCGATCAGGTGCGGCACGCCGCCACCCTGCGAGTACGTCGAGCGCACCGTGTGGCCCGGGGCCTTCGGGGCGATCATGATCACGTCCAGGTCGGCGCGCGGGATCACGGCGCCGTAGTGCACGTTGAAGCCGTGCGCGAAGGCCAGCGCGGCGCCTTCCTTGATGTTGTCGTGCACTTCGTTCTTGTACACGTCGGCGATCTGCTCGTCCGGCAGCAGGATCATGACCACGTCGGCGTTCTTGACAGCCTCGCCCACTTCCTTGACCTGCAGACCGGCGTTGACGGCCTTGTTCCACGACGCACCGCTCTTGCGCAGACCAACCGTCACGTTCACGCCCGAGTCCTTCAGGTTCAGTGCGTGGGCGTGGCCTTGCGAGCCGTAACCGATGATGGTGACGTTCTTGCCCTTGATCAGGGAGAGGTCGGCGTCCTTGTCGTAAAACACTTTCATGATGATTCCTTCGATTTTCTAAGTCTGCGTATAAGGGGTGGCGGCGTGGCACGGGCGTTGGTTCCGATTCACGCGTCGCGCCGCCGGGGATACTGCGATTGGCTTGTGGCCGCTGCCGGGTGCGCCGGTCAGACCTTCAGGATGCGTTCGCCGCGGCCGATGCCGGAGCCGCCCGTACGGACGGTCTCCAGGATCGCGGTGCGGTCGATGGCATCGAGGAACGCATCCAGCTTGCCGCCGTTGCCGGTCAGCTCGATGGTGTACGTCTTCTCGGTCACGTCGATGATGCGGCCCCGGAAGATGTCGGCGGTGCGCTTCATTTCCTCGCGCTCCTTGCCCACCGCGCGCACCTTCACGAGCATCAGCTCGCGCTCGATGTGCGCGCCTTCCGTCAGGTCCACCACCTTGACCACTTCCACCAGGCGGTTCAGGTGCTTGGTGATCTGCTCGATCACGTCGTCCGAGCCGGTGGTGACGATGGTCATCCGCGACAGCGACGCATCCTCGGTGGGGGCCACCGTGAGCGTCTCGATGTTGTAGCCGCGCGCCGAGAACAGCCCCACCACGCGCGACAGCGCGCCGGGCTCGTTTTCCAGCAGGACCGAAATGATGTGTCGCATTACAGGTCCTCCGCGCCGAGCAGCATTTCGGAGATGCCCTTGCCGGCCTGGACCATCGGCCACACGTTTTCCGTGGGGTCGGTCTGGAAGTCCAGGAACACGGTGCGGTCCTTGAGGCGGAACGCCTCGCGCAGCGCCGGCTCGACATCGGCCGTCTTCTCCACGCGGATACCCACGTGGCCGAAGGCCTCGGCCAGCTTGACGAAGTCAGGCAGCGCGGTCATGTAGGAGTGCGAGTAGCGGTTGTCGTACTCGATCTCCTGCCACTGGCGCACCATGCCCAGGTAGCCGTTGTTCAGCGAGCAGATCTTGACCGGGGTGTCGTACTGGAGGCAGGTGGACAGTTCCTGGATGCACATCTGGATCGAGCCTTCGCCCGTGATCGTGACCACTTCCTTGTCCGGGAACGCCTTCTTGATGCCCATCGCGTACGGCAGGCCCACGCCCATCGTGCCCAGGCCGCCGGAGTTGATCCAGCGGCGCGGCTCGTTGAACTTGTAGAACTGCGCGGCCCACATCTGGTGCTGGCCCACGTCGGAGCAGATGAATGCGTCGCCCTTGGTCAGTTCCCAGATCTTTTCCACCACGTACTGCGGCTTGATGATCTCGCTGTGGCGGTCGTACTTGAGGCAGTCCACCGAACGCCATTGCTCGATCTGGTCCCACCACTTGGCCAGGGCCTCGCGCTTGGGCTTGACGTCGCTGGCCTGCAGCTGGGCGATCAGTTCCTGGAGCACGTCCTTGACGTTGCCGACGATGGGAATGTCGACCTTCACGCGCTTCGAGATCGACGAGGGGTCGATATCGATATGGATGATCTTGCGTGCCTGTGCGGTGAAGTGCGCCGGGTTGCCGATCACGCGGTCGTCGAAGCGGGCGCCGATGGCGATCAGCACGTCGCAGTTCTGCATGGCCATGTTGGCTTCATACGTCCCGTGCATGCCGAGCATGCCGAGGAACTGCTTGTGCGTGCCCGGGAACGCGCCCAGGCCCATCAGCGTGTTGGTAACCGGATGGCCCGTGATGGCGGCCAGCTGACGCAGTTCCTCGCTGGCATTGGCCAGCACCACGCCGCCGCCCGTATAGATATACGGACGCTCGGCGCCCTGCAGCAGCGCTACAGCCTTGCGGATCTGGCCCGAGTGCCCCTTGTTCACGGGGTTGTACGAGCGCATGTCGATCGACTTCGGGTACTCGTACTTGCACGCATTCCGGGAGACATCCTTCGGAATATCGACCACCACGGGGCCGGGACGGCCGGTGGCAGCGATGAAGAACGCCTTCTTGATCGTCGCGGCGAGGTCGCGCACATCCTTCACGAGGAAGTTGTGCTTGACGATCGGGCGCGTGATGCCGACGGTGTCGCATTCCTGGAAGGCATCCTGGCCGATGGCATGGGTCGGCACGTTGCCGGTGATCACCACCATCGGGATCGAGTCCAGGTAGGCGGTGGCGATGCCGGTCACGGCATTGGTCACGCCCGGGCCGGAAGTCACCAGGGCGACGCCGACCTTGCCCGTGGCGCGCGCGTAGCCATCCGCGGCATGGACCGCAGCCTGCTCGTGGCGCACCAGGATGTGCTCGAACTTCTTTTGCTTGTGGAGCTCGTCGTAGATGTACAGCACCGCGCCGCCGGGGTAGCCCCAGACGTATTCGACGCCTTCTTCGGCGAGTGCGTGACAGAGAATTTCCGCACCGATCATTTCGGGTGCGGCAGATGAATTGCTGTCTGCGTGGGAGAATTCCGCGCTGGGCATGTTCATTTCAGTCCTTTGCAATTTTCGGCAAAAAATTGTTTGGATGCTCTCTGCCGGGCTTGTGGCTCGGGTTCAAGCGGTGCGCGTCTGCATGAAGAGACCGCCTTATAAGCGGTCTGATGAGACAACCACTGATGTCGTGAACCGATGATGATACTGCAATGCACCAGCGTGGTCTATGGCCTGCCGGAGACTTTTTTGTGCGCGCACCACGATGGCGAACGGCCGCATGCGACCCCTCCGGCATATTGTCTGCAAACCAATACAGCATCGCCCAAGCCGGCTGTTTTTTGCTAGCATCGCAGACATTTGCGACCCGCCGCGCGACTTTCGCGGCACATTCCTGCCTGCATGGCCACCGACCAGGAACTCTCAGACTTTCTCTCCAGCGTGGAACGCCGTGCCTTCAAGCAGGCCGTATTCGCCGTGCGGGATGACGAAGCCGCGCTGGACATCGTGCAGGACGCCATGATCAAGCTGGCCGAAAAGTACGGTGACAAGCATGCCGCCGAACTGGCGCCGTTATTCCAGCGAATCCTGCAGAATACGATCCACGACTACTTCCGCCGCCAGAAAGTACGCAACACGTGGGTAACGCTGTTCTCGAACCTGCGCGACGACCGCGAAGGCGATGACAACGACCTGCTGGAAACCCTCGAGGCCCAGGCCGGGTCAGAATCTGCGGAAAGCAGCGCCGACAAGGTCGAGCGGGCACAGGTCATGCACATCATCGAGCAGGAAATCCAGCGTCTGCCCACGCGTCAACGCGAAGCTTTCCTGATGCGTTACTGGGAGGATATGGACGTGGCCGAGACGGCAGCCGCGATGGGCTGCTCGGAAGGCAGCGTCAAGACGCACTGTTCCCGTGCAACGCACACACTGGCGCAGGCCTTGCGCGCACGGGGGGTCCGACTATGAGCCGAAACCAACGAGATATACAGGAACGCCGCTTCGCCCGCGAGATCCGCTCGGCACTCGATGCCTCGGCGGATGCCGTGCCGGCGGACATTGCCGAACGGCTTGCTGCCGCGCGGCGCATGGCGCTGGCCGCAAAGAAAGCCGAGGCACCGGCCACGGTGCCGCAATTCGCCCTGCCCGGCAGCCATGGCGCCATCTTCGACGATGACGACAGCACGCCACTGCACCGCGCTGGCGCCTGGCTGCGCCGGCTTGCCCTGCTCTGGACGCTGGTGGCGCTGATCGCCGGCGTGACCGGCATCTACCAGTGGCAGCAGCAGAAGCGCGTGGAAGAGCTCGCCGATGTGGACGCCGCCATGCTGCTCGACGACCTGCCGCCCACGGCCTATGCCGACCAGGGCTTCCACGTGTTCCTCAAGCACGACCGCGATCAATAGGATGGCGCGCGCTCACTTCCGCTCCGACGCCACCCCGCGCCGGCTGGCCCGATTCACCGCGCTGTGCGCCAGCCTTGGCGCCGTGGCCGTGCTGGCCGCGGGCGAGCTGACGCAGGCCGCCGAAGCCCACGAGGTCCGCGCGGGCGCCTCGGCGCCGCCCGTGTTCCATGTCCATCCGACGTGGGTCGAACTGACCCCGTCGCACCAGCAGATCCTCGCCCCGCTGCGCCCGCTCTGGGACACCATTCCCGAGCTGAACCGCCGCAAGTGGCAGCGCATTGCCGACCGCTACCCGTCGCTGAAGCCCGAGGAACAGGCGCGGCTGCAGGAACGGATGGCCGAATGGGTCAAGATGACGCCCCAGCAGCGCCGCGTGGCGCGCGAGAACTACCAGATCACCCGCACGGTGCCGGCCGAGAAGAAGGCCGATGCGTGGGACCGTTACCAACAGCTTCCCGAGGCGCAGAAAAAGGAACTGGCGGCAGCCGAGAAGGTGCCACGTCGCCCCGGCGCGGTGAGCGGACTACCGTCCGGCAAGCGCCTGCCGACCGATACCGGCCACCAGATCCGCGCCAACAAGCCCGCCAGCGCGGCCGCCGCGCTGCCGCCGGCGCTGACCGCATCGACACCGGCGGCACCCGCTTCGGCCCCTGTCGCCGCCGCGTCCGCACCGGCCGCCCCCGCCACGCCACCAGAAGTGGCGGCTTCGGCACCAGCAGCGCAACCGGCCCCCGAGTCGCTCTCGCCGCCGGTCACGGGCGAGGCGGCCACCGACATGCCGATCAGCCCTCCCGACACCCCCCGCCAGTAACACCCGCCCCGGCCGCGCGGCGCGGCGCCCCGGATTTGGCATAATTGCCGCTCACCCGGAACCCGCGCCATGCCCGCCGCCAGCCCTGCCACCCCCGCTCCTCCCGCTTCCATGCCGTCGCGCGCCCCGCGCACGCCCACGCTGCGCCGCCGCCTGACCTGCATGCTCTATGAGGGCGTGCTGCTGTTCGGCGTGCTCATGGCCGCCAGCGCGGTCTATCTGCTGGCGCGGCCGGTGCTGCAACGGCTCGGCCTTGACCAGCCCTATGTCGATCAGGCCTGGATGTTCGTCGTACTGGCGTGCTACTTCACGTGGTTCTGGCAGCGCAACGGCCAGACGCTGGCGATGCAGACGTGGCGCATCCGCCTCGAAACGGCGGCCGGCGAGCCGCCGCACTGGACCCGCGCACTGCTGCGCTATGTGCTCGCCTGGCTGTGGCTGCCGCCCGCGGCGGCGGTCGGCCACGCGCTCGGGCTCACGCGCGGGCCGTTCGTCGGCGTGCTGGTGGCCGGCCTGCTGGTGTGGATTGCGCTGGCGTGGCTCGACCCGCGCCGCCAGTTCCTGCACGACCGGCTGGCAGGCACGCGCCTGATTGACCTGCGCGACCCGCGCGACCCACGCCCCGCCTCGAAATCATGAGCCTGACGGCGGCCGCGCTGCGCCGCGTGGCCGTGGCCACGCAGACGCTGGC
>NZ_CAJPVH010000036.1 GCF_905397395.1 Cupriavidus campinensis
CCCGGCCGCTGCCGCACCGGCCCCCGCTGCCGCCGCACCCGTTGCTGCGGCGGCTGCCGCCCCGGCCGCTGCGTCGGCCGAAACCGGCAAGAAGGTCTACGACCAGGTTTGCGCCGCCTGCCACGCCGCCGGTGTGGCCGGTGCGCCGAAGCTCGGCGACAAGGCCGCCTGGGCGCCGCGCATCAAGGAAGGCATGGACGCCGTCCACAACTTCGCGCTCAAGGGCAAGGGCGTGATGCCGCCCAAGGGTGGCTATGCCGGCGCCGATGCCGATGTGATCGCCGCCGCCGACTACATGGTCAACGCCTCGAAGTAACGCAAAGCGCACCTGTAAGTCCACGCAAAAAAGCCCGCGACGATCCTCGCGGGCTTTTTTGTTTCGATTGGGGGCCGGTCGGTCCGGCGCCCCTATCCCTATATATATAGGCAGCAGTTCAGACCACGCGCGAATAGCGCACCAGCGGCACTTCGCGCCCCGCGTCCTGGCGCAGGTAGCGGTCGAACACCATCGCCACGCGACGCACCAGCAGCCGGCCCAGCGGAGTGATGTCGATCCGCGACGCATCGCGCCGCAACAGCCCCTCCGTCGCCAGCGCGTCCAGCCCCGCCAGTTCCGGCGCGAAGGTCCGGGCGAAGTCGATGCCATGCCCGGCCTCCACCGCCGCGATGTCGAGCGTGCCGTGGCACATCAGTGCGCCGATGATCGTCTTGCGCAGGTGGTCGTCTGCGGACATGCCAAAGCCGCGCGCCACCGGCAGTCGGCCCTCGTCCAGCGCGGCGTAGTACTCGTCCGTGGTGCGCGCGTTCTGCACGTAGTGGCCGGCCACCGCGCCAATCGCCGAGACGCCGAAGCCCAGTTGATCGTGCCCCGCATGCGTGGCGTAGCCCTGGAAGTTGCGTTGCAGGCGCCCGGCCTGCTGGGCGATGGCAAGGTCGTCGTCCGGCAGCGCGAAATGATCCATGCCGATATAGACATAGCCGGCGGCGGTCAGGTGCTCGATCGTGGATACCAGGATGTCGAGCTTCTCGCCGGCGGGCGGCAGCGCCGCCTCGTCGATACGCCGCTGCGGCTTGAACACATGCGGCAGGTGCGCGTAGCTGTAGACCGAGAGCCGGTCCGGCCGCAGCGTCAGCACGCGGTCGATGGTCGCCGCGAAACGTTCGGTGGTCTGGTGCGGCAACCCGTAGATCAGGTCCATGCTGACCGAGCGGAAGCCGAGCCGCCGCGCCGCCAGCACCACATCGCGCGCTTCCTCGTAGGACTGCACGCGATGGATCGCCTGCTGCACCTTCAGGTCGAAGTCCTGCACGCCAAGGCTGATCCGGTTGAAACCGAGTTCCGCCAGCAGCGCCATGCGCGCATCGGTCACGCGGCGCGGATCGATCTCGATCGCGTGCTCGCCATCGGGCAGCAGGTGGAAGTGTTGCGTCAGCGCCGCCATCACGCGGCGCATTTCGTCGGGATCGAGGAAGGTCGGCGTGCCGCCGCCCCAGTGCGATTGCATGACCGCGCGGCGCTCCCCGAGCCGGCCGGCCACCATCGCCATTTCCCGGGCGAGGTAGTCGACGTAGCGCGCGCTGCGCGCGTGGTCCTTGGTGATGATCTTGTTGCAGCCGCAGTAGTAGCAGATGTTCTCGCAGAACGGGATGTGCAGGTAGAGGGAGAGCGGCGCGGGCGAGTCGGCGCGGCAGGCGTCGAGCGCGGCGAGGTAGCGCGCGTCGTCCATCTCCGCCTCGAAGCGGTCGGCGGTGGGGTAGGAAGTGTAGCGGGGGCCGTTGCCGTCGATACGGCCGGCCAGGCTGCGGAAGTCGGCCAGCGCGCGGCGGTCGAACGCCGTGGTGGCAGGCATGCTGGGGAGGGTGGGGGCTGACATGGCGCGCTCTTTTTGCAGGCGAAGATGGTCACGATGCTATGCCGCTGCGCCACCGCTCACCTTGACGCGCATCAAGCGCACGCCGCGCTTGCGCCCGCAGCCCCGCCGCCGTGGGGCGTTGGCGTCATCCGAGCGTCACGAACGGCCGATAGGCTCTGCCCGCCGTCCCCCCTCCACCCGATTCCAACGCCCGCCGACCATGCGCCCAGCCTCGCCCAGAACGATGTCGTCCGCCGTGCCGGCGCGCCGACGCATGCTCCGGTCGTTCGGCACGCTGGCCGCGATGCTCGCGGCTCCGGCCGCCTTCGCCCAGCCCCAATCCGCCAACCCCGCCGCCGCACAGCGCCGGTCGCTGGTGGTCGGCCACCTGCTCGACCGCGTGGGGCCGCAGGCGGATCTGGCGCGGGACTACCTGGCCGGCGCCAAGGTGCTGTTCGATGCGACCAACGCCTCGGGCCAGGGGCCACGCATCGTGCACATGGTGCGGGATGCCGATGCCAGCCCGCGCATCGCCACGTCGCAGGCCATCGGCATGGCTGAGTCGGACCATATCGACGTGCTGTTCGGCCCCGGCGACACGCTGCTGCCCGCGCTGGCCACCTCGTCCGAACTGAGCCGGCGCGGCGTGCAGATCGTCGCCCCGCTCTCCGGGCTCTCGCTGGCTGCCGACAACATCTGGTTCACGCGCGCCGACTATCAGGCGGAGCTGGACGCCGCCGTGCGGCAGTTGCGCAGCTATGGCCTGAAGAACATCGTGCTGGCCGTGTCGCCCGATTTCGCCGCCGGCACGCTCGCGGCGGGCACGCCGTGGCTCGAACGGATGGAGCGCGACCTCGCTACGCGCGCCGTAACGCTGACCGGGAGTGTCGATGACAGCGCGCGCCGCATCGCCGCAACGCGGCCCGGCGCGGTCATCGTGGCTGGCGACACGCTCGCCTACGGCAGCCTCGGCCGCGCGCTGGCCGCGCAAGGTTGGTACGGCTTTCTGGTGGGATTGTCGGCGGTGAGCCCGGCCGCCGCGCGCGAGATTCTCGGCGGCCACTACGCGGGTGGCGTGGTGGTCACGCAGGTGGCGCCCGGCCCGCAGGAATCCACGCTGCGCGTGGTCAAGGAGCACGTGGCGCGGATGAAGCAATACCTGGACGAACCGCCCTCGCCCGCCACGCTGGCCGGCTACATCGGCGCGGCCTGGCTGGTGCGGGCCGCCAGCGCGGCCAGGGCGCCGGGTGCGCTGGAGCTGCGCCGCGCGCTGCAATCGCGCATCGACGTGGGCGATTTCACGCTCGACTTCACGCGCGGGCTGCGCGGCTCGCAGTACGTGCAGCTGGCGCCGATCGGCAAGTCGGGCGTGCCGCAGCGCGCCTGACCCAGGCGCCTATATCTATCAGTCGCGCGGCAGCGTGATGCGCACGCGCAGGCCGCCCTCGACGCGGTTGTCCAGCGTCAGCTCGCCGCCATGGCGATTAACGATATCGGCGGCAATCGACAGCCCCATCCCCACGCCGCCGGTGGCCCGGCTGCGCGACGACTCCACGCGGTAGAACGGCTCCAGCACGCGCGGCAACTCTGCCGGCGGAATGCCGGGGCCGTTGTCGCAGACGTCGATCTGCACGCGCTCGGGGCTGTCCGTCAGCACGATATGCGCGGCGCCGCCGTAGCGGTGCGCGTTCTCGACGAGGTTGACCACGGCGCGGCGCAACTCCGCCGGGTAGGCCAGCAGCGGCGCGGCGGTGCCGGAGAGCCGCACGTCCTGGCCGAGTTCCTCGGCATCGTCGACGATGGCCTGGAGCAGCGCCTGCACGTCCACGCGCTGGCGCGGGCCGGTGCCGTCGTCGCGGTCACGCAGGTAATAGAGCGTGGCATCGATCAGCCCGTTCATCTCGGCCAGATCCTGCCGCAACCGGTAGCGCACGTCGTTGTCCTCGATGCGCTCGATGCGCAGGCTCATGCGCGTGAGCGGCGTGCGCAGGTCGTGGGAGACTGCCGCCAGGAAGCGCGACTGCTGCGCCAGCTGCGTGCGGATGCGTTGCTGCATCAGGTTCAACGCCTTGGTGGCGGCGCGCGCCTCGGCCGGCCCCGTGTCATCGTCGAGTGGCGGTGCGTGCACATCCTGCGCCAGCCGGTTCGCGCCGGTGGCCAGCCGCTGCACCGGCCGCGCCAGCAGCCGCGCGCCGACCCACGACGAAATCACGATGGCGATGAACTGGAAGATCATGCCCGGATGCAGGGGCCAGAGCCCGTGCCAGGGGGGGAAGTGGCGGGGCGGTCCAGCCGGCCCGCCCCGCCGGTCCGGATCACCGGGACGGAACATGCCGCGATCCCCGGACGGGCCGCCTTCGCCCGCATCGTCATCTTCCTCGAAACGCGGTCCGCGCTGCGGCGGCTCGAGGCGTCGGAACGGCTTGCCGGCGGCGGCGGCCTCCGAGGCTGCCTCGCGCATACGCTCTTCCCAACGGGCCGAGCCGGGGCGCGGGAACAGGCCCTCGATGACGGTCACGCCGAGGACGTGCACCGCCACCATGATCGCGGCCATGACAAGGAACAGCCGCAGGAACATCGAATCGAAGGGGCGACGTCGCGTGGCGGTGTCCATCCGGACGGCAGCGCTGGCGTTCGGCGGCGGGGAGGACGCGGCCATGCGTCAGGAATCCACGCTGACCGTGAAGACGTAGCCCTCGCCCCGCACCGTGCGGATCAGGGCCGAGTCGCGCGGGTCGTCGCGCAGCTTCTGGCGCAGGCGCGAGACCAGCAGGTCGATGCTGCGATCGAACACATCGAGGTCGCGGCCGCGCGCCTGGTTGATCAGCATCTCGCGGTCCAGCACGCGGTTCGGGTGCTCGATGAAGGTCAGCAACAGGCGGAATTCGGCGTTCGAGAGCGGCACGACCGTGTCCTCCTCGTCGACCAGCTGGCGCAGCGTGGTGTTGAGCCGCCACGCGCCAAACTTGACTTCGTGCCCTGCCGGGGTGGGTGCTGCACGCCGCACATCCGCCCGACTGCGCCGCAGCACGGTGTGGATGCGCGCCACCAGTTCGCGCATCTCGAACGGCTTGGTCACGTAGTCGTCCGCCCCCACCTCGAGCCCGACCACACGGTCGGCCAGCTCGGCGCGGGCAGTCAGCATGATCACGGGGATGTCGGTGCGCTCGCGGATCTCGCGGCACAGCGTCAGGCCGTTCTCGCCCGGCAGCGAGAGGTCCAGGATCACCAGGTCATAGTGGTGCTGCGCCATGGCCGTGCGCATCGACGCCCCGCCTTCGGCCCCATCGGCCGCCATGCCGAACGTGGCCAGGTATTCGGCCAGCATGGCGCGGATCTGGGGATCGTCATCGACGATCAGCAGGCGGGTAGGCAGGGCGGGAGTGAGGTCCATGGCAAAACGGGAGGGATGGGAAACGCCGGCGGGCGGTGCGGACAGCCGATGCGCGAAAACTGGCAGGCGCCCGCGCAACAGCCGGCGTCCAACTGTACCAGTTTGCAATATCGGCGCTGTGGCGGCTTTGTATCGGGCTTGATACGTACGCTGTGGATAACTTCGCCTGATAAAACGACGCCCCCGGCACTGCCGCGCCGGGAGCGTTCAACAGGGAAGAGCCAGGCACGCAAGCGTACCCAGCCGCACCGCTAACCGAAGGGCAGGCGCGGCACGGCGCCAGTCGCCGAGGCGTCTGACGCGTCGCCATATTAGAAAGCGCCGGGCGCGCGGTCTTGTCCGCCTTGTATCGGCGGTGATGCGTGGGCTGGGGCGAGGGTGCGGCTCAACCTGCCACGGGCTTGCCGGGCGCGCCCGGCGTACCCAGCAGCGCCTTGAGATTCGCCAGCCGGTCCTTGGGGCTCATGGCCGGGGTCTCGTCGACGGGGGCCGGCGCTTCTTCGAGTTTCATTTCGGCGATGAAGCGCGAGGGTTCGCAGGAGTAGGTGTCCCGGGCGCGCTTGCGCTTCTTGCACCAGCTGATCTGGAGGCTGCGCTGGGCGCGGGTGATGCCCACGTACATCAGCCGGCGCTCTTCCTCGATTTTCTCGTCGCTCATGTCTTCGTCCTCGCGCGCGTGGGGCAGGATGCCCTCTTCCACGCCCACCAGGAACACGTGCGGATATTCGAGGCCCTTCGAGGCGTGGAGCGTGGAGAGCCGCACCGCGTCCGGGTCTTCCTCGCGGCCTTCGAGCATGCTCATCAGCGCCACGGTCTGGGTCAGCTCCAGCAGGTTCTTGCCTTCGTCGCCAAAGCCGTCGGCGTTGTCGAAGCCGGTGGCCTCGCCCTCCCCGGCTTCGGCTTCCGGGCGGGTGCCCTTGCGCTTGAGCCAGTCGAGGAATTCGAGCGTATTGGTCCAGCGCGACTGGGCCTGGCGTTCGTCGAAGGTATCGTACAAGTACGATTCATAGTGGATGCCGGCCATCATGTCGTCGAGCAGCACGGTGGCCGGATCAGTCTTGGCGCGGTCCGCCAGGCGCACCATCGACTCGCAGAACACACGCAGCGGCTCCAGCTGGCGCGGCTGGAGCTTGCCCTCGATGCCGCCCATCATCGCGGCCTCGAACAGCGACACCTTGGCCTGCCCCGCGAACGTGCCGAGGGCCTCCAGCGTGGTGTTGCCCACGCCGCGCCGGGGCGTGGTGATGGCGCGGATAAAGGCGGGGTCGTCGTCCGGATTGGCAATCAGCCGCAGGTAGGCGCAGATATCCTTGATCTCGGCCTTGTCGAAGAAGCTCTGGCCGCCGGACAGCACGTACGGAATCCGCTCGCGCCGCAGGATCTGCTCGAACAGCCGCGCCTGATGGTTGCCGCGATACAGGATGGCGTAGTCGCGGAACTGCGCGCGGCGCTCGAACTTGTGGGCGGACAGGCGGAACACCACCGACTCGGCCTCGTGCTCCTCGTCGTTCATCGGGTGGATGGCGATGGGGTCGCCCATGCCGTGCTCCGACCACAGCTTCTTGTCGAACAGCTTGGGATTGTTGGCGATGACCGCGTTGGCTGCCTCGAGGATGCGCACCGTGGAGCGGTAGTTCTGCTCGAGCTTGATGACCTTGAGGTCCGGGAAATCGGTCTGCAGGCCGCGCAGGTTGTCCAGCGTGGCGCCGCGCCAGCCGTAGATGGCCTGGTCGTCATCGCCCACGGCCGTGAACGCCGGCGCGCGCAGGTGCGAGCCGCCGGCCAGCAGCTTGAGCAGCGCGTACTGGCAGGCGTTGGTGTCCTGGTATTCGTCGACGAGGAAGTAGCGCAGCCGGTTCTGCCATTTCAGGCGCACGGTCTCGTCACGCGCGAACAGCTCGGCGGGCAGGCGGATCAGGTCGTCGAAATCCACCGCCTGGTAGGCGTGCAGCGTGGCCACGTAGTTGCGGTAGACCGTGGCGGCCTGGTGCTCGTCGGCATTGGCGGCCTGGGCCAGCGCGGTCTCGGGGTCGACCATGCCGTTCTTCCACAGCGAGATCGTGCCCTGCACGCTGCGGATCAGCTTCTTGTCCGTGGTGGCGAGCTGCTCCTGCACCAGCCCGAAGCAGTCGTCCGAATCCATGATCGAGAACTGCGGCTTCAGGCCGACGTGCTCCGCCTCCATCCGCAGGATCTGTACGCCGAGCGAGTGGAAGGTACACACCGTGAGCTGCTTGAGCGGAATCCGCTTGCCCTCGCGCGTGGTCTTGCCCTCCATCAGCTTGGCGATGCGCTCCTGCATCTCCTTCGCCGCCTTGTTGGTGAAGGTGACGGCGGCGATGTGGCGCGGCTCGAAGCCCTTGTCCTCGATCAGGTGGGCAATCTTCTGCGTGATGACGCGCGTCTTGCCGGACCCGGCGCCCGCGAGGACGAGGCAGGGCCCGTCCAGATAGCGAACGGCTTCGGATTGGGCGGCGTTGAGTCCGTGGGTCATGGGTGGGCGGGTGCCGGATGGCGCACGCTTGGCGGGCGCGCGAAAGGCGTCGATGTTAACACGCAGGGTGGCCCGCGCCGGTGCCTGATGGCGGACATCAAGGACGCGAGTGCTACCAGTGTTTCATCGCGGTAACACTTCGTAAAAGTGACGTCAGAGGGGGCACCCGGGGCATGGAGATTGCCTCATAGGGTCATGCGGGACCGGCGGCGACGCCGTCCTGATGACAAATTCGGCACATTCGGAGGCGATCATGAAAACAATGCGGACCCTGGCGAAAGTTACGCTGATCGGTGTCACGCTGGCGGCCTTTGGCGGCTGCGCGGACATGAGTCCCAAGCAACGCAACACCGCCATCGGCGCGGGCGTGGGCGCGCTGGGCGGCGCGGCGTTGACCGATGGCAGCGTGCTCGGCACGGTGGGCGGTGCGGCGGTGGGCGGCGTGGTGGGTAACGTCGTCACCAAGGATGGCCGCTGATCCGGCGCGGCGCGCGCCCCCCTCGGGGCGGCAGCGGGTAGTCAGCGGGTAGTCCTTACCCGCAGGCGGCAGGAATTACCGCCGCGCCCTCCCCGGCCCCTAGCAAGGTGGCGCTGGCGCCGCGTTGACAAAGGTCAACCCGTCCCGTACATTCACGCGCATCCAACCGGGAGAGCGCGCAGCCATTGCGCCGCCGAAGGGGTATCACCCGAAAACTCTCAGGCACCACGGACCGGTCGGATCGGCATGCAACATGCACACGATGCATGCCGCACTCTGGAGAGCGACACCCGCCCGTGCCAACGCATGGCGAGCGTGTCCACCGAAGGGGCGCGCGATGCGGCAAGCCGCATCGTAATCTCTCAGGTATCGAGGACAGAGGGGTCATCCGCCGCGGCGGATTGGTGGCATTGCCATCGATCCCCACGGCGGATGACCCTTTTTTTGTTTTCGCTGCCGTATTCGCTCCAGAGGATTTCCCATGACGCTCCAGGCCACGCCCCTTAACGCCATCCACCGCTCGCTCGGTGCCCGCATGGTCGATTTCGGCGGCTGGGACATGCCGGTCAACTACGGCTCCCAGATCGAAGAACACAACGCGGTGCGCGGCGATGCCGGCATGTTCGATGTCTCGCACATGTGCGTGGTGGACCTGTCCGGCCCCAACACGCGCGCCTTCCTGCGCGGCCTGCTGGCTAACAACGTCGACAAGCTCCAGACCCCGGGCAAGGCCCTGTATGCGTGCATGCTCGACGAAAAAGGCGGGGTCATCGACGACCTGATCGTCTATTTCTTCGCCGAAGACCGTTTCCGCCTGGTGGTGAACGCCAGCACGGCGCTGGGCGACATCGAATGGATCACAGCCCGCAACGCAGCCACCGGCAGCGGCGTGACGATCACCCCGCGCCGGGGCGACGTGGCGCCGGCCGGCGTGGGCAAGCTGGCGATCATCGCCGTGCAGGGCCCGAACGCGCGTGCCAAGGTCCACCAGGCCTTCCCCTCGACCCAGCCGGCGGACGCGCTCAAGCCGTTCAACGCCGTGGTGGTGCAGGACCCGATGATGGGCGAGCTGATGGTGGCGCGCACCGGCTATACCGGCGAGGACGGCTTCGAGCTGGTGGTGGAGGCCGAGAACGTGGCCGGCTTCTGGGAGAAGCTGCAGTCCGTGGGCGTGCGCCCGGCTGGACTTGGCGCGCGCGACACGCTGCGCCTGGAAGCCGGCATGAACCTGTACGGCCAGGACATGGATATCCACACCTCGCCGCTCGACGCCGGCCTGGCCTGGACCGTGGACCTGCAGAGCGAGCGCGATTTCACCGGCAAATCCGCGCTGCTGGCGGCCGGACAACACAAGACATTTGCCGGCCTGATCCTGCGCGACAAGGGCGGGGTGCTGCGTGCGCACCAGAAGGTGATCACCCCCGCCGGCGACGGCGAGATCACGAGCGGCACCTTCAGCCCGTCGCTCTCCCAATCCATTGCCTTTGCCCGGCTGCCGCAGGGCGTTGTGCCCGGCACCGAGGTCCAGGTCGAGATTCGTGACCGCAAACTGACCGCGACTGTGGTTAAACTGCCGTTTGTGCGCAATGGCAAGGCACTCGTGAGCTGAGGCATCCGCCCGGCTGACACCAACGGTCGCCATCACGCCTGCCCGGCTGGCCCCGGCAGGCGAACCGAAACAAGACAAACACTGCATTCCCGGAGAACCCGTCATGAATTTCCCTGCTGACCTGAAGTACACCGAATCGCACGAGTGGGTGCGCGTTGAAGCCGACGGCACGCTGACGATCGGCATTACCGACCATGCGCAGGACGCGCTGGGCGACATCGTCTTCCTGGAGCTGCCCGAAGTCGGCAAGTCGGTAGGCGCGGGCGACGCGCTGGCCGTGGTGGAGTCCGTCAAGGCCGCTTCCGACATCTACGCCCCGGTGGCCGGCGAAGTCATCGCCGTGAACGAAGCCGCGAGCGCCGCGCCGGAATCCGTCAACGCCAACGCCTTCGACGCATGGCTGTTCAAGCTGAAGCCGGCCAATGGCGACGATGTGAACGGCCTGATGACCGTCGACGCCTACAAGGCCAGCGTCGGCGCCTGACGCGCTGTACCAGCCGTCTCCCGAGCCAGGAGGCGGCGCCCGAGATGCCCGCGCGGCGGCCAGGCTGACCACCTGCCGCCCCGCCCCACGAGAGACTTGCCATGAATGCCCCGCTTCCCATGAACGCCGCCCAAGGTAGCCGGCCCACGCTGGCCGAACTGGAGGCGCGCGACGCCTTCGCCGCCCGTCACATCGGCCCGGACACCGCCGAACAGCAACACATGCTCAAGGTGCTCGGCTACGAGACGCGCGCCGCGCTGATCGACGCCGTGGTGCCCGCCGCCATCCGCCGCCGCGACGGCATGCCGCTCGGCGAATTCACCGAGCCGCTGACCGAGGAAGCCGCGCTGGCCAGGCTGCGCGGGCTGGCGAACAAGAACCGCGTGCTCAAGAGCTTCATCGGGCAGGGTTACTACAACACGCTCACGCCGGGCGTCATCCTCCGCAATATCTTCGAAAACCCGGCCTGGTACACGGCCTACACGCCGTACCAGCCCGAGATCTCGCAGGGCCGCCTGGAGGCGATGCTGAACTTCCAGCAGATGGTCACGGACCTGACCGGGCTGGACATTGCCAATGCGTCGATGCTGGACGAAGGCACCGCCGCCGCCGAGGCGATGACGCTGCTCCAGCGCGTGAACAAGCACGCCTCGAACACGTTCTACGTGGCGGACGACGTACTGCCGCAGACGCTGGAAGTGGTACGCACGCGCGCGCTGCCGCTGGGCATCGAGGTCAAGGTCGGCCCCGCCGCCGAGGCCGCCGGCGCCCATGCCTTCGGCGTGCTGCTGCAATACCCGGGCGTGAACGGCGACGTGGCCGACTACCGTGCCATCGCCGATGCCGTGCATGCGGCTGGCGGCCTGGTGGTGGCGGCGGCGGACCTGCTGGCGCTGACGCTGATCGTGGCGCCGGGCGAATGGGGCGCCGACGTGGCCGTGGGCAACTCGCAGCGCTTTGGCGTGCCGCTCGGCTTCGGCGGCCCCCACGCCGGCTACATGGCCGTGAAGGACGAATTCAAGCGCTCGATGCCGGGCCGTCTGGTGGGCGTGACCATCGACGCGCAGGGCAACAAGGCGTACCGGCTGGCGCTGCAGACGCGCGAGCAGCATATCCGCCGCGAGAAGGCCACGTCGAACATCTGTACCGCGCAGGTGCTGCTGGCCGTGATGGCGTCGATGTACGCCGTGTACCACGGGCCGCAGGGCCTCCAGCGCATTGCCCAGCGCGTGCACCGCCTGACCGCCACGCTGGCCGCCGGCCTGAAGGCGATGGGCGTGACCCCGGTCAACGCCACGTTCTTCGACACCCTGACGCTGGAAACCGGCTTCAACACCGAGGCCATCCACGCCGCCGCCACGGCGCGCGGCATCAACCTGCGCCATATCGGCGCCACCCGCGTGGGCATCTCGCTGGACGAGACCGCCTCGCGCGAGGACGTGGTCGCGCTGTGGGAGATCTTCGCGCATGGCAAGCCGGTGCCGGCCTTCGATGCGACCGAGGCGACCGTCGGCGACGGTTTCCCGGCCGCACTGGCCCGCCAGAGCGCCTACCTGACGCATCCGGTCTTCAACACGCACCACGCCGAGCACGAGATGCTGCGCTACCTGCGCTCGCTGGCGGACAAGGACCTCGCGCTGGATCGCACGATGATCCCGCTCGGCTCCTGCACCATGAAGCTCAACGCCACCAGCGAGATGATTCCGGTGACGTGGCCCGAGTTCAGCAAGATCCACCCGTTCGCGCCGCTCGACCAGACCGTGGGCTACCGCGAGATGATCGACCAGCTCGAGGCCATGCTCTGCGCCGCCACCGGCTACGCCGCGGTGAGCCTGCAGCCGAACGCGGGCTCGCAGGGCGAGTACGCCGGCCTGCTGATCATCCAGAAGTACCACGCCAGCCGGGGCGAGGCGCACCGCGACATCTGCCTGATTCCCTCGTCCGCGCACGGCACCAACCCGGCGTCGGCCCAGATGGCCGGCATGAAGGTGGTGGTGGTGGCGTGTGACGCCGACGGCAACGTCGACCTGCAGGATCTGGCGAAGAAGGCCGAGCAGCACAGCCAGAACCTCGCCGCGATCATGATCACCTACCCGTCCACGCACGGCGTGTTCGAGCAGGGCGTACAGCAGATCTGCGAGATCGTGCACCAGCACGGCGGCCAGGTCTACGTGGATGGCGCCAACATGAACGCGATGGTCGGCACCGCCGCGCCGGGCCAGTTCGGCGGCGATGTCTCGCACCTGAACCTGCACAAGACGTTCTGCATTCCGCACGGCGGTGGCGGCCCCGGTGTGGGCCCCGTGGCGGTGGGCGCGCACCTGGCGGACTTCCTGCCGAACCAGGACAGCGTGGGCTATCGCCGCGACGACAACGGCATCGGCGGCGTCTCGGCCGCGCCGTTCGGCTCGGCCAGCATCCTGCCGATCTCGTGGATGTACGTCGCCATGATGGGCTCGGCCGGCCTGACCGCCGCCACCGAGAACGCCATCCTGGCCGCCAACTACGTGGCGCGCCGGCTCTCGCCGCACTTCCCGGTGCTCTACGCCGGCCAGCACGGGCTGGTGGCGCACGAGTGCATCCTGGACCTGCGCCCGCTGCAGAAGGCCACCGGCATCAGCAACGAGGACGTGGCCAAGCGCCTGATGGACTACGGCTTCCACGCGCCGACGATGAGCTTCCCGGTGCCGGGCACGCTGATGATCGAGCCGACCGAGAGCGAGGCGCTGCACGAGCTGGACCGCTTCATCGACGCCATGATCGCCATCCGTGGCGAGATCGCGCGGGTGGAGGACGGCAGCTTCGACCGCGACGACAACCCGCTGCGCCACGCGCCGCACACCGCCGCCGTCATCACCGCCAATGACTGGACCCACGCGTACACGCGCGAGGAAGCGGCCTACCCCATTGCCTCGCTGCGCACGCAGAAGTACTGGCCGCCGGTGGGCCGGGCGGACAACGTGTACGGCGACCGCAACCTGTTCTGCGCCTGCGTACCGATGAGCGAGTACGCGCAGGACTAAGGCGCCGTGTCTGGCGGCGTCCGGGCAGACCGGGCGCCGCCGGCGCGCTTTGCATCCCGCAGCACACCATCCCTAGCGGAGGTCTCGTCCATGTGGAATCTCAGCGCCCCCTGGTGGGAATTCGTGCTGCGCGGGCTGATCGTCTACGCCGCGCTGCTATTCCTGATGCGCGTGTCGGGCAAGCGCCAGATCGGCCAGTTGTCGCCGTTGGACCTGGTGCTGCTGCTGATCATCTCGAACGCGGTGCAGAACGCCATGAATGGCGGCGACAACTCCGTGACCGCCGGGCTGATCCTGGCCGCCACGCTGTTCGGCGCCGACGTGCTGGTGGGCTATGGCACCTGGCGCAGCCACCGCCTGGAGACGCTGGTGGAAGGCCGGCCCGAGATCCTCATTCACCAGGGCGAGATCTTCCGTGATGTGATGCGCCGGGAGCGCATCACGCCGCGTGAGCTGCAGAAGGCGCTGCGCCGCAACGGCTGCGAGCGTGTGGCAGACGTGCATTTCGCTATCCTTGAGACAGACGGCACGGTCAGCGTGATCCAGAAGGAGAAGTCCGAGGAAGGGCAGGCCAAGCCGACCATCGACCCGATGTGGCAGGACCCCGCCCGGCCCGATGCCGATATGTCGCTCTGACCCGACACCCGACCGGCTCCCCGACTGCATTCCCGCCCTGCGCCCCTGCGCCCCCGCGCGCCGCCCCCTACCGGAGTTCCCCGTGGCTGTCAGCGTTTTCGATCTGTTCAAGGTAGGTATCGGGCCCTCCAGCTCGCATACCGTGGGGCCCATGCGTGCGGCCCTGATGTTCGCGCACGGGCTCGAGCGGGACGGCCTGCTGCCCCGCGTGGGTAGCGTGCGCGTGGAGCTGTACGGCTCGCTCGGCGCCACCGGCAAGGGCCACGGCACCGACAAGGGCGTGATGCTGGGGCTGATGGGCGATGCGCCCGACACCGTCGACCCGGAAACCATCGAGGCCCGGCTGGCCACGCTGCGCACCCGGCGCACGCTCGCTCTGCTCGGCACGCACGAGGTGCCGTTCGTGGAGCGCGAGCACATCGTGTTCTATCGGCGCGAGGCCATGGCCGAGCATCCCAACGGCATGAAGTTTCACGCCTTCGACGCGGACGGCACGCCGCTGCGCGAGGCACGCTATCTGTCCGTGGGCGGCGGCTTCGTGGTCACGGCCGGCGCGCCGAACACCCAGATCCTGGCGGCCGAGCGGCAGTTGCCGCACCCGTTCCGGAGCGGCCGGGCGATGCTGGAGATGGCGCACGCGAGCGGCAAGTCCATCGCCCGGCTCATGATGGAGAACGAACTGACCTGGCGGCCCGAGCAGGAAGTGACCGATGGCCTGCTTCATATCTGGGACGTGATGCAGCAATCCGTGGCGCGCGGCTGCCGCACCGACGGCGAGCTGCCGGGGCCGTTCAAGGTACGGCGGCGCGCGCCCGAGTTGTACCGGGGGCTGACGCTGCACGCCGAGCGGGCGCTCTCCGATCCGCTCTCCGTGATGGACTGGGTCAACCTCTACGCCATCGCCGTCAACGAGGAAAACGCCGCCGGCGGGCGTGTGGTCACGGCGCCGACCAACGGCGCGGCCGGCATCATCCCGTCGGTGCTGCACTACTACGACCGCTTCATTCCCGGCGCCAACCGCGCCGGCGTGGTCGATTTCCTGCTCACGGCGGGCGCCATCGGCCTGCTCTACAAGCTCAACGCCTCGATCTCGGGCGCCGAAGTCGGCTGCCAGGGCGAAGTCGGCGTGGCCTGCTCGATGGCCGCCGGCGCGCTGGCGGCGGTGCTCGGCGGCACGCCGGAGCAGGTCGAGAACGCGGCCGAGATCGGCATGGAGCACAACCTCGGCCTGACCTGCGACCCGGTCGGCGGCCTGGTCCAGATCCCCTGCATCGAACGCAACGCCATGGCGTCCGTCAAGGCGGTCAACGCCGCCCGCATGGCCCTGCGCGGCGACGGCACCCACTATGTCTCGCTGGATTCGGTCATCAAGACCATGCGCGAAACCGGCGCCGACATGAAGACCAAATACAAGGAGACGGCGCGCGGCGGGCTGGCGGTGAATATCGTGGAGTGTTGAGTACCTGCCGGCGTATCATGGCGGCACCCCCGGTTTGCCAAGAAGAAAACGGCCATGCAGACCTTCCATCAGCTGTTCGACGAGACTTCGTCCACCTTTACCTACCTGCTGATCGACGCCGAGACGCGCGAGGCGCTGCTGATCGATCCGGTGGACCGGCAGTACGCGCGTGACCTGGCGCTGCTGGGTGAGACCGGCGTGCGGCTGGTGTGGATTGTCGAGACCCACGCGCACGCCGACCACATCACCTCCGCCGGGCAGTTGGCCCAGCAGACGGGTGCCAACACCGCCGCGCCGTCCGGCTGCGACATCAAGCCCGCGCTGAAACAGCTGATCGACGGGGATACCGTCACCTTCGGCAAGCAGGTGCTGCGTGCGATCCATACCCCCGGGCACACCGCCGGCAGCATGAGCTACCTCTGGGAGGAAGCCACACCGGACGGCGTGGTGCGCCGCATCTTCACCGGCGATGCGCTGCTGATCGACGGCTGCGGCCGCACCGATTTCCAGTCCGGCGACGCCGGCACACTGTTCGACAGCCTCACCGAGAAGCTTTTCCGCCTGCCCGACGACACGCTGGTCTACCCCGCCCACGACTACAGGGGCCGCACCCAGTCGACCATCGGCCATGAGCGCGCGCACAACAGCCGCGTGGCGGGACGCACGCGCGACGAGTTCATCGTCATGATGCGCGCCCTCAACCTGCCCCGACCCAAGCTGATCGATATCGCCGTGCCGGCGAACCAGCGCCTGGGACTCGTGACCGGGCGAGATGGGGAAAGCGTGCCGCACGGCATCTGATTTTTCGTTCTTCTACTACCCGGAGTGACCAGCATGGCCGAACACACCGCCGAGATCGTGTGGGAGCGTGGCGATCAGGATTTCGTGAGCAACCGCTACAGCCGCAAGCATGCGCTGCGCTTCGACGGCGGCGCGGAAGTGCCGGGCTCGTCGTCGCCGCACGTGGTGCCGCTGCCGATGTCCGATGCCAGCGCGGTGGACCCCGAGGAAATGCTGATCGCCTCGATTTCGGCCTGCCACATGCTGTGGTTCCTGGCGCTGGCCGCCAAGCAGCGCTTTGTGGTCGATCGCTATGTGGACAAGTCGGTGGGCGAGATGGCCAAGACCGCCGAAGGCCGCATGGCGGTGACCGTGGTGACGCTGCGTCCCGATGTCACGTTCTCGGGCGAGCGCCTGCCGACCCGCGCGGACATCGATCACCTGCACCACGCCGCGCACGACGCCTGCTTCATCGCAAATTCGGTGAAGTCCGAGATCCGATGCGAGCCGGTGTATCCGACCTGACCCCTGCAAACGCCTAATACGCGGCACGAAGGAATTCATTTGACTTCGCCCCCTGCGCTGCAATACTGAGACCGCACACGCGGGCACATGGCCCCGCCGGAGGAGGTACATCATGCATCACAGCAAGCGATGGGGGATGGTGCTCGGCGCCGCAATCGCAGTGGTTGCGGCCGGCGTGCAGGCGCAGTCGAAACCGGTGGCCTATCCGGCCAAGGGTCAGTCCGCGCAGCAGCAGTCCAAGGACGACGGGGAGTGCTATAGCTGGGCCAAACAACAGACCGGGATAGATCCCGCGGTGGTAGCCCAGGCACCGCCGCAACAGCAGGCCCAGGGCGGCCAGCGCGTGCAAGGCGCGGCGCGCGGGGCAGCCGGCGGCGCCGTGGTGGGCGCGATTGCGGGCGATGCCGGCAAGGGCGCGGCGGCCGGTGCCGCGGTCGGGACCATGGCGGGCGGCTCGCGGAACCGGCAGGAACGCCGCAACGTGCAGGCAGCGAACGAACAGAACGCCGCAAGCCAGCAACAGGCGATGGGCAGCTACTACCAGGCGTGGAAGGCTTGCATGGGTGGCAAGGGATACACGGTGCAGTAGCGCCGCCCTGCCGCCGGCTTCAGGCTTCCCAGCGCTCGCAGGTACGCCGCACGGTTTCGCGCAGGCTGTGCGCATCGGCATCGACGGTGCGCACCCAGTGCGCGTCGTTGTCGCGGCTCGAGGCCAGCGCGCGGATGTTCTCGAGCGCCTTGAGCGACCCGAGCGCCTCCGCGTGCGGCACCAGCGCGTCGCAAATCGACAAAATATGATCCGAGATCGGCATCCGCGTCAGTTCGTTCGGATGCACGTACTCGCCCTCCAGCCCGAAGCGGCACGCCTGGAAGCGGTTGAAGGTGTACACCAGGTAGTCGTCTTCCTGCGGCATGAACGGCCGTGACAGCAGCAGGTAGCGCGCCAGCGCCTGGATGTACGCCGCGATGTCGCAGGCGCGCTCCACGGTCAGCGGGGTGTCCATCACGCGCACCTCGATCGTGCCGAACTCCGGCTTGGGACGGATATCCCAATAGAAGTCCTTCATGCTCTCGATCACGCCCGTGTTGCGCATCTTGTTGAAGTACGCCGTGAAGGCGTCCCACGTCAGCACGTGCGGCGCGCGGCCGCTCATCGGGAACGCCGCCACCGAGTTCAGCCGCGCCGAGGCAAAGCCGGTATCCACCCCCTGCACGTACGGCGACGACGCCGCCAGCGCAATGAAGTGCGGCACGTAGCGGCCGATGGCGTGGAGCAGGAACAGCGACTCGTCCGCGCTCGGGCAGCCGATGTGGACGTGCTGGCCGAACACCGTGAACTGCTTGGCGAGGTAGCCGTACAGCTCGGAAATGTACTGGTAGCGCGGCGAATCGGAGATGGTCCGGTCCGACCATTGCTGGAACGGATGGGTGCCGCCGCCGCAGATGCCCAGGTTCAGCGAGCGGGAGGCGCGCGTCATCAGGTCGCGCATGACCGTCAGCTCCTCCAGCGCCTGCGCGTAGTCGCGGCAGATGCCGGTACTGATCTCGATCATCGACGGACTGATCTCGGGCTTGATGTCCCCCGCGTGCTGGGCGCCCTTGAGCGCACGCAGCAGATCCGGCGCAAACGGCGCCAGGTCATAGTCATGACGGTTCACGAGCTGGAGTTCCAGCTCCACGCCAAACGTCAGCGCCTCGGAATGCTTGAACGGTTCGAGCGACATCAGCGCCCTCCTCCATTGTCACGCGCCTCGCCGGCATAGCGCAGCGCCCAGGACGCGATGACCGGCCCCAGCAACTGTTCGATGGCCAGCGCGCACAGGATGATCGATGCCAGCGGCCCGCCGGTGCTCGGGTACAGGCGCGCCACGTCGTTCATCAGCAGGTAGGCCAGCCCAGACATCGGCGCCAGCGCCAGCCCCAGCGCCATGCACTGGCGCAGGCTCAAGCCCGAGAACGATCCGAGCGACACCACGCCGGCCAGCTTCGCCACATGGCGCATCACGACCAAGGCCACCGCCAGCGTGCCGCCGACCACCCAGTCATGCGCCGTCAGCGGCAGGCCCAGCGACACCACCATCACGATGATCAGCAGGCTCCCGGCGCTGCCGAAGTGCGCCGGCCACACGTGCGGCTGGCGGTCCTGGTGCTTGAAGACCACGCCGGCCAGCATCAGCGTCAGCGGCATGGACAATTTTAGGACGCGCGTCAGCGCCAGCGTGAACAACACCAGCCCCACCAGCACCAGGAAGCTGTAGTGATCGTCCGCGGACATGCGCGCGTACAGCGCGTGCCCGAGCTTGCCCACCACCCACGCCAGCAGGCACGAGCCCACCAGCAGGTAGAGCGGATGCAGCAGCGCCGCGCCGATATTGCCGTATTCGGAATGGAGCCAGCCCGTGGCCACCTGGACGATGGCCGCCGCGTAGATGCTGTTCAGCGCCGCCATGGCCATCAGCCGTTCCGTGACCTGCCCCTCGGCGCGCAGTTCGTTCTTGAGCTGGAGCACGATGGTGGGCGAGGTACTGACCGCGATGCCGCCGGCCAGGATCGCCACGCCCGGCGACGCCCCGAGCCACTGGAGTACCGTGGCAACCAGCCCCCAGGTCAGCAGGCTCTCGGCCGCGCTGGTAAACAATAGCCAGCGGTTGGCGCGCAGCCATGACAGCGACAGCCGGTGGCCGAGTTCGAACAGGGCCAGGGCCAGCGCCATGTCGATCAGCACCCGCGTCTGCAGGATCATGTTGTCGTCGACGATGCTGCGGCCGAGCATGCCGGCGAACAGCCCCACCACCGCGTAGCCGACGATGCGCGGCAGGCCCAGCCAGCGGCGGCAGACCTCTCCGGCCAGGCCCGCGCCAACCAGCGCGAGACCCACCCAGAACAGGCCGCCCGGCACCAGCGGCAGGGTCGGGAAAAGTTGGCTCAATCCGTTCATGGCCGACATGGTAACGGAAGCACTTGGGTTGCAGTGTCGGGCTTTGTCCGACCCCCCATGGAAGATGCCGGCAACTCACGGCAACTTCCAATAAAAAACGCCATCGTCGGCGATGGCGTTTTGTAGGAGTTTCAAGAATCAGAATCGGGGACGGTTTCCCGGGCCGGTTTCAGCGCCCGGAGCTCCCTCGCACCGCCCCGAAGTTACACACCCCACACCTTCCACTTCGGACGGGTGGCCTTCAGGCTGGCCTCCGCCTTGGCGTACAGCGGGCGGGTGCGGCCCTTGTCCGCGCCGAGGTTGCGGGCGCGTTCGAACCAGCCCAGCGCCGTCTCGCGCTGGCCCATGCCCAGCGCCGCCAGCACCGCGTGCAGCCAGGTTTCGGCATCCCAGTCGGCGCGGGCGGCGAAGGCCAGCTGGAAGTCGGTCAGCGCTTCCGGAAACTGCTCCATCTCCGTCAGCAGCCGGGCCCGCTGGGCGCGCGGCGCGGCCTGGTCGGCCGGATCGCCCTCGGTCAGCAACACCGCCCGCTCGAACAGCGGCAGCGCGCGGGCCGGCTCGGCCAGTTCGTGCCAGATCTGGCCGAAGCGGTTGAACAGCCACGCGTCCTCCACCAGCAGCGAGCGGCGTTGCAGGGCTTCGAGTTCACCCAGGGCGTCGATCTTGTCGTGCTCGTCCATCGCCGCCATGCCCGCCTGCAGCAACGCCGCATAGTGGGCGCGGGCGTGCGCCATGGCGTGGGCGCCGGCGGTGCGGGCCTCCACGGGCAGCGCGTCCAGCCGCGCATCCATATGGGTGATGGCGGCGCGCGCGGATTCGGTGGCATCGCGCCCGCCCAGCGCGCGCCAGGCGGCTACCAGCCGGCTGAACGCCCACGTCACATCGGCCGGATTGCGCTCCACCGGGTAGCGGTTGAGCACCTCGCCGGCCAGCTCCACCACCTGCTTGTGCTGGCCCGCCGACGCATGGGCGTCGAGCAGGTCGATCCAATGGTCGATGAAATCGCTCGCGGCCATGCCCTTGTGGTGCAGTGCCACTTTTTCCTCGACATGGGCGGCATCGGCCGGCAGCAGGCGCGCCGTGAGCCGGCACAGCAGCGAGTACAGGTGCGGGTCGGCGTTGCCGCCGTGGCCGTCGGCATCGCCCTCACCTGTGGAAAAGTAGGCTTCGAAGCGCTCCAGCCCTTTGCGGCAGGTGGCCTCCAGCATCGGCTTCAGGGCCGACTCGGACGCCGGCACCTCGTCGATGAACGCGCCCAGCGCCGTGGCGGCGTGGAAGTAGGCGGCGCCGTCGTCGGCATCGGCGGTCATGGCGAAACCCTGCCAGGCCGGCGGCGTACCCGGCGCTGCGTCGGCAGACTGATGGCGCCAGGTCAGGTCGCGTACCTGCGCCTGCGGGTCGGGCCGCTGGCGCAGGTAGGTGGCCAGGTCGTCCAGCGCGCCGGCGCGGTCGCTGCCCAGCCGCAGCGGCGCGCGCAGCCGGCGCGCCTCGGGGTGATCGGGGTGCTCGGCCAGCACGCGCTCGGCCTCCATGCCCGCCATGGCGTCGCCGGCTTCCGGCGTCAGGTCGAGCAATTCGGGGGAATCGAGGGCGATACGGGCCAGGCAGATGCGCATCAGCGGCTCGCCAAGCTGGCTGGCGGCGTCGGCACGATCCACGTAGTCCTGCACCAGCGGCAGGATATCGGCGGCGCCGAGATCCGGCGCGCGATACAGCAGGTCGTGCCAGTAGCGGCCCGCGCGGGCGAAATCGTTGAGCCGGAAGGCGACGAAGCCGGCGTAGAAGTGCGCGGCCCACTCGCCCGACGCCAGCCCGTTGCGGCGCGCGGCCTCGTGGAGCCACGGCAGCGCCTCGGCGTCCTGCCCCTGGCGCATCAGCAGCGTGCCGTAAAGATGGGCGAGCGCGCCGCGCGACGCCCAGCGGTGCACCGGCGCCAGCGGCAGCTCGGGCAGACGGGCCATGGCGGCCTCCAGCGCGGCCAGCGCGCCGGGCACATCGTCCTGGTCCGCATGCAGTTGCGCCTGCAGCGCGGCGTAGTCGACCACTTCGGGGTGGGCCTCGCAAAGCTGGTCGGCGATCTGTAGCGCCTCGGCGTGGCGCCCGGCATTGGCTAGCGCAATCGCGTGCTCATAACTGACTTCCTGCACGGACGGCTCCTATGGAAAAAGTATGCAAAAGCGCGATTATGCGCCAACGCCGGGAAAGACCATGGGAAGAACAGCGGGGGAAACCCATCTGCTTTGGTATAAAAAAACGCCACCCGGGGGGTGGCGTGAGTCCTGCAGGCGCGCCGGCCGGAGGAAAGCCAGCCGGCGGCCCTGTGTCTTGCGCAGTCAGGGCTTACTTGCCGCCCACCGTTTCCAGCACGGTCCACTTGCCGTCCACGACCTTGTAAACGGTAATGCCGCCGTCCTTCAGGTCACCGCGGGCGTCATAGGCCAGCGTCTTGGTGGTCACGCCCTGCATGTTGGTCGCGGCCAGTACCGGCAGGTAACGCGCCGGGTCAGCCGAGCCGGCCTTGATCATCGCCGTCATCATGGCGGTGGCGCCGTCATAGGCGTACGGCGAGTAGGTCTGCACCTTGCCGCCGAAGCGCTTTTCGTACTTCTTCTCGTACGCGGCGCCGCCCGGCATCTGGTCCAGCGGCAGGCCGGCCAGCGACACCACCGTGCCATCGGCCGCCGAGCCGGCCAGCTTCAGGAAGTTGTCGGTCTTCGACATTTCGCCCGACACCAGCGGCGCCTTCAGGCCCAGTTCCTTGACCTGCTTGGCCATCGGGGCCGATTGGGTCTCGGCGCCGCCGTAGAAGATCACGTCCGGGTTGCTGCGCTTCAGGTTGGTCAGCACGGCCTTGAAGTCCACCGCCTTGTCGTTGGTGAACTCGCGGCGCACGATCTTGCCGCCGGCGGCCTTGGCGGCCTTCTCGAACTCGTCAGCCAGACCCTGGCCGTAGGCGGTACGGTCATCGACGATGGCGATGTTCTTGGCACCCAGCTTCTTCACCACAAAGGCGCCGATCACCGAACCCTGCTGGGTATCGGACGTCATCATGCGGAACGTGGTCTTGAAGCCCTGGCGCGTGTACTCGGGGGCCGTGGCCATGGCGATCTGGGGAATGCCGGCGCGGTTGTAGACCATCGACGCCGGGATGCTGGTGCCCGAGTTGAAGTGGCCGAGCATGCCCTGGATGCCCGAGTCCACCAGCTTCTGGGCCACCACGGAACCCGTCTTCGGATCTGCCTGGTCATCTTCCGAGACCAGCACGAACTTGACTTCCTTGCCGCCGATCTTCGGCTTGGTGGCGTTCATGTCCTCGATGGCAAGGACCACGCCGTTCTGCATGTCCTTGCCGTACTGCGCCTGGCCGCCGGTCATCGGGGCGGCGAAGCCCAGCTTGATTTCCTGCGCCTGCGCGAAGGCAGCCTGCGCGGCGGTCAGGCCTGCAACGGCCATGGCAACGGTCATGGCCGTTTTCTGGAATGTCGAGCTCATCAGTTCTCCTTGGGTCCCATTGGGTGCTTAGGGTGCCGTATTGTGGCTGCGCGGCCGGCCTCCGGCGCGCATCGCGGACCGGCGTTGGCAGCACCGCTCCGTTCCTCGGTTGCGCGGCGGGGTCGGGATCGCCGGCCCCCACCGCACGCATCGACAACCGATCAACTAAGGACTTGCTTAATACTTAGCCAATCGTCATCAGACTTGCATTGCCGCCCGCTGCCGCCGTGTTGACGGACAGCGAACGCTCGATCAACAAACGCTCCAGCGCGACATTCGGTTCACCGTGAGCCAACCCCTGCACGCCGACGATGGGACCAGGCCGCTGGGCCACCTGTTCGCAGACGGTACGCAGCTGGTCGGAATCGCCGTGGTGCAGCACCGCGTCGAAAGCGGCGTCCGCAGCCTGCGCATCTTGCCAGTTGGCGGCCAGGCGGACGCGCGATTGTACTGCCTGGGGCAGGCGCGACAGCAAGCCCTTGTTTGCAGTGGTGTCTGGCCACAACGCCTGGGCGCCCACGGCCAGTACGGCGGCCAGCTGGGTGAGCAGGTCTGCCTCTTGCTGGGCCAGGCACAGCACCCGCTCGCGCGGCAGCAGCGAGTAGGTATTGCGCTCGCCGGTGGGGCCGGGCAGCGTCACGGCCAGGCCGGACGGGCTCGCCTCGGCGAAGCGGTCGCAGGCGGCCGCCAACTCGGGTTGCGAGCCCTGCGCCCACGCCTTCAGCGCGGCCAGGCCGGATGAGACCGGCGCAACCTGCGCCCCGCCGTTGGTATCGGCGCTACGCACGGTGCGGGCCACGGCGTCCTGCGGGCACACCGACAGCAGGCGGTGCAGGTAGAGCGGGCCGCCCGCCTTGGGGCCGGTGCCGGACAGGCCCTCGCCACCAAACGGCTGCACGCCAACCACTGCACCAACAATGTTGCGATTCACATACAGGTTGCCCACATGGGCACGATCCACGATGCGGGCGATGGTTTCGTCAATCCGCGTATGGATGCCCAGCGTCAGGCCATAGCCGGTGCCGTTGATCTGGTCGATCATCGTGTCGAGCGCGGCGCGCGGGTAGCGCACCACGTGCAGCACCGGGCCGAAGACCTCGCGTTGCAACTCATCCAGGCTTTCCAGCTCGATCAGCGTGGGCGGCACGAAGGTGCCGTGGCGGCAGGCGGCAGACTGCGCGGCGCCCGGATCGGCCTGATGGACACGGCGGCCCTTGGCGCGCATCGCCTCGATATGGCGGACGATGCCGGTACGCGCTTCGTCGTCGATCACCGGGCCGACGTCGGTCGAGAGGCGGTCCGGGTTGGCCAGCGTCAGCTCGCCCATCGCGCCCTTGAGCATTTCCAGGATGCGGTCGGCCACGTCTTCCTGCAGGCACAGCACGCGCAGCGCGGAGCAGCGCTGGCCAGCCGAGTCGAAGGCGGAGGACACCACGTCCGCCACCACCTGCTCGGCCAGCGCGGACGAATCCACGATCATCGCGTTCTGGCCGCCGGTTTCGGCGATCAGCGGGATCGGACGGCCGGCGGCGTCCAGACGGCCAGCCACGTTGCGTTGCAGCAGGCGCGCCACCTCGGTGGAGCCGGTGAACATCACGCCCTTGACGCGGGCATCGCCCACCAGCATGGCGCCGACGGTCTCGCCGCGGCCCGGCAGCAGTTGCACGGCACCAGCCGGCACGCCGGCCTCGCGCAGCAGGCGCACGGCCTGGGCGGCGATCAGCGGGGTCTGCTCGGCCGGCTTGGCCAGCACCGGGTTGCCGGCGGCCAGCGCGGCAGCCACCTGGCCGGTGAAGATCGCCAGCGGGAAATTCCACGGGCTGATGCAGACCACCGGGCCCAGCGGGCGATGGGTATCGTTCGAGAAGCCCTCCCGCACCTGCACCGCGTAGTAGCGCAGGAAGTCCACGGCCTCGCGCACTTCGGCAATCGCGTTCGAGAAGGTCTTGCCGGCCTCGCGCATGATGGTGCCCATCAGCGACTGCATCTGGGCTTCCATCAGGTCAGCGGCGCGCTCCAGGGCGGCGGCGCGCACCTCGGGCGGCGTGGCCTGCCAGATCGGCGCCACGTTGACGGCGGCGGCCAGCGCGGCCTCGATCTCGTCCGGTGTGGCTTCGCTGACGTGGCCCACCACGTCGCGGTGGTCGGCCGGATTCAGCACCGGGGCGAACACGGCGTCGGCGCGCGACACATCGCCACCCAGCAGCGGCTCGGCACGCACGGTGTCGCTCGTGCCGGCCAGCAGCGCCGACGACAGCGACGCCAGCCGGTGCTCGTTCGACAGATCGATACCGATCGAATTGGCGCGCGACTTGCCATACAGCGCGCGCGGATGCGGGATGCGCGGGTGCGGCAGGCCGAGCGTGCCTTCGGTCTTGTGCATCTGCTCGACCACGGCCACCGGGTCGGCCACCAGTTCGTCGAGGGCGATGGTGTCGTCGGCAATCCGGTTCACGAACGACGTATTTGCGCCATTTTCCAGCAGGCGGCGGACCAGATAGGCCAACAGCGTTTCGTGCGTGCCCACCGGCGCGTAGATCCGGCAAGGCCGGTTGAACTTGCCCTCGGCAAGGGGACCCACCACCTGGTCGTACAGCGGCTCGCCCATGCCGTGCAGGCACTGGAACTCGTATTGGCCGGGGTAGTAGTTCTGGCCGGCGATCTGGTAGATCGCCGAAAGCGTGTGCGCGTTGTGCGTGGCGAACTGGGGATAGATCGCGTCGGGCACGGACAGCAGCTTGCGCGCGCAGGCGATGTACGACACATCGGTGTACACCTTGCGCGTATAGACCGGGTAGCCCTCCAGGCCATCGACCTGCCCGCGCTTGATCTCGCTATCCCAATAGGCGCCCTTGACCAGGCGGATCATCAGGCGGTGCCGGCTGCGGCGCGCGAGGTCGATCACATAGTCGATCACGAACGGGCAGCGCTTCTGGTAACCCTGCACCACGAAGCCGATGCCGTTCCAGCCGGCGAGGTCGGGTTCGAAGCAGAGGCGTTCGAGCAGGTCGAGCGAGATTTCGAGGCGGTCTGCCTCTTCCGCATCGATATTGATGCCGATGTCGTACTGGCGCGCCAGCATCGTCAGGGACTTCAGGCGGCCGTAGAGTTCCGAGATCACGCGCTCGTGCTGGGCGCGGCTGTAGCGCGGATGCAGCGCGGACAGCTTGATCGAGATGCCCGGGCCCTCGTAGATGCCCCGGCCGCGTGACGCCTGGCCGATGGCGTGGATGGCCTGCTCGTAGGAGGCCAGGTAGCGCTGGGCGTCGGCCTCGGTCATGGCGGCTTCGCCGAGCATGTCGTACGAGTAGCGGAAGCCTTCGGCCTCGTATTTCCGGGCGTTGGCGAGCGCCTCGGAGATGGTCTCGCCGGTGACGAACTGCTCGCCCATCAGGCGCATGGCCATATCCACGCCCTTGCGGATCAGCGGCTCGCCGCCCTTGCCGATGATGCGCGTCAGCGCCTTCGACAGCCCGGACTCCGTATGCGTGGCGACCAGCTTGCCGGTCAGCAGCAGGCCCCAGGTGGCGGCGTTGACGAACAGCGACGGGCTCTGGCCCAGGTGCGACTGCCAGTTGGCGCCGCTGATCTTGTCGCGGATCAGCGCATCACGCGTGGCCTTGTCGGGAATGCGCAGCAGCGCTTCGGCCAGGCACATCAGCGCCACGCCTTCCTGCGACGACAGCGAAAATTCCTGGATCAGGCCCTGCACCAGCCCTTCTCGGCCGGTGCCCACCTTCTGCTCGCGCAGGCGCTGGGCCAGCGTCTTGGCCATCTTGATCGCGGCGTCGGCCTGTTGCTGCGGCAGGCGGGCCTGTTCCAGCAGCACCGGCACGCAATCGGTTTCCGGGCGACGATAGGCCGAGGTAATCGCAGCGCGCAGCACGGACTGCGGCTGGATACTCTGGGCGAATTCGAGGAATGGCTGCGGGGCGGTGTCGCCCGGTTGCACCTCGGTGTCGCTGCCGTCGGCGTCCGCGCTGGCGCCGAACCCGCCCTCGTGCGGCAGATGGCCGCGCTCGACCTGCTCCAGATACGTGAAGATCGCCTGCTTGATCAGCCAGTGCGGGGTGCGGTCGATCGATTGGGCAACGCGTTTGAGGCGGTCGCGCGAGGCGTCGTCGAGCTTGACGCCGAGGGTGGTGGTGGCCATGCGAGCAGTTCTCCGAAAAGCGGGGGAAGCGGCCACGCGGTCCGCGCGCGGTGCGCACGCGAGCCCCGGCCGCTTCAGGGCTGCCGCGATATTACCCTCGGAAAATTGCGAGGTGCAACCTAGTGCAACCCCTTAGCCTGCGAAGGGGTGCGACGGTTGCACCACTACAACACTTTGCACGCCGTCTAGATCCGCAGCGGGTCGATCTCCAACTGCCAGCGCACCCCCTTCACGGCGCTGCCGACCTCGCCAAATGTTTGCACCCACTCGCTCACAAACCGTTGCAACACCGGGCGGGCGCTCGCTTCCACCAGCATCTGCGCACGCTCCTTGTTGAAGATCCGCACCATCGACATCGGCACCGGGTCGTGGAGTTGCACCTCTGGCGCCAGCGCACAGGCATCGGCCCGTTCGCGCGCGGCCTGGAGGAAGGCCAGCGCCCGTTCGAGCTGGCCGTGCTCGGCCGTGACCAGCACTTGATAGGCGAATGGCGGCAGGCTGGCCTGACGGCGCTCGCGCAACTGGCTGGCGGCAAATCCATCATAGTCATGCCGGACCAGCGCCTGCAACGCCGGGGCGTCCGGGTAACGGGTCTGGATCAAGACTTCGCCCGGCAGCCCGGCCCGGCCCGCGCGGCCGGAGACCTGCATCAGCGACGCGAACAGGTGCTCGGCGGCGCGGAAGTCGTGACTGAACATCGCGGCGTCCGGATGGACGATGCCGACCAGCGTCACGCGCTGGAAGTCGTGGCCCTTGGCCACCATCTGCGTGCCAACCAGGATGTCGACCTCGCCCGCGTGGACTTCGTCGAACATCGCCTGCGCGGTGCCCTTGCGGCGCGTGGAGTCGGCGTCGATCCGGGCGATGCGGGCGTCTGGAAAACGCGTGGCGAGGGCCTCCTCGATGCGCTGCGTGCCCCGCCCAAGTGGCACAATATCGACATTGCCGCAGTCAGGGCAGTGATGCGGCACTGGCGATTCCAGCCCGCAGTGGTGGCAGCGCAGCCGGCGCTCCGGCCGGTGCAGCACGAGGTACGCCGAGCAACGCGGGCAGCCGGAGAGCCAGCCACAGCTATCGCAGGCCAGCACCGGCGCATAGCCGCGCCGGTTCAGGAACAGCAGGCTTTGCTGGCCGCGCTCCAGCCGTTGCTGGATGGCGTCCAGCAGCGGCACGGAGAGCCCTTCGAACAGATGGCGCTGGCGCTGCCGCTCATGGTTCAGGTCGATCAGCCGCACAGTGGGCAGCGCGGCGTCCGCCTGGGCGCGCTCGCGCAGCACGAGCTTGCGGTAGGCGCCCTGCTCGGCGCGATGCCAGGTCTCCATGGACGGCGTGGCGGAGCCCAGCACGATGCCGATCTTCAATTGGTTGGCGCGCCAGACGGCCAGGTCGCGCGCCGAGTAGCGCAGCCCTTCCTGCTGCTTGTATGACGTATCGTGCTCTTCATCGACGACAATCAGCCGCAAGTGCGGCATCGACGCCAGCACCGCCATCCGCGTACCCAGCACGATGCGCGCCTCGCCGCGATGGGCGGCGAGCCATTGCAGACTGCGCTCCTGATCGGCCAGCCCGCTGTGGAGCACGGCCAGCGGCTCATGCGGGAAGCGGGCGGCAATGCGGGCCTGGAGCTGCGGCGTGAGATTGATCTCAGGCACGAGCATCAGGATCTGCGCGGCGGGGTCGGCGGCCAGCAGGCTCGCCATGGCGTGCAGGTAGACCTCGGTTTTGCCGCTGCCGGTGACGCCGTGTAGCAGGAACGGCGCGAAGCCTTCGGCGCCGGCGATGGCGTCCACGGCCTGCCGCTGCTCGTCGTGGAGGGGCGGCGCGACGGAGGGTGGCTGGTCCGGCGCAATATCGAGCAGCCTTCGCGCAGCAATCGACGATTCGATCCAGCCGGCGCCTTCCCACTCGGCCAGCCGGGCGGGGGCGGCGGTGCAGAGGGCGCGGGCGTCCGCCAGACCGATCCAGTCCGGCGTTGCGGCCAGCGCGGCGGCCAGCGCATGGGCGGTGCGGGAGCGCGTGGGTACGGCGGCGCGCAAGGCATCGCCCTGCCCTTCGCGTACCCGGTACTGCGTGCTTTGGGCGCGTTGGCCGAGGCGACCCCACGTCTCGGCCTCGCGCAGCGAGGGCGGCAGCGCAGGCAGCATGACCTCGCCCAGCCGGCGGTGGTAGTAGCGCGCCGCAAAACGGGCCAGCGCCATCCATTCGGCGTTCAGCGGGGGCATCCAGCCGATATGGCGCTCCACCGGGCGCAGGCGGTCCGGGGGCACATCGCTGCTGTCGGCCATCTCCACGGCCACGCCGACCATGCTGCGGCGGCCGAACGGCACCACCACGAGGTCACCCGGGGCCACGCCATGCGCGGCCACGTAGTCGAAACAGTCGTCGGCCGGGGTATCGAGCGCCACGCGCACGATTGGTGCCGGGCCCGGGGAGGCTTCCAATGTCTGTGATGTTTGCGCGACGTCGAGCAGGGGGACGGTCATCGGCGGCCCCCCGACTGGTGCAGCCCGGGTGCGCAATCGTTGTGCATGCGGCGCATGGTCGACACCATGAGAAAAGTCTGTGTGCGGCGCAACATCAACTTAAAGTAAAACTTCAAATGTGACCCTAAGTCGATGATCCATGGATGGTTTTCCACCTCCCCCGGAGTGCCTGTGGATAACTTTGTTGAAAAGTCGCGCCAACTTCCCCGGAAGGCGCTTAAATCCACGGTTCCATCGCTGTCGGCAGCTCGCTTGAAGAAGATTCAAAGCCTTATGAATCAAGGACTTGCGAAGACCCCCCAACTGAGTTAAGGGGTAACCCGCTCGTGCACTGCCGCAAACCTATCAGTGTGCATAAGTCAAGCCTTGACAACGGCCCATCGGCACCTTTTTGGAGACAAATCAAAAAATAGTTTACTTGACAGCCCCTGGCGTGAGCCTCCCCGTGCACAAGGCCGGCGCACGGACCCGCGTCGCTGCGACGCGGGGTATTTCAAACGGCCGACAGACTGTGTTACCGCGCGCCGCGCAGGGCGCGACTGTAACGATGCACCTCGTCCACCAGCACGGAAACGCTCTCGGGCGGCGTGAACTGCGAGATGCCATGGCCGAGGTTGAACACGTGTCCGTCACTCCCGCCGCCGGCGGCGTAGGTGTCGAGAACGCCACGCACCTGCTCGCGGATGGCCGCTTCGGGCGCGAACAGCACGGTCGGATCGATATTGCCCTGCAAGGCCACCTGCCCGCCCGTGCGGCGACGGGCCTGGGCGAGGTTCACGGTCCAGTCGAGACCGATGGCATCGGGACCGATCTCGGCGATTTGCTCGAGCCAGTGGCCGCCGCCCTTCGTAAAGACAATCGCCGGAATCTGCTGGCCCTCGTGCTCGCGCTTGAGGCCGGCCAGCACGCGCCGCATGTATTCGAGCGAGAAGCGCTGGTACATGCCGTCGGCCAGCGCGCCGCCCCAGGTATCGAACACCATGACGGCCTGCGCGCCCGCCTCGATCTGGGCGTTCAGGTAGGCGGACACGGCCTGCGCGTTGATGTCGAGGATGCGATGCATCAGGTCCGGGCGGCCGTACATCATCGCCTTGACCGTGCGGAAGTCGTCCGAGCCGCCGCCTTCGACCATGTAGCAGGCCAGCGTCCACGGGCTGCCCGAGAAGCCGATCAGCGGCACGCGCTGGCAGCCGTCCTGGATCAGCGCGCGGCGGATCTCGCTCACGGCGTCAAAAACGTATTGCAGGGACGCCATGTCCGGCACGGCGAGCCTGGCCACATCGCCTTCAGTGCGCAGCGGGTGCGCGAAGCGCGGGCCTTCGCCTTGGGCGAACGACAGGCCGAGGCCCATCGCGTCGGGCACGGTGAGGATGTCCGAGAACAGGATTGCGGCGTCTAGCGGATAGCGGTCGAGAGGCTGAAGCGTCACTTCCGTTGCGTAGGCGGGATTCTTCGCCAGCCCGAGGAAGCTCCCCGCGCGGGCGCGCGTGGCGTTGTATTCGGGCAGGTAGCGGCCCGCCTGGCGCATCAGCCACAGCGGCGTGTACTCGGTGGGTTGCCGGCGCAGCGCGCGCAGGAAGGTATCGTTCTGCAATGCGGTCATGGTCATCCTCTCAAGACCGCCATTCTAAGGGATGGCCGCCGCCGCACGCTGTTCGGGAAAGATGTCACGCATCGTCGAAGATGCCGACGAAGGCCTGCGCGGCACGGCGCATCCACTCGCGGGCGCGCGGCGCGTCCGGTTGCAGGCGGGCGAAGCCGTGGGTCATGCCGCTGGCCTCGATCGTGACGACCATGGCGTCGTGGCGCACGAGGAAATCCGCGTAGGCAAGGCCGTCATCGCGCAATACGTCGTTGGCGGCTACCAGCACCACGCTGGCCGGCGGCAGCTGCGACGGCGCGGTGGCCATCAAATGGATGCGTGGGTCGGTGGTCTCGGGGCCACGGGTCAGGGCGTCGGCGCCGATGAACTGGGTCCAGAACCAGGCCATCTCGTCACGCGTCAGGCCAGGGCCATCGGCGAAGGCGCGGTAGCTCTCCGTGGTCAGCACCGGCGCGGTAACCGGATAGATCAGCAGCTGCGCGTTGACGACTGGCGCGCCAGCGGCGGCATTGACCTCGCGGGCGGCCAAGGCGGCGAGGTGTCCACCCGCGCTATCGCCGGCCACGGCGAGGAAGTCGGGATCGACGTCGAGCGCTTCGCGCATTGCCGCCAGCGCGCGCACGGCGTTAATGGCGTCATCGCACGGTGCGGGGAAAGCGTGTTCTGGCGCGAGCCGGTAGTCGACACTGGCCACCGCGCAGCCCGTGTCTTCGGCCAGTAAGGCAGCTACCGTGTGGTGGGTGCGCGGCGAGCCGACCACCCAGCCGCCGCCATGGAAATAGACGATCAGGCGCGGGCGTGCCACCTCGGCAGGGCGAAACAGGCGCACGGGCAGCGATGCCGCGCCTGGCTCGAGCGCGATGTCGGTGACGCCCATCCCCGCTGGGTCATCGATCAATGACTGCGCGGCCACCTCGTCGAAGCGGGCGCGGCGTGCGGACGCATCAACGGGTACGGGCTGGCCGGCGTACTGCTCGGCCATGCGTTGGTAATAGGCGAGAATCTGGGGATCGATGGCCATGGCGCGTCGTGGAAAATCTAAACTGGCGCCAGTGTAATCGCCCGTCGGGCGGGCGGCGAAGGAAACAAAGCGGCGAAGGGTGCGCTTGAACCGTATCGAATCGTAACGCTAGAGGCGCTAGCGAACACAGTTTTAAAGCGGGAGTTTTCTTTATCCCCCAAAAGTGGGGCATGCGGATTATGTATTCGCAGAAAACCTAATGCATTCAGTAGCCTAGCACTTAAATGTCTTAACATTGGCTTACCGGAGCCACATCGATCCGTGTGCAGATTGCGCCTCGAACGGCGCATAAAAGCGGCTAAAACGCCGGATTTTTACCCGCCGGGCTTTCAACTACTTGCAAAACGATACATTTTGTTACTGCCATCCCCAGAAGTTTCCCCCACAATGCATTGACACACCGAACGCTGGTGTGAAGTGTCCCCACCCGTAAAGTATTGAAAAATAAGGGGATGCGGAAGAAAGCCTGAAAGAGTTTGCTTGGCAGTATTCCGATTTTCCGGACCAGCAAGTCAGAACTTGCCGATCCGGAGCACCAGGAAAGACCGATCGGCGCGTGGCTTGAGTTTCCCCGGATGTGATGTCGGGGACTCGCCAAGAGATGCGGAGAGAAGACTCCGATGCGCTCGTGAGTAAATCCTGGACCGAACCCGTTCCTTCGAATTGACCCCTCGAAGGGATTTTCCCGTCCGCGCGGAGCCTCCCCGGCCCGCGCGCTTTTTTTTGTGGTCCAGGCAAGAAAATATAGCGCCCGCCGAACAAAAAAGGCAGCCACATGGCTGCCTTTTTCCATGGCGCACCGAAAAAACAACAGGTGCGCCAGTCCTACTTAACTGCTTACTTCTTACGACGCAGACGGGCGATGGCTGCCAGCTGCGCAGCGGCCACGGCCAGCTCGCTCTGCGCGCGCGCCAGATCCAGGTCGCTGCCCTGGTTCTGCATCAGTTCCTCGGCCGCACGCTTGGCGTCCCGCGCCTTGGCCTCGTCCAGGTCGCTACCGCGGATGGCGGTATCGGCCAGCACGGTCACGTGCTTCGGCTGGACTTCGAGAATGCCGCCGGCAACGAACACGAACTCTTCGCTACCGTCTTCCTTCTCGATGCGCACCGCACCCGGCTGGATGCGGGTGATCAGCGGCGTGTGGCCCGGCAGGATACCCAGTTCACCCGTCTCGCCCGGCAACGCCACGAACTTCGCCTGACCGGAGAAGATCGACGCTTCCGCGCTGACGACGTCTACAAGAATGGTTGCCATATCAGATCCTTTCTCCTGAAAGCGTTAGCTTCCCGATACCAGGAAGCAAGTTTTCGCCTCCACGCGGGTCGCGGCAATCGCCACGGTGCATGAAGGCGAAACACACCGCTTACTGGAGCTTCTTGGCCTTCTCGAAGGCTTCGTCGATCGAACCGACCATGTAGAACGCCTGCTCGGGCAGGTGATCGCACTCGCCATCCACCAGCATCTTGAAACCACGGATGGTTTCCTTCAGCGGCACGTACTTGCCCGGCGAACCCGTGAACACTTCGGCCACGTGGAACGGCTGCGACAGGAAACGCTGGATCTTACGGGCGCGGGACACGGCCAGCTTGTCTTCCGGCGACAGTTCGTCCATGCCCAGAATCGCGATGATGTCGCGCAGTTCCTTGTAGCGCTGCAGGGTCTGCTGCACGCGGCGGGCCACTTCGTAGTGTTCCGTGCCGACGACTTGCGGATCCAGCTGGCGCGACGTGGAGTCGAGCGGGTCAACGGCCGGGTAGATACCCAGCGCGGCGATGTCACGCGACAGCACCACGGTGGAGTCCAAGTGCAGGAAGGTCGTGGCGGGCGACGGGTCGGTCAAGTCATCCGCAGGCACGTACACGGCCTGGATCGACGTGATCGAGCCAGTCTTGGTCGACGTAATGCGCTCCTGCAGCTTGCCCATTTCCTCGGCCAGCGTCGGCTGGTAGCCCACGGCGGAAGGCATACGGCCCAGCAGTGCGGACACTTCGGTACCGGCCAGCGTGTAGCGGTAGATGTTGTCCACGAAGAACAGGATGTCGCGGCCTTCGTCACGGAAGCGCTCGGCCATGGTCAGGCCGGTCAGCGCCACGCGCAGACGGTTGCCCGGCGGCTCGTTCATCTGGCCGAACACCATGGCCACCTTGTCGAGCACGTTCGAGTCCTTCATTTCGTGGTAGAAGTCGTTCCCTTCACGGGTACGCTCGCCCACGCCGGCGAACACCGACAAACCGCTGTGCTGCTTGGCGATGTTGTTGATGAGCTCCATCATGTTCACGGTCTTGCCCACGCCGGCGCCACCGAACAGGCCCACCTTGCCGCCCTTTGCGAACGGGCAGACCAGGTCGATCACCTTGATGCCGGTTTCCAGCAGGTCCACCGACGGCGACAGTTCGTCGAACCTCGGGGCCTTCTGGTGGATGCCGCGCAGCTCGTCAGCCTGGATCGGGCCGGCTTCGTCGATGGGACGACCCAGCACGTCCATGATGCGGCCCAGCGTACCGTGGCCAACCGGCACGGAGATGGGGGCGCCGGTGCTCTTGACCGGCATGCCGCGGCGCAGGCCGTCGGACGAACCCAGGGCAATGGTACGCACCACGCCGTCGCCCAGCTGCTGCTGCACTTCGAAGGTCAGGCCCTTCTCGGCAAACGACGAGTCGCCGGATTCTTCCAGCACGAGCGCGTCGTACACCTTCGGCATTGCGTCGCGCGGGAACTCGATGTCCACCACGGCGCCAATGCACTGCACAATATTTCCGATACTCATTTCGTATCTCCGATAGCTTGAATACTTGACGCCTTAGACCGCAGCGGCACCGCTGACGATTTCCGACAGTTCCTTGGTGATCGCTGCCTGACGGGTCTTGTTGTAGACCAGTTGCAGTTCGCCGATCACGTTCTTGGCGTTGTCGGAAGCAGCCTTCATGGCCACCATGCGCGCCGATTGCTCGGACGCCATGTTCTCGGCCACGGCCTGGTACACCAGCGCTTCGACATAGCGGACGAGCAGCTCTTCCACTACGGTCTGGGCGTCAGGCTCGTAGATGTAATCCCACGAGTAGGCACGCTTTTCGTCTTCGGTCTGGCTGAGCTTGTCGGCTGCCAGCGGCAGCAGTTGCTCGACCATCGGCTCCTGCTTCATCGTATTGATGAACTTGGTGTACGCCAGGTACACCACGTCGACCTCGCCATTGGCGAATGCGTCGAGCTGGACCTTGATCGCGCCGATGAGCTTTTCCAGATGCGGGGTGTCACCGAGGTGCACCACATGCGAGACCACCTTGGCGCCAATGCGGCCCAGGAACTGCATGCCCTTGGTACCGATCGCGGTCGCTTGCACGTCCACGCTGCGGCCCTGCAGGGTCTTCAGTTCATTGGTCACCGCGCGCAGCACGTTCGTGTTCATGCCGCCGCACAGGCCCTTGTCCGTCGTCACCACGATCAAGCCGGCGCGCTTCACATCGCGGGCCTGCATGAACGGATGCTTGAACTCGGGGTTGGCCGTAGCCAGGTGCGCCGCGATATTCCGCACTTTCTCGGCGTAGGGGCGGGCATTCCGCATCCGTTCCTGCGCCTTGCGCATCTTGGACGCGGCGACCATCTCCATCGCCTTGGTGATCTTGCGCGTGTTCTGCACGCTCTTGATCTTGGTTCGAATCTCTTTCGTTCCGGCCATATCTTCCTCTCCATTCGATTCGCGCCGCGCTGCCGTTGCTCCCGGCGCGCGGCGCGATCCGTGGAATTACGCGGTTAGAACGCGGCGGACTTCCTGAAATCCTCGATCGCGGCACGCAGAGCGGCCTCGTCGTCCTTCGACAGATCCTTGGTATCTTCGATGCGGTTGACGAGATCGGCGAACTTGGTCTTCAGGTGGTCGTGGAGGCCCTTCTCGAACGGCAGGATGTCCTTCACGTCCACGTTGTCCAGGAAGCCGTTGTTCGCGGCGTACAGCGACGCGGCCAGTTGCCACACCTGCAGCGGCTGGTACTGCGGCTGTTTCAGCAGTTCCGTCACGCGGCGGCCGCGCTCCAGCTGCTTGCGGGTGGCATCGTCCAGGTCCGAGGCGAACTGCGCGAACGCAGCCAGCTCACGGTACTGGGCCAGGTCGGTACGGATACCGCCGGACAGCTTCTTGATGACCTTGGTCTGGGCAGCACCACCCACGCGCGACACCGAGATACCGGCGTTGATAGCGGGGCGGATACCGGCGTTGAACAGGTCGGTTTCCAGGAAGATCTGGCCGTCGGTGATCGAGATCACGTTGGTCGGCACGAATGCGGACACGTCACCCGCCTGCGTTTCGATCACGGGCAGCGCGGTCAGCGAACCGGTCTTGCCGGTCACGGCGCCTTTGGTGAACTTCGACACGTAGTCTTCGTTCACGCGGGCAGCACGCTCGAGCAGACGCGAGTGCAGGTAGAACACGTCGCCGGGGTAGGCTTCGCGGCCCGGCGGGCGGCGCAGCAGCAGCGACACCTGGCGGTAGGCCCAGGCTTGCTTGGTCAGGTCGTCATAGACGATCAGCGCGTCTTCGCCGCGGTCGCGGAAGTACTCGCCCATCGTGCAGCCGGCGTAGGCGGCCAGGTACTGCATGGCGGCCGAGTCCGAAGCGGCAGCGGCCACGACGACGGTGTATTCCATCGCGCCGTGCTCTTCCAGCTTGCGCACCACGTTGGCGATCGTCGAAGCCTTCTGGCCGATTGCCACGTACACGCAGAAGACGCCCTTGCCCTTCTGGTTGATGATGGCGTCGACAGCCACGGCGGTCTTGCCGGTCTGGCGGTCGCCAATGATCAGCTCACGCTGGCCACGGCCGATCGGCACCATCGCGTCGATCGACTTCAGGCCGGTCTGCACCGGCTGGCTCACCGACTGACGCGCGATCACGCCCGGGGCCACCTTCTCGATCACGTCCGATTCCTTGGCGTTGATCGGGCCCTTGCCGTCGATCGGCTGGCCCAGCGTGTTCACCACGCGGCCCAGCAGTTCGCGACCCACCGGCACTTCCAGAATGCGGCCGGTGCACTTCACCGTGTCGCCTTCGGAAATGTGTTCGTAGTCACCCAGCACCACGGCGCCCACGGAGTCACGCTCCAGGTTCAGCGCCAGGCCAAAGGTGTTGCCGGGGAATTCCAGCATCTCGCCCTGCATCACGCCGGACAGGCCGTGCACGCGGCAGATACCATCGGTCACGGAGATCACCGTGCCGGTGTTGCGCACTTCAGCGTCGGCGCCAAGACCCGAGATGCGGGACTTGATCAGCTCGCTGATTTCTGAGGGGTTCAGTTGCATCACAATGCTCCTAATTCTTCAATCCGTCGGCCGTTGCGGTCAGGCGGTCAGCGCGGCTTGCATGGCAGCCAGGCGCGCGCGCACGGAGGTGTCGAGCACTTCGTCGCCGACCTTGACGCTCACGCCGCCGATCAGGGACGGGTCCACCGCCACCTGTGCGTACAGCTTGCGACCGAACTTGCGTTCGAGTGCGGCGACCAGTTCGTTGACTTGCGAGGTCTCCAGCGGGAAAGCGCTGGTGATCTCGACGTCGGACGACCCCTCGCGGGCGTTCTTGAGCGCATGGAACTGTTCGGCGATTTCCGGCAGCACCGTCAGGCGGTTGTTCTCCGCCAGCAGGTTCACGAAGCGGCGTGCCTCGTCGTTGACCGGGCTCTTCAGCACCGACAGGAACACTTCCGCCAGCTTCTGGGCGGAAACGTTCGGATCGTCGGCAAGCGCCTTCATGTCGGGATTGGCGGCAACCTGCCCCATCTCCGACACCAGTTCGGACCATGCACCCAGGTTGCCTGCACCGGCTTCGCTCGCGACGCGGAACAGCGCCTCGGCGTAGGGACGGGCAATGGTTGCGGTTTCAGCCATGATTAGAGCTCAGCCTTGAGTTGATTGAGCAGGTCGGCGTGCACCTGCGCGTTCACTTCACGCTTGAGGATCTGCTCGGCGCCCTTCACGGCCAGCGTGGCAACCTGGTCGCGCAGCTGTTCGCGGGCGCGGGTCACTTGCTGGTCCGCCTCGGCCTTGGCCTGGGCGATGATGCGTGCGGCTTCTGCCTGGGCGTTCTGCTTGATCTCGTCGGCCGTCAGTTGGGCGCGCTTCTCGGCGTCAGCGACGCGTTGGGCGCCCTCGGTGCGGGCTTCGGCCAGGGCCTGGTCCACACGCTTGTTGGCGAGTTCGAGCTCGGCCTTGCCTTTTTCGGCAGCGGCGAGGCCATCGGCGATCTTCTTTGCGCGTTCGTCGAGCGCCTTCACCAGCGGCGGCCAAATGAATTTGGCAACAACCCACCACAGGATGAAGAACACGACCATCTGCGCAAAAAACGTTGCGTTCAGATTCATGGTGTGTTCCTTTCGGTAATCAAACTACAGATAAATGCACAAGGGCGGCCAGGCCATCGGACTGAGGCCTGCGCCGCCCGTCAGCATCATGCAGACCGAAAAGACTTACTGAATGACAGCCAGCAGCGGGTTGGCGAAGGCGAACAGCATTGCAACACCCACGCCGATCAGGAATGCCGCGTCGATCAGGCCAGCCAGCAGGAACATCTTGGTTTGCAGCGGGTTCATCAGCTCAGGCTGACGTGCGCATGCCTCGATGTACTTGCCGCCCATCAGGGCGATACCCAGGCAGGCACCGATGGCGCCCAGACCGATGATGATGCCGATGCCGATAGCGGTCAGACCCTGGATGTTGGCGAGATATGCTTGCATGATGACTCCTTTAAATTGAGAGAGACTTAGAACCAAAAAACCAAAAAACCAAAAACCGTGAAATCAGTGGTGATCGTGAGCCTGGCCGATGTACACCAGCGTCAGCATCATGAAAATGAATGCCTGCAGCAGCACGATCAGGATGTGGAAGATGGCCCAGACGGCGCCAGCAATCACGTGACCGACAAAGCCCAGTGCGGACAGATCGCCGCTGAACGTCCAGATCGAACCCAGCAGCGCGATCAGCAGGAACACGAGTTCGCCGGCGTACATGTTGCCGAACAACCGCATGCCGAGCGAAACGGCCTTGGCCAGGTATTCGATGATGTTCAGGATCAGGTTGAACGGGGCCAGGTACCACTTGGCGCCGAACGGGGCCGAGAACAGCTCGTGCATGAAGCCGCCCACGCCCTTGATCTTGAAGCTGTAGTAGATCATCAGCACCAGCACGGCGCACGACATGCCCAGCGTGCCGTTCAGATCGGCGGTGGCCACGGCGCGGTGATGCGGCAGGTGGAGGTGGAAGATGCCCAGCAGGTGGTTCAGGCCGGTGACCCAGTCCACGGGGATCAAGTCGATCGCGTTCATCACAGTGATCCAGCAGAACACCATCAGCGCCAGCGGGGCGATCCACGAGCGGTCGCCGTGGATGATGCCCTTGGCCTGGTCGTCCACCATCTCGACGATCATTTCCACGAAGGCCTGGAAACGGCCCGGCACGCCGGCTGTCACGCGGCGCGCGGCTGCGTACAGGAACAGCAGTGCGAGCACGCCGCACAGGACGGACCAGAACACCGTGTCATAGTTGATGACACTGAAATCGACCACGGACTGCTGCTTGCCGCCGATCGAATTCAAGTTCTGCAAATGTTCGGCGATATAGCCTGAGGGTGTGAGCGTATGCCCTGCGCCTTGCGTAGCTTCTGCTGACATGTCGATGCGAACCGTATATTGCGAAATGGATAGGCACTGGCCCCCGCTCTGGCGGAAGCCCGGTACGCGTCTTGCATGGCCTTCGGTCACGTGACCGGTCACCGCCAGGCAAGCCGCCTTGTTGTTCTGGGCAAACCTTGCTCACGCGGCACGGGCCCTTTCGAGACGCGCCGCGCGTGAAACTGAAACCTCTTGATATTCCGGAGGGGTGCCTCATTTCAATCGGCAGCCGACCCTTGCATCCGGCCACCGCTTCATGAATCCACTCAGCGAATCGCGAGTGCCACCCAATATGTCTTCAGCGCCAACAGGAACGTGACCAGCATCGGTACCCAGCGCAGATCGCGGTACAGCACCACCACCAGCACGAACAGTGCGACGGTGCCGAAGACCTTGATCGCCTCGCCGGCCACCAGGCCGCCGACCGACGGCTGCCCGCGCGACATCCACAGGCGCAGCGCGAAGAAACCGCTCGGCACGAAACACACCGTGCCGCCAAAGAACGCCGACCAGCCAGACGCCGCCTGCTCCTGCGCGAACACCGCCCAGGCCAGGGCCGACAGCAGCGTCACAACGACCTGCGCCATTACCACCCTGGCCGGCGTCATCCGCGACGGGCGCAGCGCTCGCTCGCCCAGCAGTGTCACCGCCTCGGCACGCGAGAGCGGATCGACAGCCTGTTCTTCATTCGCGCCATCATCGTCCCAGTCATCATCACGATCGCTCCAGTCGTCGTAACGACGAGCGGTTTTCGGATGTTCCGGAGACGCTGCACGGTCCAGCGAAGGGTCTTGCTGACGGTCTCGCACCACCACCTGCCTAGCCTCGTTCCAGGCCGGAACTTTTCGGGTCCGGCCAGAATTCAAACCGCACGATTCTACGGGGAATCCACGAGTCGAGTCAATCTGCTTTCAGTTAGCTTGCAGCATGTTGCGCACAACGGTTGCTATCACGCCTCCATGATGGCTGGCGGGATATTGCGCGGCAATGACGCAAGACGTAATTGGATTGCGCGCGCAAGGGGGCGCATGATGGCGATTTGACCTGTGCCCGAGCGGTGCACCCTGCCCTTCGACGGTGCAGGCCGTTCGGTTATCGCGCAGATTGTGGGACGCGCCGCAATGGCATCGCGGCATTGTCGCAACAGGCCGACAACCGCGTGCCGCCGGGACACAAAGCGGTTGCCGTAATGCGTGGTTGGCGTTAGGCCACGCGCTGGCCGTCCACCCGCTCGCGCAGGCGGGTGAGCACGCCGTCCAGGGCGTCGTTGCTGGTGAAGTGGATCGTCAGCTGACCCTTGCCGCGCGCGCCGAGCTTGATCTGCACGGCCAGGCCCAGCGTATCGGACAATTCTTCTTCCAGACGCGCCACGTCGCGCGTGCCGTTACCGGTCTTCTGCTTGAGCGACTTGAGGTCGAACGGCTTCAGCGTCGAGGTGACCAGCTTTTCGGTCTCGCGCACCGACAGCCGCTTGTTGACGATCTGGTTGGCCAGGGTGATCTGGTTGGCGCCATCCACGGCCAGCAGCGCACGCGCATGGCCCATGTCGAGGTCGCCCGCCATCAGCATCGTCTGCACGGGATTGGCCAGGTTCAGCAGGCGCAGCAGGTTCGACACCGCGCTGCGCGAACGGCCGACCGACTCGGCGGCCTGTTCGTGCGTGAACTGGAATTCGCGGATCAGCCGCATGATGCCCTGCGCTTCCTCAAGCGGGTTCAGGTCCTCACGCTGGATGTTCTCGATCAGCGCCATCGCGGCGGCGGCCTCGTCGGCCACGTCCTTCACGAGCACCGGCACCTTGTCCAGGCCCGCAATCTTCGAGGCGCGGAAGCGGCGTTCGCCGGCGATGATCTCGTAGCGGTCCGGCTCGGCCACGCGGCGCACGAGGATCGGCTGCATCAGCCCCTGCGCGCGGATGCTGGCGGCCAGCTCCTGCAGCGCGCCCTCGTCCATGCGCGTGCGCGGCTGGTACTTGCCCGGCTGCAGCTGCTCCAGGCGGAGCACGGTGGGCGCGCCCTCCTGCTTCGCGGTCTCGACGATCTCGGCGGGGCCGCCCAGCAGTGCCTCCAGTCCACGGCCGAGGCCCTTCTTCTTCGCGGTACTCATGGTCGCCATCCTTCTATGCAAATCCGCGACGCTCAACCGAGCTGCCGCACGCGCGCGATCATCTCCGCGCCGAAATCGAGATACGCCTTGGCACCCTTCGACGCGGCGTCGAACGCCACGCCCGGCATGCCATAGGACGGTGCCTCGGCCAGCCGCACATTGCGCGGAATCACGGTCTTGAACACCTTGTCACCGAAGTGGGCCTCCAGTTGCGCCGACACCTGCTGCTGCAGCGTCACGCGCGGGTCGAACATCACGCGCAACAGGCCGATCACCTTCAAATCGCGGTTCAGGTTCGCGTGAACCTGCTTGATCGTGTTGACGAGGTCCGAGAGCCCCTCCAGCGCGAAGTACTCGCACTGCATCGGCACGATCACGCCATGCGCGGCGCAGAGGCCGTTCAGCGTCAGCAGCGACAGCGATGGCGGGCAGTCGATCAGCACGAAGTCATACTCGGCATCCACCTCGGCCAGCGCCTGCTTGAGGCGGCGCTCACGCTGGTCCAGCTCGACCAGTTCCACCTCGGCACCGGCCAGTTCGCGGTTGGCGGGTACCACGTCGTAGCGGCCCGACTCCGAACGCTGCCGCGCCTGCTGCACCGTCGACAGCCCCACCAGTACCTGATACACGCTGTGTTCGAGCGACTGCTTGTCGATGCCGGAACCCATCGAGGCATTGCCCTGCGGGTCGAGGTCCACCAGCAACACGCGCTGCCCCTGCGCAGCCAACCCGGCGGCCAGATTCACCGTGGTGGTGGTCTTGCCCACACCGCCCTTCTGATTGGCGATCACGAATACCTTGGCCATAGGCGCTTGCTGCTCCTCAGTGCTTGCCGCCGGCGGGAGGCCGGCTTGTGCTGAATTATCCACATTGTCGTTCATGACCGGCGCGACAGCACCACGAGGTGCCGTTCCGCATCCAGTTCCGGCACCGTCAGCTTCGGTACCGCCTCCACCTGCCACGTCGCCATCAGTCCGGCAGCTTCCATGCGATCGATCTCCGCCTGTGGATAAATCCCCTTCATCGCGATCAGCTTCCCGCCCGGCGCCAGCAACTGGCCAGACAGGTTCACGAAATCGGTCAACTCAGCGAATGCCCGCGAGGTAATTACGGCATAGCCGCTGGCGTCCTCGAGCTTCTCCACCGGTCCCCAATGCGCTGCAGCATTGGACAGCCCAAGCTGCGCGCGGCACTGCGTGAGGAACGCGGTCTTCTTCTGGACGATGTCGACCATCAGCACGGACACGTCCTGGCAGGCAATCGCCAACGGCAGCCCGGGCATGCCGCCACCGGAGCCGACGTCGAGCACCCTGCCCCGTGCCGGCTCGGCCACGTCCAGGGCGCGCGCGGCTTCCGCCAGCGCCGGCACCGCAGTCAGCGAATCGAGCAGGTGATGCGTGAGCATCTCGTCAGGATGACGGATCGCGGTCAGGTTGTAGACGCCGTTCCACTTGCGCAGCAGCGCCAGGTAGGCGAGCAGCGTGTCGATCTGGGCCGGCGCCAGCGTCAGGCCGATGACCGCGAGCCCGGCTTCCAGGCGGCGGCGTTGCGCGGCGTCGTCAATCGCGGGGTGTCGGGGGCCGCCCACTCAGGCAGCCTCCTGGCCGTTGCCGGCCGGCGTGGCAGCGGGCGCGCCGCGTCCCATGCCCTTCTTCTTGAGGTGTACCAGCAGCAGCGAGATCGCCGCCGGCGTGACGCCCGAGATCCGCGATGCTTGCCCGAGCGTTTCCGGGCGATGCTGGTTCAGCTTCTGGCTCACCTCGAAGCCCAGCCCGCGTACCTCGGTGTAGTCGAAGTTAGGCGGTAGTTTCGTCGCCTCGTTGGCTTCCAGCTTGTCCACTTCGGCGGCCTGGCGGGCGATGTACCCGTGGTACTTCACGCCGATCTCGATCTGCTCGCGGATCTGCCCGGCCAGCATCGGATCGGCGTCCAGCACGCCTTCGGGCGCATGACGGCCATCCTGCAGCGTCATCAGTGCCTCATAGGTAACCTCGGGGCGGCGCAGCAGGTCGGCCAGCGAATACTCGCGCTCGATGGCCTTGCCAAGCAGTGGCACGGCGTCGGCTTCCGGCAGCAGCGTCGGGTTGACCCACGTGCTCTTCAGGCGCTCTGTTTCACGTGAAACAGCGTCGCGCTTGCGATTGAAAGCGTCCCAGCGGGCATCATCGACTACGCCCAGTTCGCGCCCCATCTCGGTCAGGCGCATGTCCGCGTTGTCTTCACGCAGGCTCAGACGGAATTCGGCGCGGCTCGTGAACATCCGGTACGGCTCGGTCACGCCACGCGTGATCAAGTCATCGACCAGAACACCGAGATAGGCCTGGTCGCGACGCGGCGTCCAGGCATCCCGCTCGCGCACAAAGCAGCCTGCGTTAATACCGGCCAGCAGGCCCTGCGCGGCGGCTTCCTCGTACCCAGTCGTACCGTTGATCTGGCCGGCGAAGAACAGCCCCTGGATGGCCTTGCTCTCCAGCGACGCCTTCAGCGCACGCGGATCGAAGTAGTCATATTCGATCGCGTAGCCGGGACGCAGGATGTGCGCGTTCTCCATGCCGCGGATCGAATGAACCAGATCGAGCTGCACGTCGAACGGCAGGCTGGTGGAAATGCCATTCGGATAGAACTCGTTGGTCGTCAGCCCTTCCGGCTCGAGGAAGATCTGATGGCTTTCCTTGCTCGAAAAGCGATGGATCTTGTCCTCGATGCTCGGACAGTAACGCGGCCCTACCCCTTCAATCACGCCGGTGTACATCGGCGAGCGGTCCAGGCCGCCACGAATGATGTCGTGGGTACGGCTGTTGGTATGGGTAATCCAGCACGGGAGCTGCTGCGGATGCTGGTCCGGACGGCCCAGGAAGGAGAACACCGGTACCGGATCAAGGTCGCCCGGCTGCTCTTCCATCACCGAAAAGTCGATGGTGCGCCCGTCGATACGAGGCGGCGTGCCGGTCTTGAGCCGGCCCTGCGGCAGCTTCAATTCCTTCAGACGTGCCGACAAGGAGACCGCCGCCGGATCGCCGGCACGCCCACCCGTGTAGTTATCCAGCCCGACGTGGATCTTGCCGTCGAGGAACGTCCCCGCCGTCAGTACCACGGCTCGGGCCCGGAAAGCGATGCCCACTTGGGTCATGGCGCCCACCACGCGGTCGCCCTCCACCATCAGGTCATCGACCGCCTGCTGGAACAGCATCAGGTTCGGCTGGTTTTCCAGCCGGGTCCGAATCGCCTTGCGATACAGCACACGATCCGCCTGGGCGCGCGTGGCGCGGACGGCCGGCCCCTTGCTGGAGTTGAGAATACGGAACTGGATACCGGCCTCGTCCGTGGCCGCCGCCATCGCACCGCCCATGGCGTCCACTTCCTTGACCAGATGCCCCTTGCCAATGCCGCCAATCGACGGATTGCAGCTCATCTGACCCAACGTCTCGATGTTATGGCTCAACAGCAGCGTCTGGCAGCCCATGCGGGCGGCGGCAAGCGCGGCTTCGGTGCCGGCGTGACCACCACCGACGACAATGACATCGAACTCTTTCGGGTAAAGCATGGGACACCTCCTCCGGGAGGCTGGGCGGGAAAATTTCAGGATGCCGAATTATAGCGGCAATCCCATGAGGGACTTTGGTCGGACACCATGTTTCACGTGAAACATGGCGGGTGCGGTACATGGTGGGAGGAAGTGTTTCACGTGGAACACAGTCTGTGATCTCCGCCACGCACGTCATTTGTGACGTATTTGATGCATTTTTTGCGTCGCAACATGACTCGGCGCATGATCTTGGACTCACCAGACAGGAGTTCAGTCATGAGTTTCCAGGATTCACGGGTCTTCACATGCTGCCGCAGGCGCCAGAGGAGGCAGCCTATTACACCTACGGAACGCCTAGCGCCGGCCGAGGCCAGTATGCGCATCCGAATATGTTGTCGTTCCTTTTCCACCTGGAGTTTCGATGGAGTCTTCGAGACGATCGAAAATTGGCGATCGGCAACATCAGTCTGGCGGACCGAACTAAATTCCCAGACCACGGTACTCATGGGCATGGGCTGGACGTCGACATCCGGCCCATCCGAAAAGACGGAAAGCGCCTGCCGGTACGCTACCAGGATGCGGTCTACGATCGGGACGCAACGAGGCGATTAGTGGAGCTTATCTGGCAGAGCGGAATGGCAAAGCTTGTGTATTTCAATGACCCGGCGCTTACGCGTGTCACTCGGATGCCTAAGCACGACAACCACCTTCATATCAGTATCAAAGCTTGAGGCTAACCATGAGAGCTCTACTGCTGATTGGCATTCTCTTGATCAGCTGCGTGGTCCACGCAGCAGCCGAGTGGGTCTACGAGTATCGGCCCGCTAAAGCCGAGTATGTTGTTTATAGCGGCGAGCTCGGGGACACGTATGCCCCGACCGCCAAGGATGCCAAAATCACAATCGTGTTGTCCGGCTCAGCGGCACGAGACATGTTTAACGCACTGGGGACCGACCGGGCAGACGCATGCAAAGATGAAGAATCCACCCGGGTACGCTATCGAGACAATATCGTGTGCCAGCGCAATAAATCAAAAAGACACGTGTGCCACATCGGCTTCGACCTGAAGACCGGCAAAAGTATCGGCGGCATCATCTGTTAATCAAAAGAAAAAGCCCCGCTTCCGCGGGGCCCTTCCCTCTCCGATGTTTCACGTGAAACATCGCACCGCCTGCCTTCAAACCTTCCCGCGGATATACGTAGCGATGCTTGCCGATAGCAATCCCAAGTCCCGCTGGAGGGTCACAAAACCCGCGTTGGGCACCTTGGTCGCCTCGTCCATATAGAGCGGGCGGCGGATCTCGATCTGGAGGCTGTTACGGCGCTCCGCGGGGCGGCCGATCTGGGCGATGAGTTGCACGCCCTTGTACGGGTCGTTGCGGGCCACGGTGTAGCCCATCTCCCGCAGCTCCCGCTCCACAAGCTCTACCAGGCCCGGCTCGCACGTGGTGCCGTCCCGGTCGCCCAGTACGAAGTCCGCCAGCGGGTGCGGGCTCTGGATCTTGAGCCGCTCGTAGGCGTTGTTCGGCATCGAGTGCAGGTTCAAGTGCCACACCGCGCCGAAGCGGCTGTAAGCGGCCTCCACCGCCGACGACAGCACCGCGTGGTACGGCCGGTAATAGCGGTCGATCCGTGTCTGCACTTCCGCTATGGACAGCTTGCGGTCATAGATCGGGGTATTCGCATCCAGCCTGCGCCAGACCAGCCCGTAGCCGAGGCGCGTCTTCTCGCCCGGGGCCAGCGTGGTCGGCCAGGGCCCGTCGAGCAGGTCCGGGTCGAGGTCGTCGAGCATCCGGTTCGGGTCGATATAGACGCGGGGGAAAGTGGCCGCGACCAGCGTCCCGCCGACCTTGGGCACGGCTTCCCACAGCGTGTCGATGTGGGTGTCCTCCCCGCCTCGCAGCCGCGCCAGCGGCACCACCGCGCGGAAGTCGTCCGGATAGAACACGCCGCTGTGCGGAGAGTCGCAAACCAGCGGCAGCGGATCACCCTGGGGGCCGGCCAGCGAGAACGGGCCAATCGGGGCGTCGCCCTGTACAGCTTCGAAGGTCGTCATCGCTCAGTCCAGCTTGATGTTGGCAGCCTTGGCCACGCGGGCATAGCGGGCCATGGCCTGCTGGATCTGCGCCTTGAACTGGTCAGGCGTGGTCGGGACCAGCGTACCGCCGGACTCCTCGACCTTGCGCTTGAACTCGGAGTTCTGCATGGCCTTGTGGATGGCGGCGTTGAGCTTGTCGACGATGGCGGGCGGCGTGCCCGCCGGTGCGACGATGCCGAACCAGCCGCCGTCGCCCATATCCTTGAAGCCGAGTTCGCTATAGGTCGGTACGTTCGGCAGCTGCGACGAGCGCGTGGCGCCCAGCACCGCCAGCGCCCGCAGACGGCCCGATTTCACGTGGGGCAGCGTGGACGACAGGTTGTCGGTAATCGCATTGACCTGCCCCGCCACGGCATCGTTGAGTGCCAGCCCGGCACCCTTGTAGGGCACGTGCAGCAGGTCAATCTTGGCCAGCATCATGAAGTTCTCGATGTTGACGTGCCCCAGCGAGCCCGCGCCCGGCGACGCGAACGTGTACTTGCCCGGGTTCGCCTTGGCCAGCGCGATGAACTCCTGCATCGTCTTGGCCGGCACGCTCGGGTGCACGGCGAACACGCTCGGGATGGCAACCACGTTGGTCACCGGCGCAAAGTCCTTGATCGGGTCATAGCCGAGCTTCGGGTAGACGGCCGGGTTCGAACCGTGCGTGCTCACGGTGGCCATGCCGATCGTGTAGCCGTCCGGCGCCGAACGCGCCACCTGCTCCATGCCGATGGAGCCGCCCGCCCCACCCTTGTTGTCCACAACGATGGTCTGGCCCAGCTCGCGGCCGGCGAATTCGGCCACCAGACGGGCCGACAGATCGGTGGAGCCGCCCGCCGCGAACGGCACGACGAGCCGGATCGGCTTGTTCGGATAGCTACCTTGTGCGATGGCGTGACCGCTAACGGTGGCGCCCAGCGTGGCGGCCATGGCGATGCCGCTCAGCAGGAACTGGCGTCGCGGGGAACGGGCTCGGGTCATCTGATCAAACTCCTCTTTATCGTTCTCGATGGGGGATACCGAGCGTCGAGTGTCGGGAGTTTACCGGTCGCGCACAAACGACTATATTGCACGGTTGCATTACCAAAGCTCATCTTAACCGCGCCCCCCGCGCCCTGCCCCATGCGGCTCCGTTCCCCGTCGATGTCCGAGTTGCACGCGTTTGCCACGGCGGCGCGGCTGGGCAGCTTCACGCGCGCGGCGGAGACGCTCTGCGTGACCCAGGGCGCCATCAGCCGAGCCATCGCACGCCTGGAAGAACACTTCGGCCAGCCGCTGGTCCACCGCAACGCACACCGGCTGACGCTGACCGAGGCGGGGCGAACCTATCTCGAGGCCGTGGCGGGCCCGCTGGCCGCCATCGAATCCGCCAGCGCGGCGATGCTGCAACGGGATCAGGCCCGGCAGCACCACCTCACGCTATCGGCTGTCCCCACCTTGGCGAGCGTCTGGCTCGTGCCGCGCCTGCCCGACTTTCACCGCCGACACCCTGACATCCGCCTCGACTTCGTGCCCTATCGCCGCAACGAGGATCTCTCCGGGCCGACGCCCGATGCGGCGCTGCTCGCCGGCGTGGCGGACAAGTGGCCGGGCCTGCAGGTCGACTATGTGATTGGCCGCGAGATGGTGCCGATCTGCCACCCCGCACGGGCCCACGCGCGGCGTGCGGCGGGAGGATGGCAGCACCCCGCCGACCTGCTCCAGGAACCACTGCTGTTCCACACCACGGCGCCCGCCAACTGGCAGCACTGGCTCGAAGCGGCGGGCGTACCCAGTGCTGCGCCCCGGCTGGCCACCGGCTTCGATCAGGTGTCGATCCTCGTCCAGGCAGTGAAGGCGGACATGGGACTGGCGGTGCTCCAGCGCTGCCTGGTGCGCGACGAAATCGCCGCCGGCGCGGTGGTCGCCCCGTTCGATCTGCCGATCCGGCTACAGCGTGGATACTTCCTTTGCGCACCGAAGGAGCGGCGCGACCATGTGGCCCTGAATTACTTCCGCACATGGCTGTTGGAGGTGGCGCGGGAAGATGAGCTGCATAGATGATCTTTCTGGATGGATGCATGAAAACATCAGTCCTGAACATCTATCCGCCATTTTATTCTTCCCACAAATAATAAAGCCGGCAGACAGCCGGCTTTATTCCTCAAACCAAGCAACCGTACCCACTTCGTACGCTAAGCCGCCTTCTTCGCCAGCCCCAGGTACGTCTCGATCACCTTCGGATTGATCGCCAACTCCGCCGCCGGCCCTTCCATCGCCATGTCGCCGGTTTCGATCACATAGGCGTAGTCGGCCACCTGCAACGCGGCGCGCGCGTTCTGCTCGATCAGCAGCGTCGCCACGCCGGTCTCGCGCAGGTTGTGGATGATGTGGAAGATCTCCTTGACGATCAGCGGCGCCAGCCCGAGGCTAGGCTCGTCGAGCATCAGCAACTGCGGCTTGGCCATCAGCGCGCGACCCACCGCCAGCATCTGGCGCTCACCACCTGACAGCGTGCCGGCGTCCTGCCTTGACCGCTCCTTCAGCCGGGGAAACAGCCCGTAGACCACCTCCATCTGATCGAGGTAATTGCGCTCGCCGGCCTTCTTGCGCCGGAACGCGCCAAGCTGGAGGTTGTCCTCCACCGTCATCGACGCGAACAGCTCGCGCTTCTCCGGCACCAGGCACATGCCGCGCGCGACGCGCCCCTCCACCGGAATGCCCGCCATGTCATGGCCGAGGTAGCGCACCGCGCCGTTCGACGATCCACTGACCGGCAGCGCGCCCATGATCGCGTTGAGCATCGTGGACTTGCCCGCGCCATTCGGGCCGATCACGGTCACGATCTTGCCGGCGGCCACCTTCAGGCTGGCGCCATGCACCGCCTCGACTTTGCCGTAGCGGACATGCAGGTCATCGACTTCCAGAATCAGATTCATCTCATATCCTCACTCGACGCCGCCCAGATAGGCTTCCAACACAGCCGGATCCTTCTGGACCTCCTCCGGCACGCCCTCGGCGATGCGCGTCCCGAACTCCATCACCACGAGGCGATCGGTCAGGTTCATCACGAAATCCATGTCATGCTCCACCAACAGCACGCTCATGCCCTCGCCCTTCAGCTTCTTCAGCAGCTCGGCCAGCGCCTGCTTCTCCTTGTAGCGCAGGCCGGCCGCTGGTTCGTCCAGCAGCAGCAGCGCCGGGTCGCAGCACAGCGCGCGCGCAATTTCGAGAATGCGTTGCTGGCCCAGCGCCAGGCTGCCTGCCTCCATGTACATGCAGTCGGCCAGGCCCACGCGCTCAAGCTGCCGGCGCGCCTCGAACAGCAGCTTCTGCTCCTCGACCTGGTTCATGCGAAGAATCGCCGCCGCCACACCGCCCTGGGGGCGGAAGTCCCCGCGCAGATGCGCGCCGATAGCCACGTTCTCGAGGACCGTCATCGTCGGCAGCAGATGCACATGCTGGAAGGTCCGGCCCACGCCGCGCTTGACGATCTCGCGCGACGGCAAGCCCGAAATCACCTCGCCGCGATACCGCACCTCGCCGCGCGTCAGCGGCAGCACGCCCGTGACGAGGTTGAACGTGGTGGACTTGCCGGCACCGTTCGGCCCAATCAGCCCGATGATCTCGCCCGCGCGCACCTGGAAGCTCACGTCGTTCACCGCCACCAGCCCGCCGAACTGCTTGCGCGCCGCGCGCACATCCAGAATCAGCTCGCCGGCCTCAGGCTTCTGGCGCACCGGCAGCGGCTGCGCGTCGTCCGGCGCCGTCACCGGCGGCCCGGACGGGAACAGCCGGCGCAGGAACGGCCAGATGCCGTCGCTCGCATATTGCAGCAGCAGCACCATCAGCACGCCGAAGACAATGATCTCGAAGTTGCCCGTGGAGCCGAGCAGCTTCGGCAGCAGCCCCTGCAGCACGTCCTTGAGGATGGTGAGGATGCCCGCGCCGAGCACCGCGCCCCACACGTGGCCCACGCCGCCCACCACGGCCATGAACAGGTACTCGATGCCGTAGTTGAGCCCGAACGGCGTCGGGTTCACGGCGCGCTGGAGGTGCGCGTAGAGGAAGCCCGACACGCAGGCCAGCACCGCCGCCACGACGAAGATCACCACCTTCATCCAGGCGGTGTTCACGCCCATCGCCTCGGCCATCGTGCCGCCGCCCTTGAGCGCCCGGATGGCGCGGCCCGGCCGCGAGTTCAGCAGGTTCTGCATGGCCAGCACGGCGAGCAGCACCACCACCCAGATCAGATAGAACATCGAGCGCCCGGACTGCAGCGACACGCCGAAGAACGACAGCACCGGCACGCCGTTCAGGCCATCGTACTTGCCCAGGAACTCAAGGTTGCCGAACAGGAAGAACAGCGAAAGCCCCCAGGCGATCGTCGCCAGCGGCAGGTAGTGGCCCGACATCCGCATCGTGATCAGCCCGATGATGTAGGCGCAGGCCATCGTGATACCCAACCCCACCACCAGCCCGAACCACGGCGACAGGCCGAACTGCGTGGTCAGGTAGGCCGTGCTGTAGGCGCCCAGGCCCACGAACGCCGCCTGGCCGAACGAGGTCATGCCGCCCACGCCAGTCAGCAGCACCAGCCCGATCGCCACGATGCTATAGAGGCCGATGTAGTTGCCGAGGGTGATCCAGAACTCGGGCGTCGGCAGCACAGGCAACAAGGCCAGCACGACGACGAACAACATCGTGAGAATACGATTGCGCGTAGCGGCTGGGGTGCGCGCCTTCGTGCGAGGACGGGCGATGTCTGCCGGCTTGTCGGCCACAGTCTTGTCGGTCAGCAATGTCATGGCTTACTCCTCTTCCTCGACATGCTTGCTGGTCAGCGAGCGCCACAACAGCACCGGGATAATCAAGGTAAATACGATGACCTCCTTGAACGCGCTGGCCCAGAAGGACGAATAGGATTCCAGCAAGCCGACCAGGATCGCGCCCAGCGCCGCCACCGGATAGCTGACCAGCCCGCCGACGATGGCACCCACGAAGCCCTTCAGGCCCACGAGGAAGCCGGACTCGTAGTAAATGGTGGTCAGCGGGGCGATCAGGATGCCGCACAGCGCGCCCATCGCCGCCGCCAGCGTGAACGACAACCGCCCCGCCTGCGTGGTGCCGATGCCGACCAGCCGCGCGCCGAGCCGGTTCACGGCCGTGGCGCGCAGCGCCTTGCCCTGGAGCGTGCGCTCGAAATAGAAGTACAGCGCGCCGATCAGCAGCGCCGACACGCCCACCACCCACAGGCTCTGGCCGGAGACACTCAGGGTGCCGATATCGAAGCGCGCATCGGAGAACGCGCTGGTGCGCGAGCCCTCGGCGCCGAACATCACCAGACCCAGCCCCACCAGCGCAAAGTGGACGCCCACCGAGACGATCAGCAGCACCAGCGTGCTGGCCTCGGCCAGCGGCTGGTACGCCAGCCGGTACAGCATCGGCCCGAGCGGAATCACGATCAGCAGCGTCAGGGCGATCTGCGCGAGCATCGGCAAGGGCTGCCCGCCGTACTGCTGCACCACCAGGTGGACGGCCAGCGGAAACACCACGTACTTGCCGGCCAGCACGGCCAGCCGGCGCGGGGCGGTACGGCGCAGCTCGGCACTGCGCAGCACGGTCACGCACTCGTAGAGGAACGTCAGCAGGCCCATGGCCAGCAGCAGCCACGTGGTCTGTGGCGCGTGGCCGGCCTGCATCGCGGCGAGCGTCAGGGCGCCATACGCCACGAACTCGCCCTGGGGGATGAAGATGACGCGCGTCACCGAGAACACCAGCACCAGTGCCAGTGCCAGCAGCGCGTAGATCGCGCCGGAGGTGATGCCGTCCTGCGCCAGGATGGCCGCAATCGAGAGGTCCATTGTCTCCCCGTGTCTGGAAACGTGTCGTGGAAGAAGGCATGGCGTCACCGGCTCGGCGCCGCCGCCCTCCTGAACAGGGTCATCCGGGCATCATCACAGGATTCGGCGGACAAAAAAAGGGCGCATGGATCGCCATGCGCCCTTTTTTGCCTCGTGACTCCGCGACTTGCTCCGTACCGCCGGTCGATTGCCGGCTTACTTCGTTTGCAGCTTCCACTTGCCATCCACGATCTGCACCATCACGCGCGCGCGCTGGTCCATGCCGAGGTGGTCGGTGGGGCTCATGGTGATGATGCCGTGCGAGACGGGCAGGTTCTTCGTCTGCTCGAGGGCGTCGCGCAGTGCCTTGCGGAATTCCTTGGTGCCGGGCTGGCCCTTCTTGAGCGCCTCCGGGATCGCGTTCTGCAACAGCAGACCGGCGTCCCAGGCGTGGCCGCCGAAGGTCGACACCTGCCCGCCGAAGGCCTTCTCGTAGGCAGTCTTGTAGGTCACCGCCGGCTTCTTCACCGGATTGCTGTCGGGCAGCTGCTCGGCCACCAGCAGCGGACCAGCCGGCAGGTACGTGCCCTCGCAGTCCTTGCCGCAGACGCGCAGGAAGTCGGGGTTGGCCACGCCGTGGGTCTGGTAGATCTTGCCCTTGTAGCCGCGCTCCTTGAGCGTCTTGGCCGGCAACGCCGCCGGCGTACCCGAACCAGCGATCAGCACCGCGTCGGCGTTGGCGCCCATCATCTTGAGGACCTGGCCGGTCACCGAGTTGTCGGTGCGCGCAAAGCGCTCGTTGGCCACTACCTTGATCTTGCGCATCTCCGCCACCTTGGCGAATTCCTGCGCCCAGCTCTCGCCGTAGGCATCCGCGAAGCCGATGAATGCCACCGTCTTCACGTTGTTGTTCGTCATGTGCTCGGCAATGGCGGTGGCCATGTGCGAGTCATTCTGCGGCGTCTTGAACACCCAGGCGCGCTTGGCGTCCATCGGCTCGATGATGCGGGCCGAGGCGGCCATCGAGATCATCGGCGTCTCGCTCTCGGCGGCGATGTCGACCATCGCGAGCGAGTTCGGCGTGACCGTGGAGCCCACCACCACGTCGACCTTGTCCTCGCTGATGAGCTTGCGGGTGTTCTTGACGGCGGTGGTGGTGTCGGTGGCATCGTCGAGCACGAAGTACTCGATCTTCTTGCCCGCGATCTCCTTGGGCAGCAGCGTGAACGTGTTCTTCTCGGGAATGCCGAGCGAAGCGGCAGGCCCGGTGGCCGATACGGTAACCCCCACCTTGACCTGGGCACTGGCCGCCCCGGCAAACAGACTGGCGGCGGCAAGGGCCATCACGCTGGCGCGCTTGAATGTCATCTCGTCTCCTTCGGTTCCAAAAAGGAAAAAGGCATCCGCCGGCTTCCGGCCGGCGGATGCCCTCAGTTCTTGGTTTGGCCCGTTTTTCGGGCTCTATGGCCGGCGCAGCGCTGGCGCCGGCGTCAATGTCGGGAACTTCGAAGACCGTCCCGTTTGCTTTTCCCGTCCTGCGCGGCTTACCCCCGGATTGCGCAGTGGCATTCACCGACCGTGCGGTCGGGAATGCGAATCGAGTCTAACACAGCGATTTCGTACGAAAAGGCGGGATTAACCCGCAGCGGCGCGGGCGCAACAGTCAGGGTCGGCCGGGAAGGCCGGCCCGTGGCGGGATTCGGGTCGATGCCGAGGTCAGCCGAGCTGCTTGGGCGTCGGCACCAGGCTGCGGTGCAGGAGCCCATCGGCCCCGGGTGCGAAGCCACGCGGCGCGGCTGTGGGATCGGCCAGCAGTCCGGGCGCCAGCCACACCTGCCGGATACCGTGCGCACGGCACCACTCGGCCAGTACGTCACAGCAGGCGGCGAGCGACGCCGCCGAAGCCGCCAGATCGGCCGGCCCCCACCATTCCGCTGCCAGCGCAACCCGGCCACCGGTGGACAAGCTGTGGATAAGTGTGACCGGCAGCAGACCGCGCACCGAGTTGGGGCTTGCCTCTCCGGACGGATTTCCGGCATCAGCGGCGGTGCCATCGATAAGACAAAGCCCCTGTCCGCCCTGCGCCAGCACGGCTTCCAGCGACAATCGGCGGGCGCGGGCCTCGGGTACGGCAAGCGGTGCGCGGGCCATCAGCCAGGCGTCGATCAGGGCGGCGTCGGCGCTGGTGCCGACCCGCACGAGCCCTTGTGGGCGCGAGGAAAGCGGGGATGGGTGATCCATGGACAGGAAGGACGGCAGAACGATAAGCCTCGTGCGCCAGCCGGCGCAGCAAATGAAAAAGGCGCTGCCAGGGATCACCTGGCAACGCCTTTTTATTGTATTGGCTGCTGCTACCCGACACCGGGTGCGCGCCTGTCGTCTCCTCGCTTCCGCCTCCATTTAACCTGCGAAAACCGTATATGCAATGTAACGAAGCGGTGCGTATGAAACAAGCTAGAAGAAACCCTAGCCCCAAAAGCGGGCATGTCGACCTGTCATCACTCGCACTTTTACTATTTTTTGCGACTCGTCAGCGCGATCAGCTCGCCCATGATGCCCCGGCGGAACGTCAGCACGCAGATCACGAAGATGATGCCGGTGACCATCGTCACCGACTCGCCGAGCGCGTTGAACCAGGAGATGCCGGTCAGATTCGCCAGGAACGAACCGATGTCGCCAAGCTTGTTCTCGAGCGCCACCACCACGAAGGCGCCGACGATCGGGCCAGACAGCGTGCCCAGGCCGCCCACCAGCGTCATCAGGATCACCGAGCCGGACATCGACCAGTGCACGTCGGTCAGCGTGCCGAAGCCCAGCACCAGCGCCTTGATCGAACCGGCCAGCCCGGACAGCGCAGCCGAGATCACGAAGGCGAGCAGCTTGAAGCGATCGACATCGTAACCAAGCGAAATCGCACGCGGCTCGTTCTCCTTGATGGCCTTGAGGATCTGGCCGAACGGCGAGTGCACGGTACGCACGATCAGTGCGAATGCCGCCACGATGATGGCCAGCGCCACGTAGTACAGCGTGATGTCCTCGGAGAGCGAGAGCACGCCGAACAGCTTGCCGCGCGGAATGCCCTGCAGGCCGTCCTCGCCGCCCGTGAACGGCGCCTGCAGGCAGATGAAGAACAGCATCTGCGCCAGCGCCAGCGTGATCATCGAGAAATAGATGCCCTGGCGCCGGATGGCCAGCGAGCCGACCACGTAGCCGATGCCCGCCCCGGTCAGTGTGCCGAGGATCAGGCCCACTTCCGGCGTCACGCCCCAGACCTTCATCGCGTGGCCGGCCGCGTAGCCGGCGCCGCCGAAGAACGCCGCGTGGCCGAACGAGAGCAGCCCGGTAAAGCCGATCAGCAGGTTGAATGCGCACGCGAACAGCGCGAAGCACATCACCTTCAGTACGAACACCGGGTAGGCGCCCGCCATCGGGGCCACGATCAGCCCCAGCAGCAGCAAGCCGTAAAGCACCTTCTTCTGCACACCCGCTCCGTTCCTGATGGTTCCGGTGCTAACAGGCACCGCGGTTTGTCCGGTTTGTCCGCTCATCACTTCTCCCTCCCGAACAGGCCAGCCGGGCGCAACAACAGCACGATCACCATGATGAAGAACACCACCGTGGCGGATGCCTCAGGATAGAACACCTTGGTCAGGCCCTCGATCACGCCGAGGCCCAGGCCAGTGAGGATGGAACCCATGATCGACCCCATGCCGCCGATCACCACCACGGCGAACACGACGATGATCAGGTTCTGGCCCATCAGCGGCGACACCTGGATCACCGGCGCAGCCAGCACGCCCGCGAAGGCCGCCAGCGCCACGCCGAAGCCGTAGGTCAGCGTCACCATCAGCGGCACGTTGACGCCAAAGGCCTCCACCATCTTGGGGTTCTCGGTACCGGCACGCAGATAGGCGCCAAGCTTGGTCTTCTCGATCACGAACCACGTGGCAAAGCAGACCACCAGCGAGGCCACCACGACCCAGGCGCGATAGTTCGGCAGGATCATGAAGCCGAGGTCGGTGGCACCCTGGAGCGCGTCGGGCGGCGAATACGGCAGGCCCGAGACGCCGTAGATCGAGCGGAACACACCTTCGATCACCAGCGTGATGCCCAGCGTCAGCAGCAGCCCGTAGATATGGTCGAGCTTGTAGATCCAGCGCAGCATCGACTTCTCGATGATCACGCCGAGCACGCCGACGATGATCGGCGAGAGCGCCAGCATGACCCAGTAGTTGAGCCCGGCGTACTCCATGCCCGCCCAGGCCAGCAGCGCGCCGAGCATGAACAGCGCGCCGTGTGCGAAGTTGATGACGTTGAGCAGGCCGAAGATCACGGCCAGCCCGAGGCTCAGCATCGCGTAGAAAGCGCCATTGACCAGCCCCAGCAGCAACTGGGACAGCATGGCGGGTAGAGGAATTCCGAATATGTCCATTGGCGTCGAGTGCCTGAGTGTCTATCCCCTCCCCCGCCAGCGGGAGAGGGGCGCAAAACCAATGCTTACTTCTTCAACATTGCACACTTCGACTCGGCAACCGTCGTGAAGGCCTGGTCACCCGGAATGGTCGCCACGACCTTCAGGTAGTCCCAAGGCTTCTTCGATTCCGCCGGCGCCTTCACCTGCATCAGGTACATGTCGTGGATGTTGCGGCCGTCGGCGCGGATCTGACCCTTGTTGTAGAAGTCGTTGATCTTCATCTTCTTCAGCTCGGCCATCACCTTGTCCGGATCGTCGGTCTTGGCCGTCTCCACCGCCTTCAGGTAGGTGCTGACCGCCGAGTAGTCGGCTGCCTGCAAGCTGCTCGGCATCTTCTTCATCTTGCCGAAGAAGCGGTTGGCCCACTTGCGGGTGTCGTCGTTCATGTCCCAGTACCAGCTGTCGGTCATCAGCAGGCCCTCGGTGTTCTTCAGGCCCAGGCTATGCACGTCATTGATGAACATGAGCAGACCAGCGATCTTCATATTCTTCGTGATACCGAATTCCTTGGCCGCCTTGATCGAGTTGATCGTGTCGCCGCCGGCGTTGGCCAGGCCCAGGATCTGCGCCTTGGACGCTTGCGCCTGGAGCAGGAACGAAGAGAAGTCCGATGCCGACAGCGGATGGCGCACGGTGCCAACCACCGTGCCGCCATTGGCCTTGACCACGGCCGCGGTGTCGGTCTCGAGCGAGTGGCCGAAGGCGTAGTCGGCGGTCAGGAAGAACCACGACTTGCCGCCCTGCTTCACCACCGCGCTGCCAGTGCCCTTGGCCAGCGCCACCGTGTCATACGCGTAGTGCACCGTGTACGGCGAGCACTCCTCGTTGGTCAGGCGGGCCGTGCCGGCGCCGATGTTGATGTAGACGCGCTTCTTCTCGGACGCCACCTTGTTCATGGCCAGCGCGGTACCGGAGTTGGTGCCGCCCACCAGCAGGTCCAGACCCTGCTGGTCCATCCATTCGCGTGCCTTCGAGGCGGCGATATCGGCCTTGTTCTGGTGGTCGGCGGACATCAGCTCGATCGGCTTGCCCAGCACCTTGCCACCATGGTCCTCGATGGCCATCTTCACCGCTTCCAGGCCGCCCGGGCCGTCGATGTCGGCGTACAGGCCCGACAGGTCGGTGATATAGCCAATCTTCACGGTGTCGCCCGACACCTGCGCCGATGCCCCCGTGGACACCGCGCCCAGAACAGTCGCCGCCACAGCCACGGCCAGCCGAGTCATCTTCATGTTTTGTCTCCTGAGTTTCGGCGGCGTGCTCACGCCACCCGTTCCTGCCACCATCAATCGAGTAACCCGCGCACACGAAGGCGCGTGCGGATCAGACCCCAAGCAGTTCGTTCAGCACCGGCATCTTGGCCTGCAGCTCGGCGGCGGCGAAGCGCTCGACGATCTGCCCGTGCTCCATCACGTAGAAGCGGTCGGCCAGCGGCGCGGCGAAGCGGAAGTTCTGCTCCACCATCACCACCGTGTAGCCCTTCTTTTTCAGCATCAGGATCATGCGCGCAAGGGCCTGCACGATCACCGGCGCAAGGCCCTCCGAGATCTCATCCAGCAGCAGCAGGCTCGCGCCGGTACGCAGGATGCGCCCCACCGCCAGCATCTGCTGTTCGCCGCCGGACAGTCGTGTGCCCTGGCTCTGGCGCCGTTCGGCCAGGTTCGGGAACATCTCGTAGATCTCGGCCTCGCTCATGCCTCGGCTGGCGTCGGCACCCTTGAGCACCGGGGGCAGCATCAGGTTCTCTTCGCAAGACAGGCTGGAGAAGATCGCCCGCTCTTCCGGGCAGTAGCCGATGC
>NZ_CAJPVH010000037.1 GCF_905397395.1 Cupriavidus campinensis
TGCATCTGGCTGTGGTCCATGCCCTGCATCGAGTCCATGCCTTGCATCTGGCTGTGGTCCATGCCCTGCATCGAGTCCATGCCTTGCATCTGGCTGTGGTCCATGCCCTGCATCGAGTCCATGCCTTGCATCTGGCCGTCGGTGGCAGCGGTGCCGCCAACCTTGCCCGAAGACTTTGCTTTCGGAATGGACTTCGCCTTTTCCGCGACGGCGGGCGACGAAGTTTGCGTTGGAACCGCTTCGGTGTGGGCGTGCTGGGCCCAAGCTGCGCTCATGCCAGCGGAAGCAAGCACGGCGGCAAGTACTGTTCTTGTTGGTTTTTCCATGTGCATATCGGTTAGGGTCAGGCCACCACCACTTCGCGGAACATCCCGGCGTCCATGTGCAACATCAGGTGGCAATGCCAGGCCCACCGGCCCAAGGCGTCGGCGGTGACGAGGAAGCTGATGCGTTGCGCCGGTTGCACCGCGATCGTGTGTCGACGCGCGAGGAAGGCGCCATCCGGCGATTCGAGTTCGCTCCACATGCCATGCATGTGCATTGGGTGCGTCATCATGGTGTCGTTGTGCAAAATGACGCGCAGCCGCTCGCCATACTTAAAGTGCACCGGCGTCGAATTTCCGAACTCCACCCCGTCGATGGACCACGAGTAACGCTCCATATTACCGGTCAAGTGCAGTTCCACTTCGCGCCCGGGACCGCGTTTGTCCAACGGACCGCCAATGGTGTGCTGATCGGCCAGTGTCAGGACGCGGCGCCCGGTGTCGCGCAAACCGATGCCCGGGTCGTCCAAGTTGGTGCGCGCCATGTCAACGCGCATATCGGTGGTGGCGCCATACTCGGTCTTGGCGTGGCGCGCCTTGGTGCTGGGCACCTTCAGCGACGCATCGGTCGCCATGCCCCCCGACATGCTACCCATGGCATGCTGGCTGTGATCCATGGCCATAGCGCCATGGTTCATGCCTTGCATGCCCATCGAGCCGTGGTCCATGCCTTGCATGGCCATGCCGCCATGGCTCATTCCGCCCATGGCGCTGTGATCCATGCCGCCCATGCCTCCCATACTGCCCATCATGTCGGCCATGGTGAGCCACTGCGGCTTATCCACGGCGGGCACCGGTGCCGCCAGCCCGGCTCGAGTTGCCAGGGTGCCGCGGGCATAGCCGGTGCGATCCATCGACTGCGAGAAAATGGTATAGGCCTCGTCGCGCGGCTCGACCAGCACGTCACAGGTCTCGCCCGGGCCGAAGCGGAACTCATCGACGGTTACCGGTTCGATGTTCTGTCCATCGACTTGGATGACCTTAAGCTTGAGGCCGGGAATGCGCACATCGTAGAACGTGTTGCCTGCGCCGTTGATAAACCGCAGACGAACCTTCTCGCCCGGCTTAAACACGCCGGTCCAGTTGCCGGCCGGTGTGACGCCGTTCATCAAGTAAGTCAGCGTGGCGCCCGAGAGATCCGCCAGATCGGTCGGGCTCATCCGCATCTCGTTCCACATCTTGCGCTTAGCGAGCGCGCTCTTCATCCCTTCACTGGAGACGTCGCGGAAAAAATCGATAACCGTCGGCTGGTTATAGTTGTAGTAGTCGCTCTGAACCTTCAGTTTCGAGAGCACGCGCATCGGATCTTCGTCGGTCCAATCCGAGAGCAGCACGGTATAATCGCGATCGGCTCGCACGCCATCCACGCCGGTGGCTGGATCGATGACAATGCCGCCATACACGCCGGTCATCTCCTGGAAGCCCGAATGCGAGTGATACCAATAGCTACCAATCTGGTCGACCTTGAAGCGGTAGGTGAAGGTCTCGCCCGGCGCAATGCCCGCAAAGCTGATCCCCGGCACGCCGTCCATCTCGAACGGCAGAATGATCCCGTGCCAATGAATCGACGTGTGCTCGCGCAACCGGTTCGTGACCCGAATCGTCACCGTTTCGCCTTGACGCCAGCGCAGCGTCGGCCCCGGCAACATGCCATTGATGGTGGTCGCGACGCGTGGCGTCCCGGTGAAGTTGACCACCGACTCGCCGATCACGAGGTCGAAGTCGGTCCCGCGCAGCACTGGTGCTGTGCCGGATAAGACATCTGCCGGTCGGCCTGACGGCTGAGCCCAGGCCGCACCGCCCAAGCCAGACAGCCCCGCCATCACGCCACCGGCGGCCAGACCCTGTACAAAACGGCGGCGCGGCAGATTAGGCAGCACAAGGCCAGACGGTCGATCACGTCGCATGAAATAGTCCTTTTTGCTTGAATGGCCGCGTCGGAAGGCGGCAGCAAGAGAGTAACGACAGCGAGGCTACCGTCAACTTACCCAAACATTACATTCCGGTAAGGTCTGGGTTACCCACAGAGCGTCTCGGTAGACTACCCCGTATTAGAGCCGGTCCAACAGGCGGGCACATAATCCGAAAGACGAGGGGGAGGGCACGAAGATGAAGCTGCTGGTGGTAGAAGATGAATCCAAGACCGGCGAGTACCTGCGCCAGGGGCTGACCGAGGCAGGATTCGTGGTCGACTTGGTCGCCAACGGGCTGGACGGACAGCACTTGGCGCTTAACGAAGCGTACGACCTGATTATCCTCGACGTCATGCTACCCGATCTCGATGGCTGGCGTATTTTGCAGACGATCCGCGCCGCGGACAACCCGGTTCCGGTGTTATTTCTGACCGCCCGCGACAGCGTGGCCGATCGGGTCAGGGGGTTGGAGTTGGGCGCTGACGACTATCTGGTCAAGCCATTCGCGTTCTCGGAACTACTGGCGCGCGTACGTACGCTATTGCGGCGCGGTACTGTACAGCTAGCGATGGACCGCATTCAGGTGGGCGATCTGGTGCTGGATTTGGGCAGGCGCCGGGCGTCGCGGGCCGGGCGCCGCATCACGCTGACCAGCAAGGAGTTTGCGCTGCTGGAGTTGCTCGCTCGCCGGCGCGGCGAGGTGCTGCCACGCTCGTTGATTGCCTCCCAGGTCTGGGACATGAACTTTGACAGCGATAGCAACGTGATCGATGTGGCCATTCGCCGCTTGCGGGCGAAGATCGACGATGACTTTGATATTAAGCTGATTCAGACCGTGCGCGGCATGGGCTACGTGCTGGAAGCGCCGGAGGAGCAGGCATGACGCATCGCCTGTCCCTGACGATGCGTCTGACCATCCTGTTTTCGCTCTGCTCTGCCGTGGTGCTGCTGGGCTTGGGCGTTCTCATCTGGCTGGCGATGGACCGCCACTTCGCCACCGAGGATTATGTGGTGCTCGGCGACAATATTCGCCTGATCGAAAAGATCGCGCAGGAAACGCCGGCCGAGCGCTTGCCCCAGCGGCTTCGGGAAATGGTCGATCACCATCCTGGCTTCGTCGCGCAGGTGCAGACCGCACAAGGCCACAAGCTGTATGCGACCAAGGACTTCGATTTTGCGATTGCTTTCGAGGCGATTCCGCGCGAATTGGCGCGTGACAATACCTTCGTCTGGCAGCAAGGCGAGCAGGAGTATCGCGGCATGCGCGCGCAGGTTGGTGCGGCTGACCCGCGCATTGCACCTTTGCGCGTCGTGGTCGGCATGGACACGGAAATCCACGCGCACTTCATGCATGCATTTCGTCGTTCGCTGGCCTTCTATACCACATTGGCGGTGCTCGCCAGCGGTCTCTTTGGTTGGTGGGCGGCGCGACGCGGGCTCGCACCCCTGCGCATGATGGCCTCACGCGCCAAGGGCGTCACCGCGAACAAACTGGATGCGCGCATGCCGGTCGAAGCCGTGCCGGTCGAGATGGCAGATCTGGCGATCACGTTAAACGCGATGCTGGAGCGACTGCAGGATGATTTTCGGCGGCTCTCGGAATTCTCCTCCGATTTGGCGCATGAGCTGCGCACGCCCATCACCAACCTGATGACGCAGACGCATGTCGTGCTATCGCAGCCGCGAGATGCCGCCAAATATCGAGAGGTCCTGGCCTCGAATGCCGAGGAATTGCAGCGGCTTGGGCGCATGGTGTCCGATATGCTGTACTTGGCCAAGATGGAGCACGGCATCACACTGCCGAATGAGGAAGCGATCAACGTGGCTGATGAAGTACAGGCGCTGTTCGAATTCTACGACGCGCTGGCAGAGGACAAGGGCGTCAATCTACGGCTTGATGGGCAGGCGAAAATTACCGGCGACCGTCTGATGTTACGCCGAGCGCTCAGCAATCTGCTCTCGAACGCTCTACGCTATACGCCGTCCGGCAAAGAGATCCGGGTCGAGACGCGCGAGCAGGGCGGCAGCACGTCGATCGTAGTCGAGAATGAGGGCGAGGAAATCAGTCCCGAGTTGCTGCCATCGCTATTCGACCGCTTTTTCCGTGCCGACAAATCAAGGACCCGTGCGGAGTCCGAAAGCGTGGGACTGGGTCTCTCCATCACGCAAGCCATCATGTTTGCGCACGGGGGCCAGATTTCGGCGGAATCGTCGGAAGGCACTACGCGCTTCATTTTGACGTTTCCCCGCCAGCGAAACGCCGCCCGGAGCTAGACGGTTGGCCTCCAGCGCGTCGCCGCATAAAAATAGCCACGGCGTTGCGGCGCCGTGGCTAGTGGTCCTTCGGTAAAAGGACCGTTCAACCTATTGATCCGGCATTGTATCTAGAATCTCATGCGGCATCACGAAGCGGTTTGGGCTCGAAACTCGCTTTTGGTCCGCTCGGGCTGTCGTTGACACCTTCACAGGTACATGGACGTCGCCTTGACCAGTTGCAGCTTGGTGCGCGCCGGCGCCAGCGTTGTGACGGCCGGCTTGAGGTCGGCGAAGGCCCTCTCGTCCGGGGTTGAGTTCGGGTCTGTAGCTTGGCCGGTAGAAGACTTCGATTTCGTGCTTGTGCTCGGCCAACCACGCCTTTACGGGCTTGCTGTGATGCACGCGCAGATTGTCCAGGATCAGGTAGACCTTGCGCTTAATACCCTTGACCAGCCGTTTCACGAACTTGATCAGGATGTCGGAATTGAGCGCGCCGTCGAATATCTTCCAGCGCATCGTTCCCTGGTTGGTAACGCTGGAGATGACCGACAAGCCATGGCACTCGTTGTTCGCCCGTACCACCGCCGCCTGGCCTTGCGCAGCATGGCCGCGCATGCGTACGTCGTTGCTGCGCAAGCCGGTCTCATCGCCCCAATGGATCTCGGCGCCTTCTGCCTTGGCGCTCGCTAAAATGACCGGATACTCCTCATCGAGCCACTTCTTCACTGCCGCTGGCGGCTCGTAGGCCTTCTGGATCGGCCTCTGCGGCGTGAAGCCCCAGCGTTCGTGGTAAAGACCTAGGGTGCGTGCAGCGAGTTCGATGCCGTAGCGATCGCGGATCAGTTTTGCCACCGCCTGGCGCTGCCACAGCGGGTACCCCATCTTCATCTGATCGGGCGTACGGTCGCGAATCAGGCGCAGCACTTCACTCTCCTGCTCGGCCGTCAGCGTGCGTCCAATGCCGCGGGGTCGTCCCGGCCGCGTAGTGTCCACCGCCTTCCAGCCGCCCGCTTCATACGCCTTGAATGCCGCACTCACCGTCGCGCGCGTCAGCTCGCACTGCGCCGCCGCCTCGTTCACGCTCACGCCTTGAAGCCGCATTCTCACCGCTCGCCGTCGCCGCTCGTTCAACGCGTCGACCGACAGCGTCCTCGAGTCGATTTTGTCATGCATCATCTGACTAACCCTCTCGAGAACGTCCCCTATTTGTGTGCCGGATCAACAGGTATTCAGGCGGCTTTGCTTAAAACTTATGGCGTAGACCCAGCACGACACCGGTCTGGTTGTCGCCCGGCACGACATTGACCGGCGCGCCACTGCTGGCGTTAAAGCCGTTCAAGCCCAACTGTGAGCCACCTTTGTTACGGACATAGCCGACATTGAAGTACATGTCGGTGCGTTTGGAAAACGCGTAATCGGTCGAGGCCACGAACATCAGCGGATCGGCGCCGGAACCCCGCACATCGGTATAGTACGCTGCGCCGGTGAGCGACAGCGCCGAGGTCAGCTGATAACGCAGGCCTGCCCAATACAAGTTGGAGCGCATTGCGCTTACCGCGCTCGAGATATTTCCGTTGAGCCAACGATATCCGGCATACAGCTTTGCTGGTCCGATCCCATAGCTGATCCCCACTAACGCGCGCCGGTCCTTTTGCCCCTGCGATGCAACGGTTGACCCCTGGTACTCGTCGTACAGGGCGCCCAGGGAAAGCGGTCCAGTCGAATACACCAGACCCGCACTCATCTCCCGGTCCACCTTCAGCTCGCCGGGGACTTCGCCGCCGCCAGTGCGGCCGAAGCTGTACAGTGCCATGGCGGTCACGCCGCCAAACGTGCCCTTGTACTTGACGGAATTGTCCGCGCGACCGGCAATGGTATCGTCGCTCTTGAAAAGCGAGTATCGCGGCGCGAAACCCATCGGATCAAACTGAATGGCGGTGTCGTATAGCACCGTGGTCTGGCGACCAAGGGTCAGCTGACCATATGGGCTGGACAGCCCGACCAGTGCGCCCCGGTCAAATAACCGGCCGGCGCTACTCGACTGCGCGGTATCAAGGGCGAAGCCGCTCTCCAGTTCGAACACCGCTTTGAGGCCACCGCCGAGATCTTCCGTACCCCGCAAGCCCCAACGCGAGGTCGACATATTGCCGGCCGACATGCGCACCTGGTTGGTGCCGCCGCTCGACGATGGCACATTCGATAAATATTCGATGCCGACATCGGCGACGCCGTATAGCGTGACACTCGTCTGCGCATAAGCCCCCAATGACAGCGACCCCAGCAGCATGCCAGCGGCGGTCATCTTTCTTCTTTTCATAGCGTCTCCAGTTCGCCACGTTATTGGTATTCGATAGGCACTGAAGTCTAGTGAGACCAAGCTTACTGCGACATTGCAAGCCGGTTACATTGTTGGGGCGGATGCAACTTGTGCAGCGCGCAGCGGTCGCCCATTCCCACGGAGTTAGCAGGCATGCGCTCGCGCTGGGCTAATGGGAAGTAGACGACAGGAGAGTGCGCGATGGCGGGATGATGTCTTGTCATGTTCTCGTAATCTCTGTGACAGACCGGCCGCCCTAGAATCAATCGCGTTGCCGCCTTGGGTCAACAGGAGCGCCCCGTTCTTTCCAGGTGCCAGGTGGCATGCCGCGTCATGATGCTGGCCGTCAGATCCCACGAAGACAGCCTGCGTCCAGTTCTTTTTTAGGGAGACTTCGATTGAATCTGATCCGAACCGGCTTATCGGCGTTGCTTGTTAGTCTTAGCGCTTCTGCGTTGGCGCACGCCCCCATTTTGGATCTTGATCGGGGTCCTGCCGCTTTCGTGCCCGGTGGCCTGGCCGAGCCGCGCCCTACGGAGTGGCTGATCGACGTCGGGGCGCGGGTCAACGCGACCTGGCGCCGAACACTTGGTGCGGGGGAGGGGTGTGTGCTGGTTTTGGACAATCCCCGCAACGAGCCAGCCGAGGTCACCGTAGTGATTTCCCAGGATGACGCCGGACACGCGATGCCCGGAACGCGCCCGGTATCGCTGCGCATCCCTGCTCATGGTCGCCATGCCCTGACACTGCAGGCCTCTCGGTCGCTTAGCGTGTCCGTGTACGCTGAGAAATAATGCAGCGCTCGCTCATCGCTCGGGCCGCGTGGGTGACGCTGAGCATGGCAAGCGGCCCGGACGGGCTCCGAGCAAGGGCACTGCACGGCGCCCGCTTGCTCAGAGCCCGTGTCAGGTCGCCCGCTTAGCCGCCTTCGCGGTGACCTTTGATGAGGGCGTCGTCCAGACGGAACACCTCATTGCCCTTCATCAGGATCTTGCTACCGTCTTTGGTCTCCATGACCTTGCCTTCTGGCATGCTGACGGACTTGCCGTACTTGTTCTCCATGCCCATCTTGCCGTCTTTGAAAACGTGGACTTTTGATCCGTCTTTGAGCTCATAGGTTTTCACGACCGTGCTCAAATCGGTCGCGGCGGCAGTAAGCGATACCGCGGCAATCAGGCTTGCAACGACAAGTTTGCTTTTCATCTTCGAGATCTCCTTTGGCTCGGTGGCACAGGTTGAGACTGCGTTGGCACACGCGGAAAGCGCGTACCGAAAAAGGGGGAACGTCTAGACTATTGCGGTGGCGCCGGTCGGGGCTGGCCGCAGTCACGGTTTTGTCGCTTCGCCTCTCGCGACGGCTTAGATTTGGCAGTATTCGATGGCGCCGCGGCGCCGTTGCCGTGCTTGAATAAGCGGTGCCGGGGGTTCACGGCAAGCGCATACTGCGGGGTTTCCTTGTCCCGCTGCGCTGTACAGTCCAGCGACCTGCTTTCCCATTCATGGTCCACGGCAGGCCACATCGCGGGCGCGGCAGGAGCCGGCACGCCACCGCACTGCAGCCACCAGTTACTGCTGAGCTCTTGCCTGGGCTCCCAGCCGATTTGAATGGCGCCAATCGCACCGGGCGCGATGCCCATTGCCGCGCCACCGAGCAGGACCAGCAGCTTTCCGGCTTTCATGGGTCCTTTCCTGAGTTGGCCGGCGACGTGTGCCACGCGCGCCAGCATGGCACGCGGAGAGGACGCAGACTAATGCCCCATCAAACGGGGCCCCCCTATGGCTGCTTGCACGTGCGTCATAATGACCATTCTATTTTCCCGCGCGCGGCCTTCGCAGGCGTGATACGAAATGTAATCGCACAGTAAGTTGGCGGTTAACCAGCAGCGGGCTTGAACCTGGCCGGCGTCTCAAATGGGTTCAGAACCAGATTCGCACGCCGGCAACGATTTGCTTGTCGGTGGTCCGCTCTCCGGCAGCACGCGCAAAATCCGCGGTATTGCCCAGCTTCTTGCCCCACACCACGCCTAGGTAGGGGGCGAACTGGCGACGGATCTCGTATCGCAGTCGCAAGCCAAGCTTGAACTCGGACACGCCGCTGCCAATGCCTCGCGCCTCATCTGCCTTGCTATAGGCGTTCGCCTCGAACTCCGGCGTCAACAGCAGACGTTGGGTGAAGCGAATATCGTAGGTAGCCCGCACTCGGGCGGCAGCGCGTCCCGACGACCCCAGATAAGCCGTGGCTTCGATATCAAACCAATAAGGCGCCAGGCCTTGCACGCCAAAGGCGCCCCAGGTCCGCGGCGGCCCATTGCCGAAATCCTGGCGCACGCCCAGTTGCCAATCCCAGAACGGCGCAAAGGCGTGTCCCCACAGTGCCTCAGCTCTGGCATCCTCTGTGTTGCCATACAGACGCGTGCCTTCCGACTTGACCCATAACCGGTTCAGATCCCGTCCTACCCAGGCGAGCATGTCCCAGGCCAGTCCAGAGCCGCCGGGTGCCTTGACGTACTCGAGGCGATCGAATAGCACCTGATAGTAGATATCGTTATCGGCCATCGTATCCCCAGGCATGGGAATGCCTCGGTTCGGATCTGCCATCGGCACCGGGGCCTCATTCACCTGGATGATCGCATTCGCGCCGCCGGGCACTGAGGCAGATTCTGTCGGACTGACTGCGGGATGGCTTGGCGCTGGCTTCCCGGCTGGAGCTGCGGTCTTTGGTGGCATCGGGGCATCGTGCGCCATGCCTGGCATCGGCGTATCGTGTGTCATACTTGGCATCGGCGCCATCGTCTGCGCCGCCACGCTGTGGCACTGCACGCTGGCCAAGAGAGCCAGGCTTGCGAGAAGGATGAGACGGTGGTTGGGCACGTCAATCTCCCTGGCGTTGGCGAGGTTCAACCCGCTCATGCGACCACGACCTTGCGGAACATGCCGGCTTCCATGTGGTAAAGCAAGTGACAATGAAAGGCCCATTGTCCCGGCGCATCGGCCGTCACCAGGAAGCTGACTTGTTTGGACGGCTGGACGTTGATCGTGTGCTTTCTGACCAGCGCCTGGCCTTCGTGATTTTCCAGCTCGCTGAACATCCCGTGCAGGTGCATCGGGTGGTTCATCATGGTGTCGTTGATCAGCGTGATGCGCAGGCGCTCCCCGTAGTAGAGCCGGATCGGTTCGGCTTGGGAAAACTTCTTGCCGTCGAGGCCCCAGATGAAACGGCGCATATTGCCGGTCAAGTGCAGTTCCAACTCCCGGCTGGGCGGGCGCTTGTCGATCACCGGGCCGAGCGTTTTAAGGTCCGCGTAGGTCAACACTCGCCTGCCGTTGTTGCGCAGTCTTGGCCCCGGATCCGACAGCGAGCGGGAAGGGTTCATCGAGCGCATGTCGACCTGTGGCCCCATGCCAGGCATATTGCCCATCTTGCCCATGTCATGCCCCATCTCGCCACCGGTTTTCTGCATCCCCGGCTTCGCGTCGGACTTGCCGTGGTCCATGCCGGCCATTCCGGCATGGGCGTCCTTCGCTGGCCCGGACATGGTCGACATGTCATGCCCCCCCATGCCCCCCATGGCGCCCATGCCCGCCTCCGGCGTCATTGGTTGCATCGTGGGTGCGCCACCCATGGACTCCATCCCCATGCGATCCATGGCCATGGATGGTTTCTGATCCATCTTCATGGCCCCCATTTCCATGCTGCCCATATCCATGTCCGCCATGTCGCCCATGCCCATATCGGCCATGGTGAGCCAGGTCTTCGGATCGAGCTTGGGCACGTCGGCTTCCATCCCGACTTCCGGTGCAAGTGTCGCCCTGGCGTAGCCGCTGCGATCGATCGACTGAGCAAAGATGGTGTGCGCCTTATCGTCCGGCATCTGCACCACTACGTCGTAAGTCTCGGCGACGGCAATGCGGATTTCATCCACCGGTACCGGTTCGACATCCTGCCCATCAGCCGATACCACCGTCATCTTCACGCCGGGAATTCGGACGTCAAAGTTGCTGGTCGCCGAGCCGTTGATAAAGCGCAACCGCACGCGCTCCCCGGCTTTAGCGATCGCTGTCCAATTTTTATCTGCGGGCGTGCCGTTGATCAGGTAGGTAAAAGTGGCTCCCGAAACATCGGCCAAATCGGTCGGATTCATTCGCATCTGGTTCCACATCGCGCGCTTAGCCAAGGCCTCGGACAGCCCCATTTCGGACACATCTCGGGCAAAGTCGCCCACCGTCGGCATCTGAAAGTTATAGACGTCGCTCATCTTCTTGAGCTTCGCGAACACCATTTCCGGGTTTTCATCCGTCCATTCGCTGAGCATCACGACATAGTCGCGATCGACCTTGATCGGGTCTGGATGCATTGGCTCGATGACCAGCGGTCCGTACAAGCCGGTCTGCTCCTGAAAACGGGTATGCGCGTGGTACCAATAGGTGCCGGCTTGCCGCACTTGAAAGCGATACACGAACGTCTCGCCCGGCCCGATGCCGGGAAAGGAGATACCGGGCACGCCGTCCATCTGAAACGGCAGCAAGATGCCGTGCCAGTGAATCGATGTTTGGGTATCGAGCAAGTTGGTCACGCGCAGCGTGACCTCGGTGCCTTGCTTCCAATGCAGAATCGGCGCGGGGATGGAGCCGTTCACACTGGTGGTAGGCCGGATACGGCCGGTAAACGACATGGGCGTCGCGCCAATGGCCAGGTCAAACGTGGTCCCTGTCAGCACGACCGGATAGCCTTGGCTCTTCAAGGCCCAAACGGCGCGTGGATACGCGCCCAGGCTCGCCAAGCCGCCTCCGGCGATCAGACTTCCCAGCAGTCGGCGGCGGCTCAGTGAGACGGGGCGAAGCATGGCATCGCTAGGGCGTTCGAACACGTTGTCTCCTCGCGCAATGGTGAAACGTCCACTTAGCATAGTGCGCGCCACGTCGAAGCAAAAGCTCCTTTAGCGTCATCAGCCTGGCCAAAACATGTGCTGTCACCGGTTTCGTCATCGTCGCGTAATGCTCCTGTAAGGCAGTCGCTCCCATGCTGTCGTCTGCTTCCTGTGGCGCGCGAATTGCTCTCAATTTGGCGGCGTCTCGCAACGCTGGTCGAATTTCTTTAGGAGCTTTGCCATGCCACATGAAAACTATCTATCTTGTATTGAAGCCTGTCACGCCTGCACAGTCGCCTGTCATCACTGTGCTGCGTCTTGTCTGCGTGAGCCAGAGGTTGAGGCCATGAAACGCTGCATCGCACTCGACCTGGACTGTGCCGAAACATGTGCCTATGCCGCGGCGATGATGGCGCGCGACAGCCAGTACGCGCGCGCGATATGCGCGCTGTGCGCGAAGGTCTGTGAAGAGTGTGGGACGGAGTGCGCCAAGCACGAAGCGCAGCATTGCCAAGAGTGCGCACGTGCCTGTCAGGAGTGCGCGCAGGTCTGTCGCGCCATGGCGTAGATCCAGGTAGCCCAACGACTCGATCTTGGACGGCAACGCGCGGCTCGGGTGGTGAAGCCATGGCACGCCGCGAACTTGAGCCGTGTAACGGCAGGCATAGCGCGTTGTAGTTCTTTCCCGCGCTAGCGCCAGATGTAAGCCAGGATCCCGACCTCGGCAACGCGTGTTGCCAGCGTGGCGAGGGTCAAGGAGACGGAGTGTTCACCAACCCCAGGTATCCGCCCATTGCCGACTATGCCGTCATTGGCAACACGCATAGCGTGGCGTTGGTGAGCACGTCGGGATCCATCGACTGGTGCTGTATGCCGCACTTTGACGCCGGCGCCGTATTTTGCAGATTGCTCGATGCTAACCGAGGAGGCTACTTTCAAATCCGGCCGACGGGTCGTGCGATCAGTTCGCGCTATTACCGGGTCCCAGGGGGCGTACTGGAAACCATGTTTGAAGCCAGCGGCGGGATCCTTCGCCTGACCGACTTCATGCATAGCGAGCGTCTCGCACGCAGTCGGCTGGACCATGACTCACCCGAGTGCCATCGGCTGTTGCGGCGCATTGAGGCGACCGTTGGCGAGGTGAGGGTGGAACTAGTGTTCAGTCCGAGCTTTGACTATGCGCGCAAGCCCCACCAATGGGAAGTCGGTTCGCATGGCGTGACCGCTGTATGCGAACACCAACGTCTCAGCCTGGTATGTTCGCCGCCGCTGCCGCTGGCGACCGAAGCGCACCGCGCCAAAGGCGTGGCCATCGTGCGGCCCGGCGCGCCGCTGTGGGCGATTGCGTCCTTCCAACAAGACGGGCCGGACCGGCCTGTGCACGACCCCCAGGCGGTCCTTGATGAGACCCTACGACATTGGGGCGAGTGGCAGCAGCAATGCACCTATCGCGGTCCCTTCGAACGAGAAGTGCGCACCAGCGCCTGTGTTCTCAAGTTGCTGACGTTTGGCCCGACCGGAGCACTGGTGGCGGCGCCAACCACCTCGCTGCCGGAGTGGATCGGTAGCAGCCGCAATTGGGACTATCGGTTTTGTTGGCTGCGCGACTCGGCCATGGTGCTGCGCGCGTTGATGGCGCTGGGCCATCACGAGGCCGCAATGGACTTCTTTCGTTGGATCGAGCGATTTTGCGATCTCAAACGACTGCAGATCATGTACCGGATCGATGGCAGCCCGAACCTGCCTGAGCAGGAGCTTCGCCATCTTGACGGGTACCGTGCGTCCCGTCCGGTGCGTATCGGCAATGCGGCGGCGGAACAGGTGCAACTGGATGTCTATGGGCATGTCCTCGACGCGGCCTGGGTGTGCCAACAGGGCATGCCAATGACACTGTCCGCCCCAATGCGGCGCGTGCTCGCCCGGCTAGCCGACGCCGCCGCGGCGCGCTGGCGTGAGCCGGACCAAGGATTCTGGGAAACGCGCGGGGTGCCCCAGCATTTCGTATCATCCAAGCTGATGTGCTGGGTCGCGTTGGACCGTGCCATTGCGCTGGCACAGGCTGGGCAACTCGACGGAAACGTTGCTGTCTGGAAGCTCGAACGGGACGCGCTGCGTCGCGTCATCGAGGGGCAGGGGTTTCACCACGGGACTGGCGCGTTCACGCAAAGTTTCGGATCGCCAGCTTTGGATGCGAGCGCGCTACTGATCCCGCTGACCGGCTTTCTCCCCCCAACTGACGCGCGCGTGAAAGCAACCGTGGCCCGCATTCAGCGGGATCTCACCAAGGATTCGCTGGTCTATCGGTACCGCATCCACGATGGCGTGCCAGGAGAAGAGGCGACCCTCGCCATCTGCAGCTTCTGGCTGGTACAAGTCCTGGCCCGACAAGGCCGGGCCAAGGAGGCGATCAAACTCTTTCGGCACATCTGCTCGTTTGCCAGCGATCTCGGCTTATTCGCGGAAGAGATCGACCCGGATAGCAAGGCGCTGCTGGGCAACTATCCGCAAGGCTATACCCATCTGGCACTGATCCAGGCTGCGCTGGACATTCAGCAAGCGCAGCAACGCGGGGAGGCCTGAATGCATCCGCCCAACGTTGTTGTCGTCACCGGTGGCACCGCAGGCGTGGGGCTCGCTGCCGTGCGGGCCTTTGCGCAGCGCGGGGACTGGATCGCAATCCTGGCAAGAGAGCCGGATCGCCTGGCCCGGGTCTGTAGCGAATTGCGCGACCTGGGGATCCTGGCGCTGGGCATCCCCGTCGATGTCGCCGATGCCCAGCAGGTGGAGGCAGCAGCGTCGCGCATTGAGCTCGAACTGGGACTGATCACGATTTGGGTGAACAATGTCTCGACGACCGTGTTTGCGCCGGTCGCCGAAACAACGGCGGCCGAGTATCGCCGCGTCACGGAAGTGGTCTATCTGGGCGCGGTGCATGGCACGTTGGCCGCGCTGAAACGCATGTCGGCGCGCAATCATGGCTGTATTGTGCAGACCGGCTCGGCGCTGGCCTATCGGTCCATCCCGCTACAGTCAGCATACTGTGGGGCGAAGGCGGCGATCCGTGGCTTTACCGATTCCCTGCGTTCGGAACTCGTTCACGATCATTCGTCGGTGAGACTGACGATGGTGCATTTATCGGCGTTCAATACGCCGCAATTCGATTGGTGCCGCAGCAAGTTGCCACGCCGTGCCCAACCAGTGCCGCCAATATTCCAGCCGGAAATCGCCGGCGAGGCCATTGTCTGGGCAGCCACGCACGGCCCTCGCGAGGTATGGGTGGGCTGGCCAGCCGCCAAAACCATTCTGTCCAGTCGATTTTTCCCAGGCCTGGGTGATCGTGTGGCGGCCAGACAGGCCTATGAGGCACAGCAGACCCAGGAACCCGCCCACCCCGATCGGGCCGATAACCTGTTTGTACCGGTCGTGGGCTTGTTTGCAGCACATGGCCGCTTTGACAATCAAGCGAAGTCAACCAGTGCGCAGTGGTGGATCTGCGTGCATCGCTGGCAAGTGTCCGCAGCGATCGGTGTGGCCGCCGTGGCTGGCCTGCTCGGTCTCTTCATGATAGTCAGATAACACCCCGGCAAGGAGTCGGCGTTGGCACATAGCACGGACACGATTTTGGTAGTGGGGGCAGGATCGCTGCTCGGCCGCGCCGTAGTGGCGCGCCTGTTGCAGCAATACCGTGTGGTCGCGCTCGATGGCGAAGACCTTGCCGCAGCGTTCCCCAGTGCGCTAGCGCTTCGCATCGACGCGACACGTGAAAAAGATATGGCGCAGGCATTCGATGCGGTGATAGCCGGTCACGGCGAGCTTATAACGTCGGTCGTCTATGTGGTCAGCGAGATGGAAGACGCGCCCAATGCGGACGGCAGCGTGCAGCGGATCGCGGCGGAACTCGACCTTGTCGGCAACCTGCAACGCATCATTGTTGAATTGCTGCGGTGCGCGGTGGGTCAATTCGTGCTGGCCGGCACCTTGCTAGTCCATGCCCCGTCGCAACCCGGCAATCCGATCAATGAAGCCTCGCCCATCGATCCCAAATCGCCATTGCGGGCGATGATGATCAGGGCGGAGCACCTGCTCCAGCACGAACTCGGCGCCGTACCGCGGTTGATGCTGCGGCTCGCGCCGCTCTACGACGATCTCGGTCATAACGCTTTCCTGGTGCAGCAGATCGCGGCAAGCTACGAGTCCAGCCTTGTCGCCCGGGCCGACGCACATCCGGACACCGCCCATGTGTTCCTGCACGTCGATGACGCGGCAGCGGCGGTCGCGCACGCTGTCGCAGCGCGCGGCCAGTTGCCTTGCAAGTTGTCGTTAGTGCTTGCCGAGGAGGAGGCAGTGACACCAAGGCAACTGCGGGCAGCAATTTTGCACGCACTGGATGGCCCGGGCGAAGCGATGCGGCCGCAGGCCGGCGTCGGGGCGCGCCTTTACTCACGCTGCCAGCATGCGCGAAATGTCGGTGACGCCTCTGACCCGGAACTGCGATGCCTGGCAAGCGATCATTATGAAGTGGACAGCGCCAGCGCGCGCGAGAGGCTAAATTGGCGGCCTGAGCGCCGAATTCTAGAAACGATGCCTCGCATCATCGCGGCGCTGAAGCAGGACCCGGTCAGTTGGTATCGCGCTAACCGGCTAAACACGGCCATCATCGCCGACCATCACCCCGTGGTGCGACACGGCAGCGTGACCGTCAAGGGCGCGCCGGAAATCAGCGGCTCCGCCGCTAAGCACGAGCACGAGCACGAGCACGAGCACGAGCACGAGCACGCGCAGCATATGCGCGACGCCCATTACAGCCTGTTATGGGCGCATTATCTCAACATCTTGCTTGGTGCCTGGTTACTCACAAGCCCTTTTGTCTTGGGCGCCTTTGATACTCGGGAGTTTGGCACGCTGGTAATGCAAGTGACCGCAGAACGCGGTCTTGCGCCCCCTGCGTTGCGCATGACGTGGCTGGGCTGGAGCGACATGGCCAGCGGCAGCCTGATCATGGGCTTCGCCACATTGTCTCTTTCGCGTCGCTTTTCATGGGCGCAGTGGGGCAACGCCTGTGTCGGGCTCTGGTTGCTGTTCGCGCCACTGGTGTTCTGGGCGCCGTCCCCGGCCGTCTACAACAACGATGTGATCGTCGGCGGCTTCCTCATCGCCTTTGCCATCCTCGTACCCATGATGCCAGGCATGAGCATGGCGTCGATGAAGGACCAGTCCGATCTGCCGGTCGGGTGGACGTACTCGCCGTCCACCTATTTGCAGCGGCTGCCCATTATCGGGCTGGCCCTGTTCGGGTTCCTGATCGCACGCCAGCTCACGGCGTATCAACTCGGCCATGCGGCGGCGGTTTGGGAGCCGTTCTTTTCTCCTGACGCGCAAAAAAACGGGACGGAAACCATTATTACCTCCGCCGTGTCCCGGTCCTGGCCGATTCCGGACGGTGGCCTTGGCGCGGTCAGTTATCTGCTGGAGGTGTTGATGGGCGCGATGGGTGGGCGCCAGCGTTGGCGCACCATGCCTTGGATGGTGGCGGCATTTGGGATCGTCGTCGTGCCCCTTGGCGTGGTGAGCATCTATTTCATCATTATCCAGCCAATCGTGATCGGGACCTGGTGCACGTTGTGCCTGATCGCTGCGGGCGCAATGACGCTGATGATCCCTTATACGTTGGATGAACTGGTTGCAATGGGTCAGTTTCTGGGACAAGCGCATCGGCGCGGCGAGCCGGTACTTCGCCTCTTCTTCGTGGGCGGCGCCTCGCCAGGAAGCCAGCGCGACCGGCGTCCCGGTTTCGATAGCGCATTGTCCGACGCGATGGCGTCGGCGTTGCGTGGTGTGCAATGGCCCTGGACACTGGTTGCGTGTGTCGGAGTTGGCATCGCGCTGATGTTCACGCGCCTGTTGTTTGGCACCATTCCGCCGTTAGCGGACAGCGATCATTTGATCGGTGCGCTCGTAATTGTTGTCGCTGTGGCCGCGCTCGCAGAGGTAGCAAGGTTACTGCGCTGGATCAATGTCGGCTTTGGCGCTTGGTTGGTCATCGCACCGTGGGTGCTCAGCGGCGGAAATTCCGCGGCGGCGGCATTTGGGGCCGTCGCAGGGCTTGCGTTGATCGGATTGAGCCTGCCGCGCGGCTGGCGCAGCCGGGAGCACTATGGTAGCTGGGTCGGCTCATTCGGTAGCGGAATGCGGCGAACTGGCGGCGGAGTCGCCGCCAGTTTGACCGTCGGCCAGCGTGCCTTTGTTATCGGACCTCGCCTTCATGCATCATGCCTAACAATCATCTAGCCATCATTAACCTCTCCCGCCTTGACATCCTGATTGCGTCGCTTCAGGCAAACGCCGCCTTGCAACGTCGCCGACTTGTGCGCAGTCGGCCAGCAGCAGCGAAGGACGGCCGGGCGCAAAACTTGCTGGAAGTACAACTCGCAGCGCTCACCGCCCTACGGGCGATACGCTTTAATCTAGTAGAGTCGGCACCAGCGCCACGCAATGTTGATGGCGCCGCAATATTTGATCAGGCCGCACGGCGGCAGTCTGGCTGCCATCGATACGATCCGGACGATGAACGTCAACGATGTGCGCAAAGTCCCGGCCGACGCGCCGACCTCCTTCATCAAGAAGCGCTGGGAGCCACTGGTACGCACCAAGAACGGCATCGATCGTCGCTACTATGAGCTGTGCGCGCTGTCCGAACTCAGAAACCGCCTGCGCTCCGGCGACATCTGGGTCCAGGGCTCGCGCCAGTTCAAGGATTTCGATGAGTACCTGCTGCCCGCCGAGAAATTCGTCGCACTCAGACAGAGCCGCTTGCTGCCCCTGCCCATCGCCACCGATTGCGAGCGCTACTTGAGCGAGCGGCGCGGGCTGCTTGAACTGAAGCTGGCCACCGCCAACCGGTTGGCCGCCGCCAACAAGCTGCCGGACGCGATCATCACTCAGTCGGGCCTGAAGATCTCGCCGCTCGATGCGGCCGTCCCGATGGAAGCGCAGACCCTGATCGATCAGACCGCGCTCATGCTGCCGCGCGTCAAGATTACGGAACTGCTGATGGAAGTCGACGGCTGGACCGGCTTTACCCGGCATTTCACGCACCTGAAGACCAGTGAGCCTGCCGCCGACAAGACGCTGCTGCTCACGACCATTCTTGCCGACGCCATTAACCTCGGGCTAACGAAGATGGCGGAATCCTGCCCGGGCACCAGTTACGCCAAGCTCTCCTGGCTGCAGGCCTGGCATATTCGGGACGAGACCTATGCTCAGGGCCTGGCGGATCTGGTCAACGCGCAGTCCGCCCATGCGTTCGCTGCCCATTGGGGCGATGGCAGCACCTCATCGTCGGATGGCCAGCGATTCAAGGCGGGCGGCCGTGCCGAAAGCACCGGCCACGTCAACCCAAAGTATGGCTCGGAGCCCGGCCGGATGATCTACACGCACATCTCGGATCAGTACGCGCCGTATCACTCCAAGCTGGTGAACGTCGGCGTCCGTGACTCCACCTATGTGCTCGACGGCCTGCTGTACCACGAGTCGGACCTGCGGGTCCAGGAGCACTACACGGACACCAACGGCTTCACGGACCACGTCTTCGCCCTGATGCATCTGCTCGGGTTCCGGTTCTCCCCGCGCATTCGCGACCTCGCGGACTCAAGGCTGTACATCCCCGGCAATCCTGACGACTATCCGGCATTGGCCCCTATGATCGGCGGCGCGTACAAAGAGAGACTGATTCGCACGCACTGGGACGAGGTGCTGCGCCTCGCGACGTCGATCCGGCAGGGCACGGTCACCGCCTCGCTGATGCTGCGCAAGCTCGGCAGCTACCCGCGACAGAACGGACTGGCGGTCGCCCTCCGCGAGCTCGGCCGCATCGAGCGGACGATATTCACCTTGGACTGGCTGCAGGACCTGGAACTGCGTCGGCGCTCCCATGCGGGGCTCAACAAGGGGGAAGCGCGCAACGCCTTGGCACGGTCCGTGTTCTTCTACCGGCTTGGCGAGATCCGCGATCGCAACTTCGAACAGCAGCGCTACCGTGCCAGCGGACTGAACCTGGTCACCGCGGCCATCGTCCTGTGGAACACGGTCTACCTTGAACGTGCCGTGCAGGCGCTGGTGGAGCGCGGCATGCCCATCGATCCGTCCCTGTTTTCGTACCTGTCGCCGCTCGGCTGGGAACACATCAACCTGACCGGCGACTACGTGTGGCGTCAGAGCCAAAAGCTCCAAGATGGAAAATTCCGCCCGCTGCGATCGCTTCCGGAGGTGCGTTGGCCTAGCGCTGCCTGAACCCGCAATTCACCGGCGTTACGACTTCACGACCGTTCTCGGGCAGGGCCAACACCGGCATGGCACTTACACGGCGCCACATTGTCGTATCCAACCACTGGGCCGCCCCTCGTTGGCCAAGCCGAGGGCGTCGTAGAGGAATGTACGACTGGATCTTACAGCACAAGCGCGCCTTGCAAGCGCTGCGCCCGCTGGTGCCGCTTTGTCCCCCCGACGATGTCTGACTCGACTAGGTCGCTTGCCCCTCGATACGGGGCATATGAGGCTGGCTGCGCCGAAGCCGTACAAAAGAAGCCGGAACGAACTGGGGCAGCGTAGCCCGCGTCCACTACGTCCTTTGGCGCACTTATCCCGCTTGCAGCGCTGCGATCAGCGGGCAGGATACGTTACCCTGGCTGGCATGACAGGCGCCCACCAGTTCGGACAGCACGGCCTCCATGCGTCTCAGGTCGGCCAGCTTTGCGCGCACGTCATTGAGCTTGCGCTCGGCTAGGCTGCTCGCTTCCTCGCAATGGGTGCCGTCCTCCAGGCGAAGCAGTTCACCGATTTCTTCCAGACTGAATCCCAGCCGCTGCGCCGATTTCATGAAGCGCACCCGGACCACATCCGTTTCGCCATAGCGACGAATCCCGCCGGCGGGCTTATCTGGCTCTGGCAGCAGCCCCTTGCGCTGGTAGAACCGGATCGTTTCCACGTTGACACCAGCCGCCTTGGCGAAGGCGCCGATGGTCAGGCTCTCCAATCCGCTCCGCATATCGCTTGACTCCGTACATAAGTACGGAAGTAAGGTTACGCTATCCCTACCTACTAAGAAAGGAAAAACGCATGTCACGACTGCAAGCCGGGCGCCGTGCGCTCTTTGCCGGTGGCATCGCCGCAATCCTCGCCTCCACCTGCTGCTTGGGGCCGCTGCTCCTGATCGCGCTCGGTTTCAGCGGGGCCTGGATCGGGAATTTAACGGCGCTGGAGCCATATCGGCCGCTGTTTCTCGGCACCGCAGTGCTGGCTCTGTTCGTCGCCTGGCGGCGCGTTTTACGCCCGGCGCAAGTCTGCAAGCCGGGCGAGGCCTGCGCTATCCCGCGGGTACGCGCCACCTACAAGCTCATTTTCTGGGTCGTCGCCCTGCTGGTTCTGGTTGCGCTCGGCTTTCCCTACGTGATGCCATGGTTCTACTGATCAGGAGTTCGCCATGAAGAAGCTGTTTGCCGCCCTCGCTCTCGCCGCCGTTGCTCCGGCGTGGGCCGCCATGCAAGCCGTCACGCTGTCCGTGCCGGGCATGACTTGCGAAACCTGCCCGATCACGGTCAAAAAGGCGCTCTCCAAGGTCGACGGCGTGACCAAGACCGAAGTGAGCTTCGAGAAGCGCCAGGCCGTCGTCACCTTCGACGATGCCAAGACCAGCGTGCAGAAACTGACCAAGGCGACCGAGGACGCGGGCTATCCGTCCAGCGTCAAGCGGTAAGCCCCGGATCGAACATGGGAGTGACCGCATGGGACGGATCACGCGCGTGACCAACAAGGCAGGGGCGCTCGGCGGTATCGTCTCGGCGATGGGTTGCGCGAGTTGCTTTCCCGCCATCGCCGGCTTGGGCGCGGCTATTGGCCTAGGCTTCCTGAGCCAGTACGAAGGGCTGTTCATTAGCGTTCTGCTGCGGGTGTTCGCTGGTATCGCGCTACTCGCCAATGCGACTGCCTGGTTTAGCCATCGGCAGTGGCAACGGACCGCACTCGGCGTGATCGGCCCACTCCTGGTACTGACGGCGGTGTATTTGACGGTTGGCCGGCGCAGCGAGGCGCTGCTCTATGTCGGCCTGAGTTTCATGGTCGGCGTATCGATCTGGGACTTCATCTCGCCGGCAAAGCGCTGCGGGGCACCGAACGCCTGTGAACCCCCGGTCAAGCGCGGCTGACCGCATTGGCCGCTGCCGAAGTGAACATTGGAACTGTGGTATGACCCACTTGAAGATTACTGGAATGACCTGCGACTCGTGCGCCGTCCACGTCAAGGATGCCTTGGAGAAGGTGCCGGGCGTGCGGTCTGCGGTCGTGTCCTACCCGAAGGGGACGGCGCAAATCGCCGCCGAACCCGGCACGTCGCCAGATGCGCTGACTGGCGCCGTGGCCGGACTCGGCTACCGGGCCATGCTCGCCGAGGCCCCGCCGGCGGAAAAGCGCGGCAGCCTGCTCGACAAGGCGTTCGGCTGGCTGGGCCGCGGTGAGAAATCCGCAGGCGAAGGCTGCGGGCTTCGCATCGCCGTCATCGGCAGCGGCGGCGCCGCGATGGCGGCGGCCCTCAAGGCCGTCGAGCAAGGCGCCGAGGTGACCCTGATCGAGCGCGGCACCATCGGCGGCACCTGCGTCAACGTTGGCTGTGTGCCGTCCAAGATCATGATCCGCGCGGCCCACATTGCCCATCTACGCCGCGCAAGCCCGTTCGACGGGGGCATCCAGGCCACGCCACCGGCGATCCTGCGCGAGCGCCTGCTCGCCCAGCAGCAGGGGCGTGTCGATGAGCTGCGCCACGCCAAGTACGAGGGCATCCTCGCGAGCACGCCGGCCATCACGGTGCTGCGCGGCGAGGCCTGCTTCCAGAACGGACACACCTTGAGCGTGCGCCTGGCCGAAGGCGGCGAGCGCGAGGTGGCGTTTGACCGCTGCCTGATCGCTACTGGTGCCAGTCCGGCTGTGCCGCCGATCCCCGGTCTGAAGGACACCCCGTACTGGACCTCGAACGAGGCGCTGGCCAGCAACATCCTTCCTAAGCGGCTGGCCGTGATCGGCTCGTCGGTGGTGGCCGTGGAGCTGGCGCAGGCCTTCGCCCGGCTCGGCAGTCAGGTCACGATCCTGGCCCGCAGCACGCTGTTCTTCCGCGAGGATCCGGCCATCGGCGAGGCCGTCACGGCCGCCTTCCGTGTCGAGGACATCACGGTGCTGGAACACACGCAGGCCAGCCAAGTGGCCTACGCGAACGGCGAATTCGTGCTCACTACCGGGCACGGCGAAATCCGCGCCGACCAGTTGCTGATCGCCACCGGCCGCGCGCCGAACACGCGTGAGCTGGCACTGGAGGCGGCGGGGGTGACGGTCAACGCGCAGGGCGCCATCGTCATCGACAACGGCATGCGAACCACCGCGCAACACATCTACGCCGCCGGCGACTGCACCGACCAGCCGCAGTTCGTTTACGTGGCCGCGGCGGCCGGCACCCGCGCGGCGATTAATATGACCGGAGGCGATGCCGCGCTTGATCTGAGCGCCGTGCCGGCGGTCGTGTTCACCGACCCGCAGGTCGCCACCGTGGGCTACAGCGAGGCGGAAGCGCACCACGACGGCATCGAGACCGATAGCCGCCTGCTCACGCTCGACAATGTGCCGCGCGCGTTGGCCAACTTCGACACGCGCGGCTTCATCAAGCTGGTTGCCGAGGCAGGATCGGACCGCCTGATCGGCGTGCAGGCGGTGGCGCCTGAAGCGGGTGAGCTGATCCAGACGGCGGCGCTGGCGATCCGGGCGCGGATGACCGTGCAAGAGCTGGCCGACCACTTGTTCCCATACCTGACGATGGTCGAGGGGCTGAAGCTCGCGGCGCAGACCTTTGCCAAGGACGTCACGCAACTGTCTTGCTGTGCGGGTTGAGAAAAAGCCAACCGTCTGGAACTCGGCGATGGCCAAGCTGGCCAACTGGAATACCGCCCTCGAACTGTTCCGCGGGGACTACCGGGTGCCGCTGGTGCCCTCGAAGTCTGCGGCCTACCTGGCGGTGTCAATCGAGCTGACCGCCCCAGCTCTGCTGTTGCTGGGACTAGCGACCCGCGCCGTGGGGATGGTCCTGCTCGGCATGACGGCGGTGATCGGCGTCCCCTTGATTTCGGTGCAATTTACCGGGGTAGCCACCCTTAGCATTCACGCGGGTTTCCGGGCGGCGTCCGGGAAAATACCCCAGTAAATCAATAAGTTGCTGTCTACTGTCGCCAGTTGGGCGCGATTGCCTCATAGCGCACTTATTGTGTCGAAACGTTGCGTCCCGGTCTCATTGCCGATAACCTCAGCGGTCCGTCTTACGCTTGGGAGAGCGCGATGGATCACTGGCAACTGGCGTATCTGGGCATGCGGCAGATTCCGCGCGAACTCAGCGAGTTTGAGCTTACCACGTTCTTCACCTTCTCCGCCAAAGAGCGGGCCCTGATCCATGCGCGGCGCAGCCATTTGTACCGCTTGGCCTGTGCCGTTCACATTGGCTTTGTCCGCATGACGGGGCGCACCCTCGATGCCTACAAGCAGGTGCCAAAATTCCTCTGGGCCTTTGTGGGCGCGCAACTCGGCATCACGCCGCCGGACATGGGCACGCTGAGCGCGCTGTATGACGGGCGCACCGATACCTTGGTGGACCATCAGATGCTGGCCTACCAAGCCCTGGGGTTCAGCCCGATGGCAGAGCATCAGCGACGTTACGTGACGCGCTGGCTCAAGGAGCGGCTGGCAGGGCAACCGAGCCGCAGTGACCTGCTGCACGAGTTGAAGCGCTGGCTCTACGAGCATCGCATCCTGATTCCGCATGACCGAGCGCTGAAGCGGCTGATCAGCCAGGCCGGAGAGGCATTCGAGTCGGCCCTGGCTGACGCGCTGGTGCAGGCCTACGGCGAGGTTTCCCTCGATGCGTGGGGTGCCCTGCTACCGCGGCCAGAAAACGACCGGCCGAGCCTACAACAATGGCTGTGGGCTGTCCCGCTACGCAATTCGACCCATCAGATGGGCGAGTTGTTCGACAAGATCGACCGCCTGTACAAGCTGGGCATCCACAGCGGTTGGCCGGCAGCCTGCAATGAGGCGGTGGTGCGGCACTATGCGCGGCGCTGTGCCAACCGCCCGGCGTCGGTCAGCAAGCGGGTCGCGCAACAGTCCCGCCGCCTGGAATCGGCTTGCTTTTTACGCTATGCCTTATGCGCGGCCACGGATCAATTGTCGTCCATGCTGCGGCACTGGATTCGCAAATGCGTCAACGATGCCGGACGCCTAATTGACGCGGGCCGACCGGACCCAGGTACCAAGTTGGGGGAATTCGCTGCCGCCGTCAAAGCGCTGGTCGCAGACGAGACGCAGACAAGGGATGCCCTCTGTCAGCAACTGAGCAATCTGGCTGACGAGGCAGCTGGTCAGCATCTAGCGAGCCGTGCCAGCCTCATCCGCGCGCAACTCCTGTCGCGACACAGGCTATCCCGTGCCTTGCTGGGCAGACTGGTTCATCTGCCATTTGCGGCACAGTCGGCCCACCCGGTGATCGAGGCAATGGAGGTACTGCGCAAGCTCTATGCGCGCAGGGCCGACTGGCTCCCTGATCGGGTGATGGTTCGATTGGGACGCGCCTGGCAGCCAGCACTAGAGGGCTTGGATCGCAAGCGGGCCCTGGCCGCCTTCGAGTGGGGGACGCTGTTTGCCCTGCGGGTGGCGCTGCGCAATGGCTCGGTCTTCCTGGACCACAGCTTCGCCTTCCGCAGTCAGGCGGCCCTACTCATCTCCAAAGAGGATTGGCAAGCCCGGCGTAACCATTTCTACGGTCATCTCAAGCTGCCGCAGGACGCCAAGGCGTTCCTCGATCCTGTGGTGGCGCACCTGGACGCGGGGCTCGCCAGGTTGCGCGATGCAGTCCAGCGTGGGGAGCTGAACATTGATAGCGCCATCCATATCGATCCGCTCACGGCAAAGAAACCGGAAGCCTCTGTGGAGGCGCTGCGACGCGCGCTGTTCGAGCGGCACCCCGGTGGACAATTGCCCGAAATCCTGCTGGAGATTGACAGCAGCACCCACTTCAGCTGGCTCCTGCTGGGTCGGGAACCGCATTCGCGCAGCGAGCTGCTGATGATCTACGCTGCAGTGCTGGCGCACGGCACCTCAATGTCGGCGGCGGACCTCGCACGGATGGTGCCGGAGTTGTCGCCCAGCGCGATCCGGCAAATGATGCATCGCATCGCGGACGAGCGCAAACTGCGCCAGGCCGCCGATGCCGTCCTGATCTTCATGCATCAGCACCCGATCGCCCAGCACTGGGGGCGCGCCGATCTGGCGTCGTCGGACATGATGTCGCTGGAGACCACGCGCACAGTCTGGCGGGCACGGGCTGATCCGCGCCGGCGCACGGCATCGATCGGTATGTACACGCATGTCCGGGACCGCTGGGGCATCTTCTATGACCAGCCGATCCTACTGAACGAGCGGCAGGCCGGTGTCGCCATTGAGGGCGTCATCCGCCAGAGCGGATCGGAAGACGTGGCACAACTAGCGGTCGATACCCATGGCTACACCGATTTCGCCATGAGCCTGTCCCGGCTACTTGGCTTCGATCTCTGCCCGCGGCTTGCCCACCTGCGCGATCGCCGCCTGCATGTGCCCAGGGATCACGAGATACCGGCGGAATTGGCTGCGGTGGCGGACGCGGATGTCCGGCTGGTCTTGATCGAACGTGCCTGGGACGAACTGGTCCGGATCGCGGCATCGGTGCAAAGCGGGGCAATGTACGGCAGTGCAGGCCCTGATGCGTTTCGGTGCAGCGGCGAAAGGTCAACCCATCTATGAGGCTGGCGTGCATCTCGGGCGGCTGTTTCGCACGATCTTCCTCATCGACTATTTCACCAATCCCGCGTTCCGCCATGAGATGCAGCATGCCTTGAACCGCGGCGAGGCGGTCCACACGGTGCAGCGGGCCATCCACTATGGCAAGATTCCGTTGGAATTGACCCGGCACGATGCGTCGCTGGCGGCGGTGTCGTCGGCTCTGACCTTGTTGTCCAATGCCGTGATGGCCTGGAACACGCTGCACATGCAGCGCGCGCTGGACGCGATTGAGGCCATCGGCGGCGAATCCATGCGTGCCGAGGATTTGCGCCAGATTGCGCCGACTCGTCTGGAAGGCATCAATTTGCGTGGTACTTTCGATTTTCCGATTGCACGTTACGCCCATCGGCTGCTGCCGAGTGCGACGAGCACGCCGGACTCACCATCGCAGTGGCGCACTGCATAGCCCATTTTTTTTCGGATTGTGCCGTTATCCTCGCGGGTTGGAGTCGGTGATGTCATCCTTAGGGCCTGCCTTCCTTACCGAAGGCGCGCTCGAGGCTATCAAGGAAACGCGATGCGGATTGATAGCCGATGACCCGCACCGGGCTCTCTCGCCCATCGGCGCCGAACAAGATGATGCCGGGCGGCCCGAATAGGCCGAAGCGCTTTAGCAACGCCTTGTCGTCGGCGTTGTTTTGTGTCACATCAGCTCGAAGTACGACAACCCCGGCCAACTGCGTCTGAACTCCGGGATCGCTGAAAGTCGTCTCCATCTCCTTACAGCTGACACACCAGTCGGCATAGAAATCGAGCAGTACCGGCTTGCGGGCCGCAACGGCCTGCGCCAGACGTGCGTCGAGCTCGGCCACCGAGCGGATCCGCGCGAAGTGCACCACCGCGTGGTCGGCGGCGGTGGCTGGCGACGACTGGCGAGTGCGCAGGTGCGACAGAGGCTGCAGCAGATCCCGCCCGCCCGACGCCAGCCCGACCAACAGGATGGTTCCCGCCAGCGCGGCGATCAGGCCCAGGCCCTTGCCCAGCCGGGCCACGCCATGCGGTTTGGGGCCAAGCGAATCGAAGGCGCCCAGGAAAACTGCGGCGATCAGCAGCAGAGCGGCCCACGTTGCCATCACGGCCCAGGGTGGCAATAGCGGGGTGATCACCCAAGTTCGCCTCGCCCAGCAGCAGAAAGCCAAGGCAACGCTTGGTCACCTCCAGCCAGTGCCCGGCGCGCGGCGGGAGATTGCCGGCGGCGACGCCGGCCAGCACCAGCGACAACCCCATGCCGATCGCCAATGCGAATAACGCACCGCCTCCGGTCATGGCATCACCGGTTCGTGCGAGATAGGCGAGCGTGCTCGATAGCGGCGCCGGCATGATGCGCGCGACGGCCAACGCGGACATCGCCCCCAGTGCTGCGGCAGCCCGACGATCCAGCTGCTGTGCGGATGTCGTCGATCGGGGCTGCCGCAGCAGCGCGCGGAGCCCGAACATCGATAGCGCCAGGGCCACGAGCAACGTGGCGAAGGCCCCGAGCGCCCAGGGCGTCAGCAGCCCTGTCAAGACCCTCTCACCGAGCCACCCGGTGGCCATGCCGACGCCGGCATAGGCTACCGCCGAGCCGAGCACGTAGTCTAGCGAGATGATCAGCGCACGGCTGCGTGTCACGTGCTCGCCCACGACGATGGACCAAAGGATCGGCACCATCGGCAGCACGCTCGACGTGACCGTCAGCAGCAGGCCGAAGCCGAGGAAGAGCAGCGCGATTGCCCCAAGCTGGTGGCTGGTCAGCGCGCGAATGATGCGGTCGCCGTCATCGCCATGTGGCACGATCTCCGGTATCGCATGCCCGCCCTGGTATTCGCCCGCTCCGGGAGAGGTTACTGCAGTCGGTGGCACAAGCATCGCCATTGGCGTGCCACCCTCGCGCTTATCAAATAGGCCCGCCGAGCGGGCTGCCGCCCACCTTGTATACGCTCTCCATCGGTGGATAACAGATTCCCTTGTCGGCGCAGCCTTGCGATGTCACGACCAGCGTCCATTCGCCATCCGCAGGAGTGACCTCCACTGGCACGCGAATCTTGACGCCACCATGGTAGATCTCCATCTCCTTGCCAAACGCCTCGTCGTACTTAACCTGCCCTGGTGGAAGCACAGGTGTACCGAGCTTCACCCCTGCCGGCCGGGCAGCAAAGGCGAATCGCTCACGGTAGAGGTGATAGCCGTCCGCGATGTCGAAGTGCACCTCGATGGCGTGTTCGTCGAGTTGCCGGGCCGCAAAGCGCAAGGCCCGCTCAGGCGGCAGAAGATCTTCCTCGCCCACGGCGCGGGAAACGCCAGCGGCGCCCGCGATACAGAGCCACGTGACGAGGAGCAGCCCCAGGAGGAATTGCCCCGGAGCCAAGCGCCATACTCGCCCGGTGTCGCCCGTACGCGCCACTGCCATGCCAGTTTGCATAGCCCACCTCTGGAACTGAATTACCGGCCACGCAATGCCGCGGCTCGTGCCACTTGCATTCCGACCGGTGCCACGTGCCGCCGCAACTCCGTTCAACGGGCATCGTTATCTGGCCCTGCGGCCGATCTGTGCCTCGCCGCATTCATGGGCGCTCATCCCCGCCGGCACCCAACGCACCAGCCGATTCGGGTCATTCGGCTGTATCCACTGACGCTCCCGGGGGAACGTGTAGATGCAAGAACCTCTCGACGGCGATTACCGCCACAATCCCGGCGCCTGGCACGGTGGATTGTCCTACCTCGATGATCGCTTTGGTGATGGCCTCGACGTCGCTTTCCTCCGCGAAGATCTCGATCTTGGTGTGCACGGGTGGTCAGATCGCTCGAGAAGAAATTCCGATACTCGCCGTACCCCTTGACTTTCGTTGCGGTCAATCCGGGCGCGTGGACGGTTGCGAGGCGCTTCTCCAGCTTCTCCAAAAGCTCAGAGGGCACGATGGCAATAACACATATGGTACTCATGGGCGCCTCCTTGACAACGCAGGGTTGGACGATCAGCAGTGCACTGTCGGGGTAAGTCATCATCCGGTTCCATTGCGATCCTGGCCGATCACCAGACGGGTTTCGCCTTGATACGCGTGCGGTGGGATCTCCAGATTGAGCGGCGCTGGGACGTTGCGGAACACGCGGCCGGCCAGGTCAAACTTGGAACCATGGCAAGGGCAAAAAAAGCCACCAGGCCAGTCATCCCCCAAGTCCGCCGCGCCGACGTCCGGGCGATAGGTCGGTACGCATCCCAGATGGGTACAGATGCCTACCGCCACAAAGAAGTCCGGGCGGAGCGAGCGTGTCGCATTACTCGCATACGCGGGCTGCTGGTCCTTCTGGGACAGGGGATCGCTCAACAGGCGATCGTGCCTGCCCAGACGCGCCAGCATGTCGCGGGTCCGGTGCAGTATCCAGACGGGCTTGCCGCGCCAGGCGACGGTGACGAGTCCCCCTGGCTCCACGGCGCCGAGCCTCACATCGACGGGCGCGCCCCGCGACCTTGCGGCGTCGCTTGGCGCCATGCTGGCCACGAATGGCACCATGGCGCCGACCAGGCCTACGCCTCCCATGGCGCCGGTGGCCAGCAGAAGCAATCGGCGCTGGCGTGCGCTCTGTGTGTCTGCCGTCGGATTGTTCATGGCGATTTACTCCAATCCCGGGGGGGCATGTGGCCAGCAACGTGACTGGCTGCCCAACCGCTCACTCCCAGAGCTTGCCCAATAGCTGCGCCCATTGGCAGCGGCCCGGCAAGAACACGGGCACCCGCTTGCGATACGCCTCATAGTCCGCCGCGAAGCGGTGGGCCAGGTCTTGCTCTTCCTGCCTTGCAAGCATCAATTTCCCACAAGGTTGCCGAGTCCCCTTGCTTCGCCATGGCAGGAGGGCACGCACTTGCCCGTCTACTTCAGGCGCTGCTCCCCAGCTTGCACCCGGGCTAGCAAAGACTGAACCCGCCCATCATGCGTTGATGCATCACGAGCATGCCTACCGCGCCAAAGGATGCAGCACGCCGATGATGGCGAACACGATCAAGAGGACTCTCCATATCAACGATTTGTTCACGTGTTACCTCTCTCTTCGTTGGCGGCCCGGGTACGCGTCCGCCATGCGTGCCAATTGCTCTGCCGTCCTGTCACTCCTTGATTCGAAATGGATGGGGCTTCTGCTTTGGCGCTTGCTCGGTCATTCCGCCCACTTGATCGTCCTGCGCGCTCATGCTCTTCATCATCAGCCACATCGACAATGGGCAGATCAAGAGCAGGAGATACGGCCCAATACCCAGGACAAGCGCTCGGACCGGCGGCAATAGGGCATAGGCGGCTGCCAGCATTGCCGCCAGAGCGATGCCTGCGGTGATCATTGCTTTCGGATTGCATTTCATGGTGGTGGTACTCCTTTTCAAATGGTTCGGATCTGGACAGCGTCCTTACTTCGTCGGTGGCGTCTGGATCTTGTCCGCGTACTTGCGCATGATCTCGCCCATCGCCTGCATCATGTCCGCATGCATCTGCATCGAAAGCTTCTCGTTGCCAGGTGGCAGGCCCATCATCGGGCAGCTTCCCATCATGCCGCCGCCCATCATGTGGTCCATCATCATGTCGTGCCCCTTGTCCTGTGCACCCGTCTTGGCGCTTTCGGCGCCACGGGTTGCACCGGCCGCTGCGGACCAGCCGCTGGCGCCAAGCATCACCACGGCTAGGGTTGCGGCTACTAGTGATTTCGTATTCATGGCGATCTCCTTATCGATCGCGATTCAATGACCACGCGCCAATCCAGTACCAGACAAGTGGGCGGGCAGACAGTCAGTCCGGCTCCCTCAGGGCGGATGCCAGAGGCCGGATTGCACGGATGCATGCTTTGCCTGGTCGGCCGAAGCACCCTCAGTCACTTGGACTCGGAAGGCCCCATCGGGCTGCCGCCGCCGGTCGACTGGGAATCCATTTGTTTCATCATTGCATTGCAGCGCGCCAACATCGATGCCTGAGAGGCTGATGTACTGGAGGTCGCCGCAGGGTGTTGCGCTGCAGTGCGCGCGCGATTGATGACGTCCCAGTCGGGACCCGCGAGCGCCTGCGCGGTCGCGACGGCGAGTGAAATGAGAACGAGAGTCTTGAGAGTGGAATGCATGATGATCTTCCCCAGTATTCGGTTTTGTCTGGCTCAACCGCAACGGGTCAGAGCACCCACGCTCGGGTAGAGCCACCAAAGTCAAGCACGTGGCCGAAGTGGGCCACGCGTAGGGATAGATCAGATGCGCAAGCGGGCCGTTGCGAGATAGACCGGACCAGGCGAGTTGTTCGCGCTGTCAGCCGTGTGGAAGATGCGGAAGGTGTATGGCGTGGGCGGCAGAACGTGTTCAAGCCCAGCCATAGTCGGCAAGACACCGAGATCGGGCCCGTGACCGTTGCTGTCGGCCCAGTGCCGACCGTCCTGTTGATGGTCAGCGCACAAGGCCAACAACAGCAGCGCAAGCAAGCGAGTGAAGGGGCTGCGGCTATGCTTCATGAATCACGCCAGCATTTGTCCTAGTCTAGCCCCCCGATCTGGGCAGCAAGGCAAGGAGACACGGGTTGGTAGAGTCGAATTCACACATGACAATAGCTACGCCACGCGGCGTCTGAGTCGTAGCGCATTGGAGATCACTGAAACGGAACTCAGGCTCATGGCCAATGCCGCGATCATCGGCGACAGCAACCAGCCGGTGAACGGGTACAGCAACCCCGCCGCCAGCGGGATACCCAGCGCGTTATAGATAAAGGCGAAGCCCAGGTTCTGCCGCATGTTGGCGATAGTGGCCTCGGAGAGTTCGCGTGCTCGGGCGATACCGCGCAGATCGCCCTTGACGAGGGTCATCTGGGCGCTGTGCATCGCCACATCTGTGCCGGTTCCCATCGCAACGCCCACATCGGCCTTTGCCAATGCCGGCGCGTCGTTGATGCCGTCGCCCGCCATCGCAACCACGCGGCCTTCCCCTTGCAGCTTCTCGACGAGCGCCAGCTTGTCGGCCGGCTTCACTTCGCCATGAAACTCGTCGATGCCCAGGCGACCGGCTACCGCCTTCGCCGTGACAGCGCCGTCACCTGTCGCCATCACCACGCGGACCCCGGCTTGCCTGAGCGTCATCAGAGCCTCGGGCGTGCTGGCCTTGACGGGGTCGGAGACGGCAAGCAGACCGGCCAATGTTCGATCTGCCGCCAGATACATGACACTGGCGCCTTGCTGCCGCAGGGTATCCGCCTGAGACGCCAGTGGTGCAACGTCGACCTGTTCCTGCTGCATCAGGGCGGTGTTGCCCAGCACGAGCTGGTGGCCACCGACGCGGCCGCGTACCCCCATGCCCGTGTCCGAGGCGAAATCCTCCGCCTTCGCCAGGGCCAGGCCGCGCTCACGCGCGGCGGTGACGAGGGTCGCGGCTAGCGGATGTTCGCTGCCCTGGTCGAGGCTCGCGGCCAAACGAAGCACCTCGGTTTCCGTGAACGGATCGACACGATAGGCCCGTTCAAAACTCGGACGGCCTTCTGTCAGCGTGCCGGTCTTGTCCACGATCAGGGTGTCGACCTTGCGGAATTGCTCGATGGCCGCCGCGTCCCGGAACAGAATGCCCTTGGTCGCGCCATTCCCGCTGGCCACCATGATGGATGGGGTGGCCAATCCCAGCGCGCAGGGACAGGCAATGATCAGTACAGCCACCGCATTGACCAGGCCAAAGACCCAGCTCGGCTCGGGGCCGAAGACGCCCCAGGCGAAGAACGTGAGCAAGGCGATGGTTACGACCACCACCACGAACACGCCGGCGACCCGGTCCGCCATCCGCTGCATCGGCGCCTTGGAGCGCTGTGCCTGGGCCACCATCTGCACGATCTGCGACAGCACCGTCTGGGCGCCGACCTTTTCTGAGCGCATCACCAGGCTGCCCGAGGTGTTGATGGTGGCGCCGATCACGTGGTCGCCGACGCGCTTGGAGACGGGCAGAGGCTCACCGGTGATCATCGATTCGTCGATGGCGCTGGCCCCTTCGTTCACGACGCCATCCGTGGGCACCTTTTCGTCGGGCCGGACCCTCAGGAGATCGCCGACATGCACGTGCGTGAGCGGAATATCGGCCTCGCTGCCGTCCGGATTGAGGCGGCGTGCCGTCTTGGGGGCCAGGCCGAGCAGCGACTTGATGGCTGCCGAGGTCTGCGAGCGCGCCCGCAACTCGAAGATCTGGCCGAGCAACGTCAGCGAAATGATGACGGCCGCGGCTTCGAAGTAGACCGCGATCCGGCCGTGCATGAGAAAGGCGCGGGGAAACAGCTCTGGGGCAACGGTGGCGGCGACGCTGTAGACGAACGCCGTACCCGTACCCAGACCGATCAGCGTCCACATGTTCGGGCTGCGGTTTCGGAACGACTGGAGGCAGCGGACGTAGATGGGCCAGCCTGCCCAGAGGACCACCGGTGCGGACAAGACGAGTTCCACCCAGCTTTGCGTCGCGGGCTCCAGCACCCCGAGGCGGTCCCCAAGCATCACCAGCGACACGACGGCGATCGTCAGCGGCAAGGTCCACCAGAAGCGATGGCGAAACGCCGCGAGTTCGGGATTCTGGTCGTCGTCGAGGCTTGGCATGAGCGGCTCGAGTGCCATGCCGCACTTTGGGCACGTCCCGGGATGGTCCTCGCGGATTTCGGGGTGCATCGGGCACGTATAGGTCGTGCCCGGCGCCGTCTCGCCTTCATCGGGCGCCGAAACGCTTGGTGTCTCGACATAGCGCGTCGGCTCGGCCTCGAACCGCTTCTGGCAGCCGGCACTGCAGAAGAAGTATTGTGCCCCGGCATAGCTTGCCTGGTATGGCACATCCCGCATGACCGTCATTCCACACACAGGATCGCGTGCACTGGCCCCACAGACGGCAGCGCCGTGACTGGTGGAATCATGGTCTCGTCGATTCGGCGCATTTCCGCTGCCGTGCCCTACGTGCTCATCGTCTCGCGCTGCTGCCATCGCGTGATGTGAGGCAGGGTCGAGAGATTGCCGTTGTCGATCGCTCGTGGTCATCGCGCTCACTGCCTGGTTGCACGTACTGCCGCTCGATGTTTCGGCGGTTCGCCGCTGAACTCATCCAGGATCGGGCATTCGGGGCGGTCATCGCCTTCGCAATGTCGCGACAAGTACAGGAGCGTGTCACGCATGCTGGACAGTGAGGCAATGCGGGCGTCCAGCTCCTGGATTCGCTGTTCCGCAATCGCCTTTACCGTTGCACTCGCGCGCCGTTTGTTTTGCCACAACCCGAGCAACTCGCGGATCTGGGCCATCGAGAAGCCCATCGCCCGCGCTCGCCCAATGAAGCGCAGGGTATGAATGTCAGCTTGACCATACACCCGGTAGTTCCCCGCGCTGCGTGCGGCTGAAGTCACAAGACCAACGCTTTCGTAGTAGCGGATCATCTTGGCCGAGACGCCGGATGCGCCGGCGGCTTGTCCAATATTCATGATGTGCTCCTTACCTTCAATCCCTGTTGTCTCGGACACGCAACTTGAGCAAGCTGCGGGGTGGATGGCATCCAGGGTTCGATGACTCAACGATAGACCTTGCCCCGGTGGGAAGGTCAAGGACACGATCCTTCGGAAACTTGGGCCACGTTGCGAGAAGACCCGGGGCGAAAGGTCCGGTTGCATTACCCGCAAAAGACAGTATCCTTGCGACTATCACGCCCACCGCAAAGAACTCTTGCGTCACTCGGTCCGCCGGCATCCCTGGTTCGCCGGCCTCCTTCTCGTTGTGTTTCTGACAGTCCAACTGGCAGCGGCCGCGTACGCCTGTACCGGTAGCCGCTATCAGGTGGAAGGCAGCGGCACGACGGCGGCAATGACCGAATCCTGTGCCGATATGGCGGCTGGCGGTAGCGACCAAGGCACTGACCAGAGTGCGCTCTGCCTGGCGCACTGCCAGGCAGATTCCAAGAGCGCGGACCATGTTTCACCGCAGCTTCCGGCCTTCCTGCCAGTGCTGAAGAGCGTCGTGGAACCCACGCGCGTGGTCACGGCCGAGGTTCGCATCGCGCTGCGCGCCGAGGTCGAGGCGCGCGGCCCGCCGCCCCTGAACATCCTTCACTGCAGTTTTCAAACGTAGCCTCCAGATCGACGCCCATTCGGTGCTGCCCAGCTAGACTCGGGTAGCTGTCGTCGTTCACGGAGGCTTTATGCTTTTTCCTCGTCGCCTGACGCTGGCGCTGCTTTGCGCGCCTGCCTTCAGCATGGCGGTGTCGCATGCCGCGGCTGCGCAATCTGCCCCTTCTCTTTCCCTCGAGGAGACCGTCGCGCTCGCGACCACTCACGCCGGCGATGCCGAATCCTCGCGAGGCGCCGTCGAGGCAGCCGTGCAAATGGCGGTTTCCGCCGGCCAATTGCCGGACCCGGTGCTCAAACTTGGACTCAACAACGTCCCCGTGACCGGGCCGGACCAGTTCTCGCTCACGCGGGATTTCATGACCATGCGGTCCATCAGCGTGATGCAGGAATTCACGCGCTCGGACAAGCGCCGCGCCAAGGCGGCGCGCTTTGAAGCCGAGGCGACTGCCGCCGAGGCGCAGCGCGCGGTCGGACTGGCCAACGTGCAACGGAATGCCGTCGGTGCCTGGCTCGATCGGTGGTATGCCGAGCAGACCGGTGTCCTGCTAGGCCATCACGGCCATCCCCTGGACCTGGCGCTCCAGGCGGCGACCGCCGCCTATCGCAGCGGGCGTGGCACGCGTGCGGATGTCTTGGCGATGGAGCTGGAAGTCCAGAAGCTGCATGACCGCCTCGACGAAAACCGGGCCGCCGTAGCCACCGCCATGCTTAATCTGCAGCGCTGGGTCGGGCCTGCGGCTAACCGCACACTGTCGCAGCGCCCGCCGCTCGACGTACCCCAGAGCATTCAGCAACTGGCGAAAGACGAATTCGACGCGGTTCCCGAGATCGCGGCGGCACGGCGCGACGTGGCCCTGGCCGAGTCGGAGATCCAGGTGGCAACGGAGGCCAGGACACCAGATGTGACGGTCGAGCTGATGTACAGCCAGCGCGGCCCAGCCTTCTCCAACATGGGGTCGATCAACGTCAGCTTCCCGGTGCCCTGGGACCGGGGCAATCGCCAAGACCGCGACGTCGCTGCCCGGCTGGCACAGGCCAATGAAGCGCGTGCCAAGTCCGAAATCATCCGGCGCAATACCCAGGCCATGGTAGGCGCCAAACTTGCCGAGCTGCAGCGCAACCTTGAGCGGCTCCAACGCTACGACGAGAAGACCTTACCGCTCGCCAATCAGCAGGCGGAGGCAGCGCTCACGGCATACCGGGCCAATACCGGATCGCTGCTTGCCGTCGCCGAGGCCAACCATCGCGCCATCGACACAGCGGTGGAGCGGCTGACGCTGGAGGCCAGGACGGCAAAGCTGTGGGCCGACTTGACCTTCCTGATCCCGCTGCCTACCGCGCAGACCGAGCCAGCCACCAAGGAACGCAAATGAAGAAACCAGTCATTGCCGCGGTCGCCGGCGTCGTTGTCATCGGTGCCGCCCTCTATGGCGCCTACCACCTCGGCGTCATGCGCGGCACACAATCTGCGCAGACGGCCGCGCCAGGCGCGGCGTCTGCGCTCAAAGCAGGCGACACCGATCCGAACACTGGCAAGAAGATCCTGTACTGGCACGATCCGATGGTACCCGGCCAGCGTTTCGACAAGCCAGGCAAGTCCCCTTTCATGGACATGCAGCTCGTGCCCGTTTATGCGGATGGGGATGCCGGAGGCAGCGGAGGCAGCGGCGTCACGGTCGACAGCCGTGTCGCGCAGAATTTGGGCATCCGCACGACTGAGGTCAAGGCGAGCCGGATGAGCGCCGTGCTCGAGGCACCTGGCAATGTCGCCATTGACGAGCGCAGTGTCCAGGTGATCCAGGCGCGGACGAATGCCTTCGTCCAGCACGTAGCGGTCAAAGCGACCCTCGACCCGGTCCGGCGCGGCCAAGCACTGGTGACGCTGTACTCGCCCGATTGGGTGGCCGCGCAAGAGGAATATCTTGCCGTGTCCCGCATGGCCGCGGGTGGCCAATCCGACCTGCGCAGCGCGGCCAAGGCCCGCATGCTGCAGGCTGGCATGACCCCCGGCCAGGTCAGCACCGTCGAATCATCCGGCAAGCTCCAGCCTACTCTTGGCATTGTGAGCCCCGTCGACGGCCTTGTGACAGAGGTTGCGGTCCGGGAGGGCATGACTGTGTCTCCTGGCATGACCCTGTTTCGCCTGGCCGACCTGAGCCAGGTCTGGGTGATTGCCGAGGTACCGGAGGGACAAGCCCACGCCATCGCTCCGGGCCGGGCGGTCAAGGTGTCGCCGACCGGCGCAACCGAGTCAATCGTTGGCAAGGTCGATACCGTCCTGCCCGATGTCAATCCGGCCACGCGAACCATCAAGGTGCGCATTGTCCTGCCCAACAAGGGCAGGCACCTGTTGCCGGGGATGTTCGTGACGGTCCGGTTTGACAGCGGTGATCAGAAGGAATTGCTGATGATTCCGCTGGAGTCCGTCATCCGCACCGGCCAGCGCAGCATCGTCATGGTCGATGCGGGCAAGGCCGGCTTTGTGGCAACCGAAGTCAAGACCGGGCGCGAGGCCGCCGGCATGGTCGAGGTGCTGGACGGGCTGAAAGCGGGGCAGAAAGTGGTCACCTCCGGGCAGTTCCTCATCGATTCGGAAGCCAGCTTGCGTGGCACGGCCGAACGCATGAGCGCCACGACAGCGGCTTCCGCGCCGGCTGCGGCTGCGCCCGAGCACGAGGGCGTCGGGCGCATCGAGGCCGTGACGCGCGAAGGCCTGACCATCTCGCACGGGCCGATTCCCTCGGCACAGTGGGGCGCGATGACCATGGATTTCGCCGCGCCGCCTGCCGGCCTGCCGAAGGGGCTCAAGACCGGCGACCGCATCCGGTTCCGCTTCCACCTGGACAAGGATGGCCTGGCGATCCTGTCCGCAGTCGAGCCGGCCGGCACCACCCAGGGGGCCAAGCCATGATCGCCCGGCTCATTCTTGCTTCCATCCGCAACCGTTTCCTGGTCCTGCTGGTCACGGTCATGCTGACCGCCTGGGGACTGTGGGCCGTGCGCAGCACGCCGCTCGACGCGTTGCCGGACTTGTCCGATGTGCAAGTGATCATCCGCACGCCGTTTCCCGGCCAGGCGCCACAGATTGTCGAGAACCAGGTCACCTATCCACTGACCACGACCATGCTGTCGGTCCCGGGCGCCAAGACCGTACGCGGCTACTCGTTCTTCGGTGACTCGTTTGTCTATGTGCTATTCGAGGACGGCACCGACCTGTATTGGGCGCGCTCCCGCGTGCTGGAATATCTGAACCAGGTGCAATCCCGCCTGCCCGGCGCCGCCAAGCCGGCGCTGGGGCCGGACGCCACCGGCGTCGGCTGGATCTACGAGTACACGCTGGTGGACAAGACCGGCCAGCACGACCTCAGTCAACTGCGTGCGCTCCAGGACTGGTTCTTGCGCTTCGAGCTGAAATCGCTGCCCAATGTTGCCGAGGTCGCGTCCCTCGGCGGCATGGTGAAGCAGTTCCAGGTCGTCCTGATGCCGGACCGGCTACGCGCCTACAACCTGTCGCAGGGCAAGGTGCTTACGGCGCTCAAGGGCGCCAACCAGGAAACCGGCGGCTCGGTGCTGGAATTGGGCGAGGCGGAGTACATGGTCCGGGCCAGCGGCTACCTGAAGACGCTCGATGATTTCCGGCAGATCCCGCTGGTGACCAGCGACGCCGGCATCCCGGTGCGGCTGGGCGATGTCGCCACCGTCCAGCTTGGTCCCGAGATGCGGCGCGGCATCGCCGAGCTCGACGGCCAGGGAGAGGTCGCCGGCGGTGTCATCGTGATGCGCTCGGGCAAGAACGCGCTGGAAACCATCGAAGCGGTCAAAGCCAAACTCGCCACGCTGCAGAAGAGCCTGCCGGCAGGCGTCCAGATCGTCACCACGTACGATCGCTCCGCCCTGATCAACCGGGCGGTGGAAAACCTGACCCACAAGCTGATCGAAGAGTTTATCGTCGTCGCGGTGGTCTGCCTGGTTTTCCTGTTCCACCTGCGCTCCGCGCTGGTTGCCATCGTTTCATTGCCGCTGGGTGTGCTGGCCGCGTTTCTGGTCATGCGATACCAGGGTGTCAATGCCAACATCATGTCGCTGGGCGGCATCGCCATTGCCATCGGCGCCATGGTCGATGCCGCGGTCGTCATGATCGAGAACGCGCACAAGCATCTCGAGCATTGGCATGCGGATAAGCCCGGCCTGGATCTCACCGGCCATGAACGCTGGAGCGTGATCGGCGAGTCGGCGGCTGAGGTTGGACCGGCGCTGTTCTTCTCGCTGCTGATCATCACGCTGTCATTCATTCCGGTGTTCACGCTGGAGGCGCAGGAGGGCCGACTGTTTTCGCCGCTGGCCTTTACCAAGACCTACTCCATGGCCGCGGCGGCGGGCCTCTCCGTCACCCTGGTGCCGGTCCTGATGGGCTACATGATCCGTGGCAGGATCCCCACGGAGCAGTCCAATCCCCTCAGTCGGTGGCTGATTCGCGCCTATCAGCCAGTGTTGGCCAAGGTGCTCACCTACCCGAAGACCACTGTAGCGATCGCGGCAATTCTGCTCGTCGCGACCGCCTGGCCGATCATGCGAATTGGCGGCGAGTTCATGCCGCCTCTCGATGAGGGTGACCTACTCTACATGCCGTCGGCGCTCCCGGGGCTGTCCACCGGCAAGGCAGCGCAGTTGCTGCAGCAGACCGACCGCCTAATCAAGACCGTTCCCGAGGTAGCCACCGTGTTTGGCAAGGCCGGCCGCGCCGACACGGCGACCGACCCGGCGCCCATCGAGATGTTCGAAACCACCATCCAGTTCAAGCCGCGCGACCAGTGGCGTTCCGGCATGACGACGGACAAGCTGGTGGAGGAGCTCGACCGCGTGGTGAAGGTGCCCGGCCTGTCCAATATCTGGGTGCCGCCGATCCGCAACCGCATCGACATGCTCGCCACCGGCATCAAGAGCCCGGTCGGCATTAAGGTGGCGGGCACCGACCTGAAGGAAATTGACCGACTGGCCACGAGGATCGAGGATGCTGTCAAGGCGGTGCCGGGCGTCACCTCTGCACTCGCCGAACGCCTGTCCGGCGGGCGCTACGTCGATGTCGACATAGACCGGATGGCCGCCGGGCGATATGGGCTCAACATCGAGGATGTCCAGAGCATCGTGTCCTCGGCCATCGGTGGCGACAACGTCGGGGAAGTGGTCGACGGGCTGGCGCGCTTTCCGATCAATGTGCGTTATCCACGGGACTACCGCGACTCGGTGGAACAACTGCGCAGCCTGCCCATTGTCACCGACCGTGGCCAGCATATCACGCTGTCCGACGTGGCGCGCCTCCAGGTGGTGCAAGGACCGCCGATGCTGCGCAGCGAAAACGCCCGCCTGTCGGGCTGGGTGTACGTCGATATTCGCGGACGTGACCTGCGTTCGGCCGTCCAGGACATGCAGGCCGCCGTGGCCAAGGCGGTCCCGATGCCAGCGGGCTATTCCCTCAGTTGGTCGGGTCAGTTCGAGTATCTGGAGCGGGCCACCGCGAAGCTGAAGGTGGTGGTGCCGTTCACGCTGCTGATCATCTTCGTGTTGCTGTACCTGGTGTTCGGCCGTCTCGATGAAGCGCTACTGATCATGGGCACGCTGCCGCTGGCGCTCATCGGCGGATTCTGGCTGCTTTACTTGCTGGGCTACAACCTTTCGGTAGCGGGGGTTGTCGGCTTTATCGCCCTTGCCGGCGTGGCAGCCGAGTTCGGCGTCATCATGCTGCTCTACCTGAAGCAAGCCTGGAGCGAACGCGAGGGCCGAGGCGAAACCAGCGTGTCCGCATTGCTGGACGCCATTCAGGAAGGGGCAGTGCTGCGGGTCCGCCCCAAGGCCATGACCGTCGCTGTCATTCTTGCCGGCCTGATTCCCATCATGTGGTCGCATGGCACCGGCTCGGAGGTCATGCAGCGCATTGCGGCTCCGATGGTTGGCGGCATGGTCACCGCGCCATTGCTTTCCCTGTTTGTTGTGCCGGCGGTGTACTTGCTGATACGCAGACGGCAGGCCGAATCTGTCTCACTTTCCACCCACCCCTCACTCCCGGAGGAATCACAATGAAATACGTCAAAACTCTTGCCATCATGGCTGCTCTCGCTGCCACACCGGCTGCGTTCGCGGCAGGGTCGATGGACGGCATGGATATGAAGGGCATGGACATGAAGCCGTCAGCCGAAACGAAGCAGGCCCCCCACCCGGTTGCGGCAGAGGTAAAGAAGATCGATGCGAAGGCAGGGAAAGTTACCCTCAAGCACGGCCCGATCGAAAATCTCGGCATGTCCGCCATGACCATGGCGTTCCCGGTCAAGGATCGCGCTTCGTTGAAGGACTTCAAGGAAGGTGATGCGGTTACCGCCGTATTCGACACGGTCGACGGCAAGCCGACAGTCGTGGACATGCAGCGCAAGTAAAACTCAGGCGGCACCACCGCTCGCATCGGGGCAGTGTGCCGCCTGCCATGGCCAAAATCCTCCGTCACGCCGCTTCGGTAGACCTCCGAATGGCGTCGTCGGGATCGAAACCGCTTTCCATGAACGTTCGGCCACAGTGAGCCGCCCACCCTTCGACCTGCCACGTGAAGTCATCGTTGTCATCGTGTTTGCCGTGGCGTTCACGGTGTGTGCTACAGGTTCGCTTGCCTGGCATTTTCGTCGCCAGATGCGCATCAAGCGCGGCCTCGAGAATGACAGATCAGGTTCGTCCACGCGACGTCGCATAACTTCAAGACGGCGCAAATAGTCCTGTCAGATCCCACCTGAGCATTCATGCTGGATGCAGCTTGCGAGCCGGTTTCACCAACGAGAGCGGCTTTAGACATCAGCATCGCGGCCCTGCGAGACGTCTTCGGTGGCCAGACGAACTTGCGGATCCGGTCGTTCAAACGGATAAATCAGTTGCTCGCCGTAGCGGTGCGGCACCGGGTCGCCTTCGATGCCGATTGCGCCCAGTGGCGCCTGCGGTTGATAGAAGGTACCGAAGAGGTGGTCCCATACCAGCCAGAACTCCCCGAAATTGACCTGCGCGTCCGCGAAGCGCTCCCGATGGTGCCAGCGATGGAGTTCTGCCACGCCTAACATATACCGCACCGGCCCCAGGCTATAGTCCAGGTTGGCATGCTGGAATGCCAGATGGACCGCCAGGATTGCGAACCAGCCGGCCACTACCTCGGCCGGCGCGCCTAGTATGCCCAGGACCAGTAAGCCCGGACCCGCCATCAGGGCTGCATGCAGCGGGTGGCGGCGTTCCCCGTTTAGCCAGTAGAGCCGCCGCGACGAATGATGAATGCTGTGCAGCCGCCACAGAAAGCCGTAGTGGTGGCTGAGCCGATGGACGGCATACAGCGACAGGTCCAGTGGCGCCCCTGCGAGTAATACCTGCAACAAGTATGGCCATTCCGCAGGCCACCATAGCTTGGGCCAACCCGTTCCTTCCCGCAGCACCACGAACCCCAGCACGGCACCGTGCATCACGGCCAAATTCACAACGGCATGGGCGACATCCGCCGGAAAGTCGAGATCCCGCTTTTGCCACCGTGCATCGAACGGGACAATGCGCTCCAGCCAAGCAACAAGAAATAGCCCGGCGGCGGCCCACAACGCCAGCCAAGCCAGCGGCGTGCCGTGGGATGGGGCGACCGAAACCCCTGTGATTACCAGGGCCATGATGGTCGGATAGGCGCCGTACCGCACCACAGAACGCGCTGTCATTGCGACTCCAGAGTTCAATTTCCTCCAGTTTCTCCAAGCGACAGACAGCTAGCTTGAATAAACATGCTGTGTGCGGGCGACGTCTTGACTCTATAGCAGGTACGGGGTGTGAAATTACTCAGATCTTCTGTGGAAACAGGCGGGTTAACAAAGGAGTTGCATGAACGACCACTTCCCCGACAAAGAACGCCTTGACCTCGACGCGAGTCAGGCGGCCGACCGCCGGATTCTGTGGCTGGTACTACTGATTAATGTCAGCCAATGTCTGGCAGGTATGGGCGTGGGCCTTTGGGCGGCGTCCACGGCGGTGCTTGGTGCGGCTCTGGACAACCTTGCCGACGCGTTGGTGTATGGCGTCAGCCTGTACGCCGTCGGCCGATCGCGAGCCATCAAGGTGCGGGCAGCGCGGCTATCGGGGTGGCTTTTGATTGGGCTGGCCCTGATGCTATGCGTGGAAGTCCTGCGCCGGTTCTTTGGCGGCGAGGCGCCATTGGGGCCGGCGATGATGGTCATGGCAGCGATCAATGCGGCGCTGAACATTATTTGCTTGCGCTTACTGAAACGCCACCGCGGGGAAGACGTCAACTTCAAGGCTTCCGCCATATTCACCAGCAACGACTCGATTGTGAATCTGGCCATTGTGTTGTCCGGAGCGCTCGTGATGTGGTCGGGCTCCAACCTGCCAGACCTGGTTCTGGGTCTGGTGGTATCTGCGATCGCCGCTAACGGAGGTCGTGAAATCCTGGTTGACGCGACAGAACATGAGGAAAAGGCCCGTTCCGAGGCAACTTAACCTCCGACCAGGAGGCAGAGCCCTTGACTCTGTATCTACTTTAGGGTGTGAAATTCTGACATATACAGAAAGAGGCGAATGATGAAACTCGACCAAGCCCATGCCGAAAGTGATGCGAGATCAACTCAAGAAAGGAAGAAGGCGGAGGACCTGAACGGCGCGACATCCGTCTTCCGCATTCCCAACATGGATTGCCGCAACGAAGAAGCGGCAATCCGTGCACGGCTTGCCAAATTGCCAGCGGTAGAGTCCCTTTCGTTCGACCTTCCCCAGCGCCGCCTCACCGTCCGGCATGGGCTACCGAACCCGGGGCCGTTGCTGGAGGCCCTCCATGAGATCGGCATGCAAGCATCGATGGAGGACGACGGCGAAGCCGCGGGCAACGCCGCTTGCGGATCCGCGTGCGCTGGATCCTGCGCCGGCAGCCAGAGCGCTGCGTTAGAAGAGTCAAAAGACACATTCACGATTCCAAACATGGATTGCCGCTCCGAAGAGGCGGCGATCCGCGCGCGGCTGGAGCCGTTGGCCGGCGTCCGGTCGCTCGAGTTCGACCTACCCGCACGCCAGCTGTCTGTCGTCCACACCTTGTCCTCGGTGGAACCCCTGCTGACGGCGTTGCAATCGATCGGCATGCAGGCAAGGCTGGGCGAAGACACAACTCCTCCGGGCGCGAATTGCGCAGCGACAACGGAGACTGCCTGCGGTCCCTGCGGCACGCCCCCCGTCTCCTTCGTCCCTGCAGCCACGGGCAATACCACGCAGTTCCTGATCACAAACATGGACTGCCCCACCGAGGAAGCTTTGATCCGCAAGCGCCTAGGCAAGGTGGAGGGCATCGAACGCCTCGACTTCGACCTGATGAATCGCCGACTGGAGGTGCAACACCGCCTGCCCGATCCGGCACCGGTCCTCGGCGCACTGCGCGAGATCGGCATGCATGCCACGGTCGAGCGCGAGGCAGGGGCAAGTTCCAAGGGACGAGCCACCTACTTGATCGAAAAGATGGACTGCCCGACCGAAGAGGCGCTGCTGCGCAAGGCGTTGGAAGGCATGCCGGGTGTCAGCAGCCTGCAGTTCAACCTGATGAGCCGGACCCTGACCGTCAGCCATTCGCTGAAGGACGAGGTGCCAATCACAGCGGCCATTGAGCGACTTGGCATGCAGCCGGTGCTGCGCGACCATAGTCGGCCTGCCCCCGCAGTCACGAGGGACTTTGGCACCGGCATTTCGAAGGCGGAGTGGCTGCGCATGGGGGCCGCCGGCGTGCTGGCGGTTGGCGCGGAAGTCCTCACATTCGCCGGGATGGGTGAATCGGCATGGCCGGTGGTGGCCGCGTCGCTGGCGGCCATTGCGTTGGGCGGTATCGAGACCCTGAAGAAAGGCTGGATCGCGCTGCGCACGCTGTCACTGAACATGAACCTCCTGATGACGATTGCCGTCATCGGTGCCGCTTTGATCGGCCAGTGGCCGGAAGCCGCCGTGGTGATCTGGCTGTTCGCCATCGCGGAGATGATCGAAGCGCTAAGCCTGGACCGGGCGCGCAACGCGATTCGCAAGCTGATGGACCTGGCGCCGGAAACCGCACTCGTCCGCCAGGACGACGGTCGCTGGCAAGAGGTCAAGGCCGAGACAGTGCCGCTTGGAGCCGTCGTGCGCGTTCGTCCCGGCGAACGTATCGCCTTGGATGGGGTCGTGGTGTCGGGCGCATCAGCCATCAACCAGGCGCCCATCACCGGCGAAAGCATGCCCGTGGAAAAGAACCCCGGCGACACGGTGTTCGCGGGCACGATCAATGAGCGCGGCACATTGGAATTCGAAGTGCACTCGCGCAAGGGAGAGACCACGCTCGACCGTATCGCGCGCTCGGTCCAGGAAGCCCAAGGCCAGCGCGCGCCGACGCAGCGTTTCGTTGATCGTTTCGCGAGCGTCTATACCCCCTCTGTCTTTGCGCTGGCGATCGCCATTGCCGTGATCCCGCCGCTGTTCTTTGGGGCGCCTTGGTTCGAATGGGTCTACAAGGCGCTGGTGATGCTGGTGATTGCTTGTCCCTGCGCCCTGGTGATCTCGACACCGGTGACGGTCGTCAGCGGCCTGGCTGCGGCCGCGCGGCGTGGCATCCTCGTCAAGGGTGGCCTGTACCTGGAGCAAGGGCGTCTGCTGCGCGCGGTGGCACTGGACAAGACTGGCACCCTTACGCACGGCCGCCCGGCGCTGACCGATACGGTACCGACGGGCGCGCTCTCGGAGACGGAAGTGCTGCGCATTGCCGCCAGCCTGGATGCGTTGTCCGAACATCCAGTGGCCACAGCTATCGTCAACGCCTACGGCGACAAGCCGCACGCCTCAGTGCAACGCTTCGAGGCTCTGGCTGGCCGTGGCGTCAAGGGCGACATCGACGGCCAGACCTACTACGTCGGCAACCACCGCCTGGCAAATGAGCTTGGCGTGGCCAGCGAGCAGGTCCGCAAGCTGCTGGAGAGCCTGGAAGCGCAGGCCAAGACAGCAGTGGTGCTTGCCACCGATAAGCAGGCACTGGGTGTCCTGGCAGTTGCCGACACGGTCCGGGACAGCAGCAAGCGTGCGGTAGCGGCGCTCAAGCAGTTGGGCGTAGAGCCGGTGATGCTTACCGGCGACAACCGCAAGACCGCGGAAGCGGTGGCCGCCCAGGTGGGCATCACCGACGCGCGCGGCGACCTGCTGCCGCACGACAAGTTGGCTGCGATCGCAGAGCTTGGCGCGAAGGCGCCGGTAGGCATGGTCGGGGATGGCGTCAACGATGCGCCCGCGCTGGCCAAATCGAACATCGGCTTTGCGATGGGCGCTGCTGGCACCGACACCGCGATCGAGACCGCCGACGTGGCGCTGATGCAGGACGACCTGCGCAAGCTGCCTGAGTTCATCAAGCTGTCGCGCCGGGTGGGTGGCGTGCTGAAGGCAAACATCGCCTTCGCGATCGGTACCAAGGCGGTCTTCATGGTGCTGGCCTTCACCGGCCATGCCAGCCTGTGGCTCGCGATTCTTGCCGACATGGGCGCAAGCCTGGCCGTGGTGTTCAACGGACTGCGCCTGCTGGGGACCAGCCCCTCCACTGAGAGTGACCACCATGCGGGCTGATCGCAGCATTGGCCTGGGTTTCGTATTGGCGGCCCTTATCGTGGCGATGGATATCGGGACGAAAGTAGCCATCGTGGCCTGGGTCGACTACGGTGCAAGCCTCGACTGGCTGCCCGTCCTCAACGTCGTGCATGTGCTGAACCGAGGTGCCGCCTTCAGTTTTCTGCACGGCGCGGGGGGCTGGCAGCGATATTTTTTCATTGGAATTGCCTTGGCGGCCTCCGCGTTCCTTGTGTACATGATTCGGCGTACTGGTACCACCGATACCGAGCGGATCAGCTACGGACTGATCTTGGGCGGCGCGTTGGCCAATATGATCGACCGGGTCGCACGCGGAGCGGTGGTCGACTGGATCGATCTTCATTGGGGTTCGTACCATTGGCCGGCCTTCAATGTGGCTGACATCGGCATCACACTCGGTGCTGCCTTGATCGTGTTCCATGAGCTCTTCGGCAGAATGCAGGCACGCCCAGCCCGCGGATGAACACGAAGCATCCGACAGGCAGCCGCTGCTGACCATCGGCCGCGGCTGGGCCATTTACATCGGACCGATAGAGGCCGGTCGGTTGCACCGACATCAAGCAGCTCAGTTGGCATGGAGCAAACAGGGGATGTTGCTCCTCGAAGGGGCCTGGGGCGGATTGCAGGCCCCGGGACATTTTCTTGCGGCCGGGGTGCCGCATCGTCTCGTAGCGGCCGGCCCGGTGCGCATGGTGTTTCTCGACCCGACCATGCACAGCGTTTGCCCTACTGGCCGTCGGCCCGCAGCCACGATGGCGCCGAGCCCCGTGCAGGCGGATATGCTGGAACATGAGCTGGACCGCTGGCTGCGAGGCGCAATGCCGTCTGAAACAGCGAATGTGTCACAACCTGCCACGGAGGCTTCGCGTTGGGCTGCGGTCCTCCAGTGGCTGGAAACGTCGCTGGAGGGACCCGTGCATGTCGCACATGCCGCCGACGCCGTAGGCCTGTCGTCCTCCCGTTTCATGCATTGGTTCGCGGAGGCGAGCGGACTGTCGTTCCGGGCGTACGTGCGTTGGTTGCGCCTGCAGCGTGCGGTGCGCACCCTCTCCGATGGTTGTACGCTCACCGAGGCTGCTCATCTCGCCGGCTTCGCCGACAGCGCGCACCTGACGCGCACCTTCGTGTCCACATTCGGAGTCCGGCCAGCGCCGCTGCGTGGCGCTCGGATTGTCTGTACGGCACAGTCCAAACCTCCATTCACACTGCACGGACTTGAATTTGTCGACACCATCCGGCATGGAGGGCGTCAGACAGGAGCCCAACAAAGGGGAAAAGCATGAAGATCGGCAAACTTGCTCAAACCGCCGGCACCACGGTGGAGACTATTCGCTTCTACGAGCATGAAGGCTTACTGCCGGCGCCGGCTCGTTCCTCTGGAAACTACCGACTCTACGCTTCCCAGCACCTTGAGCGGTTGGCGTTCATCCGCCATTGCCGCTCGTTGGACATGACCCTGAACGAGATTCGGTCCTTGCTGCGTCTCAAGGATGCGCCCCACGAGGACTGTGGAGAGGTCAACGTCCTGCTAGAAGGCCACATTCGACACGTGGCGCGCCGCATACAAGAGTTGATGGCATTGGAACGTGACCTGAAGCAATTGCGCAGTCAATGCGGTCTGTCGCGAGAGGCCAAGGACTGCGGCATTCTGGAGGGCCTTACGAAAACAGCCCATCAGACACCACAGCTGTTGGGAGAAGAGTAGGGACGCGGATCCCACGAAGGACTACAGGCAGATCCGCCTTCAGCGAACGCTTTCCTGTCGCCGGCGCTAAGCGGCATGTGCGCCACCCCAAACAGCGCAGGCGGAAGCGTTCCCGACGCGCAAGGCAGCCTCTGCCATAGCCCCGCAGAAAGGCACAGACTCCCAAGTGCGCCTCCCAAGCCGCCAAAACGTCTGCCGGGAAATGCATGCCTGCGACCAGACGCGACCAGCCAACAAGGTCCACGCCAGTTTGGGCTAGCCCCTTCTAGTGCTTCATCTAGCACTGTGTAGCTGCCATAGGGTCAAGGAAAACGCTACGCGTTTGCCGAACTTTTCTCCTGAAGTGCGGCGCGGGTGCTTTGTTCGTAGCAGGCGGCATATATGCGTGCAGCCTTGTCTTGACCCTGTAGCCACTACATGGTGTCAAATCGCACCGACATATCAGCTGACAGGCTGCCAATGAGAGGCGCTGGGCTAAAGGCGACCGGCCATATCATTGGGGCATGCCTCGGCACTGCTCTATAACCTGCCGAGCGCGGGATCCAAGCCGACCGATCCAATGTGCTGCAACATCTTCGATTTCACTACACTCGAGCCCATGAATTTCTGCATGCCAAACGCCACTCCGAGAAGTAACCGGTAACCGCCATACACTCACAAAAGGTACGGCTCCGTCGCTCATGCAAACGCCAACCCCACATCCGAAAACTCTGATAGCGGCGGCGCTGTCCGCCGCCATGCTGTGCGCGGTAGGACCGGTGCTAGCGCAGCCAGCGCGCATTGCCGTAGTCAATTCCGAACTTATTCTGCCGGACTCGTTGCCAGCCAAGCAGGCCCACAACAGGCTTGCACAGGAGTTTTCCACGCGCGACCGTGAACTGCAGGACATGGACCGGAAGACCAGGGCCTTGGCTGACAAGCTCGAGAAGGAAGCGGCCGTGCTCACAGATCTTGACCATCAGCGCCGCCAGCACGAAGTGGCCGAGCTGACCCACGAATTCCAGCGCAAGCAGCGTGGATTCCGAGAGGACTTGCAACAGCGCCGCAACGAGGAACTGAATCGCCCCGGGTTTTGCGGAGGCTCTCACTCTTGAGAGAATGCGAGCCATGAGCAAGAACAACGCAAACAAGTTTTCCCCGGAAGTGCGCGAGCGCGCCGTGCGCCTGGTGCAGGAGTCGCGCGGCGAGTACCCGTCGCTGTGGGTGGCGGTCGAGTCCATCGCGCCCAAGATCGGCTGCTCGGCGCAGACGCTGCTGACCTGGGTCAAGCGCCACGAAGTCGACAGCGGACAGCGCGAAGGCGTCACCACCAGCGAGCGAGAACGCATCAAGGAGTTGGAGCGGGAGAACCGAGAGCTGCGCCGCGCCAACGACATCCTGCGCACTGCCAGCGCTTTTTTCGCGCAGGCGGAGCTCGACCGCAAGCTGAAGTCGTAAACACCTACATCGACCGGCACCGGGAGGTTTACGGGGTCGAGCCGATCTGCAAGGTGTTGCAGGTTGCCTCGTCGGCCTATCGGCGCCATGCCGCACGGCTGCGTGATCCGTCACGGCGCAGCGACCGTGCGCGTCGTGATGAACGGCTCATGCCGCAAGTCCAGCGAGTGTGGCAGGAGAACCATCGCGTCTACGGCGCCGACAAGGTCTGGCGGCAACTGAACCGCGAGGGCGTGACGGTTGCCCGCTGCACGGTCGAGCGATTGATGCGCGCCCAGGGACTGCAAGGTGTGCGGCGCGGCAAGCGGCTGCGAACGACCATCGCTGACGACGCCGCCAGTCGCCCGGTGGATCGCGTCAACCGGCAGTTCCGGGCCGACCGTCCCAATCAGCTCTGGGTCTCGGACTTCACCTACGTCTCGACATGGCAGGGTTGGCTGTACGTGGCCTTCGTCGTCGACGTCTACGCCAGGCGCATCGTCGGCTGGCGCGTGAGCAAATCCATGACGACGGACTTCGTGCTCGATGCGCTGGAGCAGGCCCTATACGCTCGCCAGCCTGGCAACGACGGTTCTCTGACCCACCACTCCGATAGGGGATCGCAGTACGTCAGCATCCGCTATAGCGAACGCCTGGCCGAAGCCGGCATCGAGCCGTCGGTCGGCAGCCGTGGCGACAGTTACGACAACGCCTTGGCCGAGACGATCAATGGCTTGTACAAGGCCGAGCTGATCCATCGCCGCGCGCCTTGGAAAACCAGGGAATCCGTCGAACTGGCAACACTGGAATGGGTCGCTTGGTTCAACCATAAGCGCCTGCACTCATCCATCGGCTATATCCCGCCCGCCGAGGCTGAGGCAAACTACTACAACCAACTCGGCAAACCGCCGACGAGGCCGTTTTACTTTAACCAAACAGCCTCCGCGAAAACCGGGGCGATTCAAACTGGCACGGGTGCAAGAGCGCGCCCAGCAGGCGATTCGCCAGCTTGCCGAGCAGCGCGGGTACGACCTTGTCATACAGGCAGTCTATGTGAATCCGCGCATTGACATCACTGAAGACGTCATGAAAGCGCTGGACGCCAGCAGCAAGTAGGAAACCTTCATGGGAGGTCGCAGCAGGCTGCGCGGAGATGCTTGGCCCCGCTCTGTAGGTAATTCATGTTCACTCACGCGATGTGACCCTTCAAGGCATAGAAGCATCATCCACTTTGTCTGACATGGTGCAATGCTGGGTTCATTCCATCGAGGCCGGCTGAGGTCCCTGCGGCACTGCCATCTCGCTCGTCCCTGCAGCCACGGGCAACACCACGCAGTTCCTGATCACCAACATGGACTGCCCCACCGAGGAAGCCCTGATTCGCAAGCGCCTGGGCAAGGTGGAGGGGATAGAACGACTCGACTTTGACCTGATGAACCGCCGGCTGGAGGTGCAATACCGTCTACCAAATCCGTTACGGCATGCATGCCACGGTCGAACGCGAGGCAGGGGCCTGATCTGTCCGATGAAACGGCCCCCCTCCTTCAGCGCCCCGAGAGAATGAGAGCCACCGCAAGCGTGTAGGCACCACAACGGTCGAAATCCCAGTCATCGCCATCCCAAAAGCCGACCGGTAGGATGCCGCGCATAGCCAACCGCGAACGTGATACGACCGAGCAGATACAAGCTCACCAGAATCGGCATCAGCCTAAGTTCGGCGCCATACAGCACTGTCGCAAGAATCAAATGCGCGCCTACCGCCAGTACGGTCTGTTCGAGCGAGTTCTGTAGCACCGCCACGCGCAGCTCAATAGCGGGACTAGGACGCGAAAACGCCGAGCCCTGGATATCGGCTTGCGATAAAAAGCGTCCCTTGCTTACGGCTCTCACGCAATCTGCTAACCATAGGAAAACAGGGAGATCGGCCTTGAGCGCAAACGCGACACGGTCGCCAATACCAAGCTGTCCATCGAGGCCGAACAGAGCGGGGGGAAGCCAGATATAACCCGCGCCAAGAACTACCGCGCAAACTAAGCAGGCAAGCATCGAATCGCGTACGATGCGACGTTGTTGCAGACTCCATGGCATGGTTGCACTCCTCGCCTGTTACCCCGGCACGACGATCCTTGGTACGTTAAGCAGCCCCCTTCAATAACCGGCTCGAAAGAGCCAAACTGCCGAGCGCTACTAACCAGCCCGCCAAGACGTCCGCCGGGAAGTGCATCCCTGTGGCCAAACGTGACCAGCCGACTAGCGCGACATAGGTAAGTAGAGCCGGTCGCCAGTGGGCGCGGACCATTGGCCATAACCCACCAGCAACCAGAGCGGCGTACGTGGAATGTCCACTCGGAAGACTGTAGTGCGTCTCAATTGAACCGATTGAATGCCACAGGTGACCGAACACGGCAGCCGGCCGCGGGAAATCGAAGAGAAACTTTGATGCTCCAACTACAGCAAATGCCATACCGAATGCGACTACAAATCGTGCCAAGTGAGCCTGTAGCTCCAACGAACGATCTACATCCGAGGTTGTTCTTGACCAGACCCAAAAGCCTCCCATGACAACAGGCGCGGTCCAATAGTTGCCCAATAGGTAGCTAAACAGCTTGGCCAAAGGCAAGAACATTGCCGGCGTGCCTTCATTGACCAGTAGGAAGATCTCTCGATTCCAGCCGCTCCAGTCGTAGAGAACAAGTGCCCAACTCATCGGATCACCATCCTCCGCCCCTCGCATCCCACCATACGGTAAGGACTCGCGATATGGGAGCGTTGGGTTCTATTGTTCGCAATCGTGCGAACGCCTGAAAGCCGAGGCGGAGGGTCGCCCGAAGTTGTGCGCACCTCACGTAAGCGCATTGCACCCTCCCGCATCTTGCACGCGGCTGCACTTGGCTCGACCCCATACGAGCAATCCGCCGGAAGTCCCCATCGGTTTGTGTTGCGCTGACTCAAAGTAGGTCGCCAGTATTGACTAACGTTGTTATTTCTACGCCCTCTAGCGGCTATAGAGTCAAGCGCGATTCCCCATACTTCCATCACCAAGATGGGTCGCTCGCGCAAACGATATGAATTACAATCATTCGCATTTGTCCGCGAAAACTGCCGCCCGCCCGGCGTGTTCCTCATGCAAGCCCTGCGCATCCTCTCCCTCGTTCTAGTCTCCTTGGCGCTATCCGTCTCGACGGCTTTGGCCGAGCCTCTATCCACGCAAGACAAGGCCAAGCAAGTCTGGCAATTGCTGGACTACCTTGCCGTTGACTATGGCGGTTCAGTCAACGATGGCCGCATCACCAATGAGGCTGAATATGCCGAGATGCAAGAGTTCGCGCAGACGGTCGCGCGACAGCTAGGCGAATTGCCGCCAGGACCCGCCTCCGAACAACTAGGCAAGGAAGCTGGCGCATTGCGTTTGTCCATCGCAGCGAAGGCCTCGCCAGAAACTGTCGCCGAACTGGCTCGGAAGTTGGCCAGCGGCGTCCTCACAGCCTATCCGGTTCCTATGGCACCAAGCAAGGCGCCTGATTTGCAGAACGGGGCGAAGCTCTATCAAAGCCATTGTGCGTCCTGCCACGGCGTATCCGGTAACGCGGACGGCCCCCTCGCAGCGAAACTCAACCCGCCCCCGATTGCGCTGGCCGACCACGCGCGCGCGCAGGAACGCAGCGTCTTTGCCTTGCAACAGATCATCACGCGCGGCGTGGAGGGAACATCGATGCCGGGCTTTGCCCATCTCTCCGAAGACGACCGATGGGCTCTGGCCTATTTTGCTTCGACGCTGTCTTATTCAGATACTGACCGCCAGGCGGGCGCCAAGCTTTGGACTGCTGAACCGGGGCTGCGCGCGGCGGTTCCCACGCTCGACAAGCTTAGCCAGACCTCGGAGGCGGCACTTGCTAAATTCGTGGGTGCACAGACCTCTCGTGATGGTCTTGCATACCTGCGAAGCTCACCGGACGTACTGGCCGCATCGACCACCGATAGTCTCTCAATCGCCAAGGAAAAGCTGAAGGAAAGTGTCACTGCGCTTGACAAGGGAGACACGCGGGCCGCATCGCAACTGGCTTTGTCCGCATATCTTGATGGGTTCGAACCAGTTGAGCCTGCGTTGGCTGCCAAGAACCAGGCTCTCTTCCTGGACATCGAGAAGACGATGGGACTCTATCGAAATGCCGTCGCGAATGGCCAGGCAGAGCGCGCGCATGACATCGCAGCGCAACTGCAGTCAAGGCTGGACGAGGCGCAGGAAGCGCTCGCAGGCGCCAATGACGCATTCTCGACCTTCCTTGGCGCCTTTACGATCCTGCTTCGTGAAGGGCTTGAAGCGCTGTTGGTAGTCGTAGCCATGCTGGCGTTCCTCAAGAAGGCCAATCGCACTGACGTCCTTCCCTACGTTCACGCGGGTTGGGTCACTGCGCTGGGAGCCGGTGGATTGACGTGGGCGGTAGCTACCTACGTCGTTGATCTGAGCGGCGCTAGTCGCGAAATGACCGAAGGCTTCTCCGCGGTCTTCGCGGCGGTCGTCCTACTCGGCGTCGGCATGTGGATGCACCAGAAGAGTCTGGCGGGACGCTGGCAATCGTACGTGAAGGAAAAGCTGTCGTCGGCATTGAACAGGAAATCGGCGTTTATGCTCTTCCTGCTATCGTTCGTCACGGTCTACCGGGAAGTATTTGAGACCGTGCTCTTCTACGCGGCCCTGTGGTCCGATGGCAACGGTGCCTACATGCTCGCGGGACTCGGTTGCGGTATTGCTGTGCTGGCAGTGATTGCGTTTCTGCTCCTGCGATCGACGGCGCGTTTGCCGATTCGACAATTTTTCGCGTTCAGCTCCGCCTTGGTTGGCGTGCTTGCCGTGGTCCTGATTGGCAAGGGCGTGGCGGCACTGCAGAAAGTTGGCCTGTTGCAAGTGACGCCGCTCTCTATGCCGCGTATCGATGTCTTGGGCGTTTACCCCTCTGTGCAAACCATTGCCGCGCAAGTGGCTATTCTCCTCATCATCGTTGCCAGCGTGACCTATAACTTGCGATCGCAACGTACCGCGAGGGTGTGAGCCCCTGTCAGGCGCGAAGCTTTGTTCGTCGACCATTTCAAAGTCAGCGATTTGGCCCAAATGTGGCGGACTTTTTGCGACTACCTTCCATTCGCGGCAGGATCGATGGACGGCATGGACATGTAGGGCTGCCAAGGATGTCACGCAACTGTCGTGCTGTGCGGGCTGAGAAAAAGCCAACCTTCTGGAACTCGGCGATCGCCAAGCTGGCCAATTGGAATGCCGCCCTCGACCTGTTCCGCGAGGACTACCGGGTGCCGCTGGTGCCCTCGGAGTCTGCGGCCTGCCTGGCGGTGTCAATCGAGCTGACCGCCCCAGCTTTGCTGTTGCTGGGACTGGCGACCCGCGCCGTGGCGATGCGACAAGGCAACGCGCGCTGTCGCTACGGCCCATCATCCGCAAACGTGGCATCGACAAAGGCCCGCAACTGCGTCAGGTCGGTCCTGGCATAGGCCGCCGTGGTCTGCACCGAGGCGTGGCCGAGCAGCGCCTGGGCGGCCGGCAGCGGCACCTGGTGGTCGACCACCAGTGTGCGCGCATAGGCATGGCGCAGCCAGTGCGGGGAGGCCGCGCGCAGTAAGAGCGCCTGCGCCGGCTCGCGCGCCTGCAGACCATCGGCCACGGCCGCAAAGATCGCCTTGACCTCCCGGTACAGGCCTGCCGACTGTAGCGCTTCGCCCTTGTTGCCGTGGATTACAGGCAGCGCCTCGTGCGCCGGCGGCTCGGACGGCAGGCCGCGTGCTTGTCGGTAGGCGCGCAATACCGTCACGCACGGCACCGGCAGCGGAATGGCCCGTGCCTTGCGCCCCTTGCCGCAGACATAGAGCGTCCACCGCCCGGGCGCCTCGGCCTCCAGGCGGGGCAGTGCGATCTCTGTCGACCAGGCCAGTTCCGCCAGGCGCACGCCGGCGTAACGATACAGCGCCCAAATCGCGCGCCGCCGCTGCGCCGCCAGCGTGTTGGTCGTGTTGGCGGCGGCAAACTCCGGCGCCTCAAGCCAGGCATCGCACGCGGCCAGCAGCGCTGGCGGGATCAGCCGCGTCGGCGCGAAGCCGGCCCGGGTGCGGCTGCCGGCGGACAGGCCCGCGGCCGGATTGGCATGCAAGTAGCCGGTGTCGTACCAGTAGCCGTAGAGGCTTGCCACCACCGCCAGCGCGCGCGTGCGGGTCGCTTCTGACAAGGGCGGCGCGGCGTCCTCCCTGCCGGTCTCCCCGTGCTGCAGCGCGTGCCGGTAGCCGAGCAACCGCTGGCGCGTGAGGTCCGAGAGCGGCCCAAGCTCGTGCGCGCCGCACCAGCGCATCAGGCGGCGCAGTTCGGCGCCATAGGCGCGCAACGTGTGGGGCGAGCGCCCGGTTCGGTCGCGCAGGAAGAGCGCCAGCGCCTGTGCATCGTCGGCGGCGCCGAGCGTGTTGGCCGCCGCGTGCGGCTGGGCGAAGCGGCCGGCGCGCGTGAGCCACGCGTGGTCAGCAGGGCCGTAAGCGGCCAGCCACGGGTTCGCCGCGACAGCTCCCCTCGCTTCCGCGGCGGTCGGCACCGTTGCTTCGCTCGCTAAGGCGGCGGTGGACCGGATGCGGCGCCGGTGCGTGTGCAGCAGCCGCGCGAGGACCGTCTCCGGGCGGGGCGCCAGATCCGCCGTCACCGTGCGCAGGCGCCCGCGCTCCCAGTATTCGACTGCCCCATCGTGCGCCAGCAGCAGCTTGAGCACGGTCGGCTGCGCGGCCTTGGCGTCGGCCAGCGAGCCATAGCGGCGCTTGACGCGCGCCAGCGTCCAGTGCGCGTAGACCGGGTGCCCGAGTGCCTCCGCCAGGTAGGCGAGGGCCGCCGCGACGGTGGCCGGCAGTGGGCGCGGCGGCACCGCGCCCGTATCGATCCAGTCGGCCGGCTTCATGACTGGGCGGTCCGCTTGGCGGCCGCCTTGCCCGTCGATCTGGGCACGCGCGTCTTGGCCGCTGGTGGCGCCGCGGCCAGGGTCGCACGCAGCAGCTCGTCGAGCTGGGCGCGCTGGCTGGCGGTGACGGCCTTGAGTGCGCTCGCCTCGCCCGCGGCGGTCTGGCGCGCGGCCCGCTCGCTGGCCAGGTCGGCGTCGAGTCGTGCGCGCTCGTCTTCCAGCGCGGCGATGCGCCGCTCGGCGAATTTGAGTTGGGAGGCCAGTTGCGCGCGCTCGGCCCGCACCGCGTCGCGCTGGTGCGCGGTTTCCTGCAGGAGCTGCTTCGACAGCGCCTCGTAGCGCGCCTGGGTGGTGGCGATCGCCTCGGTGTGGGTGCGCTCGCCCGCCGTGGCGCGCTCCTGGGCGGTCGCCAGCGCCGCCTCGAGCTCGCCCCGGCGTGCGGCTTGCTCATCG
>NZ_CAJPVH010000038.1 GCF_905397395.1 Cupriavidus campinensis
CTACACGCTGTTCCGCCCGTTCAACTGGATCGGCGCCGGGCTGGATTCGATCTTCGAGTCGAAGGAAGGCTCCTCGCGCGTGGTGACGCAGTTCCTGGGCCATATCGTGCGGGGCGAGCCGATCAAGCTGGTCGACGGCGGCGCCCAGAAGCGCGCGTTTGCCGATATCTCGGACGGCATCTCGGCGCTGATGCAGATCATCGAGAACAAGAACGGCGTGGCCAGCGGCAAGATCTTCAATATCGGCAACCCGGCCAATATCCACTCGGTGCGCGAGCTGGCCGAGATGATGCTGAAGATGGCCGCCGACTACCCCGAGTACGCCGACGAGGCACGCAAGACGAAGATCGTGGAGACGTCCTCCGGCGAGTTCTACGGCAAGGGCTACCAGGACGTGCAGCACCGCGTGCCGAAGATCGACAACACGATCGAGGAACTGGGCTGGCAGCCGAAGCTGAACATGGAGCAGGCGCTGCGCCGCATCTTCGAGGCCTACCGCGACAAGGTGGTGGAGGCGCGTACGCTGGTCGACGCCTCGCACTGAGCACGGCATGGCACGCATTGCCCTGAAAGTGGATGTGGACACGCTGCGCGGCACCCGCGAAGGCGTGCCCAAGCTGCTGTCGATGCTGGCCGCCGTGCAGGCGGAGGCCACGTTCCTGTTCAGCCTCGGCCCGGACCACACGGGCTGGGCGCTGCGGCGCGTGTTCCGGCCCGGCTTCCTGAAGAAGGTCTCGCGTACGTCGGTGGTGTCCAACTACGGGCTGCGCACGCTGATGTACGGCGTGCTGCTGCCGGGCCCCGACATCGGCCGCAAGGGCGCCGCAGAGATGCGCGCGGCCGCCGCAGCCGGGCACGAGTGCGGCATCCACACCTGGGACCACGTCTACTGGCAGGACAACGTGCGCACGCGCGACGCCGCCTGGACGCGCCGCCAGATGCAGCACGCCCACCGCCGCTTCGTGGAGATCTTCGGCACGCCGCCCACCACGCACGGCGCGGCAGGCTGGCAGATGAACGACGACGCGTTCCTGCAGATCGACGACTGGGGCATGGCCTACGCCTCTGACGGACGCGGCACGGCGCCGTACATCCCCACCGTGGCGGGCAAGCCCTGCCGCCACGTGCAGATGCCGACCACGCTACCCACGCTCGACGAGCTGATCGGCGTGGACGATCTCACCGAGGACAACGTCCACCACGCGCTGCTGCGCCTGACCGAGGGGCCCGGCGATCACATTTTCACGCTCCACACCGAGCTGGAAGGCGGCAAGCTGGCGCCCGTGTTCGAGCGGCTGCTGGCCGGCTGGCGCGCGCAAGGCCACGACCTGGTGTCGATGGCCACCTACTACCGCCACCTCGATCGCACCGACCTGCCGCAACTGCCCGTCACCTGGGGCGAGATTGCCGGCCGCAGCGGGGAACTGATCATCCAGCCGTGAGCTTGCGGTGATTAGCCCCCTTAATCTCCGCAAATTATGCGGAGATTAAGTTGCGCATGCGGAGATTAGCAACCATAATCTCCGCATGAAACGCGGCGATTACACCTATATCTGGCAGGCCTCCGGCTGGACCCACTGGCGCTACGACCTCGAGGTGCTCGCACAGCCCATCGCCGAGGTCAGCCGTGCCCAAGGCATGTTGCTGGGGCGGCTGACGGATCTCGGCCTGGCGCTCCGCGATCAGGCCAGCCTCGCCGCGCTCACCGACGATGTGGTCAAAACCAGTGAAATCGAGGGGGAGCACCTGAAGGTGGAGTCGGTGCGCTCCTCCATCGCCCGGCGCCTCGGGGTGGACATTGGCGCGCTGGCGCCCGTGGATCGCCATGTCGAGGGCGTGGTGGAAATGGTGCTGGACGCCACGTCCAACAGCATGGCGCCCATGACCCGGGAACGCCTGTTCGGCTGGCACGCCGCGCTGTTTCCCACCGGATACTCCGGGCTGTCGTCGATCAACACGGGCCGTTGGCGGGACGACGCCAAAGGTCCGATGCAGGTCGTCTCCGGCCCTGTTGGCCGCCAGCGTGTGCATTTCGAGGCGCCGCCGGCCGATCAACTCGAAGATGAGGCCAGCCTGTTCCTCAAATGGTTCAATGCCGCGCCCAAGGACCCTCCCCTCATCCGGGCAGGGCTGGGTCACCTGTGGTTCGTCACCATGCACCCGTTCGATGACGGCAACGGGCGCATCGCGCGTGCCATCGGCGACCTGCTGCTGGCGCGCGCCGACGGCACCTCGCAGCGCTTCTACAGCCTGTCGGCGCAGATCCAGCGCGAGCGCGCGGCCTACTACGACATCCTGGAGCGCACGCAGCGGGGATCGAAGGAGGTGACCGAGTGGCTGGCGTGGTTCCTGAACGCCCTCCACCGTGCGGTCGACCACGCCCACCTGAACCTTGACGCGGTACTGGCAAAAGCGCGCTTCTGGCATCACTGGGCCATGCTGCCGTTGAACGAGCGGCAGGTGAAGCTTCTCAACCGGCTGCTCGATGGTTTCGACGGCAAGCTCACCAGCAGCAAGTGGGCGGCCATCGCCAAATGTTCACCGGACACGGCGCTGCGGGACATCAATGACCTGCTGGCGCGCGGCGTGCTGAGAAAAACGGACGGCGGCGGGCGCAGTACCGGTTACGAACTGGACGACAGGTTCACGAACGCACACCCCGCGCCAGCCGCAGCCCGTTGAACACCACCAGCAGGCTGGCGCCCATATCGGCGAACACGGCCATCCACATCGTGCCCATGCCCATCACGGTCAGCACGAGGAAGACCGCCTTGATGCCCAGCGCCAGCGCGATGTTCTGCTTGAGGATGGCCGCCGTGCGCCGGGACAGCTGCACGAAGACAGGGATCTTGCGCAGGTCGTCATCCATCAGCGCCACATCGGCCGTCTCGATGGCGGTATCGGTGCCCGCCGCGCCCATGGCGAAGCCGATGTCCGCGCGCGCCAGCGCCGGGGCGTCGTTGATGCCATCGCCCACCATGCCCACGCCGCCGCCGTGCGTGTGCGCCTGCCCGGCCAGCGCCGCGATGGCGTCCGCCTTGTCCTGGGGCAGCTGATTGCCACGCACCTCGTCGATGCCCACCGCCGCGCCAATCGCCTGCACCGTGTGCGGGTTGTCGCCGGACAGCATCAGCGTCTTCACGCCCAGCGCGTGCAGCGCCTCGATGGCCTGCCGGCTGGTGTCGCGCACCGTATCCGCCACGGCGAACAGCGCCAGCGCACGCGGATTCGCCCCGTCCACCTCGGCCGACGCCAGCAGGACAAGGGTCTTGCCCTGCCGCTCGATCGCCTCCAGCCGGGCCTCCAGCGCCGGCGAGCACGCGCCAAGATCGTGGATCAGGCGATGGTTGCCGAGGCAATACGTCACCCCCGCCACGCCGCCGCGCACGCCCTGCCCGGGCAATGCGGCGAAATCATCCACGGCCAGCGGCGCGATGCCTTCCGCCTCGGCCGCCACGGCCACGGCCCGCGAGACCGGGTGGTCGGAGCGCGCGGCCAGGCTGGCCGCAATCGCACGGGCCTGCGGCAGGTCGTCCACCAGCAGGGCAAAATCGGTCTGCACCGGTTTGCCGTGCGTGAGCGTGCCGGTCTTGTCGAGCGCCAGCCATGCCAGGTGCCGGCCCTGCTCCAGATAGACGCCGCCCTTGATCAGGATGCCGCGCCGCGCGGCGGCGGCCAGCCCGCTGACGATGGTCACCGGCGTGGAGATCACCAGCGCGCACGGGCAGGCAATCACCAGCAGCACCAGCGCCTTGTAGATCCAGTCGAGCCAGGCGCCGCCCAGCAGCGGCGGCACTACCGCCACGGCCACGGCCAGCGCGAAGACCACCGGGGTGTAGACACGCGCGAACTGGTCCACGAAACGCTGCGTGGGCGCGCGGCTGCCCTGCGCGGCCTCCACGGCGTGGATGATGCGAGCCAGCGTGGAATCGCTGGCCGGGGCGGTCACGGTGTATTCGAGTTCGCCGGACTGGTTGATCGAGCCGGCGTACAGCGGATCTCCCACGGTCTTGTCGACCGGCACGCTCTCGCCCGTGATCGGCGCCTGATCCAGCGCGGATTGGCCGCGCAGCACGCGGCCATCGATCGCCACGCGCTCGCCGGGACGCAGGCGCACCACGGCGCCCACGGGCACGTCGCGCGCCGTCACGGCCAGCCAGGTGCCGTCCGGCTGCTGCACGGTGGCCTGCTCGGGCGCCATCGCCATCAGCCCCCGCACGGCGTTGCGCGCGCGGTCCAGCGAGGCGGCCTCGATGCGCTCCGCCAGGGCGAACAGCACCATCACCATCGCCGCCTCGGGCCATTGGCCGATCAGCATGGCGCCGGTGACGGCGATGCTCATCAGGGCGTTGATATTGAGATTGCCGTGGCGGATGGCGATCCAGCCCTTGCGATAGACGCCCAGACCGGACACCAGCACAGCGGCCAGCGCCAGCACGGCGGGTGCGTACGGCAGGCCCCATTCGAACCAGTGTGCCGCCTCGGCGCCCAGTGCGGTCACGCCGGCCAGTGCCAGTGGCCACCAGGGCTTGGGCGCTTCGGCGGCAGCGGGGGCGTCGGCCGGGGTGTCGGCATTCAGCGGCTGGGCGTGCATGCCGAGCGTGGCAATCGCCTTGACCACGACGTCGGTCGAATCCAGCGTGTGGTGGACGGTCAGCACGCGCTGCATCAGGTTGAAGTCGAGCGCGGCCACGCCGGCCATGCCGCCGAGCTTGTTGCGGATCAGCGTTTCCTCGGTCGGGCAGTCCATGGCCTCGATGCGGTAGGCGGCTGAGCGTGTGCCGGCCGGGGCGGCCATCGGCTGGCGGAGGGGCGCCGCCGCCGCGCCACAGGCTGCGCCACAGCAGGCGTGTTCGGCGGCAGGTTCGGCGGCGGGTTCGGCGGCATGGACATGCGCGTGGCCATGATCATGTGCGTGATCGTGCTCAAGATCATGGTCATGCGAATGTGTATGCGGCATCACGTGATCGGCGGTATGGCGGGCCATGGCGGATAAAGTTGGTTCTGGTCTGATGCCATTGAAGACCCTGTAGTGGCTACAAGGTCAACCCTTGGGGACGAATCCGCACAGATGACACGGTTGTCACGTGCGCCGGCGCCGCTGCCCCGTATAATCGGCCGCCATGCGTCGCCTGCTCCTCGTCTTTCTCGCCATTCTGCTGCCGATCCAGTTCGCCTGGGCCGGCGCTGCGGCGTACTGCGCACATGAGGAGCGTGCGCCGGCGAATGGCGCCGGCTGGCACATCGGCCACCATAGCCACGTGCATGCTGGCGCCGATGCCCATCAGGACGCCGCCAAGCCTTCCCCGAAACTGCCCGACGCCGACTGCGCCGCCTGCCACTTCCCCGGCTCGCACGGGGTGATTGCGCAGGCCATCCTGCCCGGCAGCTACCATTTCGTCACCGTGCGCTACCTGCCGCGTGTTGCGGGCTTCGGCTCCATCCCCGCGCGCGCCCCAGACCGGCCCCAGTGGTCGCGTCCCGCCTGAGCGGCGAGACGCGGACAATCCCCCTTCCCTGACTGCCTGACGTCTCGCCGATTTTCCCTGTCTGCAACGGTGAAATTCGATGAGAAACCTTGTATTGCCTTGGGCAATGGCCGCCGCATTGGCGTGGTGCGGCCTCCTGCCCCTTGCCGCCGCACAGCCGGCGGCGCCCGCCTCGCCGCCCGCCAGCCAGGAGCCGCCCGGCCCGCTGAAGCTGGAGACCGCGCTGGCGCTGGCCATCGCGCAGAACCCCACGCTCTCCGCCGCGCGCCACGAGCTTGACGCCACCGAAGGCGGCATCACGCAGGCGCGCGTGATACCGAACCCCGAAGTGGCCGTGCTGATGGAAGACACGCGCCAATCCACCCGAACCACCACGGCGCAGATGAACCTGCCGGTGGAGTTGGGCGGCAAGCGCGCCGCGCGGATCGGCGCGGCCCAGCGCACGCGCGAACTAGCGCAGGCGCAGCTGGACGCCACGCAGGCGGACCTGCGCGCCAGCGTCATCGGCGCCTTTTTCAACGTGCTGGTGGCGCAAGAGCGCGTCAGGCTGGCGGCGGGTGCCGTCGACATCGCCCGGCGCGGCGCCAACGTGGCCGCGCGCCGCGTGGCGGCCGGCAAGGTCTCGCCGGTGGAGGAAACCAAGGCCGGCGTGGAACTGGCGAATGCCGAACTCGAGCGCGCCGAGGCCGATGCGGCGCTCGTCGCCGCGCGGCAGGCGCTGGCCACGCTGTGGGGCAACCCGTCGCCCCAGTTCGCCGAAGCGGATGGCAGCCTCGATACCCTGCCCGCGCGCCCGGACGCCCTCGTCCTGCGCGAAGCGCTAGACGCCGCGCCCGCCACCGTGGCGAGCCAGCGCGAACTGGCGCGCCGGCAGGCCGAGATCAACGTGGAGCGCAGCCGCCAGTATCCCGATGTGACGCTGAGCCTTGGCGCCAAGCGGGAAAATGCCTCCGACCGGGGCTACTACCCGGTGCTCGGCGTGGCGATTCCGCTGCCGCTGTTCGACCGCAACCAGGGCAACCTCTACACCGCGATCCGGCAGGCCGACAAGGCCGCGGACGCCTATCGCGCCACGCGGCTCCGGCTGGACCACGACCTGCAACAGGCCACCAGCCAGCTTGCCGTCTCGCGCGGCTCGGCGCAGACGCTGCGCGACACCGTGCTCCCGGCCGCCCAGCGCGCCTATCAGGCCGCCACGCAGGGCTTCGAGGCCGGCAAGTTCAGCTATCTCGAAGTGCTGGACGCCCAGCGCACGCTGTTCCAGGCGCGCATCCGCTATCTCGGCGTGGTGGCCAATGCCTGGCAGGCCGCCACCACGATCGACCGCATTCTCGGCCGCTGACGCGCCGCAAGGATTTTCCATGACCCTCACACGAAAACAAGGCATGGCCATCGCGGCCATCGTCATCGGCGGCCTGATCGCCGCGCTGGCGCTGCTGCTGGTGGGCCGCGAGAGCGGATCGCACGACGATCACGGCCACGGCGGCCACGGCGACCATGGCGGGCACAGCGAAAATGCACCCGCCGCCTCGGCGCCTCAGGCCCCAGCCGCCACCCCCGGCCTGATCGCCATGACCCCCGAGCAGATCGCCAACGCCAACCTCTTGCTGCGCACCGCCGGCCCGGGCCGCATCCGCAGCACGGTGCAGTTCCCGGGCGAAATCCGCTTCAACGAGGACCGCACCGCCCACGTGGTGCCGCGCGTGGCGGGCGTGGCCGAGGCGGTCGCGGCCAATCTCGGCCAGCGGGTGAAAAAGGGCGACCTGCTGGCGGTCTTCGCCAGCACGCAGTTGTCCGAGTTGCGCAGCGAATGGCTGGCCGGCCAGCGGCGGCTGGAGCTGGCCCGCAGCACCTTTGCCCGCGAGAAGCGGCTCTGGGAAGACAAGGTGTCCGCCGAGCAGGACTACCTGGCCGCCCGCACCGCCTTGCAGGAGGCCGAAATCGCGGTGCGCAACGCCGCGCAGAAGCTGACCGCCATCGGCGCGAAGCCTTCGGCGGACGGCATCAACCGCTTCGAGCTGCGCGCGCCGTTCGACGGCATCGTCGTCGAGAAACACCTGTCGCTGGGCGAAGCCGTGGGCGCCGACACCGCCGTCTTCACCCTCTCCGATCTGACCACGGTCTGGGCCGAATTCGTGATCGCGCCGAAGGATCTCGGCCATGTGCGGCTCGGGGAGGCGGTGCGCGTCACCTCCACCGCGTTCGACGGCACCGCCGACGGCAAGGTCTCCTACGTGGGCGCCCTGCTCGGCCAGCAGACCCGCACGGCCACCGCCCGCGTGACGCTGGCCAACCCCGAGATGGCCTGGCGCCCCGGCCTGTTCGTCACGGTCAGCGTGAACACGGGCGAAGTGGACGCCCCCGTGGTCATCGAGACCGAAGCCCTGCAGACCGACGACGGCCACACGCAGGTCTTCGTGGCGGTGCCGGGCGGCTTCGCGGCGCGCACGGTCAAGACCGGCCGCACGGACGGCCAGCGCATCGAGGTCACGGACGGCCTGCCCGCCGGCACGCGCTACGTGGCGGCCAACAGCTTCGTGCTGAAGGCCGAACAGGGCAAGGCCGGCGCCGAGCACGCCCACTGAGCGGAGCGACCACACATGTTCGAACGCATCCTCCGCTTCGCCATCGCGCAGCGCTGGCTGGTCATGCTGGCCGTGCTGGCCATGGCCGCGCTGGGCTTCTACAACTACGGCCGGCTGCCCATCGACGCCGTGCCGGACATCACCAACGTCCAGGTGCAGATCAACACGGCGGCGCCGGGCTACTCGCCGCTCGAGTCCGAGCAGCGCATCACCTACCCGATCGAAACCGCCATGGCCGGCCTGCCGGGGCTGGTGCAGACGCGCTCGCTGTCACGCTACGGGCTGTCGCAGGTCACGGTGATCTTCCATGACGGCACCGACATCCATTTCGCGCGGCAACTGGTCAGCCAGCGCATCCAGGACGCCCGCGCGCAGCTGCCGGCCGGCGTGGCGCCGCAGATGGGGCCGATCTCGACCGGCCTCGGAGAGATCTACCTGTGGACCGTGGAGGCCGGGCCCGACGCGCGCAAGCCGGACGGCACGCCCTACACCGCCACGGATCTGCGCGAGATCCAGGACTGGCTGATCAAGCCGCAGCTGCGCACCGTGCCGGGCGTGACCGAGATCAACACGATCGGCGGCTTCGCCAGGGAGTACCTCGTGGCGCCGAACCCGGAGAAGCTGGCGGCGTACGGCATGTCGCTCCAGCACGTGGTGCAGGCGCTGGAGCGTAACAACGGCAACGTCGGCGCCGGCTATATCGAGCGGCGGGGCGAGCAGTATCTGGTGCGGGCGCCGGGGCAGGTGAAGTCGATCGACGACATCCGCGATGTGATCGTCGGCACCGCCCAGGGCCAGCCGATCCGCATCCGGGATCTGGCCGATGTGGGCCTGGGCCGGGAGTTGCGCACCGGCGGCGCCACCGACAATGGCCGCGAGGTGGTGCTCGGCACGGTCTTCATGCTGATTGGCGAGAACAGCCGCGCCGTCTCGCGCGCGGTGGATGCGCGCATGGTGGCGATCAACAAGTCGCTGCCGGCCGGTGTGCAGGCCGTGACGGTCTACGACCGCACCGTGCTGGTCGACAAGGCCATCGCCACGGTCAAGAAGAACCTGCTGGAAGGCGCCGCGCTGGTGGTGGCGGTGCTGTTCCTGTTCCTCGGCAACCTGCGCGCGGCGCTGATCACGGCAATGGTGATCCCGTTGTCGATGCTGTTCACGTTCACCGGCATGGTGGCCGCCGGCATCAGCGCCAACCTGATGAGCCTGGGCGCGCTGGACTTCGGCATCATCGTCGATGGCGCAGTGGTCATCGTGGAGAACTGCGTGCGCCGGCTGGCCCATGCGCGGCAGACCGCCGGACGGCCACTGACGCGCGCCGAGCGCTTCGAGGAGGTGTTCGCGGCGGCGCGGGAGGCGCGGCGGCCGCTGGTCTTCGGCCAGCTGATCATCATGATCGTCTACGTGCCGATCCTGGCGCTGACGGGCGTAGAGGGCAAGATGTTCCACCCGATGGCGAACACCGTGGTGCTGGCGCTGCTGGGCGCGCTGATCCTGTCGGTGACCTTCGTGCCCGCCGCCGTGGCGCTGTGCATCGGCGACCGCGTGGCGGAGAAGGAGAACCGCGTGATGGGCTGGGCGCGCCGCTGGTACGCGCCGGCGCTGTCGCGCGCGCTGGCCAATACGCCGGTCGTGCTGACCGGCGCCGTGGTGGCTGTGCTGCTGAGCGGGATCATGGCCACGCGGCTCGGCAGCGAGTTCATCCCCAACCTGAACGAGGGGGACTTCGCCGTGCAGGCGCTGCGCATTCCGGGCACCAGCCTGACGCAGTCGGTGGCGATGCAGCAGCAGATCGAAACCCGGCTGAAGGCGAAGTTCCCCGAGGTGGAGCGCGTGTTCGCGCGCACGGGCACGGCGGAGATCGCGGCGGACCCGATGCCGCCCAACATCTCGGACGGCTACATCATGCTCAAGCCGCGCGACCAGTGGCCCGATCCGTCCCGCTCGTACGATGCCCTGCGCACGGCCATGTCGGCCGAACTGGAACAACTGCCCGGCAACCGCTACGAGTTCTCGCAGCCGATCCAGCTCCGCTTCAACGAGTTGATCTCCGGCGTGCGCAGCGACGTGGCGGTGAAGCTCTACGGCGACGACAACGCCGTGCTCGCCGCCACCGCCCAGCGCATCGCCGAGGTGCTGCAACGCGTGCCCGGCGCCGCCGAGGTCAAGGTGGAACAGACCTCGGGCCTCCCGGTGCTGACCGTGGACATCGACCGCGCGCGCGCCGCGCGCTACGGCCTCAACATGGCCGATGTGCAGGAAACCGTGGCAATTGCCGTGGGCGGCCGCGACGCCGGCCTGTTCTACCAGGGCGACCGCCGCTTCAATATCGGCGTGCGGCTGCCGGAGGGGATTCGTGCCGATGTGGAGGCGCTGCGGCGCCTCCCGATTCCCCTCCCCAAAGGGTCGGACGCCCGCACGAGCTACATCCCGCTGGGCGAGATTGCCACGCTGGAGATTGCGCCGGGGCCGAACCAGGTGTCGCGCGAGAACGGCAAGCGGCGCATTGTGGTCAGCGCCAACGTGCGCGGGCGCGACGTCGGCAGCTTCGTGCCGGAGGCGATGGGCGCCGTCGAACGCGGGGTGGCGGTGCCCGCCGGCTACTGGATTGCCTGGGGCGGGACGTTCGAGCAGCTGCAATCGGCCACGCAGCGGCTCGGCATCGTGGTGCCGCTGGCGCTGCTGCTGGTCTTCGCGCTGCTGTTCGTCATGTTCGGCAACCTGCGCGACGGCCTGCTGGTCTTCACCGGCATTCCGTTCGCGCTGACGGGTGGCGTGCTGGCGCTCTGGCTGCGTGGCATGCCGCTGTCGATCTCGGCGGCGGTGGGGTTTATCGCGCTGTCTGGCGTGGCGGTGCTGAACGGGCTGGTGATGCTGTCGTTCATCCGCACCCTGCGGGACGCGGGCCAGCCGCTGGACGCTGCCGTCACCACCGGCGCCCTGACCCGCCTGCGGCCGGTGCTGATGACGGCGCTGGTGGCGTCGCTGGGCTTCGTGCCGATGGCCATCGCCACCGGCACGGGCGCCGAGGTACAGCGCCCGGTGGCCACGGTGGTGATCGGCGGCATCCTGTCATCGACGGCGCTGACGCTGCTGGTCCTGCCGGTGCTGTACCGGTGGGCGCATCGGCGCGGGGGATTGGCCGCGGCCGGGCCTGCTGCTAGTGCTCGCAGTTGACCATCCAGCTCATGCCGAACTTGTCGACGAGCATGCCGAATCCTTCGGCCCAGAACGTCTTCTGGTATGGCATGAGCACCCGCCCGCCTTCGGCCAGCGCCTCGAAGATGCGCTGGCCCTCCGCGTTGGGCACGTAGCCCACGGACAGCATGAACCCCGAAAAGGGGTATGGCGCCCCTTCCCGTCCGTCCGAGGCCATGATCTGGCTGTCGCCGATCTGGATGTTGGCGTGCATCACCTTGTCCCCCCAGGCCGGCGAGGCGGGTGCCTCGCCCGGCGGCGCTTCCTTGTAGCGCATCAGGAACGTCACCTTGGCGTCGAGCACCTTGCCGTAGAACGCCATCGCCTCGTCGAAACGGCCACCAAAATCGAGATACGGTTGTACCTGCATATCGGTCTCCTTCACGTCACGTGGGTGCCCGGATGCGGGCGCCGACCATTATGCGCCGGCCCTGCCGCCGGTCAACGCGTCCGGAAAATCGATCTCGAACTCGGTCTGCACCGCATCGCTGCGCACGGTGACGCTGCCGCCATGGAGCCGCATGATGGTATCGACGATGGCCAGCCCCAGCCCAGTGGAGGTGGCCGAATTGCGGCGCGAGGGGTCCGCGCGGTAGAAGCGCCCGAACAGGTGCGGCAACGACTCCGGCGCAATGGCCGGGCCGGCGTTGGCCACGCGGATGTCGGTAAACCCGGGCCGGCCGCGCCCCACCGCCACGCGCACGGTGCTGCCGGCCGGCGCGTGGCGCAGGGCGTTGTCGAGCAGGTTGATGATGGCGCGCCGCAGCAACGTGCGGTCGGCGGTGACCGTGGCGGCGCCCGACACGGCCACCGTGACGTCGCGGTCGGCCGCCACGGCCTCGAAGTACTCGGCCACCTTGTCCAGCTCCGCGCGGGCATCCAGTTCGCATGCCCCCAACGCCACCTGCGCGTTGTCCGCGCGGGCCAGGAACAGCATGTTCTCGATCATCCGCGCCAGCCGCTCGTATTCCTCGAGGTTCGATTCGAGCAGCGATTCGTACTCGGCCGGGCTGCGGCGCTGGGCCAGCGTGACCTGCGTCTGCCCCACCAGGTTGCTGATCGGGGTGCGGAAGTCGTGCGCCAGATCGGCCGAGAATGCCGAGAGGCGCGTGAAGCTGTCCTGCAATCGCGCCAGCATGCCGTTGAGCGCGCCGGCCAGCTCACGCAGTTCCTCGGGTGCGCCGCCCACGTCCAGCCGTGTGGCCAGCCGGCTGGTGGTCACCGCCGCCGCGTCGCTGGCCATGCGGCGCAGCGGCCTCAAGCCGCGCCGCGCCAGCAGGTAGCCCAGCGCCGCCGCCACCAGCGCGCCGCACAGCACCGCACCCAATAGCTGGCTGCGGTATTCGCGCATCAGCGCCACCCGGTAGCCGGCGTCGCTGAGCACGACGATCTCCACGGCGCGGTCGGTGTTGCCCACCACGCCCAGCGCCGCCACGCCGCGCGACGGCACGCCGTTGCGCGGATACCAGGTCTGGAGCATGCCCTTGTCCGGCGCGGCGGTAGCCGGCAGCACGCGCAGCGGCGGCACCGACTCGTTGCGCGGGTTCAGCGTGATCAGCGGCTCGCCCTGGCGCGTACGCACCACAAGGATCAGGCCCTCATGGCCCATGGCGATATCGGCAAAGCGGTGGGTGTCGGCACGGATCTCGGCTTCATCGCCCACCTCGCGCAGCAGGTGGCGCACGAGCAGGATCTCGCCGACCAGTTCGCTTTCGTCGCGCGCCTGGAGCTGGCTGTCGAGCGCGCTGGAGAGGTAGGCCGCCACGCCGACCAGAATCGCCGCCGTGGTCAGGCCATAGGCCAGCGCCAGCCGCGTGGTCAGGGACGCCGTGAGGGACACCGGCAGCGCGCCGGAGAGGCGGCCCAGCATTCGTCGCAAGCGACGCGCCATGGCCGCTCAGCCCTCGTCCGATTCGTCGAGCACGTAGCCCATGCCGCGACGCGTGTGGATCAGCTTGCGCGGGAACGGGTCATCCACCTTGGCGCGCAGCCGGCGAATGGACACATCCACCACATTGGTATTGCTGTCGAAATTCATGTCCCAGACCTGGGAGGCGATCAGCGAGCGCGAAAGCACCTCGCCCCGGCGCCGCGCCAGCAGTTGCAGCAGCGCGAATTCCTTCGAGGTGAGATCGATCTTCTGCCCGGCACGCGAGACACGGCGCCGGATCGCGTCGATCTGGAGATCGGCCACTTCCATGAACTCGCTCTCGCGCAGCGGACCGCGCCGCAGGATGGTGCGGATGCGCGCCACCAGTTCGGCGAAGGCGAACGGCTTGACCATGTAGTCGTCGGCGCCAAGTTCCAGGCCCTTGAGGCGGTCGGACAGCTCGTCGCGGGCGGTCAGGCAGAGCACCGGGGTGTCCTTGTCGCGGCGCAGTTCGCGCAGCACCTGCCAGCCGTCCATGCCGGGCAGCATCACGTCGAGCACGATGAGGTCGTAGTGCTGCTCGCGCGCATGGCCCAGGCCGTCCACGCCGTCACGGGCGAGATCGGCCACGAAACCTGATTCCGTGAGGCCCTTGAGCAGGTAATCGCCGGCCTTTGGTTCGTCTTCAACAATCAGGATGCGCATGGAATGTCACTGACAACAGCTTCGGGTTGCGGGGGAATCCACGACACTAGCCGAGGTAGGCAAGCAATGGGCGAAGATTGCAGGAATGTCATCTTGGCGCCAGCGTTCTGACGGGTGGAATGCCAGTACAATGCGCGCTGCCATGATGAAAGGACGCCGCCTGTGCGTCCCGTCTGGCGCGCCCCTGATATCCGCAATGAAACGCCTGCCTGCCCTCTCCCTGTTGTGCCTTGCCCTGTCCACCCTGCCCGTTTCCGGCGCCAGCGCGGCGGTCATGGACTCCAGCGTAGCGGAAGTGGCCGGTTTGTCGATGTCGGAGCGGCATGTGGCCATCAAGGCCGAGGCCGAAGCCGCCATCATCAACACGGATGCGGCCCAGTGCACCGAGGCGACCAGCGCGGCCAACCTGCCTTCGCCCCTGCCTTCTCCCCTGCCAGTGCTCGCGGAACTGCCGCGTGTGGCGCTTGAGCATCATCGGCACGCGGTGCCGATGGCCACGCCAGCGGCGTTCGCCACCTCAGCCGCCTACATTCCGCTACCGGTCGAGCGTCCGGCCCCTCACTGCTGAACCCGCCGCGTGGCGCTCACGCCACCCTTCAGTCCACGCGATAAAAATCGATCGATTGCCCCGCGTTGACCGCGCGCTGGAGCCAGTCGGGATATTCGCCGGTACCGTCCCACGTCTGCCCCATCGCATTGCGGTAGAGAACTCGTACTTGCGCCATTTCCGCTTGGGTGGCGGCGACGGGGGGGGCGTCGGTTTCCACGGCGACGACGTCGCCGTCTTCGCTATCGGCAAAGCAACCTGCCTCGACCAGATCGTCGAACGTCAGGCCATGGCGATCCATTTGCTCGCGGATCCACGCTACCGCGGCTTGTTTAGTGGCATCAGACTCGGACATGACTATCGTGCGGCGCCCGCCGCCAGGTGGGCGGGCTGGTGAAAGACCTTTTGGGGGAATGGCCCTGAATGGCTGGACCAGTACGGATTCTACAGGGTCTTTGCTCCGCCCCCGCCGCATTTCGTGCGGCGGCACATCGTAATTCCGCGAGATTTGCTGCATGACAGCATTGTCATGGATAGGTCATCTTGGCGTCGGGGGCTCGCTTCTAGACTGCCTGCCATGGTCGCCATCAGTCCGGTGCGCGCCGTCATGCACGACGCCACACAGCGCGACCCAACGCAGTTCCCGCCTCCCTGGGACACGCAACGGAGTCTCACTATGCCTTCTATCCGACAAACCATCCGACAAACCATCGCCTACGCCGCCCTGGCCGCCACACTGGCGGGCACCGCCGGCCTCGCCCACGCCGCACCGCGTTCGGCCGACCCGTTCACCGACGGCGCCCGCGTGGGTGCGCGCGATGTCTATACCGACGGCGCCCGCGCCGTGCACGACACCCGCAGCCCCTTCGTGGACGGTGCGTTCAGCGCCACCGGCCCGCGTGACGCGTTCGACAGCGGCGCCTGATCGACGCCCCGCCCTCCCGCGCAGGCGGCTTCAGCCCGCCTGCTCCACGCCGGGAAACTGCGACGCGGGCATCGGGCGGCCCAGCAGGTAGCCTTGCAGCGCGTCGCAGCCCAGATCGGCAAGGAAGGTCCGCTGCGCGGCCGTTTCCACACCTTCCGCCACCACCTGCAGCTTCAGCGTGCGGCCCAGCGCCACGATGGCGGACACGATGGCCGCGTCCTCCGTATCTTCCGCAAGATCCCGCACGAAGCCGCGATCGATCTTCAGCTCGCTGGCCGGAATCCGCTTCAGGTGCAGCAGGCTCGAATACCCGGTGCCGAAGTCATCGATGGCGATGCGCACGCCCATGTCGTCCAGTTGCGTGAGGATGGCCAGGCTGGCCTCCACGTCGCGCATCGCCGTGGACTCCGTGATTTCCAGCGTCAGGCTGCCCGGTGGCACGCCGTGGCGCGTCAGCGCCCGCCCCACCGACTCGACCATGCCGGCATGGCAGAACTGCAACGCCGACAGGTTGACCGCCATCGACCAGCCCATATGGCCCAGCGCATGCCACTCGGCCAGCTGGCGGCACGCCTCGTCGAGCACCCAGTCCCCGATCGGCACGATGGCGCCGGTCTTCTCCGCCAGCGTGATGAACTGGTCCGGCATCAGCTGGCCGTGTGTGGGATGGTTCCAGCGCAGCAGCGCCTCCGCGCCGACCAGCTCGCCGCCCACGGCGGCGAACTTGGGCTGATAGTGCAGTTCTAGCTGGCCGTGCTTGAGCGCGCCGCGCAGGTCCTGGATCAGCGCCTGCTGCGTGCGCGCCTGGTGATTCATCGAGCGCTCGAAGAAGCAGTACGCGTTGCGGCCGGCCGCCTTGGCGTGATACATCGCCGCATCCGCGTTGGACATCAGCGCGTCCTGGTCCTGCCCATCCGCCGGATGCAGGGCAATGCCGATGCTGCCCGAGACGTGGAGCGCGTGGCCGCCCACCTGCACGGTCTCGCGCAGCGCCTCCAGCAGCCCTTCGGCGATCACGCCGGCATCCTCGGGTTCGTCGATGCGCACCAGCAGCACGAATTCGTCGCCGCCCACGCGGGAGATGGTGTCATCGGCCCGCACCACCGTGCGCAGCCGCCGGGCGATTTCCACCAGCAGGCCGTCGCCCACGTGATGGCCGTAGGTATCGTTCACGCCCTTGAAGCCGTCGAGATCGACAAACAGCACGGCAAAGCGCGCATGCTGGCTGGCGCTGGCCTGGATGGCCTGCGCGAAGCGGTCGTCCAGCAGCGCGCGGTTCGGCAGATGGGTGAGCTTGTCGTGCAGGGCCAGGAATTCGAGTTCCTCATTCGCCACGCCTAGCGCCTGCGCCAGCACAGCGGTGCGCATCTCCAGCCGCATGTCGAGTACCGAGGTAATCAGCGCCACCGCCAGCACGCAGACCGTGATGACGAGGATGGGCAGCGCCAGCGTGCCGCTGTGGACGCCATCACGCGCCGCGCCGCACACGCTGCCGAGCGGAAACTGGGCCGCCGCCATGCCCGTGTAGTGCATGGCGGCGATGGCCACGCCCATCACCACGGCCGCGCCGAGGCGCAGCTGGTGGATGCGCGGCATGTTCCGGCGCAGCCGGAAGGCAATCCAGAGCGCCACGCCCGACGCCGCCACCGCAATCCCAATCGACAGCGCGAACAGCCACGGCACGTAGTGGATGCCCGGCTGCATGCGCAGCGCGGCCATGCCGGTGTAGTGCATGCTGGCCACGGCGGCGCCCAGCACCAGCGCGCCCATCACCAGCCGGCGCCGGGGCAGGTGTTCCTGGCAGACCAGCCTAAGCGCGAAGGCCGAGGCGACGATGGCGATCCCCAGCGAGCCCACCGTGATGGCCGGATCGTAGCCCAGCGGAATGGGCAGCTGGAACGCCAGCATGCCGACGAAATGCATCGACCAGATGCCCAGCCCCATGGCGACCGCGCCGCCAGCCAGCCACATATGGGCATAGCGCCCGCGTGCGGTGGCGATACGGCCGGCCAGGTCCAGCGCGGTATAGGACGCGAGGATGGCCACCAGCAGGGAAAACAGGACGAGAAGCGCGTCGTAGCTCGGGGAAATCATGGTGGCGCGTGACGAAGCAGTGGCTCGGAGAGCCGGAATTCTGAGGGGTGGCGCCGCGCGAGCGTGCAATTCCCGGTATCAGTGGGGTTATCGGCGAATGGAGGCCAGACTTTAGCGGGATTGCGCTATGCCTGCCTACCCTTTTCCCCCGGCCCGCGCCGGTTCCTCCGGTTTGCCGAGGGCTTGACACAAGCCCGAGCGGGCCCGCCCGCCGTCCGACAATTCCTACATCCCAATCGGCGCGCGCCGGAATGGCTGCGCCCGGCGCCCCACCTATTCTTGAGTCGTGGCGGGAGCGCCGCATCGCAGATCAGCGAGACCTACGCAATGCGGCGCGGCCCCGGAATGCAGGAGAGCAACCATGTGGAAACGACTGGCTGGCGCGCTCGCGGTGGGCGCATGCTGTTGGGCCCTCTCGGGCTGCACGGCAACCGGCGCCGTCGCGGGCGGCGTTGTCGGACACGAAGTGAGCGACGGTAGCGCCCTGGGTACGGTGGGCGGTGCCGTGGTCGGTGGCGTGATTGGCCACGAGCTTGGCAAGTAAAGATTAGAGGTAAGTCACGTTTTCCGCGGTCTGGATGGCGGGCAGGGTCGTCCAGGCTAGCGCGGCATATGCTTGAAGATGGGAAGGATATGCCGCCGCGCGCCGCGCCATGAGCATCGGCTGTTGTGTTTTTCAACGATGAGCGGACGTTTTCATCGCTGAAAGGCATCGCGGCACACAACGATGTCAGATCTCCCGATCGTCATGGCGCGGCCGTGGGAAACCCTGCAATGAGAAAGCCCCGGCGCGCGTGCACCGGGGCTTTTTCCTATCCAGCCTATCCTGCTATGCCGCTTGATCGAACTAGTACGATTTCGGCAGCCCCAGCACGCGCTCGGCGATATGGCACATGATCAGCTGGGCGCTGACCGGCGCGATGCGCGGGATGTACGACTCGCGCAGGTAGCGCTCCACATGGTATTCCCGCGCATAGCCCATGCCGCCCAGCGTCAGCACGGCGGTCTGGCAGGCCTGGTGCGCGGCCTCGGCGGCCAGGTACTTGGCGGCGTTGGCCTCGGCGCCGCACGGCTTGCCGTTGTCGTAGAGCCAGGCGGCCTTCCACACCATCATGTCGGCGGCTTCCAGCGCCATCCACGCCTGCGCCAGCGGGTGCTGGATGCCCTGGTTCTGGCCGATGGGCCGCCCGAACACGGTGCGCTCGCGGGCATAGCGGGTGGCGGCTTCCAGTGCGGCGCGGCCCAGCCCCACGGCTTCGGCGGCGATCAGGATGCGCTCCGGGTTCAGGCCATGCAGGATGTACTCGAAGCCTCTGCCCTCCTCGCCAATGCGGTCCGCCGCCGGCACCATCAGGCCGTCGATGAACAACATGTTCGAGTCCACGGCGCCGCGGCCCATCTTGTCGATCTCGCGCACCTCGATGTGCTTGCGGTCCAGCGCCGTGTAGAACAGGCTCAGGCCCTGCGTGGGCTTGGCCACGGCTTCCAGCGGCGTGGTGCGCGCCAGCAGCAGCATGCGCGTGGCCACCTGCGCCGTGGAGATCCAGATCTTGCGGCCATCCACGCGATAGGCGCTGCCATCGTCCGTGCGCACCGCCTGCGTCTTCAGGTGGGTGGTATCGAGCCCCGCGTCCGGCTCGGTCACGGCGAAGCAGGCCTTTTCCTGCCCGGCGATCAGCGGCGGCAGCGCGGCCGCCTGCTGGGCCTCGGAGCCGAACACCACCACCGGGTTCAGGCCGAACACGTTCATGTGGATGGCGGACGCGCCGGAGAATCCCGCCCCGGACGCCGACACGGTCTGCATGATCAGCGCCGCCTCGGTAATGCCGAGCCCCGCGCCACCGTACTGCTCCGGCATGGCAATGCCGAGCCAGCCCGCGCCGGCCATCGCCTTGTGAAACGCCTCGGGAAACTCATGGCGCTGGTCCAGCCCGGCCCAGTAGTCGGGGCCGAAGTCGCTGCATAGCTGGCTTACGGCTTCAACGATGGCGTTCTGTTCAGGTGTCCTTTCGAAGTTCATCGGCGTCTCGCGTTATTCCGGCTGGATGCCAGCGTCCTTCACCAGCTTGGTCCACTTGACCAGCTCGCCCGCCACAAAGCCGGCGAACTGCTGCGGATTCTGGCCGAAGGCCTCGAAGCCCAGCGCCTCGAAGCGCGGCGCCACCTCCTTGCTCGACGCAATGCGCGACAGCTCGCGATTGAGCCGTTCGACGATCGGCTGCGGCGTCTTGGCCGGCGCGAACACGCCGTTCCAGGAAGTGATGTCGAAGCCCTTCATCTCCGGGGTATCGGCAATCGGCGGCAGGTCCGGCAGCAGGCGGCTGCGCTGCGCGGTGGTCACCGCCAGCGCGCGCATCTTGCCGGCCTTCACGTTGGCGATGCCCGCGGCCACGTCGACGAACATCATCGGCACCTGCCCGGCAATCACGTCGGTCATGGCCGGCGGCGTGCTCTTATAGGGCACGTGCAGCAGGTCCAGCTTGGCCAGCCGCGAGAACGTGGCGCCAGAGACGATGCCCGTGCTGTTGCCGCTGGCGTAGGACATGCCCGGATGCGCCTTGGCATAGGCAATCAGCTCGGGCACCGTCTTGACCGGCAGCTTGGGATTGATCACCAGCATGAATGGCAGGTTGCCCATGCGGCCGACCGGCGTGAAGTCCTTGATCGGGTCATAGGGCAGCTTCTTCATCAGCGACGGATTGGCCGAATGCGTGGTGTTGGTGGTCATGAACAGCGTATAGCCGTCCGGGGCCGCCTGCGCAACCAGCTCCGCCGCGATGGCGCCGTTGGCGCCGGGGCGATTGTCGACCACCACGTTCTGGCCGAGCGCATCGCCCAGTTCCTTGGCCGTGATGCGCGCGACGGCATCGGTGCCGCTGCCGGCGGCAAACGGCACGACAAGGCGGATCGGACGGCTGGGCCAGCTATCAGCAGCGTGGACAGCGGGGGCAAACGACAGCGTTGCCAGCGCGGGCAACGCCACGATGGCGGCGGCAAGCATGCGCCGCGCACGGAAAGTCGGCATGGAGGTCTCCTCGGATTCTTATATAGGCAGGCGGCGCGGATTCAGGCGGGACGGATGACGCGGTCCGGCGATTCCTCGTAAGGCGGGGCGTAGACCACGAGCAGCTTGACGGGCTCGTCGCTGATCACCGTGAAGACGTGCATCGCTTCAGCCGGAAAGAAGCAGCAGTCACCGGGGCCCAGTTCCTGGGACTGCCCGTTGACTTCGGCCCGCGCGCGGCCTTCCAGCACATAGCAGACCTGCTCGATGCCCGGATGCGCGTGCGGCAGCGCGCCCTTGCCGCGTTCGATGGTGCCGTGGATGACTTCGAGCTGGGTGGCGCCGACGTTCTCGCGCCCGATGATGCGGCGGTTCAGCGTGCCGACGTGATTGGCGGGGTGGTAGCCGGCAACGTCCTCGGTGCGGACGAAGTACACCGGCCCCGATGCGGGTGATGCGGGTGAAGCTTGGGTCATAAGGGGCTTGTCTCCAACAGGGAACTACAACGGCCGCCGCGTGGCATCACGGGCGTCTTTTTTCATGTTTGTGAAACCGATTTTATGCCCATGAAAAACGAAGTCAACTAGGGGATGGCCCTTGGGTGTGGCGCGGGTGCATCCCTCATTGATGAATCTGAGGCACGAATGAAGTGCATCGACCGAAATTATGTCGCCGCAGGCAAATGCTAGGATGCCAGCCATAACGACACCTATCCAAAAGGAGACAACCCCATGAAGCTCAGCCACCTCGCCTGTACCGCCCTGCTCGCCTGCACCGCCGTCGTGGGCACGGCCTCGGCCCAGTCCTATCCGCAGCGCCCGGTCCGCCTGATCGTGCCCTACGCCCCCGGTGGCAGCGCAGACATCGCCGCGCGCCTGATTTCGGATGCCTGGGCGAAGAGCCTCGGCGGCACCCTCGTGGTGGAGAACCGCGCCGGCGCGGGCGGCAATATCGGTGTGGATGCCGTCGCCAAGTCGCCGGCGGATGGCTACACCATCGGCCTGCAAACCGTGTCGCTGGCCATCAACCCGGGCCTGTTCCCGCGCATGCCGTATGACACGCTGAAGGATCTGGCGCCGATCGGCATGGTGGCCAGCTCGCAGCACGTGCTGGTGATCAACAACAAGGTGCCGGCCAGGAATCTGCAGGAACTGATTACCCTGGCCAAGGCGTCGCCGGACAAGCTGACCTACGGCTCCGCCGGCAATGGCAGCACCTTCCATATGTCGGCCGAACTGTTCAAGTCCGTGGCCAATGTGTCGATCGTCCACGTGCCCTATCGCGGCGGCGGCCCGGCCCTGGTGGACACCATCGCCGGACAGGTGGATATGAGCTTCCCCGTGATTTCCGCCGCCCAGCAGCACGTGCAGGGCGGCAAGCTGACCGCGCTGGCAGTGACCGGCGCCAAGCGCTCCGCCCTGCTGCCGAACGTGCCGACCGCCGCCGAGGCCGGCCTGCCCGATTACCTGTTCGAGACGTGGTTCATGGTCTTCGCGCCGGCCGGCACGCCCAAGCCCGTCATCGACAAGCTCAACACCGCGCTGAACAGCGCGCTGGCCGCGCAGGCCACCAGGGAGCGCATGGTCAAGGAAGGCTTCGAGCCCACCCCGACCACGCCGGAAGCCGCCCGCCAGCGCCTGGAGCGCGAAATGCCGATGTGGGCGAAATTGATCAAGCAGCGCGGCATCACCGCCGAATGACCTAAGCAGAAACCGTAGCAGAGACCGTAGCGATGACTTCCCGAACCCTATACAACAAGCTGGTGGACGCACACACCGTCGCCCGGATCGACGAGGACAACGTCCTCCTGTTCTGCGACCTGCATCTGATGAACGAGTACACCAGCCCGCAGGCCTTTGCCGGCCTGCACGAGCAAGGGCGCGGCGTGCTGGTGCCGGGGCAGAATGTCTCGGTCGTCAGCCATATCATTCCGACCCACCCCACCGCGATCCGCGTGATTGCGGACCCGGCCTCGGCGCTACAGGCCACCAACCTGCGCGACAACTGCACCCGGCACGCGATTCCGCTGTTCGACACCAACGACCGGCTGCAGGGCATCGAGCACGTGGTGGCGCCCGAGCACGGCATGATCCGGCCGGGCATGGTGGTGATCTGCGGCGACAGCCACACCACCACCTACGGGGCGCTGGGCGCGCTGGGCTTTGGCATCGGCACGTCCGAGGTGGAGCATGTGCTGGCCACCCAGACGCTGGTCTACCGGATGGCCAAGACCATGCGCATCCGCGTGGACGGCAAGCTGCCGGTGGGCACCACGGCCAAGGACCTGATCCTCAAGATCATCGCCCGCATCGGCGCGCAGGGCGCGCGCGGCTACGTGGTGGAGTACTGCGGCACGGCCATCCGTGACCTGAGCATCGAAGCGCGTTTCACGCTCTGCAACATGACGGTGGAAGCTGCCGCGCGCGGTGCGCTGATCGCCCCGGACGACGCCGCCGTCGACTACGTGCTGCGCCGTGCAGCGGATATGGACGAGGCGCAGCGCGCCGCCGCACGCCAGTACTGGGATACGCTGAAAAGCGACGCCGACGCCACCTTCGACATGGAATACATGTTCGATGCCAGCGACATCGAGCCCTACGTTACCTGGGGCACCAGCCCGGACCAGGCGCTGCCGGTGTCCGGCCACATCCCCTTCCCCGAAGACCAGATGGACGATGCCGAGCAGCGCTCGGTGGCGCGCGCCCTCGCCTACACGCACCTGACCTCTGGCGCGGCGCTGGAAGGCACGCCGATCCAGCACGTGTTCATCGGCTCCTGCACCAATGGCCGCATCGAGGACCTGCGCGCGGTAGCCAGCGTGGTGCGCGGCAAAACCGTGGCGAAAGGCGTGCGGGCGATGGTCGTGCCCGGCTCCGGCACAGTGAAGGCGCAGGCCGAGCGCGAAGGGCTGGCCGACATCCTGACCGCCGCCGGCTTCGAATGGCGCCAGCCGGGCTGCTCGATGTGCCTGGCGATGAATGACGATGTGCTGGCCGATGGCGTGCGCTGCGCCTCCACCACCAACCGCAACTTCGAAGGCCGCCAGGGGCGCGGCGCCATCACCCACCTGATGAGCCCGGCCATGGCCGCCGCCGCCGCCATCACCGGCACGATTACCGATGTCCGCAAGCTGGAGGTCTCCCATGTCTGATCAAGCAACCATTACCGGCAAGGGCGCGGCCATCCGCTTCGAGAACCTCGACACCGACCAGATCATCCCCAAGCAGTTCCTGCGCGGGATCGACAAGGCCGGGCTGGCCCAGGGCGTGCTCTACGACCACCGCTTCGACGCCGCCGGCCAGCCGCGCCCCGATTTCGTGCTGAACCGGCCCGCCTACGCCGGCACCCGCATCCTGGTGGGCGGCGCCAACTTCGGCTGCGGCTCCAGCCGCGAGCACGCGGTGTGGGGGCTCCAGCAGTTCGGCGTGCAGGCGGTCATCGCGCCGAGCTTCGGGGAGATCTTCTACTCGAACGCCATGAACAACCGCCTGCTGCTGGTGATGCTGCCCCGGGAGGTGATCGAGCAGTTGATGAACGACGTCGATGCCGACAGCGACAACGTCATCACTATCGACGTCGCGGCCATGCGGGTGCGCACCCCGGCCGGCGAATACCCGTTCGAGCTGTCCGCGCGGCACCGCCGCATGTTCCTGGAGGGGCTGGACATGATCGGCCTATCCCTGAAGCAGCGCGGCGAGATCGAGCAGTTTGCCGAGCGCTACTGGTCGGCATTCCCCTGGACCCGGGACGTAGCCCGGCGTACGCGCGACCGGGTGGCCTGAGCGTCACCCGCCACCTTCACGCTGATTCGCGCCACGGGCTGCCGGTCTGGAGCCCGGCCCGGACCTCGTCGCCATGCGCGCCCGGCGCGGGAATGCGCCCGACCGGCCGCACCGCGCCGTCGAAGCGCGGTGCCGGGGCGGTCTGCAGGAAGCCATCCGCCTCCACATAGACCCCGCGCGCCACGTTATGGGGATGCGCGGCGGCCTCCGCCGGGCTCAGTACCGGCGCAAAGCACACGTCCGTGCCTTCCAGCCGGCGGCACCAGCCTTCGCGGGTGTCGGTGGCGAAGACCTCGGCCAGATGCTGGTGGAGTTCCGGCCACGCCTCGCGCTGCCATTGCCGGGCAAACCGGGCGTCGCCGGCCAGCCCCAGCGCCTGTACCAGCAAGGCGTAGAACTGCGGCTCGATGGCGCCCACGGTGATGAACTGGCCATCCGCGCAGCGATAGGTGGCGTAGAAGTGCGAGCTGTCGTGGAGGTTGCGCCCACGCTCGCCGTGGATATAGCCCTTGGCCTTGGCCCCCAGCAGCAGTTGCAGCATGTGCGCCGAGCCATCGACGATGGCGGCATCGACCACCGTGCCGACGCCCGTGCCCCGCGCGCGCAGGATGCCGGACAGCAGGCCCACGGCGAGGTACAGGGCCCCGCCGCCCACGTCCCCGGTCACGGCGAAAGCGGTCGAGGGCGGCGCGTCGGGCGCCCCGTTGTAATAGAGCGCGCCGGACAGCGCGGTGTAGTTGTTGTCATGGCCGGCCACTTGCGCCATCGGCCCGGTCTGGCCCCAGCCGGTCATCCGGCCATAGACCAGCCGGGGATTGCGCGCCATGCAGACCTCCGGCCCCAGCCCCAGCCGTTCCATCACGCCGGGCCGCATGCCTTCGATCAGCGCGTCGGCGTCCGCAATCAGGTCGAGCACGAAATCACGCCCCGCCGCCGTCTTCAGATCGGCCACGACCGAGCGCTTGCCCCGGTTGACCAGCTTGCGCGGCTGCCCCGGCGCGCCATCGCCCGGCCGCTCCACGGCAATCACATCGGCGCCGAGGTCGGCCAGATGCATCGCACAGAACGGCCCGGGGCCGAGCCCGCTGATCTCCACGATCCGCACGCCTTCCAGCATGGCTGCTCCTGACATCGATCAAACCACGCCGGCCGACTTGAGCGCCGCGAGATCCGCAGCGGTGACCCCGATCGCGCCATAGACTGCCGCGTTGTGCTCGCCCGTGGCCGGGCCGCTGCGCGGCGGCTGCGGCTGGTAGCCAGAGAAGCGCGGCACCACGCACGGCGCCGGAATCGTGCCGAGGTCGGCATCTTCAAGCCGGACGATGGCCTCGCGTGCCTTTAAATGCGGATCATCGATCACATCTAAGATGGTGAACACCTTGCTGAACGGCACCTCGTGCACCTTCAGCGCGGCGGCGATGGCGTCATACGGCTGCGCGGCGAACCAGGCCACGATCAGGTCGTCCAGCGGGCCGATATTGCGGATGCGGTCCGGGTTGCGGCGATAGTCGGCGGACTCCGCCAGATCGGGCCGGTCCATGGCCTTGGCCAGCCGCCGGAAGGTGACGTCCGACGAGGCCACCAGCGAGACCCACTGGTTGTCCGCCGTGCGATACATGTTCGACGGCGCGGTGTAGGTCGCCCGGTTGCCGGAGCGCCCGCGCACCTGCCCGAGCTGCTCGTACTCCACCGCCAGCGGCTCCAGCAGGCGCAGCAGCGCCTCCGTGGCCGACAGGTCGATCTCGCGCCCCGGCCCCTCCGGCGCGCCGCGCGCCTCGGCAATCGCCGTGGCAATCGAGAACGCGCCGAACAGCCCCGCCACCATGTCCCCGATCGGGTAGTTCATATGCATCGGCCCGCCGGCGGCCTCGCCGCACAGGTTGGTGAAGCCGCTCATCGCCTCGAAGATCCGCGCGAAGCCCGGGTTGGCGGCATACGGCCCGGTCTGGCCGAAGCCGGTCAGGCGCAGCACGGTCAGGCGCGGGTTGGCGCGATGCAGGGTGGCGATATCCAGACCCCATCGATCCAGCGTGCCGGTGCGGAAGTTCTCCACCAGCACATCGAACTCGGGCAGCAGGCGCAGGAACAGCGCCCGGCCCTCGGGCGTCCGCACATCGAGCGAAATGCCCTGCTTGCCGCGATTGGTGACCTTCCAGTACAGCGACAGGTCGTCCTTCACCGGCGCCAGGCCGCGCAGCGGGTCGCTGCCGTCCGGGAGTTCCAGCTTGACCACCTCCGCACCCATGTCGCCGCACAGCGTGGCGGAGAACGGCGCGGCCACCACGGTGGCCATGTCGAGGATGCGCACGCCGCGCAGCGGGCCGCCTTGGGGCGAGTCGGAGGGGGTCCGCTGTGCGGAATTGCGTTCGGAGGGGTGCATGTCGTCGCCAGGAAGAAAGGGAAAAAGCACGGTGAGACGAGGGTGGGCTCGGCGGACCCGCCTTGCAAGCAGGGTTTCGCACAGCGAAACCGTTCCGGTTCATCATTGACTCCCCGACCTGCGGAAACCAAGATGAATCCACCCCAGCGCACCCCCGCCATGGACCCAAACACGATTTCCGGCCTGGCCAGCGCCGACGAGCTGGCCCACGACAGACAGTTCGCCACCAACCTGGCGCGCGGCGTGGAAGTACTGCGGGCCTTCACGCCGGCCCGGCCAATCCTGGGCAACCAGGACCTCGTAGTCAGCACCGGGCTGCCGAAGGCCACGGTGTCGCGGCTGACCTACACCTTGTGCCTGCTGGGCTTCCTGAGCCGGGTGCCCGGCACGCAGAAATACCGGCTCGGTTCGGGCGTGCTGGCGCTGGCGTACCCGATGCTCGCCGCGCTGCCGATCCGCCAGGTGGCCCGCCCCTACATGGAGGCCATCGCGCGGGAAACCGGCTGCACGGTGAACCTCGGCATGCGGGACCGGCTGACCGTGGTGTACGTGGATAGCTGCCGGCTGGACCCGACCAACGTGTACCAGCCGGACATCGGCAGCACCCGGCCCGTGCTGTCCACGTCGATTGGCCGCGCGCTGCTGCTCGGGTGCAGCGCGGAGGAGCGCACGGCGGTGCTGAACCGGCTGCGCGTGGAAGACCCGGAGCGGTTTCGCGTGGAGAAACCGATGTGGACGGCGGAGCAGCAGCACTTTCCCGCACGCGGCTACTGCCTGAGCCCGGGCGAGTGGCGCTCCGAGATCCACGCGATTGCCGCGCCGATCCGCATGCAGAAACAGGAGCCGTTTGCCTTGAACTGTTCGATCTCGGCCTTGCGTGACAAGGACGGTTATCTGGAACGGGAAGTCGCCCCGAAGCTGCTGGAAGCCGTGCGACAAATCGAATTCGGCCTGATGCGATAGCCAGCCGGCCATCGCGCCCAGGCCACCCGGACGGCCCGCAGAGGCCGCCGGACCCATCGACGACCATCGTCCTATACGCTATACGGAGACAACCATGTCTGGCATGAAGATTCTGGCCCGCTCGCGTCGCGGGTGGCTCACTTGCGCGCTGCTGATGGCAGCCTCATCGGCCCTCTGGTCAGCGGCCGCTCAGGCTGCGGATAAGGCAGCGGATAAGGCCAACGAGAGCGCGGCGCGCTTCCCGGACCATCCGATCCGGATCATCGTGCCCTTCTCCGCCGGCGGCGTGGTGGATTCCGTGACGCGGGTGGTAGCGGAGCGGATGTCGAAGACGCTGGGCCAGCCGGTCATCGTCGAGAACAAGGCCGGCGCGGGCGGCGCCATCGGCACGGACGGCGTGGCCCGCTCGGCGCCGGACGGCTACACGCTGCTCGCCGTCAGCCCCAGCCACGCGGTGGGGCCGCTGCTCAACGCCAGCATCACCTGGAACGCCGAGCGCGATTTCCGCGCCATCGGCGGCTTCGGCATGATTCCCAACGTGATCGCCGTGCCGGCCAACTCCAGCGCGCAGACGCTCAAGGCGCTGCTCGACGAGGCCCGCGCCCATCCCGACAAGCTCACCTATGCCAGCGCCGGCGTCGGCACCTCCAACCACCTGGCGGGCGCGCTGCTGGCGCAGAGCGCCGGGGTGCAGATCACCCACGTGCCATACAAGGGCCAGCCGGAGGCGCTGACGGACCTGCTCGGCGGGCGGGTGTCGATGATGCCGCTCACGGTGGCCATCGCCCAGTCGCACGTGAAGTCCGGCAAGCTGCGCGCGCTGGCCGTGACCTCCGCCAAGCGCTACCCCGGCATGCCGGACGTGCCCACGGTGGCCGAGGCCGCCGGCCTGCCCGGCTACGAGGCCGGCGCGTGGTTCGGGCTGGTGGCGCCGCGCAAGACGCCGGACGCCGTGGTGCGCAAGCTGGCCGACGCGGTGGCCCAGGCCGTGGCCGCGCCGGATGTCGCCAGCCGGCTCCAGGACCTTGGCATGGACGTGACCCCGCAGAGCGCGCCCGCCTTCGACAAATACGTCGATGCCGAATCGCGCAAGTGGGCCCGCGTGCTCAAGGCGTCCGGCATCACCGCCCAATAATTCTTTCCTGAGAGGCGACCTCCCATGATTAGCAATCCCTCCGCCCTGAACACGCTGCTGGCCGACATCCGCCGCTTTGTGCTGGAAACCTGCATCCCGCTGGAAGCCGAGATCGATCGCACCGATGTCATTCCCGAGCCCGTGGTGGCGCAGATGCGCGCGCTGGGCCTGTTCGGCCACAGCATTCCGCGCGAGTACGGCGGCGCCGGGCTGACCGCCGAGGAGTTGACGCTGGTCAATATCGAGGTGTCGCAAGCAGCCACGGTGTTCCGCGCCCGCTTTGGCGGCAATACCGGCATCGCCTCCGAATCGCTGGTGGCAGACGGCACCGAGGCCCAGCGCACGCGCTACCTGCCCCGGCTGGCCTCCGGCGAGATCACCGGCTGCTTCGCGCTGACCGAGCCCGAGGCCGGCTCGGACGCCACCTCGCTGCGCACCGTGGCCGTGCGCGATGGCGACCACTACGTGCTCAACGGCAGCAAGTGCTTTATCACCAACGCCCCGCTGGCGGACCTGTTCACGGTCTTCGCCCGCACGGACCCCGACACGCCGGGCGCGCACGGCATCAGCGCCTTTTTGATCGAGCGCGGCACGCCGGGCCTGAGCACCGGGCCAGCGGAGCGCAAGATGGGCCAGCACGGCTCCCCGGTGGGCGATGTGTACCTGAAAGATTGCCGCGTGCCGGCCTCGGCCATCGTCGGCGAGGTGCCGGGCCGGGGCTTCAAGACCGCCATGAAGGCGCTCAACAAGCAGCGCATCAACCTGGCCGGGCTGTGCATCGGCCCGGCCATCCGGCTGGTGGACGAGATGGTGCGCTACGCCGCCACGCGCGAGCAGTTCGGCCGCCCCATCGCCGACTACCAGCTGGTGCAGCAGATGATTGCCGACAGCAACACCGAGGTGCACGCGGCGCGCGCGCTGGTGCTGGAGACGGCCCGCAAGCGCGACAGCGGCGGCGACGTGACCATGGAGGCGTCCATGTGCAAGATGTTCGCCTCCGAGATGTGCGGCCGCGTGGCGGACCGCGCGGTGCAGGTCTTCGGCGGCAGCGGCTATATGGCGCGCACCGTGGCGGAACGCTTCTACCGCGATGTGCGCGTGTTCCGCCTCTACGAAGGCACCACCCAGATCCACCAGCTCAATATCGCCCGGCGCACCATGGAAGCGCGCGGCCGGGCGCTGGAGCTGGGCTGAGCCCGGACCTTACTGCAGGGTCACGCCGGCCTGCTTCACCAGCTTGCCGGTGCGGGGAATTTCCGCATCGACCATCGCCGCGAAGTCGCTGACGCTGCCGCCGCGCGGCTCGGCGCCGGTGGCGGCCAGCTTCTCGCGGAAGTCCGGCGTGTTCAGCAGCTTGTTGATCGACACGTTGAGGCGGGTCACCACGTCCGCCGGCGTGCCCTTGGGCGCGACGATGCCGTACCACGGCGCGATGTCGAAGCCGGCGTAGCCCTGCTCGGCGATGGTCGGGATCTCCGGCGCCTGCGGGGACCGTTTCGCGGTGGACATGCCCAGCGCGCGCAGCTTGCCGGACTTCACAAACGGCAGGCCGGTCATGATGGTGTCGAAGTACATCGACACCTGGCCCGAGAGCAGCGCGGGAATCGCCTCGCCGGCGCCCTTGTAGGGCACGTGGACGATGTCGATGCCGGCCACGGCCTTGAGCATCTCCCCGGCGATATGCGAGGTAGTGCCCGAGCCGAACGAGGCATAGGTCAGCTTGCCGGGGTTCGCCTTGGCGTAGGCGACCATCTCCGGCAGCGTCTTGAACGGCAGCGACGGGTTCGACAGCAGGATATTCGGCGTGATGGCCACCACCGCCACCTTCTCGAAGGCATCCGGGTCGTAGCTGAGCTTCTTATATAGGAAGCGGTTGGTCACCATCGACGCCGGGCCGGACATCAGCAGCGTGTAGCCGTCGCCGGGCGCGCGGGCGGCGGCCTCGCTGCCGATCATCGCGGCGGCGCCGGGCCGGTTCTCCACCACGAAACTCTGCCCGTACTCCTTGCCCAGCCCCACGCCAAGCTGGCGCGTGATGAGGTCCGTGGCGGAACCCGCCTGGAACGGCACGACGATGCGCACCGGCTGGGTCGGCCAGTCGCGCGTGGCCTGCGCCATGGCCGCCGTGGAGGACATGGCCGACACGGCCAGCGCGGCCAGCACGGAAGCCGTCATGAGTGCCCGGAAATTCGTCGATCTACTAAAACGCATGGTTGGTCTCTCGTGGATTCTGCGCAGGTTCGCGCTGGCTCTTATCCGCAACATGCGTGCCACACCGAATGGGCACGTGTCAGGTAGGTGTTGAGGTGAGTGTTTCCCGCCCCCTTCCTCGTGCGGAAGTTGGCCGGGGCGATGCACCGGCTTGGCGCGGGGGCACGCTGGGCGTGCCCCGCCATGGCGTCTGACTTACTCGACCATGGCCTGCGCCAGCACGCCCAGCGCGGCGTCGAACTGCGCCTGCGGAATCGTCAGCGGGTAGAGGAAGCGGATCACATTGCCGTAGGTGCCGCACGTCAGCAGCAGCAGGCCGGCGTCCAGCGCACGGCGTTGCACGCGCTGCGCGTGCTCGGCACTGGGCGCCCCCGTGGCGGGGTCGCGGAACTCGGCAGCGATCATCGAGCCCAGCCCGCGCACCTCGGCCAGCGCCGGGCAGCTCGCGCGCAGCGCGGTCAGGTGCTCGCTAAGCTGCCGGCCCAGTGCGTTGGCACGCTCGCACAGCTGTTCCTCGGCAATGGTGTCGATCACCGCGTGCGCAGCGGCCACGGCCAGCGGGTTGCCCGCGTAGGTGCCGCCGAGCCCGCCCGGCAGCGGGGCATCCATGATGGCCGCGCGGCCACACACCGCCGACAGCGGCATGCCGCCGGCGAGGCTCTTGGCCATCGTCACGAGATCGGGCCGCACGTCGTAGTGCTCCATCGCGAACAGCTTGCCGGTGCGGCCGAAGCCGGTCTGCACCTCGTCGGCAATCATCACGATGCCGTGGCGGTCGCACACGGCGCGCAGGCCGCGCATGAAGTCGGCCGGGGCCGGCTGGAAGCCGCCCTCGCCCTGCACCGGCTCCACGATGATGGCGGCCACGCGGTTGGGATCGATGTCGGTCTTGAACAGCCCCTCCAGCGCCTGCAGCGCCTGCGCCGTGCTGACGCCGTGCAGGGCGTTGGGGAACGGCGCGTGGAAGATGTCCGACGGGAACGGGCCGAAGCCGACCTTGTACGGCGCCACCTTGCCGGTCAGCGCCATGCCCAGCAGCGTGCGGCCGTGGAAGGCGCCCGAAAAGGCGATCACGCCCGGGCGGCCGGTGTGGGCGCGCGCGATCTTGACCGCGTTCTCCACGGCTTCCGCGCCCGTGGTGAACAGCGCGGTCTTGTTCGGCCCGGGCACCGGCGCCAGCTCGTTGATGCGCTGGGCCAGCGTGACGTAGCTCGGGTACGGCACCACCTGGTAGGCGGTGTGGGTGAAGCGGTCGAGCTGGGCGACGATGGCCTGCATCACACGCGGATGCCGATGCCCGGTGTTCAGCACGGCGATGCCGGCGGCGAAGTCGGTGTACTGGCGGCCCTCCACGTCCCACAGGGTGGCGTTCTCGGCCCGGTCGGCATAGAAATCGCACATCACGCCAACGCCTCGCGGCGTGGCCTGGGCACGGGATTGGTTCAGTTCGCTGTTTTTCATGGGTCCGAGGTCTTGGGGCAGGGAGTGACAGGTGTGACGTGCATTCCAATCTCCTTTGGCCCTACAATCCAGCGCCACTTTGACAAATTCGATGGTGCCAATGTGAAATCGATCTGCGGCGACCTGCTGCTCCAGCGGCTCGGCCAGCCGACCGACCAACCGCTCAATCGGGCGCTCTACGCCTGCATCCGGGGGGCGATCCTGGACGGCAGCCTGGCGCCCGCCACGCGCCTGCCGCCCCAGCGCGACCTGGCGGCGGAACTCGGCCTGTCCCGCAACACGGTGATGTTTGCCTACGAGCAACTGCTGGCCGAGGGCTACCTGCGCGCCCGCACGGGTAGCGGCACCTTCGTGGCCGACACAGCGCCCGAGCGCTACCTGAACGCCACCGCCGCGGACAGCGCGCCGGCCACGGCACCGGCCATGCCGGGCCTCTCGCCGCGCGGGCAGCGGCTGGTCTCCAGTGCCGCCGCATCGCCCACGCAATGGGGCGCCTTCATGCCCGGCGTGCCGGACCTGACGCGCTTTCCGCATCGGCGCTATGCGCAGCTCGCCGCGCGGCTGTGGCGCCGGCCGCAGCCCGAATGGCTCAGCTACAGCCACGGCGGCGGCCTGCCGGCCCTGCGCGAGGCCGTGGCGGCCCACCTGCGCGTGGCGCGCTCCGTGCGCTGCGACGCGGATCAGGTGCTGATTACCGAAGGCATCCATCAGGCGATCGACCTCGTGGCGCGCATGCTGGGCTCGCCGGGCGATCAGGCGTGGGTGGAGGAGCCGGGCTACTGGGGCATACGCGGCGTGCTGCAGGTCAGCGACATCGGCATGGTGCCGCTGCCCGTGGACGCCGAAGGGCTGTGCCTGCCCGAGGCGGAGGCCGACGCCCCCGCGCCGCGTTTTATCTTCGTCACGCCCTCGCACCAATATCCGCTGGGCGCCGTGATGAGCCTGCGGCGGCGGCGCGCGCTGCTGGAGTTCGCGCGGCGGCACGGCAGCTGGATCGTGGAGGATGACTACGACAGCGAATTCCGCTTCTCCGGCCAGCCGATTCCGTCGCTGCAGGGTATGGAGCCGGACGCGCCGGTGCTGTACATCGGCACCTTCAGCAAGACGCTCTACCCCGGCCTGCGCATGGGCTATCTGGTGCTGCCGAAGGGGCTGACGGAGGCCTTCCAGACCGCCCATTCCGACCTGTACCGCGCCGGCCACCTGATGACGCAGGCCACCGTGGCCGAGTTCATGCAGGCCGGCGACTATGCCGCGCACATCCGCCGCATGCGGCCGCTCTATGCCCGGCGGCGCGCGGTGCTGGCCGGGCTGATCGAACGCTACCTCGGGACGGAGGCGCTGCACGAACACGCGAGCAACGCCGGGCTGCACCTCGTGCTGCGCCTGCCCGATCACGTGGACGATGTGGCGCTGACGGCTGACATCCGCGCGCGCGGCATCCTGGTGCGGCCGCTGTCGCGCTATTTCATGGGGCCGGCGCTCCGGCGCGGGCTGCTGCTGGGCTATGCCTGCGTGCCCGAGGAAGACATCGGCCCCGCCTTCGACGTGCTGCTCGATTGCCTGCTGCCCCGGCTCAGACCGACCTAGGATACAAAGGCTTTGGCAACGCGGCGAGGGGGTGGCAGTGATGATTCGTTCACATCGATGGATGCTGTGTCGTCTGCTCGGCCTCGTCACGCTGTGGCTGGCCGGCTGCGGTGGTAGCAGCGGCGACATCCAGATCACCAGCGGCGGCACGCCCGCCACGCTCACGGTTGTGGTCTCCGGCCTGCCCGCCGGCACGCCCGCCAACATCACAGTGAACGGGCCGGGTGGGTATCGGCAGACCGCCGCCCAGACCATCACGCTGGGCAACCTCGTGGCCGGCACCTACACCGTGACGGCGGCCCCGGTGCTGACCGGCTCCACGTCCTACCAGCCCTCGCAGGCCGTGCAGACTGCGATGGTGGCCGCCAACACCGCGCCAACCATCGGCGTGAGCTACGGCGCGCCCTCGGACATGCGGCTGTCGCTGGCGCAGGTGGCGGACGGTTTCGCGGCGCCAATCTTCCTCACCGCACCCGCCAACGACCCCCGGCTGTTCGTGGTGGAGCGCGCCGGCCGGGTGCGCATCGTGCGGGACGGCAGCGTGCCTGGCACGGCCTTCCTCGACATTTCCAGCCTCACCACCACCGACGGCGAGCGCGGCCTGTTCTCGATGGCGTTCGACCCCGCCTACGCCACCAGCGGGCGCTTCTACGTCTGCTACACCGACCAGAACGGGGCGATCACCGTGGCGCGCTACACCGTCTCGGCCAGCAACCCGGACGCGGCGAACCCCACCGGCACGGTGCTGCTGTCGATTCCGCACCCGGGCGCCAGTAATCACAATGGCGGCCAGCTCGCGTTCGGCACGGACGGCATGCTCTACATCGGCACCGGCGACGGCGGCGGCAGCAACGACCCGTCCAACAACGCCCAGAACAGCAACACGCTGCTGGGCAAGATCCTGCGCATCGACGTGAGCGGCGCCAGCTACGCCGTGCCGGCCGGCAATCCCTTCACGGGCGGCGGGGGTGGCCGGGCCGAGATCTGGGCCATGGGGCTGCGCAACCCATGGCGGTTCTCGTTCGATGCGAATGGCCTGCTCTATATCGCCGATGTCGGCCAGGGCCAGCGCGAGGAGGTCAACGCCGTGCCAACGGCCAGCGCCGGCCTTAACTACGGCTGGGACCGCCTGGAAGGCACCGCCTGCGTCGGGGCCACCCCCTGCGACCCCGCCGGCCTGACCCCGCCCGTCTTCGAATACAGCCACGACGCCGGCGGCTGCGCCATCGTCGGCGGCTACGTCTATCGCGGCGCAGCCCTGCCCGAACTCCAGGGCCGCTATTTCTATACCGACCTGTGCACCGGCAAGCTGGCCAGCTTCCTGTACCGCGACGGCGCCGTCTCCGAGCTGGTGGACTGGCCGGTCACCGCTAGCGGCAGCGTCTACTCCTTCGGCACCGACGCCGCGCAGGAACTCTATGTGTTGGCCGACCCGGGGACTTCATCCACGAGCGGCAAGGTGTATCGGGTGCAGCGGGCGCCTTAGGGGGAATATCGGGGCCGACTATGCCGTTGGCCTGTCGCAACACCCCCCTTGTGGCGAGCAGCGGCCGTGGCGGAACAGATGCTACTGTCCCCCGGGTAAAAACCAGAAGGCCGGTGTGCAGGCGCAAACGGCTCTGACTAGCATGCAAAAAAAAACGGAATCACGGACTGGGGACAAAATGGGCAGCGATGCAGGCTGGCTGCAGAAGGCCATGGATGCGGCCGCCCAATTTGTGGAGGCTGGCAAAGCCCTGCAAGGCAAGCAGGAAGATGACCAAAAGGATCGGGAGAAGCTGCTTCTGCAGTTTGATCGACCCCGAATCCCCACTGACGAATTCACGCTCGACCTGCTTCGGAGCTTGTCGTGGAACCGGTTCGAGGAACTGTGCAGCGCATACTTTGCTGCACATGGCTTCCGGACCGACAAAAAGAGCCACGGCGCCGACGGCGGCATTGATATCCGCCTCTACTTCAGGGACATGCCCGAGCCCGTAAAGCTGATTCAATGCAAAGGCTGGCGACGGAAGCGTGTTGATGTCGATCAAATTCGCGCATTGATGGGCGTCATGGCGCGCGAGAATGTCAAGGAAGGGGTATTCGTCACGATGTCGACCTTCACTCGCCCTGCCCAGGTTGAAGCGGCCGCCGGCAAGGTACTGCTGCTTGACGGCGAGACATTTGTCGAACGCCTCAGCATGCTGGATGCAGAGAGAAAAGCCCCCTTGCTACGAAAGGCCACGGAGGGAGAGTTCTGGCGGCCGATTTGCGCGCGCTGCGGCGTGGCCATGAACCCGGTGAAAAATGCCGAACGGCCATTCTGGGGATGTGCAAACTTCGCCCGCAAGAAATGCCGGTCAACGATTGCTCTGTCGAGCGGCCAAGGATAGCGTTCCGCAGCGCTCAAGGCGTTCCTGGCGGATAATCCCGCATCCCCACGACGCCCTCCCCACCCCCATGCATGCCAGCGCCACCCGACGCCTCGACGGGGCCACCCTGTTCCTGCTCACCTTCCCGCCACTGGCCTGGGCGGGCAACGCCATCGTCGGGCGGCTGGCCGCCGGTACGTTTCCGCCGATCACCCTGAACTTCGTGCGCTGGGTGCTGGCCGGGACCCTGCTGGGGCTCTACGCCTGGCGCGGGGTGGTGGAGCATCGCGCCACGCTGCGCCGGCATGCCGGGCTGCTCACGGCGATGGGCGTGCTGTCGATTGCCAGCTACAACGCGTTCCAGTATCTCGCGCTGACCACCTCGACGCCGATCAACGTGACGCTGATTGGCGCCTCCACGCCGCTGTTCCTGCTGATTATCGGCGCGCTCTTCTTCAGGGAGCGCATGCGGCCGTGGCATGTGGCCGGCGCGCTGCTGTGCCTGGTAGGGGTGTCCTTCGTGCTGGTGCGCGGGGATCTGGGGCGGCTGGCGCAGCTGGACTTCGTGCCCGGCGACCTGTTCATGCTCGCGGCGACCATCGCCTGGAGCGCTTACACCTGGCTGCTGCGCAAGCATCGCCCGGACCTGCCCCTGCCGGTGCTGCTGTTCGCGCAGATCGTGACTGGGGTGGTGGCCAGCGCGCCTGTCACGGCGTGGGAGCTGATGACCCTGCCGGCCCCCATCCCCTGGAACGGCAAGGTGCTGGGCATCCTGCTCTATGTGGCGACGATTCCCTCGCTGCTGGCCTACTTCGCCTGGGACCGCGCCATCGCCCGGGCCGGCGCGCAGTTGCCGGTGTTTTTCATCACGCTGACGCCGGTGTTCGCCGCCCTGCTCTCCACGCTGCTGCTCGGCGAGTCCCCCCACTGGTATCACGGCGTGGGGCTGGTCACCATCGCCGCGGGGATCGGGCTGGCGCAGCGGCGCTGAGAGGCGTTGCGTGGCGCTGAGTGGTCACCTAGCGCCGCAGCCGTTGATAAAAAGCCATCAGCGGCGTGGCCGTCAGGCCGTGCAGGACGATGGAAAACACCACGGTGCACAGCGTGGCGTGGATCAGGAAGGAACGCCATTCCTCCCCGGCGGCGTGCGTCAGGGCATAGGCCAGGTAGTAGAGCGAGCCGATGCCGCGAATGCCGAACCAGGCGGTCAGGCGCCGCTGGCCGCGCGCCAGGGGCAGGTCGAAGGTGGACGCATAGACCGCTAGCGGCCGGATCAGGCAGATCAGCAGCAGGGCCAGCGCCACGTACTGGGCGTGGAAGACCTCCCGGGTCAGCATCGCACCGATCAGCAGGGTGACGCACAGTTCGGCCAGCCGCTCGATATTGAACGAGAACTCCGAGGCGGTATGGGTCAGGTAGGCCGCAGCCTTGCGCGCGTGCGTGGAGGTGGTCTCGACATCGGCCGTATGCAGCGGCCCCATGACCTCCGCCGGCGAGGTGGCGGGATTCTCGCGGCGCTCCACCTGCCGCATTGCCAGCCCCGCCGCGAACACGGCCAGGAAGCCGTAGGTGTGAAGCAACAGCGCGGCGCCGTAGGAGACGCCGATCAGGCCGAGCGTGAGGAAGCTCTCCAGCCCCACCGCCTCGTGGAAGCGCAGGCGCAGGACCAGGATGGTCTTGCTGGCCAGCCAGCCCAGCAGCCCGCCGACGGCCAGCCCGCCAAGCGTGCTCCAGACCAGATCGACCGCCATCCAGCGCCCGCCCCACGGACCAAGCTCGTGATAGCCCAGCAGGCCAAGGCCGAGCATGACGAACGGGAATGCTGTGCCATCGTTCAGGCCGCCCTCGCCGGTCAGGCTGTAGCGCACCACGTCGCGATCCTCGGTATCGGCCATCTGCACGTCCGAGGCCAGCACGGGGTCCGTGGGCGCCAGGATCGCCCCGAGCAGCACCGCCACGCCCAGCGGCACCTGCAGCCACCCGGCCGCCACGGCGCACACGCCGCCGATGGTCAGCAGCATGGCCACGCTGGCCAGCCGCACCGGCAGGCGCCAGACGCGGTACGTCATCTGCACCCGCATCCGCAAGCCCACGCCGAACAGGGCGACGAGCACGGCCAGCTCGGTGATCCATTCCAGCACCTTCACGTGGCCCGGGTCGGTCAGGTCAAGCACGATCAGCCCGGCCCCGCCCGGCCCCAGCGCCATCCCCACTAATAGATACAGGCCGGACGGGGACATGGGCAGGCGCTTCACCATGGAGTCGATCAACCCCATCGTGATCAGCAGCGCGCCAATGACCAATGCCCAGGTCGCGAACAAGCTGGCTCCCCTATTCGATACATCCCGGTCGAGACTTTCACAGTAGTCGGCGCGGCGGGCGGGCGCTGTCGGGCGGACCCCGTAGCGCCGTGTCAGTGAAGACCTCCCGACACTGGTGCGCGGGCGCACCGTGCAGGGGCTTGTGGATGGCCGGACGGGGGGGCTGGCGGGCGGCCAGACGCCCCCGGCGCTCCGACGACGCGGAATCGACCTCGCCACTAATCCACTGATTTCATTGAAATTTCCATCCCACGGGGCGGCAATTTATCCGCCCAGAAGTGCCTTTGGCATGGCGATTGCTATCTTGTATCCAAGATTGGATTTCAGATAGGACACTCATGCGCACCTCTATCGCCGCTACCCCTGCGGCCAACCCAGCCGCCTCCGGCAAGGCCGATGCGGCGTGGATCGAGCGGTTCGACACCCCGGTCTCCGCCCCGCACCCGGATCACGCCCCGCTGGCCGGGTTGCGCTTTGCCGCCAAGGACAATATCGACGTGGCCGGCGTGCCGACGACCGCCGCCTGCCCCGAGTTCGCCTACGTGCCGGACGCCCACGCCACGGTGATTGCACGCCTGCTGGGCGCCGGCGCGGCGCTGGCCGGCAAGACCAACCTGGACCAATTCGCCTGCGGCCTGAATGGCACGCGCTCGCCCTACGGCGCCGTGCCTAACGCGTTCGACCCGGCCTATGTCAGCGGCGGGTCGAGTTCCGGTTCGGCATACGCGGTGGCCACCGGGGCGGTGGACTTCGCGCTGGGCACGGACACCGCCGGCTCGGGCCGTGTGCCCGCCGGGCTCAACAACATCGTCGGGTTGAAGCCGAGCAAGGGCCTGATCTCCGCCCACGGCGTGTTCCCCGCCGCGCAGAGCGTGGATTGCGTGTCGATCCTGGCGCGCACGGTGGCCATGGCAGTCCGCGTGCTCGAAGCCGCCGCCGGCCATGACCCGCAGGACCCGTATTCGCGTGCGTTGCCACTGGCGCGCACGCCGCTGCCCGCCGCGTTCCGTTTTGGCGTGCCGGCCGAGCCTGAGTTTTTTGGCGATGACCTCGCCCGCCGGGCCTTCGACGACGCCGTAGCCGCGCTGGAGGCGCTGGGCGGCCGCGCGGTGCCCATCGACTATGCCCCGCTCGCCGAAGCCGCCGCGCTGCTCTATGACAGCGCGCTGGTCGCCGAGCGCTACGCCGCCGTGCGCCCCTTCTTCGACCGCGCGCCGGGGGCGGTCATCGAGCCGGTTCGCTCGATCCTGGCCGCAGGCAGCCGCTACAGCGCCGCCGATGTATTCGATGCCCAGCACACGCTCCAGGCGCTGGCCCAGCGCGCGACTGCCATGTGGCAGGACATCGACGTGCTGTGCGTGCCCACGGCGCCGACGCATTGCACCATCGCCGCCATGCTGGCCGATCCGGTGGTGCGCAACCGTGAACTCGGCCACTACACCAACTTCGTCAACCTGCTTGACTACGCCGCGCTGTCCGTGCCCGCCAGCCTGCGCCCGGACGGGCTGCCGTTCGGCATCACGCTGATCGGCCAGGCCGGCAGCGACTGGCAACTCGCCGACCTGGGGCAACGCTTCCACCACGCCAGCGGGCTGACGCTGGGTGCGACGGACGCCCCGCTGCCCGCGCCGGTAGGTATCGCCGCGCTCGCCCCGTCGCCGGCAACCCATCTGCCGCTGGCCGTGGTGGGCGCCCATCTCTCGGGCATGCCGCTGAACGGTCAGCTGACCGAACGCGGCGCGACGCTGGCCGAGGCCACCACCACCGCGCCGCGCTACCGTCTGCACGCGCTGCCCGGCACCACGCCGCCCAAGCCCGGCCTGCGCCGCGTGGACGCCGCAGAGGAAGCCGGCGCCGCCATCGCCGTAGAGGTCTGGCAGGTGCCGCTCGCCGCCGTCGGCAGCTTCCTGGCGCTGGTGCCGGCCCCGCTGGCGCTGGGCAGCATCGAGCTGGCCGATGGCCGCTGGGTCCATGGCTTCGTCTGCGAAGGCCATGCGCTGCAAGGCGCGCCCGATGTCAGCGCCCATGGCGGCTGGCGCGCCTATATCACGTCGCTCTCCGCCGCTTGACCGTCTTCCGAATCTCCAACTTTCACGCACAGGAACCCGCCATGACCCGCTCTACCACTCGCCCGGCCGCTGCTCCCGCCACGGTATCTCCCTCGCGCCGCCGCGCGCTGAAGGCCGGCGCCGCCGCGCTGTCCATGCTGGCCGCACCGGCCATCGTCCGCGCGCAGGGCACGCCCAAGCTGCGCATCGGCTACTGGCCGGTCGCCTCGGGCCTGCCCTTCTTTGCCGCCGTCGAAAAGGGCTATTTCAAGGAAGCCGGGCTGAACGTCGAGCCGATCAAGTTCGCCAGCCCCCAGCAGGTGATCGAGGCCATCCTGGCCGGCCGGTGCGACGGCAGCGCCAATGGCACCGCTTCGGCAGCACTGGCCATCGGTGACATTGCCCAGCCCGGCCTGCTGAAGATCTTCTGCACCAACCCGACCAACGCCAAGTTCGTGCTCGACGAATTCCTGGTGGCCAAGGACAGCCCGATCAAGACCGTGGCGGAACTCAAGGGCAAGCGCGTGGCGTGCGGCCCTGGCCTGCAGAACGTGGTGCTTGCCAAGACCATGCTGGAGCGTGCCGGGGCCGGCAAGATCAGCGTGACGGAACTGCCGATCGGCCAGCACGTGGCGGCGCTCGCCGCCGGCCAGATCGATGGGGTCTACTCGCTCGAGCCGACCGGCACCATCGGCCGGCTCAACGGCACCACGCGCACGCTGGAGGCCGGCGTGGTGGCGCGCTACATCCTCGGCGACCCGATGGCGCCGTGGCACGGCGGCTCGGCCAGCCTGACCACGGAGTTCCTCGGCAAGAACAAGGACGTAGCCAAGGCCTACCTCGCCGCCTACCGGCGCGGCGTGGTGCTGGTGCGCCAGAACCCGGCCGAGGCGCGCCCCTTCCTCAAGGGCTATACCGCCATCGAAGGCGCGCTGACGGCGGAAGTGCCGATGGCCGACTACCTGTTCTTCGATGAATTCAAGGCCAGCGACGCGGCCCACTTCCAGAAGTTCTACGACCTGTTCACCGAGAAGGGCATTTTCTCGCGCAAGGTGGACGTCAACACGCTGCTCTACAAGGCCTGACGACCATGTCCGAACTGTCTGATACCGCCGCCGTGCCGGCCACGGCTCCGCCCGCCGGCAAGTCCTGGGCGCCCCCGGCGTCAAACGACGCCGCCCCGCGCCGGCCCCTGGGTGACCGGCTGCTGCCGATGGTCGGCCCGCTGGTGCTGTTCGCCATCTGGGATCTCGTGGTCCGCTTCGGCCTGATCAAGCCGATCCTGCTGCCGAGCCCGGCCGATACGCTGGTGGCGCTGGCCACCGGGCTGGCCGGCGGCGAGCTGCTGGCGGACTTCGCCGTCACCGTGGCGCGGACGTTGCAGGCCTTCGCCATCGCGGCGGTGGTCGGCATGCCGCTGGGCGTGCTGCTGGGCAGCAATGAGCGGGCCTACCGCAGTGTGGAGTTCCTGATCGACTTCTTCCGCTCCACGCCGTCTTCCGCGCTGATTCCGCTGTTCCTGCTGATTTTCGGCGTGTCCGACATCAACAAGATAGCCATCGCCGCCTTCGGCGCCCTGCTGATCGTGGTCTTCAACAGCGCCTACGGCGTGATCAACGCGCGCAAGCAGCGCGTGATGGCGGCGCGCGTGATGGGCGCCTCCCGCTGGCGCATCTTCCGGGACGTGCTGGTCTGGGAGAGCCTGCAGCCGAGCTTTGTCGGCCTGCGCTCCGCCGTGTCGATGGCGCTGGTGATCGTGATCGTGGCCGAGATGTTCATCGGCTCCGAGAACGGCCTCGGCCACGCCATCATCGACGCCCAGCAGGTGCTCAACGTCAAGACCATGTACGCGGCCATCCTCGCGGCCGGCGCGCTCGGCTATGTGCTCAACATCGCGTTCCTGGTGCTGGAGCGCCGCATCGTCCATTGGAGTGGAAGGTAACCATGACCACCGTTCTGACCCCCGCCCGCCACGCCGACGTGCCGGTGCCGCCGTTCCGCCCCGGGCCGCCGGGCACCCACATCACCATCCGCGGGCTGACCAAGTATTTCGCCGGCTGGCCGCTGTACGAGAACTTCGACCTCGACATCCCGAAAGGCAAGATCGTCTCGGTGTTCGGCCCCAACGGCTGCGGCAAGAGCACGCTGATCAACATGATCGCGGGGCTGATTCCGATCGACCGGGGCGAGATCCTGTTCGACGGCAAGTCGCTCAAGGACACGCGCATTGGCTACGTGTTCCAGAACTACCGCGAGGCGATGTTCCCGTGGATGCGGACCATCGACAACATCGCCTATCCGCTCCTGCTGGAGGGCCGCAGCAAGGCCGAGGTGGACCGGCGCATGGCGGAGCTGGTGGCGTCCTTCGACGTGAAGTTCGACCTGAACCGCTACCCGTACGAGCTGTCCGGCGGGCAGCAGCAGACCGCGTCGATCATGCGGGCGCTGGCGCCCCGGCCCGAGGTGCTGTTCCTCGACGAACCGTTCTCCGCGCTCGACTTCGAGATGACGCTGTTCATCCGGGAGAAGCTGCAGGAGGTGTTCATGCAGACCGGCACGACCATGCTGCTGGTCTCGCACGACCTGGAGGAAGCGGTGTACCTGGCGGACCAGATCCTGCTGCTGACCAAGCGCCCGACGCGCGTGGCCGAGATCCTGGACTACGGCGATGCCCGGCCACGCACCGTGGAGACCCTGTCACAGGCGAGCTTCGTCGCGGCCAAGCGGCAGAGCCTGGAGATCTTCCAGCGTGAAGTCCGGCGCTGAAACCTGCCCCCGGGGCCGGTGGCGACCCGGCCGGCGCCGGCGCATAATGGGCGCCAGCGCCGGCCCAACCGTCCCGCCGAGACCCGCACCGCGCCTATCCCGATGAATGCCATGCCCCCTACCGATGCCGGGCGCACCTCGCGCGCCGACGATGTCTACGCACTGCTGAAGCGCGATATCGCCGACTTTCGCCTCGTGCCCGGCGACCGCTTCACCGAGAACGAAGTCTGCGAGCGGCTGGGCGTGTCACGCACGCCGGTCCGCCAGGCACTGTTCCGGATGAAGCAGGAAGGGTTCGTCGAGGTCAGTTTCCGCGCCGGCTGGCGTGTGCTGCCGTTCGACTTCGACAAATTCGAGCAGTTGTACGACCTGCGCATGGTGCTGGAGACCGAAGCGGTGCGGCGGCTGTGCGCGATGGCGCCGGACAGCAACCAGGCGGCCCTGGCCGCCCTGGCCGCGATCTGGCTGGTGGCGCCCGAGGCGCGGCTGCCGGACATGGCGCGCGTGGGCGAACTCGACGAGGCCTTCCACTGCACGCTGGTGGAGGCCGCCGGCAACCCCGAGATGGCGCGCGTGCATCGCGACGTGACCGAACGCATCCGCCTGATCCGCCGACTGGACTTCACCAAGCCAGCGCGCGTGGACGCCACGTATGAAGAGCACGGGCGCATCCTGCGCGCCGTGCTCGCCCATCGGTCAGATGAAGCCTGCCGGCTGCTGCGCTCGCACATCGGCGCGAGCCAGGCGGAGGTGCGCAAGATCACCCTGCACGAGGTCTACCTCGCCCGCAGCCAGGCGCGGGGCGAGGGCAAATGACGGCCACGGCGCCCGCCAGCAGCTTTTGCGGCGCCCCACTACAATGGCGCACACCCGGCCTGGGAGCCGGGCTGACCTGGGGAGTCGAACATGCGGATTCTGGTAGTCGGAGCGGGTGCGATTGGTGGCTATTTCGGGGCGCGGCTGCTGCAGGCCGGGCGTGACGTCACGTTCCTGGTGCGGCCCCGGCGCGCCGCCCTGCTGGCCGAGCGCGGCCTGCGGATCATGAGCCCGCATGGCGACGTGCGCATCGAGGACCCGCCCACGGTGCTATCCACCCAGATCACCGCGCCGTACGACGTAGTGCTGCTGAGCTGCAAGGCCTACGACCTGGACGGCGCCATGGACAGCTTCGCGCCGGCCGTGGGCCCCGACACGGTGGTCATCCCCATGCTCAACGGCATGCAACACCTGGACAAGCTCGATGCCCGCTTCGGCGCCAAGCGCGTGATGGGTGGCCGCTGCATGATCTCCAGCACGCTGGACGAGCAAGGCACCATCCTGCATCTGTCGGCCTTCCACATTCTCTCGTTCGGGGAACGGCCAGCCGGCACCACCGCGCGCGCGCGTGCCGTGGCCGCCCTGCTCGAGAACGCCGGTTTCGACGTGCAGCGCAGTGAAGCGATCATGCAGGACATGTGGGAAAAGTGGCTGTTTCTGGCGACGCTGGCCTCGTCCACCTGCCTGATGCGGGCGACGATTGGCGACATCCTGGCCGCACCGCACGGGCGGGAGACCATTGCGGCGCTGCTCGATGAGTGCGCGGCCATTGCGGCCGCAAACGGCTATCCGGCGCGGGCGCCGGCGCTCGAGCAGGCCCGGGCGACGCTGTTCGCGGAAGGCTCTCCGCTGATGGCGTCGATGCTGCGCGACCTGGAGCGCGGCGCCGCCATCGAATCGGACCAGATCGTGGGAGACTTGCTGGCGCGGCGCGGCCAGACGCCGGCGCCGACCCTGGAGTTGGCCTTGACGAGTCTCAAGGCCTACGAGGCGCGCCGCGCACGCGGCTGACGCCCCGGATTCTCAGACGCCGAAGCCCGGCGCGCCGAACTTCGTCAGCAACCGTTCGATCAGTGCCATGTCTTCGGTGCGCGGCGTGCGGTCCTCCACCACGCGGCACGGCCCGCCGTAGGTGGCGCTGACGTGCCGGCGCACGGTCAGCACGTCATCGGCCGGCGCGGCGATGTCCACGGCCTCGCCCGGCTCGTGCCGGTAGCTGCCGTCCATCCAGCCCGCGGGCGTCAGGTGCATGATTTCCCATTCGTCATTGGCAGACGTTGCGGACATGATGGCCTCGTCGGGGGCGGGATGGTTCATGACTGCGCTCAATTCTTGTGCCGGTAGTTGATGCGGCCCTTGGTCAGGTCATAGGGCGACATTTCCAGTGTTACGCGGTCGCCGGCCAGGATCCGGATGCGGTTCTTCTTCATGCGGCCCGACGAATACGCCCACACCTGGAAGCCGTTTTCGAGTACGACGCGGAAACGGTTATCGGGCAGCACTTCGGAAACGTGGCCGCCGAACTCGACGAGATCTTCCTTAGCCATGACGGGCTCCTTGATTAGCGTGGGCAATGGCGCCCGGTTGAAGGTGTCGCGCAGCCAGGCGCGTGATGGCGCCCTCGCCGGCACAGCGGGCGGCATGCTTGGCCCGGGCGGCGGTGCGGTGGGTGTCGTGGCGCATGGCCACGTTGGCCACCACGCGCTCCATGCCGTCTTTGTATTCGCGGATCAGATAGGCCGCGAACCAGACGCCTGGCTCTTGCTCGATGGGGTACACGGCAACCGTGTACGGCGATTCAATGATTTGCGTTTGCTGCAATGTGATGTGATGTCTCGTTTCGCGTGAACGCGCATGCGCAGGCCGGGCACCGATGTGCGCCACTGCTTGCCAGTTGGTTCCAACGCGATGGGAAGGAGGGTCAATGTGCGCAACACGCACTGAGGTGCATGTCGTCGCGATTGACGCGGAGTGACCGTGCTTGCGTAAGCTGGCGCGCTGGTACGGGGCGTGCCGGGTACGGAGCGGACTTGCCGCCGGTCAATATGGTGACGGGCCACGTGGCCCGGATCGATTCGGGTGTACGCCCGAAGGGTGCCAAAACTGAGTCATTGTAGTGATGTCGGCACCCGGTCCTGTCGTCTGGAGAGAGGACCAAGTCCGGCATTATAGCAGCTTCTTGCCTTGCGCCCTGATGCCATCGAACACGGCCCCGGCCAGGTCCTGCGGAAAATCCCGGGGCAGGCGGGCCGCGACGGCGGCAAGCGCCGGGTCCACGGCGGCCACGAGTTCGGCGATTATCGATTCCACATCCGCCTCGGGCAGCCCCACCTGCCGCCCCTGGGCTATCCAGTGCCGACGCTGGATCTGGGCCAGCCGGTAGTAATTCTGCGAGCCCCGCACCGCCATGGCCATGCGCGCCTTCTGCATGGCCAGCTGATTGGCCCCGCCCCCGACGATGGGATGTGCCGAGAGCACGTCATATAGCGGCGTAGCCCAGTAGCGGCCACCCGGGCCAATGCTCAGGCTGAAGTTCTTGGCGTGCCCGTCCGTAGCCGCGAGCATCCAGAACAGGATCTGCGTCTTGAAGAAATTGCGACGATCCGCCTCGCGCGCGTCGGAGCCGGACAGGATCGCCATGATGTCCGCGATGCCCGGCCCGCCATCGGCCTGGTACTTGACCAGCGGGGACATGCCCATCGCCTGGCAGAAGTCCTCCTGGGGCAGGCGCAGGATCCATGCGCCATCGGGCGCCACGCGCCGGTCGAAGCGCTCGACCACCAGCGCCTTCTGGTCCTCGAACATCGCCATCTCGCACGCCGCGATGGGCAGGCCGAAGGCCTCGACCAGCTGCGCGCAAAGCCATTCGTTCTCGACGGACGTGCGCATGTCCGCGCGCATATTGCCCACCAGCCCGAGCGGCAGCTTGAGAATATGGGTCGTGGGCGTACTGCCGTGCGGAATGAACCACTGGCCGCCCCGGCGCAGCAGCGCGGTCTTTTCCTGCGCACCGGCAATCGACAGGCGCAGGTCGGCATCGTCGCCATGCTGGCCGAGGGGCGATGCACTCGTGGTGTCGCGCAGCAAGCGGGCAATGTGCGCGTCATCGGCCGGACTGCCCTCGATGACGCGAAGCTCTTCGGGCACCTCGCCTTCGGGCAGCAGCTGCAGCGCGCCCACGCAGTCGCGGCCCAGCGCCGTGAGTAGATCGAAAGGAGCGATGCCACGCGTGCGATGGCGCTGCGCAAGCCGCCGGCGGATGGCGTCGCTATCCGGCAGCAGGTTGTCGAAGTAATCCGTGACCACGCGGCCACGGTACGGTGCATTGTCTGACCGGAACGGCATCGAGAGCGACAGCGGCCGGCCTTGCGGGCTGTGGATCCAACGTGCCGCGTAGTGGAAGGTCTCGCCCTCGCTGCCCTGAGCCCACACGCCCGTGAAATGGCCGTTCATCCAGACGCCGAGCTGGCGTCGCAAAGGGCGGCGTCCCATTACCAGGGCTCGTGCGATGGGGGCTGGCGGAGCATGGCGCCGCCGCCACGATAGTCCTCGTCCCCATTGGTCGACAGCAGCATTTCCACGTCCAGCGCCTGCAACACCGCATGTAGCCGCTCCACGCTGACGCGCGCCGGGTTGGCTTCCAGCCGGGCATAGGTCTGCTGGCTCACCCCCAGGCGCGCCGCGAGTTGCGCCTGGGTCAGCCCGCGGGACTTGCGGAAGCCCTGGAGGATCGGCCGTAGCTGGCTGATGATGCGGATGGGATACATGGTGGGCGAGAATACAGCTAGAAAGTTGTAAAGCCGTTTTACGCTATTTCGGCTGTATTTTCAAGATACAGCTTATCGGGCGTAAAATTAGAATACATCCGATAAGCTGTAGCGACGCGGCCCATCGGGCACGCCGTGGTACATTCCGGCCCCATATCCCTCCTGATTGCATGCCCACGCCCCGATGCCCGCGCGTCCCGATCCGTCCGCTGCCAAGCCGCCCTCGATGAATGTCAAGACCGCCCTGCGCGTGATCGAGATCATCGAGACCTTTGCGCGCGAACGGCGCGCGCTGTCCCTCTCGGAACTGTCCCGGCTGCTGTCCGTGCCGGCCTCGAGCTGCCTGGCGCTGATCCGCACGCTGACTTCGCTCGGCTATCTTTATGAGACGGCCCGCCGCCAGGGCTACTACCCCACCGGCCGGCTGCTGGCCATGGCCCAGCAGATTGCCCGCCACGACCCCGTGCTCGATCGCGTGCACGGCACCATGAGCGAATTGCGCGAATCCACCGGGGAGACCATCGTCATCGGCAAGCTGCACGAAGGCCATGCGGTGGTCTATCTCGATGTGCTTGAATCGCCACACGCAATCCGCTATATCGCCACGGCCGGCGAGCGGCGCGAACTCCATGCGAACTCGATCGGCAAGGCGCTGCTGGCCGCCATGGACGACGCCGAGCGCGCCGCCCTGCTCGCACAACTGCCCTTCCAGCCATTCACCGCGCGCACGCTGGCCACGCCGGCGGCGCTGGAGGCCGACCTCCGGCAAGCGCGCGAGCGCGGCGCGTACGTGAACCTCAGTGAGTCGATGCCCGATGTCGGCGCACTGGCCTGGCCGGTACGGTTGTCGGGCGAGAGTTACGCGATCTCGATCGCCGGCCCGGTCTACCGGATCGAGCCGCATCTGGAGCGCTACGCGGCCATCCTGCGCGCGGCATGCGCGGCGCTGGAGAAGATCTGACGCTACGGCTCTGCCGGGCGGATCTAGTCGATCTGTTGCGCGCGGAGGCGCCATCCAGCCGGATTGGGCACCGACACCGACGCCAGCGGCGCCGACGCCGTCAGCGCCAGCACCGCGTCATCGCGCCGCCACGTGACGCCATTGGCGTGCGCCATCGCCACCGGCACGGCTTCCACCACGTGGCCCATCATGGTGCGGAACAGATTGCCGCCGTGGCACTTGATCCAGGCTTCCTTGAGCGTCCAGAGGTCATAGAAGGCCTCCAGCTTCGCCAACTCGTCGCCCACGTCCAGCAGGGCCGGCACCGCGCCGCGCTCGGCCTCCGTGGTGGTGGCCTCGATCAGCGTGTCCAGGTGTTTGCGCGGCTGCATTTCCTCGATGTCGATGCCAACCGGCAGGTCGGACACGGCGCAAGCCAGGTGATCACCCGAATGGGCAATCGACAGGAATACCGGCGTGCCGACGGCCCCGCCGGTATGGGTCGCCAGCGGCGGCGCGTCCTCGGCCGCCGACAGCGACCATTCCGCTGCATCCCCGCCGAACGTCACCGCCAGCAGCCGGCGGGCAAGCCAGCGGCCCGCCGCGAACTGCTCGGCGCGGGCCCGGGCGCGCATGGCGGCCAGCCGCGCCAGCTCCTCTGGCGACATCCAGCGGCTGACGGGTGGCGCCATGGCCGCGAATGCCATGACCGATCCTGTGCGCAGCGCGAGCGGCATGGCAATCGTCCTGAAAACGTCAAACAGGTCCCGTCGATCGATGCCGCCTTACTTGGCGGCGACCTTGGCGTAGGTGCCCTTCAGCGTCACGCCCACCACCACGGCGCCGGCGTGGCACTCGTACTCGGTGGTGCTGGCGTTGGTGTCCTTCTTGTAATAGCTCACCATGTCCACCACTGCATTCGCGCCCAGCGACTTGGCCTTGTCCTGGAACGAGATCAGCGCCGAGAGCGCAGCCCAGCGGCACGCTTCCTCGTCAGCCTTGCCCACGCCGTTGGTCTTCTTGTTCGAGACGTCGCTGTCCTTCTTCTCAAGCACCTTCGGCGTCTTCTGCCCGGCCAGATAGAACATGACCGAGCCGTCGAGCTTTTCCTTGGCTTCCGGCATGTCCAGGACTTCCTGGAACGGCAGCATGTACTTGGTGTCGCGCGCGGCCGCAGGCGCGGACAGCAGCGTGCCGGTACTGGCGATGGCGAGGGCGACCAGCGGGAGAGCGAATTTCATTGACCTTCCTTTGTTCTTGATTGTTGAGCGATGAAACCAGACGGTGGTACGGCTCGGGTACGGCTCGGGTACGGCTATCTGCTCAGGCGTCCCAGCGGCGGAACACCAGCGAGGTGTTGATGCCGCCGAACGCGAAATTGTTGCTCATCACGTACTCGGTGTCGAGTCGGCGGCCTTCGCCCATGATGTAGTCCAGCGGCGCGCAGCGCGGGTCCGGATTGACGAGGTTCACCGTCGGCGCAAACCAGCCATCGCGCATCATCTCGATGCTCATCCACGCCTCCAGCGCCCCGCATGCGCCCAGCGTGTGGCCGAGGTAGCTCTTCAGCGAGCTGACCGGCACGGCGCCGCCCAGCACCGCGTGCGTGGCATGGGATTCGGCGATGTCGCCATGGTCGGTGGCCGTGCCGTGCGCATTGACGTAGCCGATGCGCTCCGGCGCCAGCCCGGCGTCCTCCAGCGCCTGCCGCATGGCCACGGCCATGGTTGCGGCCTGCGGCTGGGTCACGTGGGCGCCGTCGCTGTTGGTGCCGTAGCCGACGATCTCGGCCAGGATGCGCGCGCCACGTGCCTGGGCGTGCTCCAGTTCCTCGAGCACCAGCGTGCCGGCGCCCTCGCCCAGCACCAGGCCGTCGCGGTCCGCGTCGAACGGACGCGGCGTGGCCTCGGGGGCGTCGTTGCGCGTGCTGGTGGCGAACAGCGTGTCGAAAACGGCCGCCTCGGTCGCATCCAACTCCTCGCCGCCGCCGGCCAGCATCGCCACCTGGCGGCCCGCGCGGATCGTCTCGTAGGCGTAGCCGATGCCCTGGCTGCCGGACGTGCACGCGCTGGAGGTGGTCAGAATGCGCCCCGTGATGCCAAAGAACACCCCGATATTGACCGCCGTGGTGTGCGGCATCATGCGGATGTAGGTGGTGGCGCTGATGTCCTCGGTGGTGCGCTCGGTCATCATCCGGCCGAAGTCCTGGATCGCGGATGGCGTGCCCGTGGACGAGCCGTAGGCGATGCCCATCTGCCCGCCCGTGATGATCGGATGGCCGGTCAGGCCGGCATCCGCCAGCGCGGCCTCGCTGGCCAGCACCGCCATCAGCGAGACGCGGCCCATGGACCGCGTGGCCTTGCGCGTGTAGTGAGCCGGCAGCGCGAATGGCGGCACCGGCGCCCCGAGCTGCGTGTTCAGGCCCTTGATGTCGGCCCACTCCGGCATCCGCACCACGGCATTGCGGCCGCTGGCCAGGCGCTCGCGCACCGTGGTCCAGTCGTTGCCCAATGCGCTGATCGCGCCCGCGCCGGTTACGACAACCCGCTTCATCCGAACATCCCCCCGTTCACCGAAATCACCTGCCGTGTAATGTAACCGGCATCCGGCGAGAGCAGGAAGGCCACCGTGGCCGCCACCTCGTCCGGCGTGCCCATGCGCCGCGCGGGAATCATCTTCAGCGCTTCCTCGCGCACATGCTCGTCCACCATTTCCGTGTCGATCAGCCCCGGCGCCACGCAGTTGACCGTGATGTGGCGCTTGGCCAGTTCGATGGCGAGCGCCTTGGTGGCGCCGATGATGCCGGCCTTGGCCGCGCTGTAGTTGGTCTGGCCCCGGTTGCCCACCAGCCCGGACACCGACGACAGCGTAACGATGCGGCCCGGCTGGCGGCGCTGCACCATCGGCATCACCAGCGGGTTGAGCACGTTGTAGAAGGCGTCGAGGTTGGTATGGACCACCTCGTCCCATTCCTCGCCGCTCATGGCCGGAAACGCCGCGTCCCGCGCGATGCCCGCGTTGCAGACCACGCCGTAATAGGTGCCGTGTTCCTCGATGTCGGCATGCAGCACGCTGGCGGTGGCCTGGCGGTCGCTGATATCGAAGGCCAGCACGCGCGCGTTGCGGCCGAAGGCGCGCACGGCGTCCGCCACGGAGTCGGCGTCGTCCCGGCGGGCGCGGCAGTGCACCACCACGTCGTAGCCGTCGCGGGCGAGCCGCAGCGCAATGGCGCGGCCAATACCGCGCGAGGAGCCCGTGACCAGCACGGTCTTGTTCGTCATGCTTGCTGCCCCTGGAGAAACGCCTGCGCATCCGCAGGCTGGAAAACGGAAACATTGGCGCGCGCCACGTCGCGGCCATCCATCTCGACCGTGCAGGCGAACAGGCCGAGGCCGTTGTCCCCGATCAGCTCCACCTGGGTGCGGATAGTCAGCACGCTGCCCACCGGAAACGCGGGCACGTCGCAGGCATAGCGGCGCGAGCCGAGCAGGAAGCCCAACCCCGGCGGGCGGCCCGCCGCGCGCTCGCGCACGCCAGCCCAGGCGGCAATCGTCTGGGCCATGTATTCGATACCGACCCAGCCGGGCATGCCGGCATCGTCCACGAACAGCTGGGTGGCGCGCACCGTGGCGCGGGCCACGCAGTGCTCGCCATCGGCCTGGACAAGTTCGTCGATCAGCCGCATGGCGCCCGCGTGGGGCACCACTTCGGACACCGGCGGCAGGGGCGGCATGGCGTCAGGTGTCGAGTCAGGTGTCACATCAGGCGTTGTCATGTCAGCCCTCTCCCAGCACCAGCACGCTGTTGCTGCCGCCGAACGCGAACGAATTGCTCATCACGTAGCGCGGTGCCCGGCCCAGCGACTCGTCCGCGCCCACCACGTGCAGCGGCGGCAGCGTCGGATCGGCCGCGCCGTCCCACCAATGGGCCGGCAGGCGCCCACGCGGGTTGTCGGTCAGGGTCAGCACCATCAGCGCGGCTTCCACGGCGCCGGCGGCGCCCAGCGTGTGCCCGGTCTGCGGCTTGGTCGAGCTGACCGGCACGTCGAGCCCGAGCAGGTCTGCCACGGCGCGCGACTCCATTGCGTCGTTCTGCTCGGTGGCCGTGCCGTGCAGGTTCAGATAGTCGATGTCGGCCGGCTGCACGCCGGCGCGCGTCATGGCCTCCTGCATGGCGGCGCGGGCGCCGGCGCCAGCCGGGTCCGGCGCGGACATATGGTGCGCATCGGACGTCTCGCCCCAGCCGGCCAGCCGTACCGGGCCGGCCTCGCGCGACATCAGGAACAGCGCCGCACCCTCGCCCAGGTTGATGCCGTGGCGATGGGCGGACAGCGGATTGCACCGCTCCGCGCTGACCGAGTCGAGCGAGCGGAAGCCGGCGATCGTGAACGCGCACAGCGTGTCCACCCCACCGGCGATGGCCACGTCGGCCATGCCCTGCTCCAGCAGCCGCGCGGCGGCGGCCAGCGCCTTCGCGCTCGACGAACATGCCGTGGAGATCGTATAGGCCGGTCCGGCCGTGCCCAGCGCCAGTGCGAGGTACTGCGCGGGCGAGCCCAGCTCCTGCTGGCCGTAATGGAAGGCATCCGGCCAGGTGCCGGCGGCGTGCCGCGCGCGCACGGCCAGTTCGCCGTCACTGATGCCCGAGGTGCTGGTGCCGAGCACGATGGCCACGCGGGTCGGGCCCACGCGGGCGATGGCGGCTTCCACAGCGGGGCGCAGCGCAACCAGCGTGCGGTCCAGCAGCGCGTTGTTGCGGCTGCACAATGCGGGCGCGAGGCCGGCCGGCAGGTCGGTGGCCGCCACCGGCTCGCGCACGGTACCGAGGTGCAGCGGCGTGCCGGGTGTGTAGCGGTCTGTAACTTCGCCGCCCGCCGGGCCATCCGTGCGCCACAGCGCAGCGCGCACGGCGTCGTTGCCGCTGCCCAGTGCGCAGATGACATTCATCGCGTTCAGGAAAATCGTCATGGCCGTGCTCCTTCACCCTGCAGCGTGCGGATGGTCAGCCGGTAGCCGTCGCGGCGCTGCACAAACTCCGTGGTGGCTGCGTCGGGATAGCGGATCTCGGCCACGAGTTCGTCACCGGCCAGCAGGCGGCGCATGGCCGGCGTGGCGTCCAGGCGCCAGCCCGGCGGCAGCGCCGCGCGAATGGCTGCCACCGGCCAGAGCGACAGCTGCAGATCACTGAGGATACGCTCCGGCACGAGTTCCGCGGGCGCCCACGGCGCACGTGTCACGCGCAGGTCACTGCCGTCCCAGTCCAGCCGGGCCAGCACTTGCCCACCAGCCAGCGCGGCCAGCCGGGTGTGGCCGGCATCGGCCTCCAGCAGCGCGAGGATGTCGCGCGTCTGCTCGCCCTGCGGCGACGGATAACGCACCGTGATCTGCTGCTGCAATTGCAGCGTGCGGCCCAGCGACGCCGGCGGCAGGCGCAGCAGCGGCACCGCCGGGCGGTCCGCTTCGGCCACGGCTGGCGTGGGGCCGGCGGGCGGCGCCGCGGCGCAGCCAGCCAATATGGCCAGTACGGCAAGCGCCGCGCCGGCCGTTATCGAGCAGAAGAGCCTCAGGCCGCGCAAAGCTGCTCCAGCACGTTGAGGCGCCGCCGGGACTCGGCCACGAAGGGGTTGTCTCGGTCCCAGGCGTAGCCGGCCAGGATCGACGAGATCATCCGGCGAATCTCGGGCGTGGCGTTCGGATGGAAGATCAGGGTCTGGAAGCGGCCCTCGTACCAGGCTTCGACGAAGGTGCGGAAGCAGTCCACGCCAGCCTTCAGCGGTCTGGCGTAGTCGGCCTCCCAGTCCACGGTTTCGCCGGCCAGCTGGCGGGCGAGGCAGGCCGTGGCCAGGCTGGCCGACTTGAACGCAATCGTCACGCCCGACGAGAACACCGGGTCCAGGAACTCGCCGGCATTGCCGAGCAGCGCGTAGCCCTTGCCCCACAGCGAGCTGACATTGGCCGAGTAGCCGACGATCTGCCGCGCCGGCGTATCCCAGTTGGCGTCGCGCAGCAGGTGCGCCAGCCCCGGTTCCTCGCTGACCAACTGCTTCAGCTTGACCATCTCGTCGCCCGGATAGCGGTCCAGGAACGACTTCTCCGCCACCACGCCCTGCGAGCAGCGGCCATTCGAGAACGGAATGGTCCAGTACCAGACATCGACATGCTCGGGATGCACGCCGATGCGGATCTTGTTGCGGTCGAAGGTGCCGGGCGCCACGCGGTCTTCCACGTGCGTGAAGATAGCCGCGCGCACCGGGAAGTTCGACGGGGACTCCAGCTTCAGCAGGCGCGGCAGGATGCGGCCGAAGCCGGAGGCATCGAGCAGGAACTTCGCCTGCACCGTGTACGCCTGCCCGTCCGGGTCGCGCACGGTCACCACCGGCTGCGCGCCGGTGACATCCACCGCTTCCACCACGTGGCGGAAGCGCACCTCGGCGCCCTGCTTCTCGGCTTCCCGGATCAGCACGTCGTCGAAATGCGCACGCTGCACCTGATAGGTGGTGCCCCAGCCCTTGGAGAACTTGTCGCGGAAGTCGAATTCCGTGTAGCGGTCGCCCCGGGCGAAGGCGGCGCCGTTCTTGTACTGGAACCCGGCCTCCACCACGGCCTGCAGCATACCGGCTTCCTCTATGTATTCCATGCTCTGCGGCAACAGGCTCTCGCCGATGGAGAAGCGCGGGAACGTCTCCTTCTCGATGACGAGCACCTGGATGCCGCGCTTGCGCAGCAGGCCAGCCGCCACCGAGCCAGCGGGCCCGGCGCCGACGATCAATACCTCCACCTGTTCCGTTTTCATATCAATCAACCCTGTTCAGCTTGTTGTTGTGAGGCGTGCCGGCCCAATGGCCGGAACCATGGCGACAGCACCCAGACCGCGCCCACGCCCGAAAGCATCGTCATGCCGAACGCATGCAGCGCCGGCGTGGAAGACAGTGCGAGCAGCCCGAACGCCAGCAGCGTGCTGGCCGCGCCGAGCACGATGGCGGTCCAGGACACGCCATCGCCGGGATGCTCAAGCAAAAATATGCCGTAATCGACACCTACGCCCAGCAGCAGCGCCAGCGCCAGCACCGAGAACAGCTGCAACGGCACGCCGAGCCACCCCAGCACGGCCACGCTGAAGGCGGCGGCCAGCAGCGTGGGTGCCAGCGCGCGCCAGCCCGCACGGCCATAGCGCCATGCCAGCAGCAGCGCCACGCCGGCGGCGCCGGCCAGCAGCAGCCAGCTCATCAGCACGCGGTAGTGGTGCAGCAGGAAGGACAGATCGGCGATGCGGTCCGCCCATTCGGCGCCCTGTACCGTGTTAACGGCGGTGGCGATGCCAGACATGACTGCCGGATTTTCCAGCCCGCGCAGCAGCATCACGCTGGCGTAGCCGCTGCCCTCGCGGTCCAGCCACAGGTGGCGCAGCGTGCCGGAGACCGGATTGGCCAGCCAGGCGGGCAGCGTCAGCACGGCATCGGCCGGGGACGCCGCCGGCGCGGCAATCGACCCGCCCAGCGTGCGGGCCACCCGCTCGCGCACGGCG